>JBCCEC010000001.1:0-149200 GCA_039030475.1 Bacteroidota bacterium
TTTGGAATTTTGGAATTTTGGAATTTTGGAATTTTGGAATTTTGGAATTTTGGAATTTTGGAATTTTGGAATTTTGGAATTTTGGAATTTTGGAATTTTGGAATAAAAAATGCCCCTCACTTGAGGGGCATTTTTTAGTTCAGACCTATCTGACTGATCAGTTTTATGTCATCATCCAAATATTCATATTGATAGAGTACCTCATCCCCTACCATGATCAAATGGCTTTCCAGAGGAATTACATCAAAGGTCACGATATTCTTAAAATGGTTTAAGCTTATTAGATTATTCACATCTGTTTTATCGTAAACTTTCAATCCAGAACTTCCATCACAAATAAATAGCTTCTCATCTTTGATTCCCAACCCGTAAGGCTCATCCATTGGGTAGTCCACAGCTAACTCGGGACTTTCTATATTTGAAATATCCACAATGAACAGTCCACTATCCAGAGCGCCACACTCATTTCCGCCACGTAAGGTTACGTAAGCATAATCGCCATCCACGACCACGGGGTCGCAAGCGGTACCGTGCTGAAATTCCGATACAAAGGTTGGGGTTGCTGGGGAAGTAATATCATAAATGTACATTCCGCGCATACTCCCTAAAAATAAGTGATTGTCCCTGTTAAAAATTGTTTCAATATCGAACCCTGCATACACATCTTCTAAATCTTGGGGATTCTCCAAATCTGAAATATTGAATATATTAATGTTATGGCTATCCACTGCATACAGGAAATCATCTACAATTTTAAAACGCGCCAAAGAACCTCCCTGACCTGTATCCCCGCCATTGGTCGATTCAGCAAGTGCAGCATCATTGAAAAAATCGATTCTAGTTTGTTCAACTTCTTCAATCAATCTGCGCTCTGTAACCGTTTGCCATCCAATTATCATCTCTGTATCATAATCAAAATTCGTATTCTCAACAATATCGGCTTCAAAAGGAAAGAAAACATAGTTACCGAGAACATTTTCCAATCGATTTACTGGTTTAATATTATCGATATCCGAAATGTCCAAAACCACCAAGTCCATTAAACTATCAGCGAACAAAAAATCATCTTTTATTGAGATATCCACATTACCCGGAATCTTAATAAATGAAATTTTTCGTGGTTGTTGGGGATTGCTGTTGTCTATTACATGAATCCCTTGACTTTTATCATTGATGAAAATATAGTCTTGATATGTATACACTTTCCCAGATTCGTCGATAGGGCGAGGGACTTCTATGGATAAACTCGTAGCAAATTCAGCCTTGCTCATGATCAAGGGGCGGGCGACCAAGTATTCTGCATAATCATCATCTTTATTGTCGCAAGATGAAAAGACCAATACAAGTATGCCCAACGACAGTAAAAGTTTCTTTTTCATTTTTGTTTAGTTTTTTTGTTAGAATTGTATCCTATAGATTAAAAAACTTAAACAAAGTTGCGTAACAATCTTAAAAAAATTATAACTGCGGTGGAAAACCAACTGCTTCTTTATAAACGAAATAGACAGGAACCCTGCTAATCATTGCCGTAAAAAATACCCCAACAAAACATAGTAATACTCCAAGTTGACCAATAATACCCGTTAGCAGGAGTGCTCCAAAAATCACACCCCAATTTTTGTTCCCAAGGGCAAAACTTGCTTTTGTAATGTCCATTGCACTTAGTTCTTTATTAAAAGCAAAGAATACAGGAAAAAGTGAAAGGGGAACAACCAAATAAAACATTCCCAACCCACAGGCCAAAAACCCTAAAATGCTAAGTCCAAAAATAATCAACGAAAGCAATAAGGCCTTGATCAAATATTCTTTTTTAAAGTAAAAAAAGTAACCATCTACAGGTCGATTTAAATCCTTTAGCCAACATATCCTTAAAAATGCCGCATTTAAGCATAAACTGCACACCATTACTCCCAATAGAAAAATGGGCATGCACAAGAGTGTTAACAATGCGGCCATTGGTGGCATTTCATCGTTCTGAAACGCTTCAGGGTCTGCGATACCAAAAGTCAACATGGGTACATAGAACAACACATAAAAGGGTAACATGGATGCGAATGTCAAAAGAACGATTACAAATCCTTCCAGCCAGACTTTTTTAAAGAGCTCTAGGGAATTATTAAAAATACTTCCAAAATCCAACGGCTTACTTTCGCTTATTTTTTGGGACAAACCTTCAATATTCATATATCTTGGTTAAATTAAGATTGAAGCTAACAATAACTTAATAATACCTAAATATAGTATTAAAATATACTGCCAAATTGTCACCAACATAGAATATGCATTATCTTTGCATCCCATTATAACGAAATGACAGCGAACGAAAACATAGAGAAAGTTATAGATGAAAGCCAACAAGGGAATACCTTGGCATTGGAAAAGAATAAGGACAACAGCCGGAAACTCTACATTGAGAGCTATGGTTGCCAGATGAATTTTTCCGATAGCGAGATTGTGGCCTCAATCTTGGCAAAAGAAGGTTTTAATACGACCCAACAACTAGAGGAAGCAGATTTGGTATTGGTCAATACTTGCTCCATTAGAGAAAAAGCGGAACTGACCGTACGCAAGCGTTTGGAAAAATTCAATGCGGTCAAAAAGATAAATCCAGGAATGAAAGTTGGCGTGCTTGGCTGTATGGCCGAACGTCTCAAAAGCAAATTTCTGGAAGAGGAAAAAATTGTGGACATGGTCGTAGGGCCAGATGCCTATAAGGACCTGCCCAACCTTATTCAAGAAATCGATGGGGGCAGAAACGCTGTTAACGTAATACTGTCCAAAGACGAAACCTATGGTGACGTTGCTCCGGTGCGATTAAATTCGAATGGGGTAAGCGCTTTTGTTTCCATAACTCGAGGCTGCGACAATATGTGCACCTTTTGTGTAGTTCCGTTTACCCGGGGACGTGAAAGAAGTCGTGACCCACAGTCCATTCTTGAAGAGGTAAACGATCTTTGGGAAAAAGGGTTTAAGGAAATTACGCTGTTGGGACAAAATGTGGACAGTTACCTTTGGTATGGTGGAGGATTGAAGAAAGATTTTGAAAAAGCTTCGGAAATGCAGAAGGCAACTTCGGTAAATTTTGCGAAGCTTTTGGAATTAACGGCAACGGCACAGCCAAAAATGCGAATACGTTTTTCTACTTCCAATCCACAGGATATGACCTTGGATGTTATAGAGGCCATGGCAAAGTATGAAAACATCTGCAATTACATACACCTTCCCGTTCAAAGTGGCAGCAACCGAATTTTAAAGGCCATGAATCGCCTACATACGAGAGAAGAGTATTTTGAGTTAATCGATAATATTCGAGAAATCATCCCAGACTGCGCTATCAGTCAGGACATGATTACCGGCTTTCCTACCGAAACCGAAGAAGACCATCAAGACACTTTGAGTCTTATGGAGTATGTGAAATATGACTTTGGTTTTATGTTCGCTTATTCGGAAAGACCTGGAACCATGGCAGCAAGAAAGTTGGATGATGATGTTCCAGAAGACATTAAGAAAAGGCGTCTAAACGATATAATCAATCTTCAGCAACAACACGCACTTTATAGAACCCAACAACATCTTGGCAAAATCGAAGAAGTTTTGATCGAAGGGCCTTCAAAAAAATCCGATGCACATTGGAAAGGAAGAAATTCCCAAAATACCGTGGTTGTTTTTCCAAAGGAACATTACAAGGTCGGGGATTTTGTCAATGTAAAAATTAATGAATGTACGTCCGCAACGCTAATTGGAGAGGCCGTTGCATATTCAAAGAACAACTAATATATGGAAAACGTTCAATCCATAAAACAACGTTTTGAACTTATAGGCAATGATGTAAAGCTCAATAGAGCTTTGCAAAAGGCCATACAGGTCTCCCCTACGGATATTTCGGTGCTGGTGACCGGGGAAAGCGGTGTTGGTAAAGAGGCCATCCCAAAGATTATTCACTCCCTTTCCCACAGAAAGCATGCAAAATACATAGCGGTAAATTGTGGTGCCATTCCCGAGGGGACTATAGATAGTGAGCTTTTTGGGCATGAAAAAGGAGCTTTTACAGGAGCTACACAAACACGAAGTGGTTATTTTGAAGTAGCGGATGGTGGAACTATATTTTTAGATGAAGTTGGAGAACTTCCGTTAACTACACAAGTACGCTTGCTTAGGGTTCTGGAAAATGGAGAATTTTTAAAGGTAGGTTCCTCGCAAGTTCAAAAAACAGATGTAAGGATTGTGGCGGCTACCAATATAAATATGTTCGAAGCCATTGAAAAAGAGAAGTTCAGAGAAGACCTCTATTATAGGTTAAGTACTGTAGAAATTAGTATTCCTCCACTTCGCGACCGCCAAGAGGACATTCATTTATTATTTAGGAAATTTGCTTCGGATTTTGGCCAGAAATATAAAATGCCCACAATCCGTCTCGAAGAGCAGGCGGTTCAATTATTATTAAAATATAGGTGGCCGGGCAACATTCGTCAATTACGAAACATAGCAGAACAAATTTCTGTCCTCGAAGAAAATAGGGCCATAACAGCATCCACACTCAATGGTTACCTACCCAATGCCAATACCAGTAATCTACCTGCCGTTGTAGGGCAGGCAAAAAAAGATAGCGATTTTAGCAACGAAAGGGAAATTCTCTACAAGGTGTTGTTTGATATGAAGGGTGATTTGAATGATTTAAAAAAACTTACCTTGGAGCTGCTAAAGAACAATGATTCTGAAAAAGTTCAGGAAGAAAACGAGACCTTGATCAGAAAGATATATGGAACTAAAGAGGACGAGGTTCCACAACAAGAAAACAGAACGGCAGAAGTGCTTCATTTACCCGAGCCTATTGTAGAAACCAGTGCTACGGTAACGCAACCACAGGAAGATCGTTACCATTTTGCCGAAGAGATAGAGGAAGAAGAAACGCTATCCCTCCAGGAAAAAGAAATTGAATTGATTAAAAAGTCGTTAGAGCGAAATCGAGGAAAACGAAAAGCGGCCGCTACGGAATTAGGCATTTCTGAAAGAACTCTTTATAGAAAAATTAAGCAGTACGATCTCTAGATTGCAAAATCTTTTGAAACTATTACAAGAACAAAAACCGATGAGAAAAAGTAACTATAAATTTGGATTCCTTTCCCTTGTGCTATGCCTTTACGGTTGCGGAGCTTATAATTTCTCTGGAGCGGATATTGGAACCGCTCAAAGCTTTCAGGTGAATTTTTTCCAAAACTATGCGGACCAGAGTCCGGGTTCCGTTATTGAACCTGGTTTGGATAGGGATTTCACCAATGCACTGCAAGAACTGATTACCAACCTAACAAGTTTAGCACTTACGGGCAGTAATGGAGATTTGTTGTACGAAGGGGAGATTGTGGAGTATAGGGTTGTTCCCATGACTGCAACAGCAGATCAACTTACGGCACAAAACCGCCTTACCATGAGTGTCAATGTTCGGTTTTTTAATAAAACAAAAGATGAAGTGGACTTTGAAAAACGTTTTTCCTTCTTTTTTGATTTTGATGCAACCGCTACATTGGCTTCAGTGCAAGCACAGGCCCATGAAGAAATTTTTGATCGTATAACCCAAGATATTTTTAATGCCTCTTTAGGAAACTGGTAAGCCTCATGAATGTATCCGACTTCATACAAATCATTCAAAAATCAGATACTATCCTGTCACCAAAACAGACGCAGGCATTGGAGGATATTATTGATGAATACCCTTATTTTCAAACTGCAAGAGCATTACATCTAAAAGGACTAAAAAATCTAGACAGCTATAAATACAATAATGCATTAAAGGTCACTGCTGCCCATACTGCGGATAGGGACGTGCTTTTTGATTTTGTCACATCCAAGGAATTTGTCCAAAACAACATTGCGGACACTATAATGGGACGGGGCCAAAAGTTGGAAGATAAAACAGCCGTTTCTGAAGAAATTCAGCCCAATCCAGATATGGAGACCATTCTGGGAGAATCCAAAGAGGGTGCCTTACCGCAAAACATAGAGGATGCAGAGCGTATTCTAAACCCAACGCTTTTTAAATCGAAGAAGCCCGAAACAGAAGATCCCGCTATATCAGAAAAAAAAAGTCCTGATACTGATTTGAACATTGGAAAACCCATCCCGTTCACGAAAAAAGAAAAACACTCTTTTACGGAATGGTTGCAATTGGCTTCCAAAAGCACTTCCGAAGAAACCGAATCTGAAGAAACGGCAGAGCTGGAAAAAAAGAAAAAGTTTGATTTGCTGGACAAGTTTATCGAAAGTAAGCCCAAGATCATTCCAAATGAAGATTCAAAGGTAAAGGTAAAGATAAAAGAGTCCACAAAAATGAATACCAACGAGCTGATGACAGAGACTTTGGCCAAAGTGTACCTAGAACAGAAAAAGTATAAAAAAGCCATTCAAGCCTTTAAAATATTGAGTTTGAAATATCCAGAAAAAAATGGTTTCTTTGCAGACCAAATTCGGACGATAAAGAAGCTTCAGAAGGAAAACGAATAATAAAAAATCATGAGTACGTTTACAATATTTTTAATACTTATTATCATAGTGTGCCTTTTACTGGTATTGGTCATTATGGTTCAAAACCCTAAAGGTGGCGGTTTATCTTCTTCATTTGGAGGTGGAGGCAACCAAGTAGTTGGGGGTGTGAAAAAGACAGGGGATTTCTTGGACAAAAGTACTTGGACCTTGGCATCCCTATTAATTGTTTTGATTCTTGTTTCTAACGTTTCCCTTAAAGGAAGCTACAGCCAAGCGGATTCCAAATTATTACAGGGAGATGATGTAGAAACTACAATTCCGGAGACCGTACCAGAAGAAGTTCCAGAACAACTTCCACCTGTTACGAACGATAATCCTGCGGATACGATCAACTAACAATAATGACAATATATATAAAAATGCCAGCTTGAGTGACAAGCTGGCATTTTTGTTTTCTAATAATGTCAGTTTTTAACCAATGGCATAATTTCTGCCCAAAGTATTCAGAATTTTTAAAACAAATACCTAAAAATTAATAATATGGCTAAAGTCAATATCAAACCATTAGCAGATAGAGTTCTTATAGAACCTGTTGAAGCTGAGACAAAAACAGCTTCTGGAATCATTATTCCCGATACCGCAAAAGAAAAACCACAAAAAGGAAAAGTAGTTGCCGTTGGTCCTGGTACCAAAGACGAGGCAGTTACGGTGAAGGTTGGCGATATGGTTCTTTATGGAAAATATGCCGGCACAGAACTAAAATTAGATGGCTCTGACTATTTGATGATGCGCGAAAGCGACATTTTAGCAATTGTTTAATAAAAAAATCAACTAAAGAAAATGGCAAAAGATATTCAATTTGATATAGAAGCACGTGATGGTCTTAAAAAAGGTGTTGATGCCTTAGCAAATGCAGTAAAAGTTACTTTGGGGCCAAAGGGTAGAAACGTTATCATTAGCAAATCATTCGGTGCTCCCCAAGTTACTAAGGACGGTGTAACCGTTGCAAAGGAAATAGAATTGGAAGATGCGCTTGAGAACATGGGCGCACAAATGGTAAAAGAGGTAGCTTCCAAAACCAACGACTTGGCCGGTGATGGAACAACTACCGCAACAGTTCTTGCACAAGCAATCGTAAAAGAAGGTCTTAAGAATGTAGCAGCTGGTGCCAATCCTATGGATTTAAAAAGAGGTATTGACAAGGCAGTAGAAGCTATTGTTGAGAACTTGGCAAAGCAGTCCAAAAAGGTTGGAGATTCTTCTGAAAAGATAAAGCAAGTAGCCGCAATTTCTGCTAATAATGATGAGAACATTGGTGATTTAATTGCACAAGCGTTCGGAAAAGTTGGCAAAGAAGGTGTAATAACCGTTGAGGAGGCAAAAGGAACAGATACGTATGTTGATGTCGTTGAAGGAATGCAGTTTGACCGAGGATATCTTTCTCCTTACTTTGTAACTGATTCGGAGAAAATGATTGCAGATTTGGACAATCCGTATATCCTTTTATTTGATAAGAAGATTTCTGCTATGAAAGATTTACTTCCAGTATTGGAGCCCGTAGCACAGTCTGGAAAGCCATTATTGATTATTGCCGAAGATGTAGATGGTGAGGCATTGGCAACTTTGGTCGTGAACAAACTAAGAGGTTCGTTAAAAATTGCAGCCGTCAAAGCTCCCGGTTTTGGAGACAGAAGAAAAGCAATGTTAGAGGATATCGCTATTTTGACAAACGGAACCGTAATCTCGGAAGAAAGAGGATTCTCTTTGGAAACCGCAACAATAGATATGTTGGGTACTACGGAAAGAGTTACAATCGACAAAGACAACACTACCATAGTTAACGGTGGAGGTGTTGCAAAAAATATCAAGACCCGCGTCAATCAAATAAAAGCGCAGATTGAAACTACTACTTCCGATTACGATAAAGAGAAGTTGCAAGAGCGTTTGGCCAAACTTGCTGGTGGTGTTGCCGTACTTTATGTAGGTGCTGCATCTGAAGTTGAAATGAAAGAGAAGAAAGACCGTGTGGATGATGCGCTGCATGCTACGAGAGCTGCCGTTGAAGAAGGTATCGTTGCAGGTGGTGGTGTTGCATTGGTTAGAGCTAAATCAGTACTTTCTAAGGTTAGCGCTGTAAATGCAGATGAAGAAACAGGATTGCAAATCGTTGCCAGAGCAATTGAATCTCCATTGCGTACCATAGTTGAAAATGCTGGTGGTGAAGGTTCTGTTGTTGTTGCCAAAGTTATGGAAGGTAAAGGGGATTTTGGTTTTGATGCCAAATCTGACAAGTATGTTGAAATGATGAAAGCAGGTATCATAGACCCTACTAAAGTAACTCGTGTTGCTTTAGAAAATGCAGCTTCTGTTGCTGGAATGATATTGACCACAGAATGTGCATTGACCGATATTAAAGAAGATGCTCCAGCTATGCCTCCAATGGGCGGCGGCGGTGGAATGCCGGGCATGATGTAATCCGAAGAATATTGATTTTAATAGAAAAAACCGCTCCAATAATTGGAGCGGTTTTTTTGTTTTGTATAATTAAGTCGAGTGCGCTGGACCTGACACTTGTAAATATCCTTGGAGCTAGCCACGATACGCCAAATCTCAAAAAAGATTCTTCGAAAAATTCGTGCCAATTCGTGTCCGGCAATCCCAACAAAATGAACGAAGTAACCCTCGGAAAATTTAACCCGATAAGATTAAAATATACTTCCCAACATCCAAAAAGCCATCACCAACATAATGGCATTTTCAATGAATGTTGCTTCGGTCATGGGAAGTTTTAATGCCGTTCCCAAACAGGCACATCGAATGCTTTTTTTATCCACTAAGGTTTTAATTACTCCAAAAGTCGTTATTCCCAAAACAAGTATTGTAGCAACTAAAGCGATTTCCACCTCAATTCGCATAAGAAATAGGAGGCCAAGGCCAAGTTCCAGAAATGGATAGATCCATCCATACACTGGAACAGCTTTTGCCAATGGGTCGTACATGCGAAAACTTTCAGGAAAACCTTTTAAATCCAAAAACTTAAAGAAGCTAAAGACGATGTAGAACAATCCCATAAAGTCCAACATAGCTGAAGTAGTATCCCAATTTTTGAAATTCAATAGGAACGAGGCTGCGAACAAATACGTAAAAATCAAAAACAAAGGCCGAAGCTGTACCCATTTGGATTGTGCTTCTTGAATAGGTATTCCCGATACTTCAGTAGGCATTTCAGAAATACTGTACTTGCTCCCCAGAGCATCTTGCAATGCACCGTTCTGAAGATGATTTTCTGAAGTTATTCTAGCCTCGGCATTCTCCAAATTCACCTCAACTTGTTCTATCCCCTTAACGGACAATAACTTTTTGGACACAGAAGCAACACAACCTTGGCAGGTCATTCCGGTCACCGAATAAGTATGTTCCATTTAGTGCTTTTTACGGTCCTCTGTATTATCCTCCCGGTATTTACAACACGGATGAATCTTATCATATGCTTCTTCCGAAGCTTTCAACTCTTTTGTATCGTGACCAGCTTCAACCAATGCAGCTTTTATTGTCATGGCATCCGTTTTTCGCTCATCCACAATTAAAGAGAGTTGGTGCGTTGGAATATCCCAGATCGCATATTTTACACCCGTTACATTAAGTGCGGCTTTCTCAATTCGCATTTTGCACATTTCACATATACCATCAACTTCAAAATTCATTTTCTTTTTTTTGTCTTGAGCGTTTATGGTTAAAACACCTAAAAAACAAACTATTATTAATACTGTATTTTTCATTTCTATTTGTATTAAATTATGATTTAAATCTAAAACCTGTATAGACCATTCTACCTAAAATTGGACCGAACACTATAGTAGTGTCAAAATTAGGGCCAAATGGGTTTTCTGCATCCAAAACAGGATTATTTTGTCTAAAATTGGTCAAATTTTCACCCCCAACGTACATCTCAAATTTCTTTGAGAAAACCTTGGTTATTTGTGCGTTCATCAAGCTATAAGCTCCAGAGAATTCTCCCAATTGAAAAGCTTCCGGATTTTGAGAGGTATTTGGCAATCGTTGTTTTCCCAAAGTGTGCAAGGTATAATCAAAACGCCATTGCGCACCATTTTCCTTCGCTGTGGTGTTGTAGCCTACATTAGCAAAGAAACGATTTCTGGCTTGCAACGGTTTTTGTAAAAGTCCGGTTTGATAATCGGTTCGTACGTCATAATATTTGTATGCGGTTCGCAGCTCTACATTGGGCAAAACTTCATGGTTCAGCTCAATTTGCAAACTATTGGCAAAGCTTTTTCCGTCAAGATTTGAAAAGACAACCTCTCTAGGATTTTCCCAATCCACAACGATTTGATTTTCAAAATCGGTTCGATAAAAATCCACTGAAATATCTCCTGGCCTATCAAACAAAGTAAAGCCTTGTATAAAACTTACACCATAATTGTATGCCTTTTCGGCATCAAAACCATATATATTCCCTTCGTTTTGTACCAGTCGAATGGTTCTTGATGAAGCGAACAACCGCTGATTTTCGGCAAAAATATTGGCCGCTCTTCTCCCGATCCCAAAAGACCCCCTTAGACTACCTTTCTCCCAAGGGGTATAACGAATATGTAGTCTTGGTGTAATGAAAGTACCTAAACGATTATGGGTGTCTACACGCAAGCCAGCGGTTAAACTCAATTTTTCAAGATTGGTGTAACTGTATTCAAAAAAAGCTCCAGCTGAACGGTCGGTTCGTGCAAAATCTTGATTGTTCACTAACTCATTGTATCCATCAAAAGCAAAGGTCAAGCCCGCCTTAAACTTGTTTTTTGTATTTCCCAATATTGAATTAAACAGAAAATTAGAGTATAGACTCTCGTGATCTATATCATAAACATTAAATCCATAAAAAGAATCTTGTGCATGATTACTGTAGGAAACCTGAAAACCAAAACTTTGATAGGGTGATTCAGGAAAGACATATCCTAATTTGAGCGAACTATCAAACCGCCTGGTATCAATTTCACTTCCCCATGCAGTTGTAGTGAATTTATCTACATCTGGATTAAAATTCGTCTGCCCTACCTGCTTTTCATCATTCAGAAATCGAACATTGAAAAAACTGACCCATCCTTTTTCGACATCTTGGTATTGCCAGCGGTTCGCAATATTGATTTGATTGGCCAAAGGAGCATCTAAAAAACCATCATCATTATTGTCGACTTCCACATCTCGGCGATTTCCATGTACATAAAAGCCCGTGCTCCATTTATCCGATAGCTTTCTGTTGATATGTGTATTCAGCTCCAACCTTCCATTTAAATTGGCATATCCGTTTATAAAAATGGGATAGTCCGTAGACGGTTTTTGGAGTTCGGTATTAATTTGCCCCGAAATGCTTTCATATCCATTGACTACACTCCCGGCACCTTTGGTAATCTGAATGCTTTCCACCCAAGTACCTGGCGTAAAGGTAAGCCCGTAGACTTGCGATGCTCCCCTCACCATAGGAATATTTTCCTGTGTGATCAATAAATAAGGACTTGTAAGCCCCAGCATCTGAATCTGCTTTGTTCCAGTAAGGGCATCATTAAAATTAACATCGATAGCAGGATTGGTCTCAAAACTTTCAGATAGGTTGCAGCATGCAGCTTTTAAAAGCTCCGCACTATTGACCGTAACTACGTTTTGAGCAGAAAAGAACGTTTTTTGAACCGCGTCCCTTTTCTGTTCTAAAACTATTTCATCCAATTGATTGGAAGGTTTTAACCAATGATGAATGTTTTTTGGTTCATTGATGGTCAACGTATCCGTCTTGAATCCAACAAAACTAACAATCAGCTTGTTGTGCTCTTTTGTGTAGGGAATACTGAATGTACCATCATTCTTGGTCATTGTTCCAATCTGGGAATTTAACCAATACACATTAGCTCCTGCGAGTCCAATATGTTTGTTTTCAGTATTGGCTTCCATCACCATTCCCCTTATTGCATCTTGTGCAGTAATCGATATGGGAAGCCATAAAAAAAGTATTAAAATATATCTCATTTGTTTGTATTGAACGTTTGTACTTGGCACAGAAGAATGTGCCATTTAGTCCTTATGAAAGGACTTTAAAAAAGTTCAATAGCATCAAATTAAAAAGACTTGGTCAAAAACTTGGATGTTCCTGACCAAATTGGGAGGTGGGTATTTTTCGTGTGGAACCGGAAGCTCTTCGACCGGAACAAATAAATCAAAGTAAGATCGCGAAAAGACTACCAGAAATAATTTATGGTCCAGTTCAAAATCATCCCAAGACAGCTTTAAATCATCTTGACCTTCGAGCGTAAAGGATTCATCATCACAACAATGATTTTCCATTTTTTCCATTCCCATAGCGGTCATAGCATCCTCCATACCACAATCATCGGCATTTATGAATAGCGCAATATCCATGACCCTGCCCATACAAAAATGCTTATCCACGGTCCAAGAAACCGTAGATAGCAAAACAAGTATAGCGAGTACTATGCACGTAGTATGTTGGAAAACCTTTTTCACAAAGGCAAAATTACAAAAATTGTGCCTCTTTAAATTTTAAATATATCATGTTAACTAAAATTTAGAGTATTGCAAAGTGTAATTTTCAATATTTTCAACGACCAAAATCACTTATTAAAATACATTTGCAAAAACTATTTTCATGTTAGTATCCCTAAGACCAAAAGTCACTGAAATTCTATCCGAAAACGAAAAAAGTATAGAAAATCGTTTGGAAGAATTATGTCAACTTTTAAAAGATACCGTAGAGTATTACGATTGGGTAGGCTTCTATTTTAAAAATGGAAATAAAAATGAATTGAAACTCGGTCCTTATGCCGGGGAACCCACAGATCATACCATAATTCCCTTCGGAAAAGGAATTTGTGGGCAAGTAGCGGTAAGCAATGAAAACTTTGTAGTACCCGATGTTGCAGCCCAAGATAATTATATTGCCTGCAGTATTACCGTAAAGGCTGAAATTGTTGTCCCGCTGTTCAAGAATGGAGCTAATATTGGTCAAATTGATATTGATTCCAATACTCCCGACCCATTTACCGAAGAAGATGAACACTTTTTGGAATTCATAAATGAAAAAGTAGCACAGATTCTTTAAAACTAGTAGCAATTTGTTGATAACCCCTATAACTTTTTACTAACAAAAAATTTACTTTTGTGTGCTTAATAAATTGATTTTAAGACACAAAATGAACACCACTAAAAAAGCTGCTGCCGCATTAATTTCCGTTTTTCACAAAGATGGACTGGAGCCTATTGTAAAGAAACTTGATGAACTTGGCGTAACCCTCTACTCGACGGGAGGAACAGAAAAATTCATTCAAGATTTAGGCATCAATGTGGTGCCAGTCGAAGATGTTACAAGCTACCCTTCTATTTTGGGCGGTCGTGTAAAAACACTTCACCCAAAGGTCTTTGGTGGAATATTGAACAGACAGGACAACGAAAGTGATGTTGCACAAATGGCAGAATTTGAAATTCCCCAATTGGACATTGTCATTGTTGATTTGTACCCTTTTGAAAAGACGGTGTCCAGCGGCGCATCCGAACAAGATGTTATCGAAAAAATAGATATTGGCGGTATCTCCCTTATCCGTGCTGCGGCCAAAAACTTTAGAGATGTACTTTGTGTTTCTTCAATGAAAGATTACGGGGACTTTTTAAATGTAATTTCAAAAGAAAACGGTTCAACTACGTTAGAGGACAGAAAGCGTTTTGCAACCAAGGCATTTAATATTTCTTCTCATTATGATTCGGCAATTTTCAATTATTTTAATGGTGATGTAACCGAAACGGCCTTAAAAATAAGTGAGCAAAACGGAAAAGTACTCCGCTATGGTGAAAACCCACATCAAAAAGGATATTTCTACGGGGATTTTGAAGCTATGTTCACCAAACTTCACGGTAAAGAGCTTTCCTATAACAATCTTTTAGATGTTGACGCTGCGGTAAATTTAATGGCTGAATTTAAGAACGATGCTCCAACTTTTGCCATTTTAAAACACAACAATGCCTGTGGTCTTGCCACTAGGAATACCATTAAAGAAGCCTATGTTGATGCGCTTGCTGGTGACCCTGTTTCAGCATTTGGAGGTATTCTTATTTCCAATGTAGAAATTGATGGCCCTACTTCCGAAGAAATCCACAAATTGTTTTGTGAAGTGGTAATTGCCCCTAGTTTTTCAGAAGAAGCTTTGGAAATACTTAAAGGAAAAAAGAACCGAATCATATTAGTGCAAAATGAAGTAGCACTACCAGAAACTTTGGTCAGAACCTGCTTAAATGGCGTATTGGTACAAGACAAGGATTCCAAGACCGATAGATCGGACAGTCTTACAACGGTTACCAAACAAGAACCCAACATACAGGAAATCGAAGATTTGATTTTCGCTTCAAAGCTCTGCAAGCACACGAAGAGCAACACCATAGTCCTTGCAAAGAATAAACAACTATGTGCAAGTGGAACGGGACAAACTTCACGAGTAGATGCCCTGAACCAAGCAATTCATAAAGCAAAGTCCTTTAATTTTGACTTAGAAGGAGCCGTCATGGCAAGCGATGCGTTCTTTCCTTTTCCCGATTGTGTAGAGATTGCAGATAACGCTGGTATCAAAAGCGTGATACAACCTGGTGGATCAATAAAAGATCAATTGAGTATAGATTATTGTAATGCAAACGGGTTAGCAATGGTAATGACTGGTACTAGACATTTTAAGCATTAATTTTAGTACTTTAGTCCTTAATTTTATTTTTAATCCGAAAAACCGACACTTTTTATGGGATTTTTTGATTTCATGACCGAGGAAATTGCGATTGACCTTGGTACTGCAAACACCCTAATAATTCACTTAGATAAAGTAGTAGTTGACAGCCCGTCCATAGTAGCTAGAGACCGTATCTCCGGAAAAATAATAGCTGTAGGCAAGGAAGCCAACATGATGCAGGGAAAAACCCATGAGAATATTAAGACGATCAGGCCATTAAAGGATGGGGTAATTGCCGACTTTGATGCATCTGAAAAGATGATCAATATGTTCATTAAAAATATTCCTGCCTTAAAGAAAAAATGGTTCCCTCCCGCCCTAAGAATGGTGATTTGTATTCCTTCCGGGATTACCGAGGTAGAAATGCGTGCGGTACGCGAGTCCGCAGAGCGGGTAAACGGAAAAGAAGTCTATTTGATTCATGAACCCATGGCCGCCGCTATTGGTATAGGTCTGGATATTATGCAGCCCAAAGGAAATATGATCGTGGATATAGGTGGTGGAACTACTGAAATTGCAGTCATTGCGCTTGGTGGAATCGTGTGTGACAAATCAGTTAAGATTGCAGGGGATGTGTTCACGAACGACATTATCTATTATATGCGAACGCAACACAACCTGTACGTTGGGGAAAGCACTGCCGAAGCTATTAAAATAGAAATAGGTTCTGCAACGGAAGATTTAAAATCGCCGCCGGAAGATAAATCCATACAGGGTAGAGATTTGTTAACTGGGAAGCCAAAACAGGTTCAAGTTTCATACAGGGAAATCGCCAAAGCACTCGATAAAAGTATATTGCGAGTTGAGGATGCCGTTATGGAAACACTTTCGCAGACGCCTCCGGAGCTAGCTGCTGACATCTACAATACAGGTATTTATTTAGCAGGTGGTGGATCTATGCTAAGGGGATTGGACAGAAGGCTTTCCCAAAAAACGGATTTGCCCGTTTATATAGCGGAAGACCCTTTGCGGGCAGTTGTCCGCGGTACGGGCATAGCGCTTAAAAATTTAGAGCGTTATAAAAGTATATTGATAAAATAATTCGGTTACCCAAGCATTTTTGGTCACCCGAAAGTTGTTGTACTTTCTTAATGATATGATTGCATGCAGCGCATCATCAATTTTATTTTAAGCTACAGAATTACATTTTTATATGTTTTTCTTATGGCCGTATCTTTAATAATGACTGTCAGGTCTCATTCATACCATCAATCAAAATTTTTTAATTCCTCCAAATGGATTACCGGAAATATTTATAATACGGCAGCGGATATTTCTTCATATTTTGAGCTTAGGGATGAAAATAACAGATTGGTCCAAGAGAATGAGGAATTGCGAAAGTTATTATTTAATTCCGAAGAGAAAAGTGGTCTTCAACTGGGTACGACCGCCATTGATTATGAGGTAATCAGTGCCAATCTTATAAAAAATAGCTTCTCCTCACCCAGAAATTACATTACCTTGGATAAAGGTCAAAAACAGGGTGTAGCCCAGGACATGGGGGTAATTACCACCAATGGTATTTTAGGTATTGTCGAAAATACATCTTCAAACTTTTCAACGGTCCAAAGTGTCCTGAATACCAAATCTAACATTAACGCCAAAATTAAGAATACCAACTACTTTGGCTCACTTATTTGGGATGCCAAAGAGTATAACGTCGTTCAACTAATAGATATTCCCAGATTGGTTCCTTTAGTCGTTGGCGATACTATCGTGACCGGAGCAATGTCCAGTATTTTCCCTGAAAATATTCCAATTGGAACCATTAAAAAATATGACTTAAATACTTCCAAGAGTTTTTACAATATCGATGTTCAACTGTTCAATGATATGGCCAACGTCAAGAATGTATACTTGGTAAAAAACAAAAATCGGAAAGAAATTATAGAATTGGAAGCAAACACTACGAATGAATAGCACTGTCCTTTTAAATATTCTTCGATTTGTTCTACTGGTACTTACCCAAGTATTAATTTTCAATACCTTAAACTTTCTCGGCTTTATAAATCCTTTGGTGTATGTACTATTTTTATACTGGTACCCTATCAAGGGAAACAGGGGCGTATTCATGCTAACTGCCTTCTTTCTTGGCTTTATGATCGATGTTTTTTCGGATACCATGGCGCTCCATGCAATCGCAACGTTATCCGTAGCATTTGTAAGACCAATTATTATGCGATTTTGTTTTGGGGTCAATTATGAATTTCAAAACTTCAGTTTTAAAAATACTACCAAGATACAGCGTGTTACCTTTTTGGGGCTCTTAATTTTACTCCATCAAATTGTATTCTTTACTTTTGAAATGTTAAGTTTATCCCATATCCTTCTGATTTTAAAAAAGGTTTTTGCCACCGGTATCGTAACTTTGTTCGTATGTACGCTATTTAGTTCACTTTTTAGTCCAAAAAGCGAATAAAACCCATACAATTTCGTTGAAATACTATGTGGCGTAATTAAAACTTGGCTGTCTATGAAAAAACTGTTACTATCCTCTATCATTGTCATCATAGGATTTACCTTTATTGGCAGGCTTTCATATTTGCAGCTCTTTAGTTTTTCGCCCAATCAAACGTTAGAAGATCCAGCAATTAAAGCTATTTACGATTACCCCGAAAGAGGGTATGTATACGATAGGAATGGTGAGCTCATGGTAGCAAACCAACCTGCTTATGATGTAATGGTGATTCCGCGGGAGGTGAAACCATTGGATACTTTAGAGTTTTGTGGACTTTTGGGTATAGACAAAGCTTCTTTTATTGATAAGATGAAAAAAGCAAAAATCTATTCACCAAGATTGCCGTCCGTTCTGGTTCCTCAATTATCCAAGGAAGATTATGCAAGGCTTCAAGAAAAAATGAGGCATTTTATTGGTTTTTATATCCAAAAAAGGTCTCTGCGCTATTATGACACCAATAGTGCTGCCAATGTACTAGGCTACATTAGTGAGGTCAATGAACGTGATTTAGAGAACAATCCTTATTATGTAGCTGGTGAGCTAAAAGGAAGAACTGGAATTGAAAAACAATATGAAGAAATTCTAAGAGGGCGAAAAGGAGTTAAGTTTATTCAAAAAGACCGTTTTAATAGAGATATTGGCCCCTATAAAGATGGTAAACTGGACACCCTACCAGAGCAAGGGAAAGAAATCCATATTACATTGGACAAAAGGCTTCAAGAATATGGAGAACGATTGATGCATGGAAAAAGAGGGGGCATTGTAGCTATTGAACCAAAATCTGGGGAAATATTGGCAATGATTTCCGGACCAACCTATGATCCAGCACTTTTGGTGGGCAGAAAACGTTCTAGAAACTACAGCAAACTACATTACGATACCATTTCAAAACCCACATGGGACCGGTCAATTTTAGCAGAACCTTCACCTGGTTCTCCCTTTAAGATCATGAACGCCCTGGTGGCATTACAAGAAGGCGCAATAACTCCTGAAAGTAAGTTTAGATGCTATAATGGTTTCTACGTAGGCAGTAAAAAGAAGGGATGCCATTGTGGCGGTGGTATCCGCGATATGAATTCGGGAATCTACCAATCCTGTAATGCTTACTTTGCCGGAACATTCAGAAAAATCTATGAACATTTCCCCTCTACGGACAAAGGTATGGATGTATGGGAAAAACATATGAAAAGTTTTGGGCTTGGCAGCTATTTAGGTACCGATATTCCAACCGGACGCCCTGGAAGAATCCCTGGAAAAGGCTTTTATGATAAATGGTATGGCGATGGAAGATGGGGCTCCTCAACAATAATCTCAAACGCTATAGGACAAGGAGAAGTTGCGGCTACTCCATTGCAACTTGCCAACATGACGGCTGCCATAGCCAACCGCGGTTTTTATTATACACCGCATATCATCAAAAATGTGGGTTCTACCGGTGCAATTGACTCGCGGTTTACAGAGCGACGCGAAACCACTATTGATAAGGAACATTTTGAGCCAGTAATTGATGGTATGGCGAACGTATACAAATTTGGTACTGGAAGATGGGTTCAAATACCCGATATCGAAATCGCTGGAAAAACAGGGACCGTTGAGAATTTTGTTAGGATCAACGGCGAGCGTATGCAACTTACAGATCATTCCGTATTTATAGCATTTGCCCCTGTTGACAATCCAAAAATAGCCTTGGCCGTTTACATTGAAAATGGATATTATGGTTCGCGCTATGCTGGTCACATTGCTTCTTTATTGATTGAAAAATATGTGAAGGGCGAAATCACCCGAAAGGATATGGAGAAACGTATGTTCGAAAAAACATTGGAACACGAATACGCAAAACCATATAGTGGCGAACCTTTCAAGATTAATGAATATGTCTGGTAGAGGGCTTTTTGGAAGAATAGATTGGCTTACCATTTTTCTTTACGCTTGTTTGATTTTTATTGGTTGGATCAATATTTATTCCACAACCCTAAGCGATCCAGACGCTTCAATTTTTGATTTTTCCACACTTTATGGCAAGCAGCTTTTCTTTATAGGGGTAGCAAGCGCAGGAATTGTGCTTGTCCTATTTATCGAAACCAATTTCTTCGAGCGTTTTGCTTCTATTTTTTATATCATTTCCATGTTCTTGCTTTTGGGACTGTTCCTCTTTGGAAAAACAATTGCGGGAGCCACATCTTGGTACGACTTAGGTTTTTTCAACCTACAACCCTCTGAGCTCGCCAAAGTAACCACCGCTCTTGCCTTGGCAAAGTATTTAAGTGATATTCAGACCGATATAAAGAACCGAAAGCATCAGCTATACGCTTTTTTGATTATTCTTTTACCAGCCATTTTAATATTACCACAACCAGACCCGGGAAGTTCGCTTATCTACTTTTCACTTTTTTTCGTCTTGTTTAGAGAGGGGTTCCCACTATATTATCTCGGAATCATATTGGTAATGGTTGCGCTGTTTGCCACAACGTTGATGTTTGGAACCGTCTGGATAGCGATTGCTTTAGGACTTGTGACAGGTGTCATTTTTGTTTTCAAGAAAAAATCTACAAAAATACCTTTGTTACCGCTAGGAGGGATAGTTGTTTTGTCTATTCTATTCTCGCTTTCGGTCGATTTTATTTTTGAAAATGTTTTTGAACAAAGGCATCGTGACCGTTTTGCTTTGTGGTTACGTTTGGAAAAGGATGAGGGTAAACTAGAGGAGATTCGGAAGAACATTGGTTACAATACTTATCAATCTGAAAAAGCCATAGAGTCTGGTGGGTTCTTTGGAAAAGGTTTTTTAGAGGGTACGCGTACCAAAGGGGATTTTGTACCAGAACAACATACCGATTATATTTTTAGTTCTGTAGGAGAGGAATGGGGGTTTATAGGAACGGTAACTGTAATTCTACTGTTCACTTTTTTCTTTTTAAGGCTTATTTTTATTGCGGAAAGACAGAAAAACGATTTTAGCCGAATGTATGGCTATGGCGTCATTTCTATACTGCTTATCCATTATTTTATAAACATAGGCATGGTAATAGGGCTATTGCCCACCATAGGGGTTCCTTTGCCATTTTTTAGTTACGGTGGCTCTGGACTTATCTTTTTTACCATGTTGCTTTTTATTTTTCTAAAACTGGACTCCAACCGTTTAAAGGACGGAATTTAAAAAGTCCACCCCGAAGCATCCACTATACTTTCAAGGTTTTTTTGCCAAGTTTCGGATTTGTTTTTGAAAAAATCGATGGTAGTTATTTCCTCAATGCTGTCTATTGGGACTAAAAAACTTTTCAGTGATTTTTTGCTCTCTTTATTCGGAATCAAAAAGCAAAGCACTTTTACCGAATTTCCATCTTTTCTAAAAATAACTTTATAGAATTTATTGGGAACATCCACGTCCTCGCTTCCTATTTCTTCCAACCCACTTTCTAAAACACCACCTGTTATGATAGTTAAATCACCGTACTTTTTACACCAAAAACGAACCTTTTGCTCTAATCTATTCCAAATCCCAGCATTAAATTCTCGATTTTGAGGACTTATGTTACTTGTATAAAAGGTTTCGTTATAGGCATATTCAGAAAAACGTCTGTCCCCTGCAGGACAGAGATGTCCCCTATCATAACCTGACCCTCTATAATTCCTCCAATCCGCAGATTTAGTGGCCACTTTTGGGTCTTCTATAAAATAAGGCCTCTGCCTATCGTCATAGGTCAAATGACTTTGCTTGAGCTCATAAACCACCCATTCTGCCTGTTCATGTGGCTCGCTGTAGGAGAGCATAAAATAATCATGCTGTATAATCGCTCCTGTAGTGGAGCTTGGCAAAAAATCTGTTGCAACAGGAGATGCATCCGTTCTTGAATTAGGATCTGAATAGGTTGCAGGAGTATAAAAATTCTCAAACAACCAAAATCCAACTACGCAAATTACAAACAGTAGGGTATAAAGTGTCTTATTTTTCATTCAACATAAACATACTTTATTTATAATAACCTTGAAAATCGGAATCAAATTACTGTTACTATTTTGCCTGAAGATAGATAGGAATAAAAAAAAAGCTGCTTCATATGAAGCAGCTTTCGTATATCTGTACCCGTAAATAGACTATCCCTTTACACTTGCCAACTTTCTTTCGTTGTTTTTGATGTTGTTCAATTGCAAATCCTTTAGCACGTTTACTGCTTCCTCCACATAAATATCTTTTGCAAGGTTTTTGTGCCATCTATTCCGCTTCTCACGCAATACGGAATCCTGTACAAAGAGTTCTGTTTCGTACTTTAACGATTCAAAGGTCAAATGGGAATCATAATCCCTTAGTGTTTTAAAGTATTCCGATTTCTTTTTTGCTTCTTCACCCCTATCGGTATAGGCGTCATAATTTAAAGAAACCACAGTCTCTTCTTGTTGTTCCTTCAACCATTTTGCATTTTCTTCGATCAACTTGATCTGTTGGTTGTTTGCCATTCTTTTTTTGCTGTTCTCAACTGTAGTTTCAAAATCGATATAACCGTCCCAAATTTTATATTCGGCCGGAGTAATCTTATCCCAACCTAAAGGATTTTGTTGATCTCTTTCTCCAAGATCAATGTAGCTATACCTGTCCGGTACAACAATATCACTTTTTACGCCTTCCAACTGCGTAGATCCACCATTGATTCTATAAAATTTCTGTGTAGTCAACTTAATAGCTCCTAAGTCACCATGTTCATTACTTCGAACAATGTTATCCAGAGGAATTACATTTTGAACGGTTCCTTTTCCAAAAGTCTGCTTGCTTCCTATAACAACTGCACGTTTGTAATCTTGCATAGCAGCAGCCAAAATCTCCGAAGCCGATGCTGAAAGTTCGTTGACCAATATCACCAATGGTCCATCCCATTGAATACGTTCATCCTTATCTTCGTGAACTTCTTTTCTTTGACCAGAAGATCGTACTTGTACGATAGGGCCATCCTCAATAAAAAGACCTGCCATTTCGACTACGGTCTTTAGCGAACCACCACCATTGTCCCTTAAATCCAGTATAATTCCTTCTACGCCTTCTTGTTTTAATCGCTCTACTTCCTTCGCTACATCCGAGGCTGCATTTCTTTCGGTATAGTCCTCAAAGTCAACATAGAATTTTGGGAGATTGATAATACCGTAGTTATGGTCCTTTTCTTTCACCTTGGCAGATTTTGCGTAAGACTCCTCCAATAACACTACATCTCTAGTAATGGAAACTGTCTCAACAGTACCATCAACTCTTCTTACCGTTAAATCTACTACGGTTCCCTTAGGACCTTTTATCAACTTAATAGCGTCATCCAAGCGCATGCCTACTATATTGGTAGGTTCGTTACCGTCTTGACCAACTTTTAAAATTTCGTCCCCAACTTCCAAGCTTTGCGCTCTCCAGACCGGCCCTCCTGATATAATTTCCATGATTCTGGCACCTTCAGGCTTTTTTTGAAGCCTAGCACCAATACCTTCGAACTTACCGGACATCCCGATATCAAATTTTTCCTTGTCGTCTGGGGCAAAGTAATAGGTGTGAGGATCAAACTCATCAACAATAGTATTAATGTATTGCACAAACCAATCCTTACGTTCTAAATCGTTAACAAAATCGAAGAACTCATCCAACGTATTCATCGTGTTTTCCCGAGCTTCTTCTTCTGTTGCCACCTTATCTACAGATGTTGGAATTTCATTGAACCTAAATGCAGTAGAAACTTCAGCTGTTTGTGACTGATTCGATTCTGCGATTCTATTTTCTACTTTATTTTCAAAAACACCAAGGGTATTGTATTTTAATTGCTGTCTCCAACGCTCTTTTAACTGCTTTTTATTTGAAGCAAATTCCTGATCTTCATAATCTATATTGATACTCTCCTCAATTGTGTAATCAAACGGTTGGGAAAGTACTTCTTTATAGATGTCCTTTGCTTCGTTCATACGTTTCATTAAACGTTGATAAACAATATTGAAGAATGTGATATCCGTATTCTTGATTTCATCGTCAATTTGAAACCTATACTTTTCGAAATCCCTTACATCACTTGCCAAAAAATATCTTTTGGTCGGATCCAATATTTCGATAAAATCATCGAAGACATTTGAAGAGAAGTTGTCGTTTAAGTCTTTTGGTTCATAGTGGCCACGTTCCAAGACGTAGGTTATCAAATCCAACAACAATTTATCCTTGTCATCGTTCTCAAAAGATTTATTTGTAAAACTGCAGGAGGCAACTGCGATAAGTATAACTAATAAGCCAAGAACAAAATTCTTTTTCATAAGAGGTGTGTTTATTTGGGAACGAAATCAATTGACATATTAATGTCAAACCGTCATTACGTTATCCTTCTTTCTTTTTCATACGAATTCCCTAAGATACAGAAAAAACCGTGCCAGTATGAATCGTGGTTTTTAATTTTTTGTTAAACGCCTAGAGGTTCATATCCTTATGAAAAACGTATTTTTACGACTTTAATTATATCTTATGAAAAAACCACTCATCTTAGTTACTAATGATGATGGAATTACTGCTCCCGGACTTAGGGCTTTAATTAAGGTAATGAAACAGATAGGAGAGGTAATCGTTGTCGCTCCTGACAGCCCTCAATCAGGAATGGGACACGCCATAACCATAGATAATACGCTTTATTCCAAAAAAGTTATCATCGATAAAGATGAAGGTGCTCCCAGTGAGTATAGTTGTAGCGGTACGCCTGCGGATTGTGTTAAATTGGCACTACAGGAAATATTGGACAGAAAGCCAGATATCTGTGTTAGCGGTATTAATCATGGCTCAAATTCTTCGATAAATGTAATTTACTCTGGCACCATGAGCGCAGCAATAGAAGCCGGAATCGAAGGGGTTCCTGCAATCGGCTTTTCATTATGTGATTATTCTTGGGATGCTGATTTTAGCCACTCCCTAAAATCGGTAAAGAAAATAGTTCAAGAAGCGTTGGAACATGGTATACCCAGTGGAACTGTGCTGAATGTAAATATTCCCAAAAGCAATGATGAACCTTCAGGAATCAAAATCTGTAGACAAGCAAGGGCCAATTGGAAAGAGAAATTTGACAAGCGCATGAGCCCTACGGGTAAAGACTATTACTGGCTTACCGGTGAATTTGAATTACTGGACAAAGGTGAGGATACCGATGAATGGGCTTTAGCGCAGGGATTTGTTTCAATTGTACCTACACAATTTGATCTTACCGCGCACCATGTAATTCCGCAAGTAAACAACTGGAGTCTAAATGAAAAATAAAAAAGAAGTTTTAATTGGTTTTGCCGTTGGGATTATAGCCAATACGTTGGGAACACTACTTTACATCTTGATTTTTTCCGATTTAAGTATTGTAGAGACATTTGAAGCTGCCGTTGCCCAAGAACACATAGGAAGTTTGTTGGCATTGGGCGCCATCCTGAATTTAGTTGCTTTTTTTGGTTTCTTGCGTTTAAAAAGAGATTATAGGGCCAGAGGAGTTATGATTGCAACCTTGCTCACTGCGTTGGTTATTTTGTATTATAAGGTTTTTTGAAAAAGGGTCAAGGGTCAAGGGTCAAGGGTCAAGGGTCAAGGGTCAAGGGTCAAGGGTCAAGGGTCAAGGGTCAAGGGTCAAGGGTCAAATAATATGTACTTAATACGTAACCCAAAAGAAAAATTTAATTTAAAATCGGTATGGGCATTTCAATAAACTATAAAACACACATCCTTCAACCCAATTTTAAAACTTGAGCTTAATAGGTAAAATTTGAACTTGAACTTGATATTTGAGTTTGAACTTGTATTTGAAACTTGAACTTAACTAATGAAATACTACATAATAGCTGGTGAAGCTTCGGGGGATCTCCACGGGTCTAATCTCATCAAGGCCCTGAAAGAGCAAGACGCCGATGCGAATATTCGTTGTTGGGGAGGTGATCTAATGCAAAAAGCGGGAGGTGATTTAGCCAAGCATTATAAAGACATGGCTTTTATGGGCTTTTTGGAAGTTATCAAGAACATTCCAACCATTTTCAAGAATATTTCTTTTTGTAAAGAAGATATCGAAAGGTTTAATCCCGACCAACTAATTTTCATCGATTTTTCGGGCTTTAACCTTCGGATAGCTGAATGGGCAAAAAAGAATAATTTCAACACCAATTATTACATATCCCCACAAATTTGGGCATCGAGGGAAGGGAGAATTAAAAAGATAAAACGTGATATCGATAACATGTACGTGATACTTCCTTTCGAAAAAGATTTTTACGAGAAGAAGCATAATTACCCTGTACATTTTGTGGGCCATCCTTTAATCGATGCCATAGAAAACACCAAAATTATTGATGAATCTATATTCAGGGAAGAAAATGGATTAGATCCAAAAAAGCAAATAATTGCATTGCTGCCGGGAAGTAGAAAGCAAGAGGTCCAGAAAATGTTGGAAATCATGCTTTCTGTGAGCGATAATTTTCCAGAATACCAATTTGTAATTGCTGGTGCTCCAAGTTTACCCGATAGTTTTTATACCGCCTTTTTAAAGGATAAGAGCATCCATTATGTCTCTAATCAAACCTACTCGCTCTTAAAACATTCGCATGCAGCATTGGTCACAAGTGGCACCGCAACTTTAGAAACGGCACTTTTTGGCATCCCTCAAGTCGTGTGTTATAAAGGAAATTGGATTTCCTATCAGATTGCAAAGCGAATTATTACGCTCGATTACATTTCTTTGGTGAATTTAATTTTGGATAAAGAGGCTGTTAAAGAATTGATTCAAAGTGAATTAACAACTAAAAACCTTAAAGAAGGGCTATCAGAAATAATTGATGGGAGTAAAAGGAATTCTATATTGAAAGATTACGACGCGCTAAGAAAAAAATTGGGCGGAAAGGGCGCCAGTCAATTAGCAGCTAAATTAATCACGGAAAATGCTTAGATTTAGTGCCCAAGAATTAAAAGCTATTCTTGGATGTTACATAGAGCCCTCTATCTTATCGCTATTTTGCTTGTTTTTGGTTGTGGTACAACCAAGAAAAAAAGAACCTACCGCACTCCTAAAACCATTTCTGTTGAAGGGTCAAAAGAAGAAGAAAGTATACCTGTCGTAAAACCAAAAAAAGAAAAAAGGAAAGACACAAAGGCGGATAATATTGTCGCCACTGCCATGACTTTTTCGGGAACACGGTATAAATATGGCGGTACTACAAAGAAAGGAATGGACTGTTCTGGACTTTTGTATGTTTCGCTTAAAGAAAATGATATCATTTTTCCCAGAGCTTCGTATTTAATGGCTGAAGAAGGAAAGCGAATAAAAATCCCTCAGGTCCAAAAAGGTGACCTTCTCTTTTTTAGGACTGGTAAAAGTGGAAAACGCATCAATCATGTTGGACTTGTGGTCGATGTAAAAGGAGATGATATAAAGTTCATCCACTCCACAACATCAAGAGGTGTAATCGTTTCTTCCTTGCGTGAAGGTTACTGGAACTATGCTTTCGTGAAGGCTACGCGGTTTTTATAATGCAGTTTTTCAGTTTTGTTTCTATAAAATTGACCCTATGCCTTATCGTAGGGATTGTAATCGGTTTCACTTTTGAGATAGCCGCATTATTTTCGTTTACTACCACTATTGTTTTACTGCCTTCTCTTTATTGGACTTATAAAAAACAGCATCGCGAAGGGTTTCCATTTTTTGAGCTGACCACAATCTTCACCATGTTAACGCTTGGTATTTTCATTGTTACTTTGGCTAAAAGCAAAGATTTACCGAATCATTATTCAAAACAAAATATTGAGCAACAAAATCTATGGGAACTTAAGATTGAAGAAAAACTCAAGCCAAATCAATATTCACAGCGCTATATAGCCAAGGTACTCTCTCTTGAAAATAAAAGAAGTTCTGGAAAGATAATTTTGAGCCTATCTGTAGATTCTGCTAGACAAAAGCTTCAGGTTGACAATGAGCTGTTCGTTTTTTCATCCGCCAACAGTATTGCCGCTCCACGTAATCCACATCAATTCGACTATAAAAAGTATCTGGAAAAGCAAGGAATATATCATCAAATCCAAGCTTATCCCGAAGCAATTATATCAAAGAATACAGCATCAACTACGCTTAAAGGGTTAGCCGCTAATTTAAGGGAAGATATCATCATAAAATTAAAGCAAGAGAACTTTGGCAAAGATGAATTAGGTGTTATTCAAGCACTTTTATTAGGTCAACGAAGCGATATCTCAGAGGAAACCTATAACAGCTATATCGATGCTGGAGCCGTTCATATTTTAGCAGTTTCTGGACTTCATATTGGCATTCTATTGTTGTTACTGTAGTTTTTGTTATCCCCTTTGGAGCGAATTCCAAAAGGAAGGACGCTTAAGTTGGTACTTATAGTGGTTTTACTTTGGAGCTATGCATTTATAGCTGGACTTTCTCCATCTATAGTACGAGCAGTAACCATGTTCTCATTTTTTGCTTACGCCCTGTACTTGAACCGCCCAACGAATTCATTCAACATTGTTGCCTTATCCATGCTCTTTATTTTACTGATTAAACCGCTTTTTTTATTCCAAGTAGGTTTTCAGATGAGTTATGCAGCTGTTTTTGCCATCGTATGGATCTATCCAAAACTGCAACGTTTTTGGTTTCCCAACAACTACATTGTTCGTAAGATTTGGCAGTTGTTATCAGTAAGTGCCGCGGCGCAATTGGGGGTCCTTCCCATCAGTCTTTTTTATTTTCATCAGTTTCCTGCTTTGTTCTTTGTTTCCAATTTATTGATAGTTCCTTTTTTGGGATTGATCTTAGGGCTCGGAATTCTAGTGATCATACTATCGCTATTGGGCAGCCTACCAGATTTTATGGTTCAGGTTTACAATTCAGTCATTAAAGTTATGAACGCTATTATTGATTGGGTTGCACATCAAGAGGGCTTCATCGTTAAAAATATTCCATTTGATGGTGTCCAAATGATTTTGGGATATGTCATTATAATTTCTCTCGTTTTATTTCTTTCCAAACCAAAATTCAGAAGTGTTCTTCCATTGCTATTTGGAATTATTGTATTCCAAGGATGGAATATTTGGAATCAATTCCGATTACAGGATACCGAAAATTTTGTTTTGCTCCATAAATCGAAGAATACTTCACTATTGCATCAAAAAGGCAGTTCTTTAACGGTATACACCACCGACAGCCTTGCTATAATAGCAGTAGTTGACAATTATAAAGTAGCAGAGCGGAATGCCTCTGTAAGCTTTGTTCCATTAAAACATAGCTTTATGCTTGGCAAAAAATATTTATACATTTTGGACAGTACTGGGGTTTATCCTCAAAAGAAAAATCCAGATTTTCTAGTATTGACCCAATCCCCAAAAATAAATCTAGAGCGGATTATTGATTCCATCCAACCCAAAACAGTAATTGCAGACGGAAACAATTTTACAAGTTATATAGCACGTTGGAAAACTACCTGTAGTAAAAGAGAAATCCCTTTCCACAGCACTCGTGAAAAGGGAAGTTATACTTTTAGTTATGACAATAAGAATTAATGTGTCGCTTCTCTTTATTTACTAATCCTGAATAACAGTTTCTTGATCTTCCGCTCCGTGCGTCAATCGTTTCAATGGCTTCAACAGTAAAAGTACCAATAAGCCAAAAAGTACGGCGAACAAAAAGAGCCCCCCAAATACTTTAAGCTCACCTGCTTTTACTGAACTTTCGCCAATAACACCGGCCACTTTATTTCCGAGTCCAGTAGCAGCCCAATATACTCCCATCATTAAGGCCATATATCTTACAGGTGCCAATTTTGTGAAAAACGACAAGGATACCGGTGATAAACAAAGCTCCCCAAGTGTATGGAATAGATAGGCGAGTACCAACCAGTACATTGCTGAACTTCCATTTTCTTCATACTGAAGGGATGCAAAAACCATATATGCAAAACCAACACCCATAATGATTACCCCTACTGCCATTTTGAATAAAGAAGTAGCCTCTTTTCCTTTTAGTTTTCTTCTAGCCCAAAAACTGGCAACTCCAACTGCGAACAAAATTATAAATCCAGGATTGGCAGATTGAAACCATGCAGCAGGAACTTCCCAACCCAATAACATTCGATTTGTTTTCTCTTGCGCATACAGGTTCATTAAACCGCCCATTTGCTCAAAACATCCCCAAAAAACAATTACCATTAAAAGGGACAATAACAAAACGACGTACTTATCTTTCTCAACCTTTCCATTTAGATTTTTATAGATCATCATCATCATACCCGTGATAAGGGAAAGAAAAATAAACAGAACACCAAAGCCCCAATTATCTGGTCCTTCATAGGTAAATCCAGCATAGATTGAATAGGCCAAAAGTAAGACCACAATTCCCAATTGTAATGGAGATTTGAATAGCTGTGAAAAAAGCTCGCCAAGACTTATATCGGATGATTTTTCTTCCACTGTTGGAGGGTTGCCTACATGAAGCAAATAGCGTTGTCCATATAAATAAACAAGTAGTCCCAAGAGCATTCCTATTCCTGCCATACCAAATCCGTAGTGCCAACCGTAAGCCTTGGCAACCAATCCTACAGATAAGGACGCGAGGAAAGAGCCTAAATTTATCCCAACATAAAATATACTAAAACCTTTATCTCTTCTAATATCTTTTTTGCCATATAAACCTCCAACCATAGTGGATATGTTGGGTTTAAGCATACCAACACCCAAAATCACAAAACCGAGACCTGTATAATAGGCCCAAAGGTCATCTATGGCCAAAATACCATGGCCGATTGTCAAAAGTATGGCACCTATAGTTACCGCCTTTTTCTGCCCCAGGTACCTATCGGCTAAAAAACCACCTGGAATACTCATTACATAGACCAACATGGTATACCACCCATAAAGTGCAAGCGCTTCTGTAACCGTCCAGCCCAATCCACTTTGAGGATTATTTTCTAAAGTTTTTGCCGTCATGTAGAGCGTTAGAAGGGCTCTCATTCCATAATAGGAAAAACGCTCCCACATTTCCGTGAAAAAGAGCACGTATAGCCCAACAGGATGTCCAAAAAGTTCTTTCTTGTGTGCAGGTTTTACAATGTCTGACATATATTTATTGTGTTAGATTATAGGTTCTCTTTGATGAAATTGGTCATTTTGGTATACAGGTGCAATCGTGTATTTCCACCATAGATTCCGTGGTTTCTATCTGGGTAAATGGCCCAATCAAATTGTTTGTTGGCTTGTACCAATGCTTCGATCATGCGCATGGTGTTTTGCACATGCACATTATCATCGCCAGAACCGTGCACTAATAAATATTTCCCTTTTAAAAGTTCTGGATAATTGAACGGAGAATTATCATCATATCCACTGGCATTCTCTTGTGGCGTCTGCATATAGCGTTCCGTGTAAATGGTATCATAGAATCTCCATGAGGTTACAGGTGCCACCGCAATGGCCATTTCAAAGACATCATTTCCTTTTAGCAAACAATTGGTAGACATAAAGCCTCCATAGCTCCATCCCCAAATACCTGTTCTATTCTCATCTATATACGGTAGTTCGCTCAGTTTTCTTGCCGCAGCGATTTGATCTTCAACTTCATACTTACCCAATTCTTTTTGCGTTACTTTTTTAAAGTCACGACCCTTTAATCCCGTTCCACGACCATCAACGCATACAACGATATAACCTTCTGAAACCAATAGTTGGTGCCAGTAGTCATTAGATCCAAACCATCTATTGGCTACCTGCTGCGAACCTGGCCCACTATATTGAAACATAAAAAGTGGATACTTTTTGGTCTCATCAAAATTTACGGGCTTGATCATGTACATATTCAAATTGTTCCCGTTGATATTGATGGTGGAGAATTCTTTTGGACTTAATTCATATTCCTCTAGTTTACTGTCCAAAACCGAATTGTTCTTAATTTCTTTTACCGCTTCACCATCCGAAGCTGTGTTCAATGTAAATTGATAAGGCGTGGTGGCATCAGAAAATGTGTTGATGAAATAGGTATAGTTAGCACTAAAGTCCGCTGCATTGGTCCCTTCTTTCGTGGTCAATCTTTTCTTTTTCTTTCCGTTCGTTCCAATGCTGTATACATCTCTGTTTATAGAACCGTTTTCTGTGGATTGGTAATAAATTCTATCTTCATTTTGGTCGTAACCGTAGTAATTGGTCACTTCCCATTCTCCTTGGGTAACCTGGTTCATTAATTTTCCATCTTCATTATAAAGATAGATGTGGTTATACCCATCTTTTTCACTGGTCCAGATAAAACTATCATCTGCTAAAAAAGTAAGGTTGTCGGTAACATCGACATAAGCATTATCCTTCTCTTCTATCAATATTGAAACTGAGCCGTCTTTTGCATTGACCTCATGAAGTTTTAAATGGTCTTGATGACGATTAAGGGTCTGAACACTCAAATAATCCGGATTGTTCATCCATTTTATTCTAGGCACATAATGTTCGTCGCCTAAATCAATGTCCGATGTATTTCCCGAAGCCATATCGTACATGTGCAAGGTGACTTTTGCATTTTCCTCACCTGCCTTGGGATATTTGAATTCATGTTGATACGGATACAATTCCTGACCATATACGTCCATTGAAAAATGAGGTACATTGGTTTCGTCAAAACGGAGGAACGCAATTTTGGTTCCGTTGCTGTTCCAGTCAAAAGCACGTACAAAGGCAAACTCCTCTTCATATACCCAATCCGTTACCCCGTTTATTATGGTCCCTTTATTGCCATCAGTGGTAATTTGTTTTGTGCTGTTTATTCCGATTTCAAAAACATACAGATTGTTATCTCGCACATACGCTACTTTTGAGCCATCTGGTGAAAGCAATGGTTCTTGAATTTTCTCATCCGAAATCTTTACAACAGCTTTACTGGCTACATCGTACACATAATATATTCCCAGTTTAGATCGTCTGAATATCGGTTCAGTTTCAGTGGCCAAAATTATCTTGGATTCATCTGCGCTAAACGTATATGAACTAAAAAAAGGAACTTCGTCCGAAGAAGCCACAATGGTTTCTACTTTTTCAGAAGACTTATAGTCATACTTATCCAAACTACTGGAACGCGGCGAACGGTTAAAATTTAGAACTGTATATTGATCTCCATTTTTCATGGAACGGAGCACATCCATATATTCAGCTCTAAATGTACCTCCCCAGATATCTTCTAGGGCTATTTTTTTCTTTTGGGCTATTGTTACGGTTAAAAGTCCGAAAACGGACAGGAACAGAAGGAACTGTTTTCTCATGAAGGTAAAAATTGATTAAAAACTATCAAGTTTACTAATATTTATTCAGAATATAAACTTTGATGTTACAATTGTAACAAGAATTGTCCTTCAATACGATTATAGCATGAACTAAATACAATGAAAAATTGCATTAGTACAATGAAAAATCGCATTATCCTTATATTTGAGGCCTTTAACCAAACATTATGAGCACTCCTGTTGAAGGGTTTTCCAAGCTTTCCAAAAATCAAAAAATTGACTGGTTAGTTACCAATTACACTAAGAACCCTGAGGAATCAAAAAAAGTATTAGAGCGGTATTGGAACAGTGACATAGCTGTTCAAAAGCTTCATGATGAGTTCATAGAAAACACCGTTTCCAATTATTACCTACCCTTTGCGGTTGCTCCAAATTTTTTGATCAATGAAAAGCTTTACGCCATTCCCATGGCAATTGAAGAAAGTTCCGTTGTTGCAGCAGCAAGCAAGGCTGCCAAATTCTGGTTGGAACGAGGCGGTTTTACATCCGAAATACTAGGTACGGAAAAAGTAGGGCAGGTTCATTTTATCTTTAAGGGCGATACCACTAAACTGCGTCAATTTTTCAATACCATAAAACTTAGTTTTTATAAGGACACTGCTTCCATTACCCAAAGTATGGAAAAACGTGGCGGAGGTGTCAGCGATATCCAACTTAGGGACCTTAGCGATAAAATTGATGGATACCATCAATTGCACTGCACTTTCGAGACTTTGGACGCTATGGGCGCTAACTTTATCAACTCCTGTTTGGAACAGTTTGCCAAAACGTTGCAAGAGGGAGCTGCTTCCTACGCTGATTTCACCGATGAGGAAAAGGCAATCGAGGTTGTCATGAGCATTTTGTCCAACTACGTCCCCAACTGTTTGGTGAAAGCGGAAGTAAGTTGCCCAGTTGAAGCACTGGACGGAGATACCATTTCACCCAATGAGTTTGCAGAGAAGATGGTTCGAGCCGTAGAAATTGCAAAAGCCGAGCCTTACAGAGCGGTTACCCATAACAAGGGAATCATGAACGGGATTGATTCGGTCGTTCTGGCTACTGGCAACGATTTTAGGGCAGTTGAGGCTGGAGTTCATGCCTATGCTGCAAAAGACGGGAGTTACTCTAGCTTAACACATGCCAGTATTGAAGATGGCATTTTCAAATTTTGGATTGAAGTCCCCTTGGCCCTAGGCACTGTTGGCGGACTTACTTCGTTGCATCCTTTGGTAAAATTAGCCATGGAGATTTTACAAAACCCGACAGCTAAAGAGTTGATGCAGGTAATTGCCGTAGCTGGATTGGCCCAAAATTTTGCAGCAGTACGGTCTCTTGTAACCACGGGCATACAAAAAGGGCATATGAAAATGCATCTGCTCAATATGCTCAACCAAATGGGTGCAACGGAAAACGAAAAGCAACAGCTTGTTGATTACTTTAAAGACAAAACCGTAACCAATGCTTCGGTTAGGGAGGCTTTGGAGCAAATTAGAAATTAAACCGTACGCTTTTTGTATCTTTAACTTAGATTGTTGGATTGAATCAAAATCGTTAATACAACTTTTAACTTTGGAAAAACTAGAAAAATACATAGAGATTGACTCCTCAAAAAGATTTGGAAAACCCATTTTAAAGGGTACCAGAATATCCATTTATGATGTTTTGAATTGGATGGCAAACGGCATGAGCAAATCTATGATTTTAGAAGATTTTCCTGAGTTGACCGAAGCGCAAATTAACGCTTGTTTGGCGTATGCCGCAAACAGGGAAAAGAAATTGAATATCGCTTCGTGAAACTACTTTTTGACCAAAACATTTCTTTTCGTCTATCAAAAAAAATACACCCTATTTTTCCTGAATCCCTTTCTGTAAAAGATTTAAATCTTGTAAATTCTTCAGATATTGAAGTATGGAGATATGCTAAAGCCAACGAATTTGTCATCGTAACTTATGATGCAGATTTTTTCGATTTAAATACGTTATATGGAGGCCCTCCTAAAATCATCTGGCTGAAAACGGGCAACATGACAACTACGGCGCTTGCAAATTTGTTTATCGAACAAGAAGTCTTGATAAAGGATTTTATTAACAATAAAGCGAATGATTTTTTGTTATTGTCATTTGAAAATTAAAGATGCCAAAAGAATTTTACAGTAACGGAAAACTATTGCTATCTGGGGAATATGCTGTTTTAGATGGCGCTTTGAGTCTTGCGATACCTACAAGATATGGGCAATCCTTAAAAGTAATCACCACGGATACGGGTTTTTTAGAATGGGAAAGTCTTGACGAAAACAACTCTACATGGTTTAAGGGGCGTTTTGATGTAAAAAACCTAAAGACAATCGACGCTACCGATAAATCTGTTTCCGAAACACTAGTTGGATTATTGACAGAGGCCAAATCACAAAATTTCCAATTCTTAGAAAATTCATCAGGTTTAAAGGTGGAAACCAAGCTTACTTTTCCAAGAATATGGGGATTGGGCACATCTTCAACACTAATAAATAGTATCGCCCAATGGGCAGAAGTAGATGCATATCGGTTATTATGGAATGCCTTTGGCGGAAGCGGATACGATATAGCTTGTGCGCAGCATAATCGACCCATTCTGTATCAAAAAGAAAATAATACCACACAAGTTGAAGAAGTTACCTTTCAGCCTTCTTTTGCCCATTCCATATATTTTGTTTACCTCAACCAAAAGCAAAGTAGTAAAGATGCCATCTCGACCTACAGAAAGCAGCAATTTGATATGGATGGTTTAATTACTAATGTTTCCACGATTACCAAGAAGATGGTGCATACGGCAACACTTTCAGAGTTTGAATCCCTAATGTTGCAACATGAAACTCTATTATCCAAAGTATTGGGATTAAAAACCGTAAAATCAAAACTTTTTCCTGATTTTCAAGGAGCCGTAAAAAGTCTTGGTGCATGGGGCGGTGATTTTATCATGGTAACCGGTAATAAAGATGTTCCAGGTTATTTTAAGGCAAAAGGGTTTGAAACGGTTATACCCTATGCTGATATGGTACTTTAAAGAATCTATAAAAAAAGCCTCCTGACGGAGGCTTCATATATTTTAAACGCTTTGTTATCACTAGTAGAACGTAGCACGTTTGTCTTCTATTTCAGCTCCTTCTTTGAGCGCATTGTATACATCGCCATTAACCCTGTTTGAAGCACTGGTCTTCAGTGTATTTGCATACGTACTAAAGTTATCAATTTGCGGGGCTTCCTCTCTTTTGGTCACTTTAACCTTGAACACCCCTGTTTCTCCTTTAATAAGTCCGGAAGCTTTGTCTTGCTCTGAAGCAAACGCAGTTCCAACGACTAACGATTCTCGTCCAGCACCTGGTATAGTCGGAGATTTCATGTTCAACGCAGAAGCGTTCGAAACCGTAACGTTATTATCTTTTGCAAAAGTATCCATGTCTTTGCCTTGATTGGCAAGCATGATTTTTTCTGCTTTACGTTCTTTTCTAATCTTTGGCAATGCAGTGGCCGAAGCATCCTCAGAAGTCATTAAACCTTCTTTATACTTTTTGGTCAATTGCACCACGGCATATCCGTTATTAATATTGAAACGTTTGATGGCACCAACTTCGGTATCTTCGTTAAAAGCCCATTGCACTATACCTCTTTGCGCAGAAAGACCGGGAAGGTTTTCATCCATTTCCTTAATCTTATTAACTGGTCTTACTGTATGTTCAGAAGTTCTAGCAATATCTCCAAAGTCATCCGCCTTGCCATCCGTAGCCGACATTTCAAATTTGGTAGCTTCTGTAAACAATGTATTTATCGTCTCTTCTGAAGGCTCTATTTCTCTCGAAAAAGTTGCTACTTGAACAATATCTTGCTTATCGTCCACTTTGATAACATGAAAACCAAACTGAGTTTCTACCAAACCTATAGTACCTACATCGTTTCCAAAGGCAAAGTCATTGAACTCATCTGCCATTACACCTTCTTGGAAATATCCTAAATCACCACCTCTTGGTGCCGAAGGGCCATCGGAGTTATCTCTTGCCAATGTGGTAAATACAGCTCCTTCTTCGTTAGCTTCAGCTAAAATTTCTTTCGCTTTTTCTTCTGCTTCTTCTTTGGTTCTCTTGATGTCTGGATTGGCACGTTCAGCACCTTCATAAGCGAATAAAATATGACTTGCTTTTACGGTTCCATTGGCCTTTCTATCCATCATTTTAGAAATCTTGAAAAAGTCACCATCACGGTAGGGTCCATAAATTTCACCTACTTCCAAAGCCATTAAGCTATCGGCAACAACCGCAGGTAAATCTTTTTTGGCCTTAAATATAGTATCGAACTTACTATCGGAATTTCTATCTAAAAAAGCGGCAACATCTGTTGCGTTTCTAAAACCGGGAATGGTATCCGTAGTATTTCTTTCCTGAACGTATTCAACGGTATCGTCCAAAAGGGAAACCATTGCGTCTTCCACGGCTTTCTCATCTTCTACGGAAGCCTTTTCTTCAAAAAAAACAAATCGGATATCCCTTGCTTTTTCCTGTTTAAAGTCTTCTCTGTGCTCATTCACATAAGCCTCTATGTCCTTTTTTGAAACTAGGATAGTACTGTCCGGTATTGATGTGTAGGGTACACGAACATACTGGATGTCTACTTTCTCGTTCGCCATTCTGTAGTCCAATTTCCCTTCCGTCAAAGTGGCCCCAACACCTCCTTTGATCAGATTAAAATACAAACGTTCCTTCGCGGACTGTATGATGGATTTCTCATCCTGTAACCAAGCATCGTAACGAAGAGGGTCATTTACTTTCCAATCAGCAATGGCACTTTTAAATACCTCAGCATTAAAAACTCCATTTTCATCTTGAAAATCAGGGACCTGTGCATAACCCGAAGTCTTAACAAACTCTACGATTTGGTCGCTTTCTACGTTGATTCCTAAATCTTCAAACTGCTGGCCCAAGATTTCTTCCCTTACTTCTTGGTCGTACACACGGCTTACCAATTGGGTTGAAGACAGATTAGGCCCAAATCTTCTGGATGCAATCTCCACCTTTCTCCTAAAGTCATCAATAGAAATACTTTCTCCATTCACTTCTGCTACCGCAGAACCCACTTTTCCACCTCCTAGATCATTGCTTGAGAAGACTCCTGATATTACAAATGCGAACAAAGCGAGACCGATTATCAAAATCAGTACCGTAGTTCGTTTTCTAATATTCTCTAATATTGCCATTTTACTACTTGTTTTCTATAATTTCAGTGGGCGAAAATACCATTTTCTTTTCATATAAGAAAGTGAAAGAGCAGTCGGAAATTCTTAATTTTCAGGTAGAACGTGAACGCTGACCAAATCGATTTTGGTATTGGATACCTCCAAAATATGAAATAAGAAATCATCTATCTTTATTTCAGAATCCTGTTCTGGAATCTCTCCAATTTCGTTCATAATCAATCCACCCAATGTTTCGTACTCATCACTCTTTGGAAGTTCCAATTTATAGTTTTCATTAATGTAGTCCACTTCTAGACGCGCGGAGAATTTATATACGTTTTCACTCACTTGTTCTTCATGTAAATCTGTGGTGTCGTGCTCATCTTCAATCTCCCCGAACAGTTCTTCAATAATGTCCTCAACAGTCATTATACCAGATGTGCCACCATATTCATCCAGCACTACGGCAATGCTCTTTCGTTTTTTGGTTAACACATTGAGAATATCCTGGATAAGCATCGTTTCTGGCACAAACTCGACCGGCAGGAGAATGTTCTTAATGCTTTTAGGTTTTTTAAAGAGTTCATAGGAATGTACATACCCTATGATTTCATCTATACTTTCTTTGTACACTAAAATTTTGGAAAGTCCGGTTTCGGAAAATAATTTGGTAAGGTTTTTTGGAGTTTCATCTATTTCAACAGCGGTAATTTCGGTACGGGGCACCATTACTTCTCTCGCCTTTACTGTTGAAAATTCCAAAGCATTTTGAAATATCTGGATTTCTGAATCAACCTCATCCTCCTCTTCCACTGTCTCCATTTGCTCCGTAATGTAGTCACCGAGTTCTATTTTGGTAAATGCCAATTGCACCTCATCACCATCAGTCTTAAAAAAAACCCTTAGGATAAAATCCGATACTTTTATCACAAACCACGAGATAAATGAAAATAATAGGTAAAAGAAATATGCTGGGATTGCAAAAACTTTTAAAAGCGTGTTCGAATAAATTTGAAAAAGTACTTTTGGTAAAAATTCAGCAGTAACCAAAATGACCAAAGTGGAAATAACCGTTTGGGACAACAGGCTAAAATCGGTCAACAATGCATTTAAGAACTCAGAAGAAGTAGGCAATACATTTTGAAACCATGCCATAAGCACTTCACCCATGAACAGACCGTATATGACCAATGCTATATTGTTTCCGATAAGCATAGTAGCAATAAATTTAGAGGGTTTTTCTGTTAGCCAGGTCAGTACTTTGGCAAAAAAACCTTCTTGTTTTTTCTCAATTTCAATATGGATTTTATTTGCGGATATAAACGCAATCTCCATTCCCGAAAAAAAAGCGGAAAACAATAAAGAAAAAATTATAATAAGTAAAGACGTATCCAATACTACTGCTGGTTATCTTTTTTACGTTGCTCAAAACGTTTACGATACCTTCTTCTAAAAAGGAACATTCCAACTGAAACCACAGCGAAGAATATAAAAATATAGGTGCTACTGGGTTCAACACTCCAAAGCGTGGCTATTTTATAGATAGAAACAATGGCCACCGCTAAGTATAGATATTCGGTATATCTTAGAAATTTAATCATACTATTCTTTTTCTTTTAAGGTCATAAGACCATAGGTTTTGTGTGCATTAAAGAAACTAAAGTCCCTATTAAAATCCATACCCTCTCCGTCCATTACCGTCCCATCTTCCGGATTTGTATAAGTAAACTTTTCCTCGGTGAAAATCCAATTGTTCGCCCTATCATAAAAGAGCTGGGGAGTTTCCAACTTTTTTCCATCGTGGCTCTCAATCACCACGTTACCCTGCAGATCTATTAAATTAGTTTGGGAATACACTATCCCATAGTCCGCCGTGATAACACTTTTTTGACTTTTTTCATCAAAAAAATCCACTTTTAGCCCTTCTGGAAAGGTACGATATTTAAAATCTTGGTTATCAAAATCCTCTGTTATTGGACTTGTTAGCACGGCAATTACCCTAGAATTGGATAAGTCCTCCGTGCTCATTTCATCTATGGTTTCTGTATAGGTAAGTGTGAAATTTTGTGCTACCCCTTGTGGAAAAACGGGTTTAACCGCCTCTTCTCCCACTCGTTTATAGTCATCAGCACAGGATATAAAAAGGATTGCCACGGTAAAAACCGTGGCAAAATATTCAAGCTTATTTTTTTTTATCTGTTTCACATTACAAACTCGGCACTTTAACGCTGCCGCCTACCCAACATTTGAATGTAACTGTTTTACCGGCCATTCCTGAATTAAAGATCATTGTCTTATCCGGAGCTTTTGCCCTGTAACTAGCTGCTGATTGATTCGCTCTTGAGCTTAATGATGGATCAACTCTTCCCGCTTTGCTGGCCATATCTGCTGCCTTCCAATAAATGGCTCTTTTTTCGAATGGGGTTGTTCCGCATGCGTTGGCACTAGTTGCATATAAGTTGGCAATTAAAAGATATGCTTTTCCATTAGAGGAATTCGCATTAATTGCTTTCTGCGCGTAGCTTCTGGCTTGTGATTTGCTAGACCTTCTAACAATAGTTGCCACCTTATATAGGATATTGGACTTTTTATAGGAATCAGATTCTAACTCCACCGCTTTATTAAAATCAGCAATAGCTCCTTTTCTATCTCCATTTTTGGATTTTAAAGTTCCCAAATAAACATATACATCTGCAGATGGATCCAAACTTGCCTGAATCTCCACCATTTCACTGAACAATGGATCATCTGTACATTCTTTGGAGAACATTCTTCCTACAGCTCTTTTCACCCAATCAACATCACCTTTCTTTGCGTCAAGGCTTTTCTTGTATAAAGGGATAAGGTTCCCACAATCTGCAAGTGCTCCCAATTTAGAATCAATACTACCAGCTATCTTACCATAAGATTTAGAGTTTATGGTAGCTGCTTTTAATTGTCTCTTTTCTTTCGAAGTCAATGTTCCCAAAGAGTCTTTTGGAAGCAATTTGGTAACTACAGCCGTTAGCTTCTTATTTTCTTCTGCAACTTTTTCAGTTACATCATCATAAGTGTCAAATACTTCCTGAAGGTCTTTTTTTCCAGAACCGTGCAAATCCACTAAACTGGAGAAATATAAATAAAGTGCCTTAGGGTTCTTAAAATTCTTCCTATCTCCTTCAAAAGCTTCATTCAAAATATCATAAAGCTTTTCATCTGAAGCCATTTTATTTTCATAGGATAAAAGAGCTTTGTCTATAGCAACTCCCGCTTTGCTAAACTTGTTCGGGAAATACTTAAGACTATTGTCATATAAAGACATTAAATCTTGAATGTAGCCATCCTTATCAGTGCCAGATGAATTCTTTATCTTATAGGACAAGATTTTTTCTCCGTAAGAGAAGTTCGCCTTGTTAATATCCGGGCAACTTTCGTATACCATTTTCCATGGTTCGTAAGCTGCATCATAATTTTTTACCTTAGCATGTTCTGCGTAAATGGAAAGATTGGTCATGCACTCTGGATTTTGTGCTTGAGCCATACTTAATCCCATCGACATAATGACAGCTAACATCGTTAAGTAGTGTTTCTTCTTCATTTTACTAATTTTAAAGTGGTTAATGTACAAATTTTCATGAAAAAATCATCTTGATGAAACATATATTGGTGGTTATTTATCGACATTTAAAAAACTTCATCAATTTATTCTTCTTTTCTCAAACCATTTTGCGTTTAAAGATAAACCAACATTTATTTTAATATAATTTTCCTCAATCAGATTTTGATCTGTTGTTCCCCTTCTTCCCAGTTCAACTCCCAAGTTCAAATTTGAAAAGGCATCAAAGGATGTTCCGGACAACGGTAACCCAAGCCCAAAAGTTATGCCAAGATTATTTATCTCTTTGTTGTTAACCTCTAGACCGCTTACATCATAACGTATTCCAGCCCGATATGTAATTCTTTTAAAATAGCTAGAAAGTGACCTATAACTAGGTATAAAATATCCCCCAAATGCAAAACTGCTAGCGTCATTATAGATTACGTTCTCCAATCCTAAGAATTCATTTTGAAAGTCACTGAACTGCTGAAAACTGTATTCTCCGCCCAGAAACCATTTTTTATTTTCACCAAAACCCAATCCAACCGTTGTTCGGAAAGGAATCTTAATCTCCGTATTTCTTAGGTTCACTGCATCCAAATCCACATCGATTACTTCAATTTCTTGACCATTGACCAGTGAAAAAGAACCTAAACGCTCAGTATTTTCCGAAACCAGGTTTCCTTGAGTATTCACCATTAAAGAGGTATACAAGGTGTATTTCTTTTTGATGGTAGGAGTATAGTTGGCTGAAAAATTAAAGTCATAACCGTTAATCCTTGATTCACGCCTGTCCAAGGTTCCAAATTGCACATCTTCCACGCTTTGGATACGTTGGTATTCCAATCTTCCAAAATTAAAATTGGCAGTAGCCCCAATACTTAAGTTTTTTGTTGGCGCAAAACCTAGGGACATGTATACTCGGTTTAATCCTCCTTCTCCTGCAAAAACGTTTGTTATGTTGGGCTCATCTTCAATCTCAACCTCATCTGTCAAATTATATCCAACGGAAGAAAAAGGCATAATCCCAAAACCTAAGCCCAAGTTTTTGGCCAACGGAAAACCAATGGACAAATAGTCCAAATTGGTAACGGAGGTACTCTGTTCCTGCGAAAAATCTTCAAGTCGAAATTCTGTATGGGACAATCCAACGGCATAGGTAGTTAGTTTTAACTTGGAGTATGCAGCTGGGTTACGAAGGTTAATGTGTATGCTATCCCCATACATGCTTATACCTCCCATCATTTGGTTTTCTACCGTTCCATTATTTCTTAACTCCCCTATTCCAAAATATGAATATGGTGATACCGTACCATTTTGCGCAAAAATGCCATGTGCAGTTATGCAAAAAAAAGCAATCAAAAATTTCTTAACCATCTAGCGTTTGTTGTAATCCAGCAAGTAATTTAGCCCCTCCAAGAGAAATTTAGAATTCGCAAATATGGTATTTTTTAATCGGTTAGCAAAAAAATGGGAGTCACCGCCTGTTAAAATAACTGTTAAATCTTGAAAGCGAGATTTATACTGACTAATCACCCCATCAATTTCCAGAGAAACCCCGTTTATTACACCACTATGCATACTCGTTTTAGTAGAATTTCCGATAAAATCCAAGATTTCCTCTGGTTGAAGTAGCGGAAGTGCGTTCGTTTGATCATGCATGGCCTTATATCGCATTTGTACACCTGGCGAAATAGCTCCACCAACGTACTCGCCGGAATTGTTCATCATGTCATATGTGATACATGTCCCCGCATCGATAACCAACGTATTTCCCCTTGGGTATTGATAAAAAGCAGCTGTAGCCAACGCTACACGATCCATACCCAAGGTTGAAGGGGTTGCATAACTATTCTTGAACGGCACTTTGGAATCACTAGAAAGCAGGTGTACTTTGCAGAATAGCGAAACAATCTCAAGCTCTTTGCCTTCTAAGTTTCCAACTGATGCAATTAGCGCCCGATTGATTTTTGGATACAATTCAAAGAGTTCTTTCACCCTCGATAAAAATAACCCCGATTCTGAGCTTTCATAGAACTTCATTCTTCTATGCTCAAAAACCGCATACTTTATACGTGTGTTACCTATATCAATAACCAGGTTCATACTACAAAGATGACAAATTGAAAAAAAACCGATGGCTTTTTTCTAGTTTTTGTTTGGATATCCTAAATTTGAAATTATATTTGCACCCGCCTTAGCAAAAGGCATTAGGGGTACCTTAGCTCAGTTGGTAGAGCAACGGACTGAAAATCCGTGTGTCCCTGGTTCGATTCCTGGAGGTACCACAAAAAAACCGGCAAAATTGCCGGTTTTTTTGATTTTTAGCCTGTAATCGAATTCTTAATAAATTCATAAATATAAAAATCGAATACTCCTATAGGCACAAAATATGAAACTAACTCTTATATTTAGCCCATCTAGATTAATTTTAAATAAAAATGACCGAAGATTTATTAGAAAAGGCAAAGGAGTTTGAAAACAGAACTTTGAGTCATATGTCGACAAGCGACAGGGTCGCTGCTTCAAGAGAGGCAAAACAACTTATACTTTCTATCAACGAAATTTATAAAGAGACCAAGGACGAAAACTTAATGGATGTCATGAAACGTCTCACTGAAAAGAAGAAAAAGATAGAAAAGCGTTTAAAGGGAACTCCCCTAGTCTAAACGAACTTTATTCTTTAAGAATTTTTAGAAATTTCAGGGACTGTTTTTTGGCTTGTAGAATGTTCCTCCTACAATCAATGCCGCAGATATAATCAATATGTTTTTTATGATATACTGCCCTTCTAATGTGGGAAGCAGGTAATTTCTGTTCTGAAACGTTACCTCAGGTAAAAATAGCAAGGGCATAAAAGTGCCCAACATTTGTAGAAACAACAGTGCTATCGCAATTTTTGTTGTTCTCCTAAAAAGAAAGGTAATACCAATAACAACCTCCCACCATCCAATAATTACAAGCCAGGTTTGTGGCTCTCCAAAGGGCAGCCAAGCTACAGTGGCCAATAACAGTTCTGTTGCTGCAGATAAACCAAAGGGCTTTAAAATACCGAACCAAAAGAAAATAATGGCAAAGGAGATACGAACCGCCAACAGCCCCCATCTGCGCATTATTTTTGCAATTTTCTGATCTATTTGTTGTAATTCCATACGGCTATACTTTGTACAAAAATAAAGCACAGAAAATCAATATAAAGCAAAGGTAAATAGCCTTATGATTCTCCCATTATACTTCATTATAGGTTTGTAGAAAGCTTTACTGACCTGTAATGGTGTTTTGCAGTTTACAAAGAAAAAATTACCAATTACATCTTTTTAGCTGCAACTGACAAAAAGCCAAAACTTTGAAGCATTCTATTCCTTAATTTCGAAATATAAATCAAACCTCAACCCCCAAATAAATAATATATTATGAACACTATAGAAGAAAAAATAGGCTATCTATTCTGGTTTTTTGTCATTGCATGTTCTATGTGTGCTTTTATTACCAGCCTCTATCATTATGTAAACTAAAGAATGGGTGTCAGCCAAACCGACACCCATTCTTTAGTTGTTTCTTCCATCCCTTTTTCCCTAAGTCTGTCATATCCTTTAATGGTAACTACTCCTCTCTCATCCAAGTTTCCGCATCTTAACAACGTCAAAGCCATTCTATTTTTGGCCACATTCCTTCCTTTTTTTCGTGAAAACGCTCCATATCACGTAGAATTTCATCTAACAACATAATGGCTTCGTTGATGTAAGGGCCTTTATTTAGCATTACACATTCTGCCCTAACCGAAGATGCCGTGTCTGTAATCTCGGAGCGCGATGGCAGTCCATTTTTTGCCAAACTTTCCAAAACTTGGGTAGCCCAAACAACAGGGATATGCGCAGCACTGCAAAACGACAAGATTTCTTCCTGTACCTTGCTCATATTTTTCCACCCTACCTCCAATGCTAAATCGCCTCTTGCTATCATGATTCCCAAATACTTTGTCTTCATTGCCGCAAGCAATATTTTCACTAAATTCCTAAAAGCAAAGCGCGTTTCTATTTTGAGGATAATACTTATCTTATCCTTTACATTCAATCGTTCCATTTCTTCCAATAACTCAACTACGTCAGCTTCAGTGTTGATGTAGGAGTAATTTACGATATCTGCATATTGGGCAACAAATTCCAAATCTTTTTTGTCTTTTGCCGTCAACCCGCTTATGCCCATATCCAGAGTTGGAAAATTAATTCCCTTTTCAGCTTTTAACTTAGACCCATTTTCTTTTGCTTTCTTTATACGTACCGTAAAAAAATCATCACTTACATCTTCTACGATTCCTTTGATTTTCCCATCATCAAATAAAATAGGCTCTCCCTCTTTTGCTTTTGTAACCACAGAACCGGGGATACAGGATATCTTACCTGGCTGTATCAAGTGTCCCTCTCCGTCAAATTTAGAGAGGCTTCCTTCCTCACCTTTTCCTGAAACTATTAACAAATCGTCCTTGCGCAAAACAATGTACCTAGCTATCTCAGGAAGTTCACCTACAACACCTTTATCTAAATCCGAACGCATGGGAAACAGTTTGGTTCCCGTTCCTATGTACACCGTTTTTTCACTACTGAGCAACAGCTTGTCTTTTTTAACCTTTACGACTTGTAGCTTACGAAACTTGCCTCTGGTATCTTTTAAAGCAACAAAATCTCTTTCTCGTAATTGTTTCATCCAAGAATTGGGAACAGGAATTGCATTTGAACCTAAATCACCACTTGTGTCAGGAACAAACTCAATATTAGCTGGACTCTCCACAATTCCGACCGCAGTTCGCTTTGGTTTGAATTTTTTTACCTTGGAGCCTTCTGAAAGATTGCCAGTTCTTATCTTGGGTCCTGCCAAATCCATCGCAATCTTAACCGTAGTTTCGCATTCCAAAGCTGCTTTTTTTATGTTCAGCACAATGTTCTTCCAAATCTCAGCGTTGTCATGGGCACAGTTAATTCGTGCGCAATCCATTCCGCTCTTTACCATTTCTAGAACCATATTATAGTCATGCGCCGCTTCCGTAGGCTGAGTCACCATAATGCGTACCCTTCTATCTGCTGATCTAACTCCGAAAAGATTGTTTGTATGTTTTTTTAGCAGATTGCTTCCGTCACCTATGGACAAGTAATCATGACTACTTGATTTTACCGCGCCTAAATTCAAACGGTCGATAACTGTTTTGACATTCATAAGGCTTCCCAAAATATTACCCTCAGCATTTGCCAAACGCGTTAAACCCAAATGCTTTAGTTTTTCTTGAACCTTCCTTACATCAAAATTCCTGAAAGTTCCATAGTGCAAAAGGTTTCTTGCACTTTCTTTATAAACGGGGCTACTATTTTTAAGAATTTCTCCATTAGCAATGTCTTGCTCTTCAATTTTAGCTATCAAAGCTTCAATCTTTAGGCTAATTGCATTCATTTCTTTAAAAGACATGCTCATTTAGAGATATTTAGGGGTCTAAAGTTCTAAATCAATTCGTATAAAAAAACTGATAAAAATCAGTGATATTTATTTAGTTTCAATTAAAGGTATTAGGAAAACTATTTGATAGGTCGATTGTCTTTTTCTCAGATGACCTATATCATCAACTCAATAATGGTTAAACCTGTTAGAATTGTATTTAAAAACGCAATGAACGATTCCATTAGACTTGAGAGAAAAATAATTTAACTACTAGCTAACAGTTAACTTTCCTATTATTTTTGACATTAAATTTTTGTTGTTATCTAACTTGAAGAACGGACATAATTATCCTTACAAATTAGTAAAATACTATCTTTTGTTTTTATTTTTGATTAATGCGAATATGCCCTTTTCTTTTAATCCTTTTTTCACCTATTGCTAGTTCCCGAGCACAAAAACAACTCTCGGATACATTTGAAAAATTTAACAATAACACGGTGGCCTACGTTTCGGCGGAAGAACTCGACAGTGCAGAAGATATTATTCTTTTGGACACACGGCAAAAGAAAGAATTTGACGTGAGCCACCTTAAGCATGCGATTTGGGTTGGATATGATAATTTTGATATAGATAACATACATAAAAAAGCACCTGACAAAGAAGCACCCGTAGTGGTTTATTGTTCGATCGGCGTTCGTTCAGAAGATATTGGGGAAAAGCTAATAAGCTTGGGGTATACTAATGTTAAAAATTTATACGGAGGTATTTTCGAATGGAAAAACAAAGGATATAGCGTATACTATACCAATGGAGCTAAAACCGAAAAAGTACATGCTTATAGTAAGTTTTGGGGCGTTTTATTGACCAATGCCAAAAAAATATACTCAACTAAATAAAGACCTATTGAAGCGCTTCGAAAACCATTTACTTCTAATTTTTACACGCAATCCCGAACTTGGAAAGTGTAAAACCAGACTTGCTGCCACCATAGGTGATGAATCAGCATTGAAGATCTATAAATTCTTGCTCGATCACACAGTTGCCATCACTAAAGATTTAAAAGCCGAAAAACAGGTTCATTATTCCAAAGCTATTTGGACAGATGATATTTGGGACAATACGCTGTATCAAAAAAAACTTCAGGACGGTATGGATTTGGGAGAACGAATGCAGAACGCCTTCAAAAATGGTTTTGACGGCGGTTTTGAAAAGATTATTATCGTTGGAAGTGATATGTACGACCTCTTACAAGGTGATTTAGAAGAAGCTTTTGAGCAACTTAACAAACACGATTACGTACTTGGACCAGCAGAAGATGGCGGATATTATCTTTTGGGAATGACATCTTTAAAAAAGGAACTCTTTCAAAATAAAGATTGGGGTACGGCAACCGTATTGGCTGAAACGATGGATAACTTGAAAGCGGAAGATGTTTTTATTCTCCCGACAAAAAATGATGTAGATCTTTACGAAGACATAAAAGATATTGAGGCATTTAAACCTTACTTAAAACATATTAAAGAATGACCAAAAAACAGTTAGACGAATCTGTAGCTTATTTACAAAAAAAAGGATTTGACACACCAGACATAGGAATCGTATTAGGCACAGGTTTGGGTCAATTGGTAGATGAAATTGAAGATCCCATTGAAGCACACTACAACCATATTCCCTACTTTCCATTAGCAACGGTAGAGTTCCATACCGGGAAATTGATTTTTGGAATGATAGCCAATAAAAAAGTGGTGGTCATGCAAGGACGTTTTCATCTGTATGAAGGGTATGACTTTCTAGATATTACGTATCCCATCCGCGTAATGCATCAGCTTGGAATCAAAAAATTATTTGTCTCCAATGCTGCCGGCGCTATCAACCTCAACTTTAAAAAAGGGGATATTATGTTGATAGAAGATCATATAAATCTACAGGGAGGTTCGCCGCTTGCTTTCAAAAATGTTGCAGAGTTTGGCGATAGATTCGTGGACATGAGCGAACCTTATGACGTGGACATGCGCAACAAAATAGAAGCAACCGCACAAAAAGAAGGGATTTCATTGAAGAAAGGAGTTTACGCATCTGTTGTAGGGCCACAGCTGGAAACAAAGGCAGAATACCGAATGTTAAAGACTTTAGGAGCGGATGCCGTAGGAATGAGTACGGTACCAGAAGTAATTGTTGCAAATCACTTACGACTACCTATTGTAGCCGTATCTGTTTTGACCGATGAATGTGATCCAGATGACCTGAAACCCGTAAACATTCAGGAAATCATAGAAATTGCAGGGAAGACGGAGCCCAAAATGATACAATTATTTAAAGAATTAATTAAAGAATTATGAGTTATTTAGATGCAACCCAGGATTTATACAAAGAAGCAGCAATAACTCCAGATGTTGGACTTTGTTGCACAACCAATCCCATCTGGCAGTTCCCAGGGCTTTCCATTCCAAAAATCATGCAAGAAATGAATTATGGCTGCGGAAGTACAGTCTCTGCACAAGACCTTATAAATGACCCCAAAGTACTTTATGTAGGCGTGGGCGGCGGAATGGAATTACTACAATTCTCCTATTTCTCTAGACAAAAGGGAGGCGTGACAGGGGTTGATTCCGTAGACGAAATGTTGGAGGCATCCCAAAATAACTTCAAAATTGCGGAGGAGGAAAACGATTGGTTCAAAAGTGAGTTTGTCAATCTGGTAAAAGGCGATGCCCTAAATCTTCCCGTTGCAGATGAAAGTATAGACGTAGCCGCCCAGAACTGTTTGTTCAATATCTTTAAAATGGAAGATTTGAAAAAAGCGGTTTCGGAAATGTATCGTGTGCTAAAACCTCATGGGCGCTTGGTGATGAGCGATCCCACATGCGAGCAACACATGAACGAGGAGCTTAGGAACGACGATAGATTAAGAGCACTTTGCCTTAGCGGAAGCATTCCCATCAAAGATTATGTAAAGGTTTTGACAGACGCTGGTTTTGGCACTATAGAAATCAGGGCAAGAAAATCGTACCGGGTACTTTCTCCAAACCATTACCCGACCGACAAGCTCATTTATATTGAATCTATTGAGATTGCCGCTATAAAAGATCCAATGCCAGAAGACGGACCGTGTATGTTTACGGGAAAAACAGCGATCTACTATGGTGATAAAGCATCTTTTGATGATGGAAAAGGCCATGTTTTGCTACAAAATCAACCGTTGGCCGTTTGTGATAAAACAGCAGCTGCATTAAAACGGGCATCTGACCAAATTCATGTGAGCGAAAGTACTTGGCACTACAATGGCGGAGGTTGTTGCTGATTTTTTCAGTATTATTTGAAAGGTTAGCCCCTTTTTTCTGACTATTGTTTTAGAGTTTAAATTAACAATAAAACCATGAACGCAGTCCTAAATCTTTTTTTTGGTTTACTTGTTTTATCATGTAACGGATTCGCAACAGCATCCAACACAACCAATAATGAAACAATAGTTATACCGCCCGATCATGACGCGTGGAATGCCATTTTAAAAAAGTATGTTGACAATGATGGCAACGTAGACTATGCCGGATTACAAAAAAATAGTACTGGTTTAGATGCCTATTTAAAATATCTAGAACAAAATCCGCCTTCGTCTTCTTGGAGCAAAAACGAAAAACTGGCATTTTATATCAATTTATATAATGCGGCCACAGTAAAATTGATTTTGGACAATTACCCTGTTCAGAGTATTAAGGATATTCCAAACAGATGGAAAGAATTGTGGATTCCCCTAGGCAAGGAAACCACATCGCTCAATGATATTGAACACAAAGTACTTCGTAAGATGGACGAACCAAGAATTCATTTCGCGATTAACTGCGCATCATATTCATGTCCAAAACTGCTCAATACCGCTTTCACATCAAAAAACATGGAACGATTGCTCACTAAGGCAGCCGTAGATTTTGTAAACGATAAAAAACGTAATCGTTTTGAAAATGGACAAGCACGTCTTTCCAAAATATTTAAGTGGTACAAAGGCGATTTCACGGAAAAGACGTCACTTTTGGAGTACATTAATAAACATTTGGATAATCCGGTTAACAAGAAAGCTAAAATTGATTATCTGGACTACGATTGGAGTTTAAATGAAGTAAAATAAGAAAATGGGAATCAGCATAATAATTCCTGTTCTCAATGAAGAAAAATATCTTGGAAAGCTATTAAAACACATAGCGTCCGCCAGTAATCCAGCAAATGTAGTTGAAGTAATTTGTGTTGATGGACATAGTACGGACAAAACAACAGAAATTGCCCTAGCACATGGAGCAAAAATAATAAGTTCTGAAAGAGGGCGCGCCAAACAGATGAATTTAGGTGCAAAAAATGCAAAAGGTGAAATTCTTTACTTTTTGCATGCGGACACATTTCCCCCTACTAATTTTGATGCTACTATTTTACAAGCCGCAATGCAAGGACACGAATCGGGATGCTTTAGGATGAAGTTTGACACGCGAAACCCTGTCCTTCGCTTTTTTGCATGGCTATCGCGTATCAACCATACCCTTTGCCGGGGCGGAGATCAATCCCTGTTCATAAAAAATAGCCTATTTAGAAAGACGAAAGGATTCAACGAGGACTATTTAATTTATGAAGATTCAGAATTTATACAAAGGCTTTACCAACAAACCCAATTTAAGGTGCTACAAGAAAGTGTTCTCACATCAGCAAGAAAATACCGAGAAAAAGGATGGCTGAAAGTCCAGTTTCATTTTGCAATGATTCATTTTAAAAACTATCTGGGAGCCAGTCCAGAAGAACTCTATAACTATTATTACAAAAACATACTCACCTAATTCCATACCATGAAAACAAAAAATATCTTATTCGGATTATTTGCAATCACTATAATTTTTGGTTGTAAGAAAAATGAAAAGAAGACGGTTTCGGTTTCAGAAGAAATAAGCAAAACAGCAGCACTGGCCAAAGTCCCCGAGAGTTGGATTAAAAAGAGAGTTGCAAATACAAAAGCGAGATTAAGCGCATCCAAAGCGGGAAAAGTTGTTTGGGATTCGATGGAAGCACATGGAGGCCTTGAAAAATGGTATGCCAACGGTCCGGTTTCTTTTAGGTTCAACTACCAACCTTTAGATGGAAGTACGCCACGAGACAGCTATCAATTCATAGATACTTGGAGAAGTAGGGCAAGACATTACCAAGTTGGCGATTCCACGCAGCAATACGGTTGGGATGGCGAAAACTCTTGGATCATTGCAAAGGACAGCAACTCTTTTGCCTACGATACCAGGTTCTGGGCATTAACACCCTACTTTTTTATGGCGCAACCTTTTGTCTTGGATGGAAAAGGAGTGAATTTGGAACTATTACCTCAAAAAAAACATACCGATGCATTACAAGACGTGGTAAAAGTTACGTTTGATCCGGGAACAGGAGATGCACCCGATGACTATTATGTGCTTTATTTTGATGCACAAACACATAAATTGACTGTTATCCGTTATATTGTTTCCTACCCTGGTTATTTTGAGAAAGGAAAACATCTTCCAGAAAAATTAATGACCTTGCATGGGGAACAAATCGTGGAAGGTATTTTATTTCCGAAAAGTTACAAGACGCATTGGCTGAAAGAAGACGAAACTGCCGGAGAGTATATCACCAATATTACGTTGAGCGATACCGAGTTTAAGCCAGATTTAGCATCCGATTACTTTAATCTTCCAATTGAAGCCAAAGTAACCGAAGGATTATAACATCATTCTTCAATCTTTAAATCCGCATAGTCCTTTAAAATACCACTGGCAATCCAATTGGTGAAAGACTTTTTGTCAGAACGCACGGGTATTGTTCCTTCCACGGATTTTTTAGAAGAGTTGGTTATGACCACAAGGCTTAGGGCAGGAAGTGTATTCTTGGCCAAGTAAAGACTGGTATCATCTTTAAAAATCATATCGGCATCTTCAAAAGAGCGATTGGAAATACTGTTTTTCTTAAAAACGTTTTCAATATTAGTGGCCAATCGCTGGCTTTTTTCACTTTTTTCGTGATGATAGACTGCAACATCTATGTTCCCGTTTTCAATAAGGTCATCTGCCCTTATCATCAATAATCGCTGGTATTTTCCGGAATTTTGTAAATAGCGCTTATTGATGGTTTCGATGTACCCGCCCATTTGTTCTGCACCTGTCAATGTTTTGCCTTCAAGAAGTGTTTTGTCCCGTTCAATGATGTACACTGTAGCCCCCTGTACCATGAGCTCTTTTGCCAAATTTTTTACAACATCGCTTATAAAGGCGTCTTTTGTCTTATCTTGGTTCTCTGCGATTAAATAATAAATAGCATCTTTGAGTGTTTTGCTCTTGAGCGACATATCGGCGAGCTCTGTATCAAAAATAGGAGCTTCGGTAGTTTTGCCAGCTTCCATTTTCACCCCCGTGTTCTTAAAAGAATCGGAAGCTACAGGAATTCTATATTCCCTACCCACATGCAACATACTCCCATCTTTGATGTTCTTTGCATTGATCGTAATAAATTCTTCGTAGTATTTGGCGGGACTCAGACCTTGTTTTCTTAGGATGGAAAATATACCATCGCCCTGTTCCGCTATTACAGTTTGACGTTCTTGTGCCAGGAGAAATGAGGATGCGCAAACCCACAACAAAATTACTTTTATTGACTTCATTATCAGTGTTGTTGCTGGGATGCAATGCAAAGATGGGAAAAAACAATGAAAAACCTAAGTTGGATTCAAAAATACTGGCCGATTCCAAAAACAACCCCTTTAGCGGCTTCTTTGGTTACGCCGTGCCCATAATCAATCCTAAAAATTGCATTGAATATTTTCTTGTGGATAAAACGGATTCCCAAACCCGGATAAATTCTCAAATTCTGTTTGTCGCCAAAATCACCAAAATCACCTCCGGGGTTTCGCCAGCTCCCGCCATCCATAAAAACATTTCCCTGCAAAACAAACCAATCCTTTTCATAGAGTGTATGACGGTATTCGGTATTGAGCACAATTGCGGCAGTACCTCTATCTATGAGATTGCCCACCCCTCTAATATTCAAATTATTATCGACTGCAAATGGGGCGAATGGTGTATCCAAGTTACTCGAAATTCCCAACCTGAGCCTTGTGGCCCAGTTTCCTTTGGACCCTAACCGTTTGAAATAAGAAAAATCATTGAATCCAATCCAAAATGGTGGCAGCTGCGTGTTGGTGCTTCCAACATATTGGAGATTCAAAACACTTCGAAAACCCTCCAAATATTGATAATGATAGCGAAGCCCGTCATAATTATAAATCAATTTGAACAGGTGTTTGTTTACTCTTAAATCTTGCGGAACAGAAGGGTCTGTGCTTCCAAAAAGGTATTGGTAATCTTCGGTAAAAAAATTAATCCCGAACTCCACTCTATTTTTAAAATTAAGCTGATACAAAGCCAGAAGCTCAACAGATTCATTGTTGTAGCGATAATCTGCCGTACCATTATCAAGAAAAACAGGCTCTTGTGTTGTTAGGTTTTGATAGCTAAACGCAAGGCCCAACCTACGTCCCAAAATATAGGGTGCCCTAATATTGGCACCATATGAATCAAAAATATCTTTTTGGTAGAAGCCACCCAGCGTAATATTTTGTCCCAACGCATTAAACTCTTGCAGACCTATCCTATACGCAAACTCATCGTTATTGGAAGTATAAACATTTGCGAAAGGAATGAGGGTGAAATTTTCCTCTACTCCATACGTTACCGTGTATCCTTCAATTTCGTCATTTGTAACTTGAAAATAGGCATGCGCAATGGAAGGCAGCCTCTTCAATCGATAAATATCTTCATTTATTTGGGAGGAATCCAGCTCCATCCCAGACTTTAGTTGAATCACTTTCTCTAAAAAGGAAGACTTGGTCCTTTCGTTTCCTTGAATGACAATTTTTGTTACTGTTCTAGTTTGTGCAGCAACAGATAAACCGGCCAAGGCGATAAGTAAAAAAAGACAAAGTTTCTGAATCACAGGTTCTTTGGAATGGTTTTCTATTCTCTTTGTCTATAAAGAACCATAAAAATTACGAATAACTTTTTCCGCTGGTTTATTTTGTGGGGTAAAACGATTATCCTTTTCACCGCCAGAATTGGAATGGTGGATAAACCATTTCCAAACAAAACCTCCGGCAAACCAATCTTCTTTCCAAAATTCGTCAAAAATAACCTGCGTGGCATCTGCCTGTGCTTCTAAGTTGACGGTCATATCGTATTCGTCCACCAACCATGGTTTTTTTGCAGTGTAGTCCATACTTCGGTATCCAAATTCCGTAAAAAGAATAGGGCGACCGTGTTTGTTGGAAGCCGTTACAAGGTCGGTCTTCCATTTTTTCCATCCGCTGCCCATTTCTTCTTTGGTCGGAAACTTTTCATCGGATAGGGGAAAATATGCATCGACCCCAATAAAATCCAGTTTGTCCCAAAATGGGGTTCTACCATATTCGTCCCAATTGGCGGCATAGGTGAGTTTCCCTTTATATACCTTTCTAACCTTAGCAATCAACTTATCCCAAAACTCGGGGCGGTTCTTCACAAATTCCTCCAGTTCTGTACCTATGCAATAGATTTCACATTTGGTTTCTTGCGCAAGTTCTGCATAGGTCAAAATAAAATCGCTGTAGGATGCTTCAAGTGTTTCCCAGTCTTTTTCCGATTTCATGATCATATCCCCGGTAAATTCCCCTTTCCAAACCCAAATTTGGGGTTTAAGCATGATCTTTACGTTGTTTTTCTGAAGAAGCTCTAAGTATTGTTTGGCGCCTTTTCTAGTTTCCCCAAACCATTGCCTATCGGTATTAAAAATTACGTTTGGAGCATGTAAATCCCTAGCAAAACCAAATGGCATCACGGCTGCGTAGTTGGCATTTATACTAAGTAAAGGATTTACCTGATTTTGCGTGACCTCCTCTCTTGAACCAACAAAACTTACACCATTTATTTTTTCAGCTTTTTGACTGTTACAGGATAATTGTAAGAGGCATAAAAAAAGGAGCCCTAATCTTTTCATAGTTGAAAATTAAGACTCCTAAAATAACCTTTTAAGGTTTAGGTTTAAAAAATAGCCCGTAAACCTATGTTAAATGTTTCGCCAAGTCCCGTGTCATTTCCACGGACGAAATTGGTATATAGTCCTTCAATGTTCAATGCATCCGTCAACTGGTATTTGAGACCTCCTCCCACTGCTGTAAAGTCCTGCGAGAATTCATTGCCTCCCAAATCCAAAAGTTGCGAGTGCTGCGCCAAAACGAGTACGGTAAACTTAGTGCTTGGAAAATAACTTAAGAATACCCCCGGTGTTAAACGTAAACTGTTATTCGCAAAACTTTTGAGCTCATCCCCAAAGTTGAGTTCAGAATTGATTTCAGAAAAAATCTGCCATTTGTCACCCGGGAAAACATGATCGTAAAAAAATCGGTTTTGCCATATGAACCCGTTTTGGTCAAGAAAAACCCCATTCTCGGTTTCATTATCGACCAACGGAATGAAAAACGAACTCTGAATTGAAAAATTGCTGACAGAAGCAAAAGGAACAAACTTTACAGAAGGGGCTATGGACGTAAAACCTGAACGTGCAGAACCTTCTTCACCACTAAATTCAAAAACATCTAAGGCGCCACCTCCTCCAATAACGTTAGATCGGAATTCAAAAATCGCCCCAATATTCCATCTTTTGTTCTCACCGATTCCAGTGTATGCTTCCAGTGTGGATGTAAAAAAGGTATTTCTGGGGATATCGCCACTAAATGTATCTTCGGTCTCTGTATACAGGTTATTGAACCATTTAAGATCCCATTGCCCTTTGCCTATAAGTTTTGAAGGCGTATATTCTTGGATATTGCTTCGCCCTTGATCACCGTCATCTTGAGCTGTTATATTAAAAATGGTTAGGCACAGTGCTACTGCAAGTGTTACGTATTGTAAATTTTTCATGATTTTTAGGTATATTATTTTAAAAATTTATTTGGTTTCGTTCAAAGTCCAATCATATGGGTAATAATTCACTTTGGCCTTGTTCTCTATTTTCTCTTTTCGGTATATATTAATAAAATCTACCAGGCTCTTACCTCCTTGGGTAAAGTCACCTTTATACCATTCAAAAATTTGAGAAACGCCCACTTTTTTACCTTTTACTCTTATAAAATTTGGATTGTTCAGAGACAATTCTGTCTGTTTTTGCAATTGGGCATCCAAGGTACTTGGCAAATAGGCTTTACTTATAATTGGCGGACAGCCCAAACCGGCACATACCAGTACAAAGTGAAACCTGGCTTCTTCTGGAAAGTTAGCTCTTAGCAGTTTATTTTCTATGTCGTTTAGCGTTATGTTCTCACCTCCTATATTATACTTGATTTTATCAAAAAAACCTGCTTTGTCCAATGGCGACTTTAAAGGGTAGTTTTCCACAATTCCTTTTATAACAACTAAATTGTATGCATTTATCCAAAATGCTTGATAGGTATTGGCATCAGATTTTGAAATTGAAATAGTTTCAGCTATTGTAATAAGTTCGTTTAAATCGGAAGGGTTTGCTTTTATATCTTGATATGCAACTTTTCCATTCTTGACATTGGTATTAAAAAACGCATCTGTTTTTTCAAAAAAAGAAGCAGTAGTTTGCGCAAAGCCTAAATAAACTGTAGTAATCATAAACAAGGTATGCAATGCTATTCGTGATTTCATCTTTTACTTTTAAATGGTTAGACTGGGGCTTATGTCGAAGGCATTCTCATCAACATACAAAACAAAGGTCTATTTTATGAAATATTTAAGAAATTGTAAATCAACGACTTGAACGTTCGCTTTTTCAAAAACAACCTTACAAACAGCCATTAATTTAAATTCCTTCTAAATTATGTTTGCCAGTTAAGTTCTTATATTTATGAACGACCCAACAAAACAACAACCAATACATCCATGGAAAATATTGTTATCATCGGAAATGGAATTGCCGGCGTTTCAGCTGCAAGGCATATCCGAAAACTTTCCGATAAAAGAATCATCATAATCTCTGCAGAAACAGATTATTTCTTTTCTAGAACTGCTCTTATGTACGTATACATGGGGCATATGAAATTTGACCACATTCAACCTTACGAGAATTGGTTTTGGGAAAAGAACAGGATAGAATTGGTGAGAGGTTACGTTACCCATGTGCAACCAAAAGAAAAACAGTTATTGATCGATGGTTCAAGAGCTATTCAATACGATAAATTGATTATTGCTACAGGATCTAAACCCAACAAATTTGGTTGGCCAGGTCAAGATTTACATGGCGTACAAGGGTTGTACTCCAAACAAGACCTGGATTTATTAGAAGTGAACGCGCCCGACAGGGAAACTTGTAAAAGAGCTGTTATTGTTGGTGGTGGCCTTATTGGAATTGAATTAGCGGAAATGCTTCGAAGTCGAGATATTCCAGTTACCTTTTTAGTACGGGAAAATAGCTTTTGGAACGGCGTCCTCCCCAAAGGGGAATCACAACTGATCAATGAACATATTGAAGAGCATCATATAGACCTTCGACTTGCCACAAACTTAAAAGAGATCGTAGCAGACGAGAATGGAAAAGTCAAGTCGGTCATCATCTCAGAAACGGGAGAGGAACTTCCGTGTGATATGGTCGGCCTTACTGCCGGAGTAACCCCGAATATCGATTTTCTTAAGGATTCGGGGATTGAATTGGGTCGTGGCGTAAAAGTGAACCGATTTTTGGAAACCAACGTAGATGATATTTACGCCATTGGGGATTGTGCAGAGCAACATGAAGCCATTGGAAATAGAAGACCTATAGAAGCCGTTTGGTATACGGGTAGAATGATGGGAGAAACCGTTGCGCAGACCATTTGTGGAAATAAATTGGAATATAAGCCTGGACATTGGTTCAACTCGGCCAAGTTTCTAGATATTGAATACCAAACTTATGGATGGGTATTTTCCGAAAGGAATAAAAAAGACCATGAAGAACACTTTCACTGGAGACATGCTACAGAGAAATTATGCGTAACAGTAGCTTTTGATAAAGACAGTCATCGATTCCTGGGTATAAATACCTTTGGCATACGAATGCGTCACGAGATTTTTGATAGATGGTTAACCGAGGAAAGAGACATTGATTATGTCATTGAGCATTTGCGCGATGCAAATTTTGACCCCGAATTCTATAAAAACTACGAGCACGAAATCGTTTCTAAATTCAATACCGATTTTGGAAAATCCATCAAACCAAAAAAGAAAAGCATAAAACGCATTTTCAACTTAAAACCTCAACACAACTAAACAATAATAAACTGCTAACGGATTTGAATTTAATATTTGAGCTTGAATTTGAAACTTGAACTTAAAAAATATGAGCACTTACGATAGAAGCATGGCCCTAACAGGTCAACCCCCTAAGGAAATCAGTAGAAATCAAAAAATAGCTACGCTTATCGGTTTGTCCGGCTTGGCAATCATTTTATTGGCAGCTTTCAATGTAAGTTTCCCCAATAAGGCACTTTGGCTAAGTATTTCTATGGCAGCCATTACCACTGGAACCATCTGGTTCTCTTGGGAAGCCTATTCGAAAAAACTTCCTGGGATTAAAAATGACGGAGTGTGGTTCAAGTCTATTTCCAGTCAAGGGTTTTGGGGGTGGATAGCAGGAATAGCGTTGACCACGTTTTACATTGTACTTTACTTTTACCCAGAGTACTTAGGATTGGTTAAAGATGGAGAAAACAAAGGGGTAATTGCATTATTTGACCCGCTAAGTAGACTATTGAGCGGAAATCCTGCAAGCCAATGGTTTGTTTATGGCACCTTATATACTGTTGCCATTTTAGCCTTTGGAATAAAGTTTATGTGGAAATATCGCCATAACCGATATGAAAGAATACGAACCATGAGCGTGATGTTCTTTCAAACCGCTTTTGCATTTATTATTCCCGAGTTAATGGCACGTTTAAACGGCGATAAAATTCTAAATGGTGGAAGCTTGCCCTACTACGACTTAAAAAACGTTTGGCCCTTAAACTATTACAATTTTGAAGGGTACCGTATAAAGAGCTTCTTGAGCTCTGGGGACATTGGATTTGCCTTATTGATTTTCGGCATACTTTCAGTTTTTGTTATCACGCCCATCCTTACCTATAAATATGGTAAAAGATGGTATTGCTCATGGGTCTGTGGTTGTGGCGGTCTCGCCGAAACTGCTGGGGATTCCTTTAGACATCTAAGCGATAAAACCGTAAAGGCTTGGAACATTGAACGCTGGGTAGTGCACAGTGTAGTTGTTTTTGTAACCTTGATGACCACAGCTGTCATTTATTCCTACTTAGGAACCGATACCAGCAAATACTGGCTCACCAAAAGTACTTTTCTAATTGGTGTAGCAGTATTATTGACCGTGGTCTTTACCTTGGTAATGGTATTTAAACGCAAAGAACTTCAAAAAGATGCACAGTATGGCGCCATTGGGTATTTTGTCATTATCATGGCGCTTATTGGAATGCATTTCTTCAGTGGGGATGGCAATGTCTTTTTATTCAAATCGGAAACACTGCGCAAATCGTATTCATTTTTGATAGGAAGTATTTTTTCTGGTGTAATCGGTACTGGTTTCTATCCAATTTTGGGAAACAGGGTCTGGTGCAGATTTGGTTGCCCCATGGCAGCAATGATGGGTTTTCAACAACGCTTGTTTTCCAAATTCCGAATCACGACAAATGGAGGCCAATGTATTTCCTGTGGCAACTGCTCTACATATTGTGAAATGGGTATCGATGTACGCGCCTATGCACAAAAAGGAGAGAACATTGTTAGGTCCAGCTGCGTAGGTTGTGGTATTTGTTCTGCCGTATGCCCAAGGGGCGTATTGAAATTAGAGAACGGACCGTTACAAGGTCGTATTGATAGCAACCAAGTTTTACTGGGCAACGATGTTGATTTAATGACACTCGTGAACAAAAAATAAGATGCTTCGTTTTAGTTTTCTGTTACTTCTAGTATTGTTGGTCAACACCAATAAAAAATACCATCGCGAGTATCACCACAATGGCACTTTAAAGGCTCAGGGATGGAAAGTTGGTGATTCCAAAGAAGAATTTTGGAAATACTATTTCTCCAACGGTAAAATCATGGAACAAGGCCACTATAAAATGAATTTACGCGAAGGCTACTGGTATTTTCATGATGAAAACGGAAAACTGGAAATGGAAGGCCATTTCAAAAAAGGAGAAAAAGTAAACTGGTGGCTTTTTTATGATGAAAATGAAAAAGTGAATCATAAATGCCAATTGCAAAATGGCGTTAAAAATGGATACTGCCTCAAATACATTGATGAAGAATTAAAATCTGCCGAAAAATATAAAAACGGAAAAAAAATAAAAGAATGGTTTAGCTTTAGCGGTTTTAAAAAAGAAAATAAATTGTCCGATTTAAAGTAATGGCAGTTATAAAAGTCATCATTCCCGCTGTAAATGAAGCGGACTCGATAGGAAAAGTAGTTTCCGAGCTTCCAAAATCCGTTTCAGAAATTATAGTGGTGGACAATGGATCTACCGATAACACCGTTATTAATGCAGAAAAAGCCGGAGCGACCGTACTCACGGAAAATCAACGTGGATATGGGTTTGCCTGTTTAAAGGGAATGGATTACATCGACAAACAATCCAAATCGCCGGATATCATCGTATTTATTGACGGTGACTATTCCGATTATCCCGAAGAACTGGATAACGTAGTTGCTCCAATCTTAAAAGACGACATGGATTTAGTAATCGGTGCACGAAAAAAGGAACTACGGGAACCAGGTTCAATGACATTTCCCCAAATATTTGGCAATGAATTGGCTACATCCTTGATGCGCTTGTTCTTTGGAGCAAAATTTACGGATCTAGGCCCCTTTAGAGCCATCAAGTACGAAAAGCTCAAAGCATTGCAAATGCAGGATAAAACATATGGCTGGACAGTGGAAATGCAACTGAAAGCCTTACGTAAAAAACTGAACTACACAGAAGTACCTGTACGTTATAAAAAGAGAATAGGTGTCTCAAAAGTTTCAGGAACCATAAAAGGTGCTATATTTGCAGGCATAAAAATTCTGGGTTGGATTTTTAAATACAGTATAAAATAATATGGGACTTACCATCGCTTTTATTATCATCGCTATTTACAGTACGGCCTTAGTTTTAATTTTCTTCTACAGCTTGGCACAGTTGAACCTTTTGGTTAACTACCTAAGCAATAAAAGGAAGAACGAAGAGGCTCCAAAATTCAATCTCTTAGATCCAAAAGAAATTCCGTTCGTCACTATACAACTTCCTATCTACAATGAGGAGTATGTCATGGAGCGACTGCTAGAGAATATCGCAAAAATAGAATACCCAAAAAGTAAATTGGAAATCCAGGTATTGGATGATTCTACGGACGAAACCGTAATAGAAACGGCCAAAAGAATAAAAGGTCTACAAAAGACCGGACTGGATATAACACACATACGTAGAGAGAATCGACAAGGCTTTAAAGCAGGTGCGCTAAAAGAAGGTCTTGAGATTGCCAAAGGTGATTTTGTCGCTATTTTCGACGCGGATTTTCTTCCTGAAAGCGACTGGTTGAAAAAAACAGTCCCTTATTTTAAGGATGAGGAGATAGGCGTTGTTCAAACGAGATGGGGCCATATCAATAGAGATTATTCAACATTGACCAGAATACAAGCGTTTGCACTTGATGCACATTTCACACTTGAGCAGGTAGGACGTAATTCTAAAGGACACTTTATCAACTTTAATGGTACTGCGGGAATCTGGAGAAAAGATTGCATTTTAGATGCAGGGAACTGGGAAGGAGATACCTTAACGGAAGATCTGGATTTAAGCTACCGCGCCCAATTGAAAAATTGGAAGTTCAAGTATTTGGAAGATGTGGAAACCCCGGCAGAACTTCCTGTGGTGATAAGTGCTGCACGTTCGCAACAATTCCGTTGGAACAAAGGTGGTGCAGAGAACTTTAGAAAAACTGTTTGGAGCGTAATTACAGCTAAAAATATTCCTTTCAAAACAAAATTCCATGGTGTAATGCACTTATTGAACAGCTCTATGTTCCTATGTGTTTTCATCGTTGCGCTTTTGAGCATTCCCATGCTGTACATCAAAAATAGCTATGGTCACTTGGGGTGGATTTTCGAAGTTACCAGCTTCTTTATCGTGAGTACTATTATCCTTTTTATTTGCTATTGGTTTACCTATAAAAGTATACAGGGCAGTGGATTTGATAACTTTATAGATTACATTAAGCTGTTCTTCACGTTTTTCTCGGTAGCATTAGGTTTTTCTTTACACAATACCGTTGCTGTTTTGGAAGGCCACATGGGCAAGCGAAGTGAGTTTGTACGAACACCAAAATTCAATATCAACAACTTAACGGATAGTTGGAAAGGCAACAAATACTTGGCCAAGAAGTTATCGCCAAATATGATTTTGGAATTTGCATTGATGATTTATTTCTTATTTGGCATGTACAGCGCTGTTCCCTTAAATGATTATGGACTCTTCCCTTTTCATTTAATGTTGTTCCTAGGTTTTGGCTTCGTCTTCTTTAAGTCGTTGACAGCAAAAGCATAGCATTCTTTTATTTGGAAATACGTTCTTCTTTACAGTCGAATTTCTAGTACGGTTACAAAGTATTTTTTAACTTCCTACGTGTGGAATTTCCACATTCTAATAGTTTGATGCTCAAACAACTACTTGACTTACATGGAAGAAAAACCCAGACTCGCTAGACTTACGGCCATATTGACCCAATTACAGTCCTCTAGAATTGTAACGGCCAAAACGCTTGCCGATAAGCATAACGTTAGCATTAGAACAATTTATAGGGATATACGGACTTTAGAGAAATCTGGGGTACCTATCGTTACCGAAGAAGGCAAAGGATATACCATGATGGAAGGCTATCAACTGCCGCCTGTAATGTTTACTGAAGATGAAGCAAATGCCCTTATCACTGCCGAACAATTGATTCTTAAAAACAAGGATGCTTCTTTTGTCCAGAACTATTCCGAGGCAATCCTAAAAATAAAAGCACTGCTCAAAGGTTCCCAAAAAGAGAAAACCAGTTTGCTTACGGAGCGTATTTATTTTAGCAACAACTACTCCAACCAAAAAACGAGTAATTATTTGATGCGTATTCAAACTGCCATTACAAATTTTGAGGTTTTACATATGAAGTACGTATCAGTACATCAAAAACCTTCGGATAGGGATATAGAACCTTTTGCGCTCTATAGCACCCAAGAGAATTGGCTGCTCATTGCATATTGCAGGCTTCGCAAGGCTTTTAGGGTATTCAGAATAGACCATATCCAAAAAATAACGGCCACATCAGAACACTTTGAATCACATAATATGACACTGGAGGAGTATTATAAAACGTGCTACGAAGAATATCAAGACACCCCTGACACACCCTTGTCATAAGCTGCTATTATTTTTGTGTAAATCTTAAATTTTAGTAGTATGACAACCACAAAAACTAATGAATTGACTATTGTTGGTATAGCAGTACGGACATCCAACCAAAATGGGAAAGCACAACACGATATTCCCAAACTTTGGCAACAATTTGGTCAAGAAAATGTTTCAAATCGTGTTCCCAACAAAATAAACGATACCATTTATGCGGTATATACCGACTATGAGGGCGACCATACAAAACCATACACCCTCGTTATTGGCTACAACGTAGCAAGCCTAAACAACATTCCTGAAGATATGACCGTAAAAATTATACCCACTTCAAACTATAAAAAATTTACGGCCAAAGGTAATCTCACCAAAGATGCCGTAATCAATACCTGGATGGAAATATGGAATACCGACCTAAAAAGAACATACACCGCCGATATTGAAGTATATGGTGAAAAAGCTATCGACCCGACAAACGGAGAAGCTGAAATTCTCATTGCGGTGGAATAATTATAATTTAAAAGTCAATGAGCATTCTATAATAGCATCTTATTAGAATGCTCATTTTTCTTTTATGGGAAAAGGTCTATTCCTTTTGATTGTCTTTTTCGGTAGCTCGCCACTTAACATAGTCCACTGTCCGTTGCAATACATTACTATCACTATCATTGGTGTCATTAAATGCGATGCTACAGTTATAAGCAGGTAAATGGATAAAATAGGTACCCCAAAAACCTGAGTGAAAATAAGCTTCTAAACCCGATTTCTTTCCAACTATACTGCCAAAACCCAATCGTTGTTCGGGCAGCCCTTCACCTTTGTGATCAAATTCTTTTTTTAACAACATAATATCCAACGTATCGGTATTATTAAAAATTCTTCCATTGAAAAGGGATTGAAGAAAAACACTCAAATCCCTAGTAGTGGAGACAAGACCACCACCACCGTACAAATCAATAGAATTGTCCCAGTTTGATACATCCTTCCCGCCCATATATCTTTTTACATTGGGCAACAGATCATCTGGCCTTTTTTCAAGGCTTTCCAAGTATGTGGCTGACATGCCCAACTCGTCAAATTTCAAAAGTTCCCGTAATCCTTCGGCAAGACCTGATGTATTGAGTTTTTCAATGATTTCTCCCAAAAGCACATAGCCCGTATCACTGTAATGGTGCTCTTTGCCCGGTGCAGCATGTGGTTGTCCTTTATCCATGGCAAATTGTATTTGCTCTGTTCTGGTCCATCGTTTGTTTGGGTCTTTTAAGGCCTCTTCAATATATTCGGGACCACCTACAGCATAATCATACAGACCACTGGTATGTGTAAGGCAGTGTCTAATGCTAATCAGTTCTGGATTATAGCCCCCATCTTCCAGAATCGCTATATGTTCTTTGGAAATATAGTTTGAAATAGGATCTTCCAGTGAAAGTAAACCTTTCTCATAGAGCCGTAATATGGCGGTTGCCACAAAAACCTTGGTTAAACTAGCAATTCGGAATGGTTGTTCAGCTTTTAGAAGTGCTGTTTTGTCCAAGCCGTCGTACCCAGAACTTCCTGTAAAATCAATATCTAGTTGCGGTGATATTACCGTGAGGGACATTCCTACAATGTCATTTTCCGTAGTATTACATTCTTCATCCAAAATCTTTTGCAACTCTACAACAGTATCTTTCCCATAAGTAGTCTTCTTGGCAGAGGAGCAGGCAACCAACGTGCTTGCAGCAATAAACAGCCATATATATTTCATCGTTCTTAATTTTTGAACAAAGATTGTTATTTAGGATAAATGTCCATAGTAAAAATTCGTCAACGATAATCCGGTCTTATCTTTATGAAAGCAGGGGTTTTAAGTAATTCTGATGGCGTACAACTCGTGAAGCGTTTCATTTCTTTAATGAAGTGGCTTTGATCATAATACCCATACTTGGTAACATAATCTGTCCAATTATCGTTATTTGTAGTATGTAGTTCGCGTAGTGCCTTTTTGAAACGTTGCAACGTTTGAAAATTCTTTGGCGTTAGTCCGGTTTCCTTTTTAAAATAACGCTCTAGCGTAGAATATGAATATCCCGTTGCGTTCATTATGGTTCTTAAATCACAGTTTTTACTCACTTCTTCTGCCATTTCAATTACAAAACCCTCATATTCTTTACGATAGCGCTTCGCAAACCATTCATCCAGTTCACGAACTCTCATAGAAGGTTCCAGTTGCGATAGATGATTCTTAAAACGTTCCAAATCTTGTCCAAATACATCATCTGCATAAGCCACGGAATTTTTCATCATAGTATCTGAATCTGCACCAACGAAGGGTTGAAGGGAAGAAAGACCTCTCGACTTAAACTTTACTATAATACAACTTCTAAGTTTTGAAAAATCTATATATACTTTACCATGAATAAAACTGAAAAGTTTACTACGGTTGGAAGAAATCTGCTGCCCCATGTAAGACAACGAATAGTGACCCTCGAGCATAATGATCATATCAGGGGTGATTCCTGGATAGGCGTACATATGAGTGCTATTCAATGCTAAAAGGTCAGCACTATCAAGAATCCAATAATGGTCAATATGTCTCCTTACCTCTGGTAACTGTGGTTCATAAACCATAAGGCCAAACTAATCATAAAAACAATAAATCATCCAATTTGTGGTGATTTTTGTATTTCTATTGGTATTACAAAAGAAGTTTACCTAATTGCACATACTGAATAACTACAACTGTAAACTAAGAAGCAATGTAGAAATACATATATGCTCCTCAAAAGACCTATTTTAGCACCTAGCAAGGGTAATCAAAAGATGTTCAATCGATTTTCAACATATTGGAAGCTTCATGGCGTACCAATACTATTGGTAGTGCTTAGCTTAATCCTCTATTACATTTTTGCCTACGACTTGCAACGAGCGAATTTTCCAAAACTTCTTGCACTCTTCAGTGGTCTTTTTTTTTGTTGTTATTTCATCGTTCAATCTAAAAAACTGAATTTTAGGGCATTATTGGTTTTTGGCGTTCTTTTTCGTTTGGTCTTTTTAATCACCGAGCCAAATCTATCTCAAGACTTTTATCGCTTTATATGGGATGGCGAACTCGTCAAAAATGGAATAAACCCATATATTCATCTGCCAAATGAGCTCATTTTAGATACCGCTCTCCCCATTGCCAATGCACAAGAGTTATATACCGGAATGGGTGAGTTAAGCGCAAAGCATTTTAGCAATTACCCACCAATAAACCAACTCATTTTTACAGTTGCAGCACTATTGGGAGGTGGAAACATACTGGGATCGGTCATCGTAATGCGCTTGATCATTATTCTGGCGGATATCGGAATCGTTTTTTTCAGCAGAAAACTACTTCTAAACATTGGTCGCTCATCAAAATTGGCTTTCTGGTATTTTTTGAATCCTTTGGTCATTGTTGAGCTGATAGGGAATCTCCATTTTGAAGGAGTAATGTTGTTTTTCTTTGTTTGGTCGCTTTATCTAATTAGTGTCAAAAAATGGGGTTGGGCAGCACCCATATATGCAATATCGATTCTAGTCAAACTTGTTCCCGTTTTGTTTCTGCCACTTTTGCTAAAACACCTGGGATTCAAAAAAAGCATTGGATTTTACATGTTAATCGGTATCACATCAATTTTGATAGTACTCCCTTTCTTCTCCGATATGTTCATCAACAATTATTCAGAAACGGTTGGACTTTGGTTTTCCAATTTTGAGTTTAACGCTAGTATTTACAATCTAGTTAAAAAAATAGGAGTTACGTATTTTGATGCTAAACCTTGGGAATTGATCAAGGTATACGGAAAAATAGTTGCGATTTCAACGGTGCTAGGAGCGTTGCTGTTAACGTTCTTTAGAAAAAATCAGCAGTTTAATACATTGGTTGTTTCAATGCTGGTATTACTTTCCGGGTACTACTTTTTATCCAGCACCTTACATCCCTGGTATATTGTGTACGTATTGATGCTATGTATTTTCACCAACTACAGGTATCCTATCTTATGGTCATTTGTGGTAATACTTAGCTATTACGCCTATTCCAATCCTGACTACCAAGAAAATCTTTGGCTATTGGCCATTGAATATATTTTAGTCTTTGGCTTTTTGATTTATGAAATAGCAGCTAAAAAAGACAAAAAGTTATATTTCTTCAAAAAGTTGAGGCCATTCTAGGTCAGTTAGATTTTATTTGTACATTTATCCCATAATGAAAGGACAGAATTACATACTATCTACACCGAGCTGCACTGCTCCAGTACGTCCATTCGCTCCACGCCGTCGCCCGTAAGGGTGTACATAAACTATGGAAATAGGTGATTCCATTTCCGCAACAACCACACAAATCTTAATTATTTATCAGTTTTAAAAAGCCATGCAATGAAAATTGTAATCGCTAACGAATCCCATTATAAATACGCACAAATCATAAGCGACACCATTACCGAATCTGCAAAAGTTCGAGGCACTGGTATTGCCCAACGTACGCCCGAGTACATTATCAAACGATTACAGAACGGCAATGCGGTAATCGCTTTGGAAGGTGAAAAATTCGCTGGGTTCTGTTATATCGAGGTATGGGGCAACAAGAATTTTGTAGCGAACTCCGGACTAATAGTACATCCTGACTTTAGAAAACAAGGACTCGCAAAGAAGATTAAAAAAGCCGTGTTCGAGCTATCCAAAAAGAAATTCCCAGATGCTAAAATCTTTGGAATAACCACGGGCCTACCCGTAATGAAAATGAATTATGAATTAGGCTATAAACCAGTAACTTTTTCGGAATTGACGGATGACCCAGAATTCTGGAAAGGATGCCAGACCTGTAAAAACTTCGATATTCTTACGAGAACAGAGCGTAAAATGTGCCTTTGCACAGGAATGTTATACGACCCTGATGCCAACAAATACAAATCAAGAAAATTGAACGGAAAAGCGTTTCAGCGATTAAAAGAAATGAAACAGAATCTTTTCCTCAAAAAGAAAAACAAATAAATAATCTCATGCTAAGTGTGCCATTACAGGCTTTCAAAATAAAAATAAAACATGTCATGTTGAGCCTGTCGAAACATGAAGGGGCGTAGAATCTAAGATGTAGAATAGATTCCTGCCTACGCAGGAATAATAAAATAAACAAATGAAAAAATTAGTTTTAGCTTATAGTGGTGGTTTGGATACTTCATACTGCGCCAAATACCTATCAAAAGAAGAAGGATACGAAGTCCATGCCGTAAGTGTGAATACTGGGGGATTTTCAGAACAAGAAATCTTGAATATCCAACAAAAAGCCCTGGAATTAGGAGCAACAACCTATACATCAATTGATGCGGTATCCAACTTTTATAATAAAGTAGTAAAGTACCTCATCTTTGGGAATGTACTTCGAAATAATACCTACCCCCTATCCGTAAGTGCGGAACGAATCGTTCAGGCCATAGAGATTGTGAATCATGCAAAAAAGATTGGAGCCACTTCTATTGCCCATGGCAGTACAGGAGCAGGTAATGATCAAGTGAGGTTCGATATGATCTTTCAAATTTTGGCTCCAGAAATTCAAATAATTACACCGATTCGGGATAATAAACTATCAAGGGAAGCCGAGATTGACTATTTACAGAAAAACGGAATCGACTATTCTTGGGAAAAGGCAAAATATTCGATAAACAAAGGATTATGGGGTACTTCAGTAGGAGGTGAAGAAACATTGACTTCCCATCTGCCGTTACCCGAATCAGCATTTCCGAGTCAACTGGAAAAAGAGCTTCCCAAAGAACTTAAACTAACTTTTGAACAAGGAGAGCTACTAGCAATTGATGGCGAATCAGGTTCACCTATTGAGAATATTGAAAAATTAGAAAATATCGCTTCCAAGTATGCCATCGGAAGAGATATTCATGTAGGCGATACCATTATCGGCATAAAGGGGAGAGTAGGTTTTGAAGCTGCTGCCTCGCTTATCATCATAAAAGCACACCATTTACTGGAGAAACATACACTGAGCAAATGGCAACAATACCAAAAAGAACAGTTGGGCAATTTTTACGGTATGCTTTTACACGAAGGAAATTATTTGGACGACGTTATGCGGAATATTGAAGCTTTCCTAACGGATACGCAGAAAAAAGTCTCGGGGGATGTTCACATCAAACTCCATCCCTACCGATTTGAACTCAACGGAATCTCATCAAAACACGATTTAATGAATGCCTCTTTTGGTAGTTACGGTGAAATGAACAAGGGTTGGACGGCCGATGACGCCAAAGGGTTTATCAAAATCCTATCAAATTCAGGGAAAATAGCTAACCACGTAAACCACCAAAATGATTAAAGCAGGAATTATAGGTGGGTCTGGGTACACGGGCGGTGAACTGGTGAGACTTTTATTGAATCATCCGCAAGCCGATATCGACTTTGTTTACAGCACAACACGTGCAGGACAGCCTATTTCCAATACCCATCAAGATTTATTGGGATTGACGGATTTAAAGTTTTCTGGAGAAATAAAATCAGATGTTGATGTAGTTTTTCTTTGCTTGGGCCATGGAAATTCAACCAAATTTTTAGCAGAAAACAGTTTTGAAGCACATACTAAAATCATTGATTTAAGCAATGATTTTCGATTGCAACAAGATGCTGAATACCACGAAAAAACCTTTGCTTACGGCCTTCCCGAATTGAACAAGGAAAAAATCATACAAGCTAATGCAATCGCCAATCCAGGTTGTTTTGCTACTGCAATACAGCTCGCATTGTTGCCTTTGGCCAAAGCGGATATGCTAAAGAACGACATCCATATAAATGCAGTAACAGGGAGCACAGGTGCAGGTGTTGGCCTATCGCCTACTTCGCATTTTAGTTGGCGAAACAACAATGCTTCTTGGTACAAACCTTTTACCCATCAACATTTAGGGGAAATTGGAGAAAGCCTGAATTCCTTTGGAAACAAAACAGCAAAGCTACATTTCTTGCCTAACCGGGGTAATTTCACAAGGGGTATTCTGGCAACAGCATATACCGAGTTTGAAGGTTCACTTAATGAAGCAAAGAAACTTTTTAAAGCGTATTATACCGATGCCATTTTCACGCAACTATCAGAGGAACCTATTCACCTAAAGCAAGTGGTCAACACCAATCAATGTCACATCCATTTGCATAAACATGAGGATATTCTATTGATAACATCGGCATTGGACAATTTAATCAAAGGAGCCTCGGGACAAGCAATCCAGAACATGAATTTAATGTTCGGTTTTTTTGAAAACACGGGTTTACAACTAAAGGCAGGAGTTTTTTAAAAAGAAAATTATGAAAATAGCGATCATAGGAGCGGGAAATTTGGGGTTGGCCATTGCAAAAGGAATTTTGCACAGCAATGGTGCTACGACCATGTATTTGACCAAAAGGAATACTACAGAAATTATGGATTTTGAAAAGTACGGAAATGTTACCGTCACGTGGGACAACAGGGAAGCTGTGAAAAAATCCGATATCTTAATCTTTGCTGTTCAACCAGGTCATTTTTCCGATATTTTAGAGCAAGTCAAAGATTTACTAACGGATAGGCATGTAATAATCAGCACCATAACGGGTTTTAATATTTCAAAAATTGAGGAAATCATTGGTGTGGATAAATACATCATCCGTAGTATGCCGAATACCGCAATTTCAGTTGGGAATTCCATGACTTGCCTTTGCAGCAATGAACTTGGAAAAAAACGGATTGACCTTTCCAAAGCCATTTTTAATCGAATGGGACATACATTGGAAATTCCCGAAGAACAGATGCAGGCCGCAACGGTAATCTGCGCAAGCGGTATCGCTTTTTGGATGCGCCTTATCCGCGCTACGACACAAGGAGCAATTCAGTTGGGTTTTGACGCAAAAGAGGCCCAAGAATTGGCAATGCATACCTGTAATGGTGCCGCAAGTCTTTTAATCGAATCCAAAAGCCATCCAGAAGAAGAAATTGATCGGGTCACCACCCCAAAAGGATGTACAATTTCAGGATTGAATGAAATGGAGCACCAAGGACTAAGTTCTTCATTAATAAGAGGAATAGTCACTTCTTTTGAAAAAATAAGTCAAATCAGAAAAGGATGAAAAAACACAAACACAAGTCTCAAATTCAAAACAAGCTTAGAAGTTTGAACTTGACACTTGATATTTGAACTTGATACTTGAACTTGAACTTGAACTTGAATTTGAATTTGAATTTTAAATGAAACTATTTGATGTATATCCTTTATACGATGTTACCCCGGTATCCGCCAAGGGTATTGAGCTAACGGACGAAAGAGGACAAAAATACCTGGATTTTTATGGAGGGCATGCCGTTATTTCTATTGGACACTCCCACCCGCACTATGTGAATAGGTTAAAGGAGCAATTGGACAAGATCGGGTTTTACAGCAACTCCATTCAAAACCCCATTCAAAAAGAACTTGCCAACAAACTTGGTAGGGCTTCTAATTGTGAAACTTACAACCTTTTTATGTGCAATTCGGGCGCAGAAGCCAATGAAAATGCCTTAAAACTGGCTTCTTTCCATACCCAAAAATCCAAGGTGATCGCCTTTAACAATAGCTTTCACGGAAGAACCTCGGCCGCGGTTGCCGCTACGGACAATCCCAATATAAATGCACCCATAAACAAACAACAAGAAGTAACGTTTCTTCCCCTAAACAATTTTGAAGCTTTTGAAAAAGCAGTGAACTCAGACGAGTACTGCGCAGTTATTCTAGAAGCCATTCAGGGGGTTGGGGGGTTGGACGAACCCACCACCGAATTTTATCGATTCATTGCGGAAAAATGTAAAAAGAAAGGCATTGTCCTTATAGCAGATGAAGTACAATCAGGATTTGGGCGAAGTGGTAAGTTTTTTGCCTTTCAACACCATTTGGATACTGAGCGGAGTCGAAGTATACAACCAGATATTATTTCTATTGCAAAAGGCATGGGGAACGGTTTTCCTGTCGGCGGTATTCTTGTACATGAGTCCTTTAAAGCTTCATACGGGCTGTTGGGAACCACTTTTGGCGGTAATCATTTGGCCTGTGCCGCAACCTTGGCTGTTTTGGAAGTTCTCGAGAAAGAAGAATTACTACATAATGCTACCGAGTTAGGTAGCTATTTTAAGGAAAAGGCCAAAACACTTCCAGAAATAAAAAAAATAAAAGGAAGGGGATTGATGCTAGGTCTAGAATTTGGATTTGAAGTAGCCGATTTGCGAAAAAGACTGATTTACAACCAACATATGTTCACAGGAAGTGCCAAAAATAAAAAACTCCTGCGGTTTTTACCTGCCCTGAATATATCCAAAACCCATATCGATTTATTTTTTGAAGGGCTACAAAAAGAACTGAAATGACCCTTCGACTGCGCTCAGGGTCCCGATTATAGATTGTGAGAAAACCGATAAAACATTAAAATGAAAAATTACCTGTCCATAAACGATATCGATTCCCTTCCCAATTGGGTAGACGAAGCGATTGCACTAAAAAAACACCCATATCAATTTAAAGAAATGGGAAAACATAAAACCATTTGCCTTTTATTTTTCAACAACAGTCTGCGCACTCGGCTAAGCACCCAAAAAGCGGCAATGCAAATGGGAATGGAAGTTATGGTAATGAATTTTGGAAGCGAAGGTTGGGCCTTGGAATTTGAGGATGGAACCGTAATGAATCAAGGCAATTCGGAACACATTAAAGAAGCCGCTAAAGTGGTTTCACAGTACTGCGATATCATCGCCATAAGAGCATTTGCAAAACTTGAAGACAGAACAAAGGACGAAGCGGAAGAGGTCCTCAATGGTTTTACCAAATATGCATCTATCCCAGTAATAAATATGGAAAGCTCTATCGCGCATCCATTGCAGGCTCTCGCAGATGCTATTACGATTGCTGAAAACAATATCAAGCCAAAACCCAAGGTAGTATTATCTTGGGCTCCACATCCAAAAGCGCTGCCGCATGCAGTGGCGAATTCATTTATTGAAATGATAAAAAAGCAACATGTTGAATTTACGATTACCCATCCAAAAGGTTATGAACTAAATCCAATAGTTACGACAGATTGCAATATTGAATATGACCAAAATAAAGCTTTGCAAGGCGCTGATTTTGTTTATGTGAAAAATTGGAGCAGCTATTCGGATTATGGAAAGATACTATCACAAGACAGTAATTGGATGATAACTCAAGCCAAATTGGGAAAGGCAAAATTCATGCATTGTCTCCCTGTCCGCAGAAATGTAGTGGTCGAAGATACCGTATTGGATGGAGGACAATCTTTAGTATTGGAACAAGCAAATAACAGGACTTTTGCAGCCCAGATAGTCATAAAAAAAATATTGGAATACAGTAACGTTTCATCTCCTAGAGCGAGAGAATAAAGAAGAGGGTAAATGAAAAACGGACTATCCATCGTAAAAATAGGCGGTAACATTGTTAACGATGACCAAGAATTATCGAAACTCTTGAAGTTGTTCTCAAAAATTAAAGGAAGCAAAATCTTGGTTCATGGAGGAGGTAAAAAAGCTACGGAGATTGGGGAAAAACTTGGAGTAGTATCCAAAATGGTCAATGGAAGAAGAATAACCAATACCGAAAGTTTGGATATCGCAATCATGGTTTACGGTGGATTGTTGAACAAAAAAATTGTTGCCAAACTTCAGGCTTTGGATTGCAACGCCATAGGGATGAGTGGTGCAGATGGCAATGCCATCACTGCAACGAAAAGACCTGTCGGCGACATTGATTTTGGGCTTGTCGGTGATGTGGAAAAGGTAAGTTCCAACAATATTTCGATGCTCTTAAAAGCTGACCTTACACCAACTTTTTGCGCATTGACCCACAACGGCAAAGGACAGCTGCTAAATACCAACGCGGACACTATTGCCGCGGAACTGGCAATTGCCATGTCTTCGGAATTTGAAACTACGCTATATTATTGTTTTGAAAAAAAAGGAGTCTTACAACGTATTGATGATGAAAACTCCGTCATTCAGCATATCGATTCCAATACATACAAGTCACTTTTAGCGGACGGAATTATTGCGGACGGAATGCTCCCAAAAATGCACAACTGCTTCCAGGCATTACAACAGCATGTAAAACGAGTTTGCATAGGAAATAGTGATATGCTTCGAGAAGAAAATTCAAATTTTACAACATTGACCTTATGAAAATGAATCAAACGGAACTAACCCAAAAAGCAATCCTGCTTTTAAAGCAATTGATCGCGATTCCCTCATTTTCTGGTGAAGAGAATGAAACAGCAGATACCATACAAGAATGGTTGGCCAATTTCGGAATTGAAACGCAGCGCCAGTTCAACAATGTATATGTGTTCAACAAGTACTTTGATAAAGACAAGCCTACGCTACTTTTAAATTCTCACCATGACACCGTTAAACCCAATAGTGCGTATACCAAAGACCCTTTTAATCCTCATGTTGAAGATGGAAAATTATTTGGTTTGGGAAGTAACGATGCGGGCGGATGCTTGGTATCGCTTTTAGCAACTTTTGCCCATTTTTATGATCAAGAAAACCTAAGTCACAATATTATCATGGCAGCTACCGCGGAAGAAGAAAATGCTGGGGAGCGAAGCTTGAGAGGCCTATTGCCGATTCTTCCGAAAATAGATGTGGCCGTTGTAGGAGAACCTACCCTAATGGATTTGGCCATAGCCGAAAAAGGATTGGTCGTATTCGATGCCGTCATAGAGGGAACGCCCTCACATGCGGCACACCCTAACGACAACAATTCCATTTATAACACCATAGAAGTCCTAAATTGGTTTAAAGCATATACATTTAATAAAGTTTCTGAAGCCTTGGGCCACGTAAAATTAACAGTGACCCAAATTAAAGCAGGAAGCCAACACAATGTGGTACCAGCGCAAGTGGATTTGGTGATTGATGTTCGGGTAAATGACTGTTATTCCAACAAAGAAATAGCAGAGATGCTTCAAAACGAAGCACCTTGTAAAATAACCCCACGTTCATTACGATTAAACTCTTCAGCAATTGACCCAGACCATGATTTGGTAAAAAGTGGGCTTGCTTTAGATAGAAAAACCTATGGTTCCCCCACACTCTCGGACCAAGCAGCATTGAGTTGTCAATCCGTTAAACTGGGACCTGGCGATAGCACACGTTCCCATTCTGCCGATGAGTTCATTTATATTGATGAAATCGAGAAAGGCATAGATTTGTACATCAAGATTTTGAAAGGGTTTTTAACCAATTAAAAGTTCAGGAATGTCGGGAGAAACAAATCTGTCTAAACTTTTATCCAACATGGAACCTGTCCTCAAGACGAATAGGTATGTGTTTGTAACCGTATCCTATTCCTGTGAAATAGATTTTTCCATCGTTCATGGCACTTTCAAGGAAGAAGAAGGAGTAACCTTAATTTTAGAAAAGGATCGCGCTGACAATTTAAATCTAACCTATGATTTTGTGGCTTCGTGTATCACACTGACCGTTCATTCCGCGCTACACGCTATCGGTCTTACCTCAGCGATTTCAACAGCATTGGCAAATAATAAAATTAGTTGTAATGTAATTGCTGCTTACTATCATGACCATATCTTCGTAAACGAAAAAGATGCAGAAAGGGCTATGAAGGTTCTGCTTAAATTAACTAACGCTTATAATCTGAAACAATGAAACTCTGGGACAAAGGATTCAGTACGGACCAAAAAATAGACCATTTTACAGTTGGCAATGATAGGGAATTGGATTTGCTACTGACAAAGTATGATGTAATTGCCTCAAAGGCGCACGCAAAAATGTTAGGTGACACAGGGTTGATTACCAATAACGAAACTTTGGATTTGGTCAAGGAGTTGGATGCCATTGCCAAAACTATTGAAGCGGGGACATTTACCATAGAGGATTCCTTTGAGGATATGCATTCAAAAATTGAGTTTTTGCTTATAGAAAGGCTTGGGGATACCGGTAAAAAAATCCATACGGCCAGATCACGAAACGATCAGATTTTGGTAGCAATGCAACTGTACCTAAAAAATGAGTTGGCAGAAATAAAATCGGAGGTGAAAAACCTTTTTGAGCTTCTGTTGGGTTTAGCTGAAAAACATGGGTCTACCTTACTCCCAGGCTATACACACTTACAAATAGCTATGCCCTCTTCTTTTGGGCTGTGGTTTTCAGCCTATGCCGAAAGCTTGATTGATGACTTGTATTTTGTGGACGCAGCTTACAAGGTAGCAGACCAAAATCCGTTAGGTAGCGCTGCGGGCTATGGCAGTTCTTTTCCTATAAACAGAACCTTTACCACTAAAGAAATGGGGTTCGCGACAATGAAGTACAATGTAGTTGCTGCCCAAATGGGACGTGGAAAAGTGGAAAAAGCTACAGCATTTGGTATTTCCAGTATTGCTGCAACGCTTTCTAAATTAGCAATGGACATCTGCTTGTATATGAGCCAAAATTTTGATTTTATTGCTTTCCCAGATGAACTGACTACGGGGAGTAGCATAATGCCACACAAAAAAAATCCAGATGTTTTTGAACTGATACGGGCCAAATGTAACAAGGTTCAAGCAGTGCCTAATCAACTTGTGCTAATTACAAACAATCTACCAAGCGGTTATCATCGAGACTTTCAATTGGTCAAAGAGGTTATAGTGCCCGCAATTCAAGATATTAAGGCCTGTTTGGAGCTCATGCACTTTAGTCTAAAAGAGATAAAGGTCAATAACAAGATTCTCGAAGACCCAAAATACAATTATCTCTTTAGCGTGGACACCTTGAACGAGTTGGTTAAAAATGGAATGCCGTTTAGAGATGCGTATAAAAAAATGGGGGCTGAAATTGAGGCCGGAACTTTTCAACCCAAAAAAGACATTCACCATACGCATGAGGGAAGTTTGGGGAACTTGTGTTTGGACGAAATTCGGGGGAAAATGGAAAAAGTGCTTAACCCATAAATTTCATTTTTAATGTTTGAGTTATAAGCTATCAACATAAAAGCTGTATCCATCATATAGTTTTTGGTCGATATTTTGAGTTTTCCGAACTTCACTTATCGGTGAATATGATTTATTGAAACAGCATTCTATGTTATACGTTAGGCCTAATTGGAGGATAATTTCTGTTTTAATGTAACAATCAAATAAACCTTTTGTCCTTAGAGGTAAACAAACTTATTTACCAATGACAACTTTTCGTATTTTTTTTATATCAATATTGATTTCTATTGCATCTTGCAAAGAGAATACTGAAAAAACTTCATTACAAAAAGAATCAAAATCAATACTAAACTTAGCTAACCAAGAAGTATCCGCCGATTCGATAAAGTTATTTGTTAAACGGAAGATGTTGGAGATGGATATACCAGGTGTTTCCTATGCCATTATCAACAATGGAAAAGTAGTCCTTCATAACGTAATGGGTTACTCCAACGTAGACGATAGCAGTTTAGTTAAAAACGAAACCCTTTTTGAGGGAGCTTCAACCTCAAAACCCGTATTCGCATCTATGATAATGCTATTGGTAGAAGATAAAATTTTGGATTTGGACACGCCCCTCTATACATATCTTGATAAAAACGACCGCGATAATTTTGACCATGATGCAAGATATCAAAAGATTACGGCTAGAATGGTCCTGTCTCATACTACCGGTTTCCCTAATTGGCGGGGGAATGGTGAGCTGACCATATCTTTTGAACCAGGAACTGATTTTAGTTATTCGGGTGAAGGATATCAATTCTTAGTTAAAGCAGTTGAATCAATTTTACAAACCGATTATCAGGGTTTAGAAAATTATTTTCAGCAACATATTGCAAACCCCTTAGGAATGACTCATACTAAGTTTGTACAGGATGAATACAATATAAATCATAAAGCAAATCCTCATTTCAATGGTGTCAAAAAAGAAAAAAATAGTTGGACAGCTAAAGAATTTAGCGCAGCTTCAGCTATACATACGGAATCTCAAGAGTTCGCAAAATGGTTGATTGCAATTATGAATGATAATCTACTTTCAACAGGTAGTTCTGCAGATTTGTTTAAGGAGCAAATCAACGCATCAACAGCCCCAACTATTTTATCTAAGGAAGGTGCTATTGCCTGGACTCTAGGTTTTGCCAAGTATACTAATTCCAACTATGTTGTCTATGGGCATGAAGGGAATAATGATGGGTTCAACGCTCTTTTTCTATTCGACAAGAATAAAAAATGGGGCATGATTCAATTCAATAATGCCAATGAAGTATATGATTTTGGATTTGACCTTTTCGGATATATCAATAAAAACAATTAGGAACAATAAAGTATAGCGCCTATTACTGTTGAAGTTGGTTAAGTGAATCTGTTTTACTTCATAGTAAACAGTAATCAAAAAAACTTAAAAGTTTTCGGTTTTTTGAAAACCAATGAGAAAGTATATCCCCATTCTTCATTTTCCTTGAGCTATAATTTATACTAACCGAACGTGAATAGCTTTTTATAAAGTATATTGGGGCTAGGTTTCATCCAATTATAGTTTTAAAATGAGAAGGACGAGTTTAATACCATTACAACCGTATATCCTAGTTTTTATAATTCCCTTTTTCACGAAAGCACAGGATACGTACCAAAGAAATTCTTCCGCCGATGTTCAAGGGTATATTTTCAATCTTACGTTAAACGATGAAAACGATAGCATTGTTGGAGAAGCAGCGTTTACCGTAGATTTCAAAAACGAAGTCAATGAATTCAGCGTAGACCTTATCAAAAAATCAAGTCGTTATGGAATGGAACTTAGGGGTGTTTTTGAAGGGAATACGCCTGCAAAATATACATTCAAAAACAATAAAATTAAGATTGCGCCCACGCTTTCAGGGCCTAAAACAAGAACATTTAAAATACAATATCAAGGTATTCCAGAACGAGGCCTAGTCATTGACACTACAAAATTTGGGCAACGCTCCTTTTTCGGTGACAATTGGCCAAATCTAGCCCGGCATTGGTTGCCTTCTGTTGACCATCCATCCGATAAGGCTTCCGTTGAGTTCAGCATTACCGCACCCGATTATTACGATGTAGTGGCCACAGGAGAAAAAATAGAGGAAAGTAGTTTGGGCAACGGTTACAAGTTGACCACATACAAAGAACCTGCACCTGTTGCCATGAAGGTAGTGACCATCGGTGTTACCAAGTTTGCAAGTAAAATACTCGGCGAGGTATACGACATTCCAATATCTGCCTGGGTCTATCCAGAAAATCGATTGGACGGGTTTTCAGATTATGGCGTAGCTACAAAAGTCATGAAATATTTTATAGATACTATTGGTCCATATTCCTACGCCAAACTAGCCAATATGCAGGCCAAGACCCAGTGGGGCGGACTGGAAAATGCAGGCACCATTGCTTATTTTGAAAATTCGGTCACGGGAAAAAATGAAGTCGAAGGACTAATTGCCCATGAAATAGCACATCAATGGTTTGGAAATTCGGCAACAGAAAATGATTGGAACCATGTATGGCTCAGTGAAGGTTTTGCTACCTATTTTGCCATTCTTTATCAGGAAAGCGTGTACGGGAACACCAAAAGAAAGGAAGAACTTGAACTTGATAGAAAACAAATTATAGCGTACTACCAGAAAAATCCAGCACCCATCGTGGATGCCAGTATTAAAGACCCAATGAAGGTGTTAAGCATCAATACATACCAAAAGGCAAGTTGGGTGCTCAACATGCTTCGCTATAAATTGAGTGACGAGGTATTTTGGAAAGGCATACGGGCCTATTATAAAAAATATAGAAATTCCAACGTCATGACCTCTAATTTTAGGAAAACCATGGAAGAAGTATCTGGTGCAAACCTCAATGAATTCTTCCAACAATGGATCTTCACAGAGGGTTATCCATCCATTGAATGGGATTGGTCCTATGAAAATGGAAAAGTCATGGTGCGTATTGAGCAAACACAAAACCACCATATTTTTAACTTTCCTCTGGAAATTGAAATCATGGAAAAAGGGAAGTCCATCATTTCAACAGTTCAAGTAAGCGATAAAAAATCTTCTTTTGAAATCGCTGTTGATTCTCGCCCAACCGCAATTCGTCTAGATCCAAACGTTAAGCTTTTGTTTGAGGAAAAGTAGTTTTTAAAAGGATTACACTGGGCATATTTTCCCATTGGCAACACGCATGGCACCGTACTGGGCTATCAGGGAGGGAAGGAATACACGTTATAATCAACGTTTACAAAATCTACCACATACATAGCTCTAGGGGTTTCTCAATAAAGGACTATTGATTGTTTTTGTTCTTTATAAGCATCGAGTTGCTCCATAGCTTCGAGTTCTTCAAGGGTCCCTCTTTTTTCCACCCAATGTCTTAGGGTATCGGTTCCGTTAAGGATATCTATTGGCTCCAAGTGGTGAATATATTCATACGGAGGTTCCAACCATTTAAAGTCCGGTCCCAGATGATAAAAAAGTTCTCGTAGCAACAATTGTCCCGTTCTCCAGGGCTGAAAAGTTTCCCTATCGGTAACATGGATTTGAAAACCACCGCAGACCTCATTCTTAAATTTGTGGAAGGTTGGAAGAAAAAGTATGGGTCTAATGGCAAAACCCTTTAATCCGGAATTTGCTATTGTTTCTCTCAGATGGTCTGCAAAAAGAGAGAAAGGTTCAATTTTTGGATGTCCCATGATTTCCAACGGTTGGGTGGTACCACGACCTTCGCTTAAATGGGTACCTTCGAACATTACTGTTGATGGAAAGACAAGACAACTTTCTGTGCGCGCAATATTTGGTGATGGCAATGCCCATGGAAGTCCCGTATCACCAAAATACATATCCCTGTCCCAAGCCTTCATTTGTACTACCCTAACATTCGCAGTCACTTTGGTCCAGAATTTTTGATGGAGCAACCCCAGTTCTCCAATAGTGAGTCCATGTCTTACGGGCATGGGATGCCTGCCTATGAAAGAAGCAAACTTTGTATCCAAAATAGTACCTTCAAGTGTGGTACCGTTAATGGGGTTTGGACGATCTAAAATAATTACTTCGATATCTTTATTTGAGCATTTCTCCAATAACAATGTCAGGGTATAGACGTAGGTATACATGCGACTACCAATATCTTGAAGGTCCACAAAGAAATGGTCTATTTCCTCCAACATTTCATCGGTTGGCACTCGGGTCTCTGAATACAATGAATAAATGGGAATGTTAAAAACCGGATGTATGGAATGATTCGTTTCGATCATATTATCTTGGGCATCAGTAGAAAAACCGTGCTGTGGCCCAAATAGCTTTTTAAACCGATTACCAAAAATAGATTTAAATAGAAAAGTGGCATGGTTGCAATTACGGTCTATAGATGCATTATGACAAAGTAAGGCTACGTTGCCCTTAAACTGCTGTTGCAGTGTCCTATCTTTTGCGAGAACTTCAAGACCGACCGCGACTTTTGCCATTGTGATTTGTTTATAGGGAAAGGTACGCTATTTAGTCAATAACCCTAAGTATCAATCCAAAAGGCATATTCATCAATTCAGCGCTGTTTTACATTAAAAATTACATTGATGATTTAATTTGATCTAAAAAAAAGCGTGTAAAATGACCCTGTTCCTCCCGATTCCACTCCTCCACCAAAATTTATTGCGATAGAACCATCACCTTTTAAATCGCCAACATAAGAAATAGAACGTGCAAAACGGTCACCAGTACCGAGAGGCAAATCAAAACCACCTTCGGTACTACTAATTTTATTAAACGATTTTACAGTCTTATCGGCATTTAAATACAATACATATCCGTTACCTTCATTTTGTTGATTTGCTCCAGTAATCAACTCAGTTATCCCATCTCCATCAATATCACCTCCTTTGCACATGGCATGTCCAAACTGTGCCCCAATAGTTCCATTAGGGTTAACTTCTAAATCAAGGGTTTCGGTAAAGCCATTTAAACCCTCTGTGATTTTAACTTTTGAAATTACATTATACGTGGTACCATCCAATGAAATTATCCAAATGGCACCTTTACCGCCATTGGACATAAATGCGCCTACCGCTAATTCTAGCGATCCATCATTATCAATATCGCCCAGCATAGCCGCTTCTCTGCCTCCAAATTCATCTCCGTCTTCCAATCCTGTGCCAAAATTGCCTTGAGTAGAACTAATAGTCACTATATTAGAGTACATCACCTGTGAACTATCGTTTAAAAACAAAATATCTATAGCGCCTCGATCTGTACCTCCATCATCCGAGCCAGGATTACAAGCTACTAAATCTATTCTATTGTCACTATTAATATCTCCAATTGCTGATAAACCCTGCGCAATGATATTTTCATTTTTTACATAGTCTTTTACCCTTCCATTTTCATTTAAATGAATAATATATAATGTATTGTTGGGAGGTACTGGTGCCGATACTGCAATATCGGGGATGCCATCATCATCATAATCGCCAATTCCGGCCACACCATAACCAAAAAAATTTCCAGGGTTTAATGTATCGTTAAGCCCTCCTTCTAGCATTGATATTTTTTGGTTGGATAACACAGAGCCATCCTCGTTCATAAACAAAATATAAACGGCTCCTGCATCTATACCGCCATCATCATCGGATCGTGCTCCAATAACGTAATCGATTATGCCATCCCCATTAACATCCCCTATTGCATCATGATCCCTAGCAAACCTATCTCCAGAATCTAAATCGGCAACTAGACCCCCTAAACCATTCTCTATTTTGACGAAACCCTCAGCTTGGTAAAACAACTCACTCTCATTAATTATTTGTTCATCCGGCACTGTTTCATCATTACTGCTACAACTTAAAACACATATTAGAAAACAACCAAAAAATAAAATTTTATGAGCCATAATTAATTTGAATCAAGGTTTTGGTTAGGACTTCATTTTATTGTAAAGGTTTAATCAGAAGCGTAATTAAAATAGAACAAACTGAAAAAACAGGAAGTAGCTATGTGTATAATTGATTTGTTATTTTATTTAGCCAACATCGATTTAATTCTATTTTAATATAAAAATTTCCGAACTTCACTTACCTGTGTGCAACTTGTTTCATTACCGTTGGATATAAATTAGTAGAACAAGCTCGTACTCATTCGGTTGTAAACAATTAGAACAAAAACTCTGCTAAAAGAATATTCCATTTCAGACATCATACTATCAAATCCTAAAGAAAAGTTTTTTTATGTCGGAACTTTTGAGGGGGCAGAAGATCCCAATGTGGAATGGCCGCACAGACACAATTTTTATTCACTTGTTTGGTTCACAAATAGTACAGGTATCAATGTAATCGACTTTGAAGAATATAAAATCAAACCTGATAGACTTTTTTTGATGCGACCAATGCAAGTGCATAATTGGTCATATTCAAAAAACTCAAAAGGCTATATTGCGATTTTTGATCAGCATCTTTTAAAAGAACAAACAATAGAGTTTGCCGATAATCCATATTTGGACTTGTCCATCAAAAACACAGAGCTTCTAAAGCCATTGTTTAGAAGTCTAATTGAAGAATCCAGTCAAAATGACAAGTTAAGCGAACAAACCACTATTCAAGGAATTTTATATCTGCTACTTCAATTAAGAAGGTTATCAAAAGAAAACCAGCAAAACAACCGGATTACATCAAAAAACATTTTACGGTTTTCAAAATTGGTGTCACATACCCTCCATGAGAATCTTTCTATAAACGACTTTGCTTCTAAATTGAATTTAACCATTGACAGACTAAACGAAATTTGTAAGGAACATTATGGTAAAAGCCCTAAAGCAATAATTTTAGAAAAGAAAATAACCGAAGCTAAACGATTACTTTATTTTACAGACTTATCGGTAAAGGAAATAGCTTTTCAACTAGGGTTTGAAGACAGCTCCTATTTTTCAAGAATATTTAAGCAGAAAACAAATCTTTCACCTACCGAATTTAAAAGTACCTGAAATTCCAGAAAAAGTCCTATTAACAAGCTTCTTTCGATAGTTAGTTTTGCTCAAAACAAAATGAAATACTTAACAATTGTAGTATTTGCTTTATTCAGTATTACAAGCGGATATGGGCAAACAGAAAATCGAACAAAAATGGACAGCGTAAAAACGGAACGATTTAAAAGGGGTTGGAAGAAATTAAAAGAAATTGATGGGCAAGCCGGTGTTAATGTAATTGAAAGTTTAAAGGAGATTTCGCCTGATCTGGGGAAATACACTATTGAATATCCTTTTGGAGATGTTTACAGCAGGGAAATTCTGGATAACCGAACGAAAGAAATTGCTGTTGTTGCGGCATTGACTGCCATGGGAAATGCAAGACCACAATTAAAAGTTCATATAAATGCCGCTTTGAATGTTGGAGTGACGGAAGAGGAACTTTCTGAAATTATGATTTTAATCTCAGTTTATGCTGGTTTTCCTTCTGCATTGAACGGAACCTCAGCCTTAAAGGAAGTCGTAACGGGGAGAAAAGAAGAAAAATAACTTCTTATAATATCCCATATAAGCAATAGCGGTTCGAGTACCCGCTCAAATCGTTTTTTTATTTATTTAAAGTATCTTGCAATCCAAAAAGTTGTTACGTAAGATTCGCTACTGCTCATTTATACAACCAATGAGCACCCTTAAAAAAGCAAGTACTTCTTCATAAGAAAATCAAGGGAGACTTATGATATTAAAAACCAAATAACCAATGACCCATTAGGAATGAAAGCTGTTGTATATCAAAAATATGGTCCTCCCAGTGTTCTTAAAGTAACAGCGATTGAGAAACCCATACCAAAAGACCATGAAATTCTTGTAAGGATCCGTGCAGCTACAGTTACCTCTGGGGATGTAAGGCTTCGAAGTTCAGATTTTCCTCCATTATTTTGGCTGCCCGCAAGACTCATCTTTGGACTCTTTAAACCAAAAAAGAAGATTCTTGGTCATGAATTGTCCGGAGTAGTTGAAGGAAAAGGAAAAAAAGTAACAAATTTTAAAATTGGGGACGAAGTCTTTGGCACTACCACAATGCTCAGTATCGGCTCCTATGCCGAATATGTTTGCTTGCCCCAACAATGGAAACATGGCGTCATTGCTTTAAAGCCAACAAACCTTAATTTTAAAGAAGCAGCAGCTTTGCCCATAGGCGGTATGACCGCCCTTTTTTTACTGGAAAAAGCAAAAATCTCCAAAGGTAAGAACGTATTGGTCTATGGTGCTTCTGGAAGTGTAGGGAGCTTTGCCGTTCAAATTGCTAAAAGCTTCGGCTCGTCTGTTACCGCAGTATGTAGTACCTCGAACATTGATATGGTAAAATCACTTGGAGCTGACGAAGTGGTCGACTATACCAAGGAGGAGTATACCTTACTCAAAGATAAATTTGATATTGTTTTTGATGCAGTCGGTAAAACCACCAAATCAAAAGCCAAGAAGGTTTTAAAGAACGATGGTGTTTTTGTTTCGGTCAACATGCTCACCAAAGAAAAGAACGAAAATCTCCTGAAATTAAAGGAACTGGCAGAAGGTGAAAAACTAAAACCGTACATCGACACCTATTATCCGCTTGAGAAGATTGTGAGTGCGCATACCTACGTTGACCAAGGACATAAAAAAGGGAATGTTGTTATTGACATAATAGCATAAGCTAATGCATAGTAGCGTATCTGAAAACTAAGGCAAAAGCACACTTGTAACGTCACCCCGAACTTGTTTCAAGGTCTCATGCTTTGACCCAAGTACTGGAATTTTTCACTAGAGAAGTTATATTATTTAATCATTCCCAGATTAATGACCTCTTGCTCCGTTAAATGCCGCCAATGGCCTCTTGGCAGGTCTTTTTTGGTCAATCCAGCAAAAATGACCCGGTCTAATTTTGTTACGTGGTAATCCAAGTGTTCAAAAATTCGTCGCACGATGCGATTACGTCCACTATGGATTTCGATACCCACTTCTTTTTTTGGCGCTCCCTGTATATAACTAACATCGTCAACCTGCACCTTGCCATCTTCCAGCTCTAAGCCCTCTTCTATTTTTCGCAAATCGGCTATGGTCAGATTCTTGTCCAGGTGTACATGGTAGATTTTCCGAACGCCATGGGTAGGATGCGTTAGTTTTTTAGTTAAATCACCATCGTTGGTAAACAGTAAAAGTCCGGTAGTATTCCTGTCCAAGCGCCCTACAGGTAACAATCGGGATTTTGAAGCACTGGAAACGAGTTCCATAACCGTACGCCTACCCTTTTCATCACTTGTGGTGGTAATAAAGTTTTTGGGTTTGTTCAGCAGTATATATTCTTTCTTTTCTGGGTTTAGTTTTCTACCATCAAAACGAACATCATCCGTTAGCTGGACTTTATAACCCATTTCTGTAATTACTTTCCCGTTTACGGATACGTTGCCCGCTGCAATATAGGTATCCGCTTCCCTACGGGAACATATTCCTGCATTGGCTATATACCGATTTAAACGCATTTCGTTGGGATTGCTCTTTTTGGGAGGGGCAGCTTTTTTTCTGGTAGGATTGTAATTTTTGGAGTACTGCTTCCGATTGTCTCCGCCCGTTGCCGTTGTTCTATTCGAAGACTTCCCTTTTCGGTTGTAGTCTGATTTCGCCATCAGTCATTAAATTTTTGCAAAGGTACATATTGCAAATCATCGGACAACGCTTTCCCTAAAATACCTGAGCTGTATTTCTTGCGTAACCATTACCTTTGATACACAAACGTATACAATTGATTAAAATGAAAAAAATCGTACCCTCACTGTTGCTTTGTATCCTTTCCCAAGTCGTATTGTTTGGCCAAAAAAAGGTATTGGACCATTCTGATATCGCACTTTGGAATACCGTGGAATACGAAGCAATTTCGCCAGACGGCTCTTATGTGCTATACGACTTGGAAAAGGGTGAAAAAGATAATTTCTTTAAAGTGCAGGATTCCAAAGGCAATTTCCTTTTGGAATATGACCGTGGTAAAAAAGGTCATTTTTCTTATGATTCGCACTATGTGTTTTTTATCATAAAACCATGGAAAGACAGTGTTATCGCCCTAAAAAAAAGAAAAGTAAAAAAGGATAAACTACCCAAGGATTCATTAGGGATTTTTAACCTTAAGACAAAGACCCTTGTAAAAATAGGAAACATAAAATCGTACAAGCTTCCAGAAAAATGGTCAGGATTTCTGGCCTATCAACTAGAAGACATTAAAAAAGAGGATACGAAAAAAGAGGAGGAAAAAGATTCCGTATCACCTACCGAAAAGAAAAAAGACAAACCCAAAAAGGTGAGCAAAAAGAATGGCTATCATTTGGTGCTCCAAAACCTCTCCATCAATACACAGGATACCATCAAGTTTGTGACCGATTATACTTTTGCCAAAACCGGCAAATGGTTCGCCTACACCACAACAGGTGAAACAAAAGATACCAATTCCGGTGTTTTTGTGGTCAATCTGGAAACCATGCAAACTACTACCCTCCACGAAGCAAAAAAAGGAAAGTACTTTCAGCTCAATTTCAGTGAATCTGGCAAGAATCTTGGTTTTATTGCAGATGCGGATACCACAAAAATACAGTTGCGCCCAAACGAACTTTTCCTTTGGCAAGAAGGTCAGACGAATGCAGAAAGCATTATGGACAATACCGGCACACCTGCTAATTATGTAGTTTCCAAACATGGCAAAGTACATTTCTCCAAAGACGAATCCAAGGTATTTTTTGGCCTTGCCAAACCACCTATTAAAAAAGACACTTCTTTATTAAAAGAAGAAATTGTCAATGTTGAAGTTTGGACGTACGACGAACCCAAATTATATACCGTTCAAGAACTTCAACTTAAAAATGATACCGTAAGGTCATTCACAACGGCAATACACCTAAAGCACAAACAGCTTATTTCCATAGCGGATAGCATCTACATGGACGCCCAGCTAGGAGACAAGGGCAATGCTCCATATGCATTGGTACGTAACGCCACCCCCTACGAATTACCAAGCCAATGGACGGCGAGACGTTATTACGACTACAAGGTTATCAATACCGCTACAGGTGCAACACAATGGGAAGCAAAAAAGCTGCCCCGCCTGCGGCTTAGCCCCAAAGCAAAGTACGGTTATGGATATAGTAGAATAGACAGTACGTGGTTCACTTATAATTTACAATCGGGCAAGCAGAATCCCCTTACTAGGGACTCCGTATTTTACAATGAAGAGAATGATTATCCCAATTATCCCAATGCCTATGGTGTTACGGGTTGGACAAAAAATGATGAGTCGCTATTGATTTATGACCGCTATGATATTTGGAAAATCAATCCCGACACGGGCAATCGTACCAAACTGACCAAAGGAAGGGAAACCAGAACGGTATATCGCTATCTCCATTTAGATGAAGAGGAGCCCGCCATCGATTTCGACCAAAAAATGTTATTGAGCACATTTAATGAGGTAACCAAAGATGGGGGGTACGCAGCGTACAATCCAAAGTCAAATACTATAAAACAACTTATTTCGAGTCCTTATAGTTACGCAACACCAACAAAGGCAGCTCTTGCTGACAAGCTAATTTTCACCCGACAATCGTTTAAGGAATTTCCCGATTTACGTCTTACCGATCTAAACTTCAAAAAAGAAATTAAGCTAAGTAATGCCAATCCGCAACAAAAAGAATACAATTGGGGTACCATAGAATTGGTAAACTGGATTTCATTGGATGGTAAAAAACTTACAGGCTTGCTGGTAAAGACTGAAAACTTTGACCCCAACAAGAAATATCCTCTATTGGTGAACTTTTATGAAAAAAGCTCAGATAGACTTCATAGGCACCGTCATCCCAGAGCCGAAAGGTCTTCACTTAATTATAGTTTTTATGCCAGCCGTGGTTACGTCATCTTCAACCCAGATGTACACTACCGTATTGGTTATCCGGGCGAAAGCGCTTATAATTGTGTGATTCCCGGTATTACATCCTTGGTTGAAAAAGGCTTTATTGACCAGGACAACATTGGTGTTCAAGGACATAGCTGGGGCGGCTATCAGATTGCCCATTTGGTGACAAAAACCCATATTTTCAAAGCTGCAGAAGCAGGTGCTCCCGTACCCAATATGATCAGCGCCTACGGCGGAATACGCTGGTGGACAGGCTTGAGCCGTCAATTCCAATACGAGCATACCCAAAGTAGAATTGGAGGTACGCCATGGGAGTTCCCTACCAGGTATATGGAAAACTCCCCTATTTTCAATATCGATAAAATAAACACGCCTTTATTGATCATGCATAACGACGCTGACGGTCATGTACCTTGGTACCAGGGCATTGAATTATTTGTAAGCCTACGTAGATTGGGCAAGCCATCATGGTTTTTAAATTATAACGAAGAACCGCACTGGCCTTTAAAATTTCAAAATCGTAAAGATTTCAACATTCGATTGGCGCAGTTCTTTGACCATTTTTTGAAAGGGGAATCCAAACCATCTTGGATGCAACGTGGTGTTCCTCCAATGGAAAAAGGAATCAAACAGGGATATGATCTTTTAAACGGGGCTGACGAAGATTGATCTTCGTAGTGGACATTGAATTACCTTTTTCAGATTCAACACTAATTTAGGCTTCTACTTGAATCCATCAATTGATATGGTACAATCATTAGTTTACATCAAATTTTTATAGATAAATCCTCGATATTTATTTGTTGAATAGTGAACAATCATAGAACGATTTTTTCGTTTGATGAGAACTAGAAGAACCTTTACGTACTGCATGAAGTTTCCATTTTTAAAAAAAAGAACGTTCTGGTGGCGGTTTATTGCCGTTTCCATTCTAGCGCCCGTATTGCTTTTGGGTATGTTATTGCTCTACATCCACTATGCGCAAGACGATATCCTTCAAGATAAAATAGCAGATCTAAATCAACAACATAAGGGTCTAATTACCATGGACGATTCCAAATTATCGCTGTTTGGGAACTTCCCATATGTTTCCCTGAAGTTATACGATTTAAGGATACATGAGACAAAAGCGGATAATGCGCCCACGGTTATCAATGTAGACAATCTTTATGTTGGTCTTAATCTGTGGGACATCGTTAAGGGAAACTACGAAATCCAGTCGCTGTTTCTAAAGGAAGGAAACTTTGATATCGTTCTTCATGAAGACGGAACCAACAATCTCCAAAATGCACTGGAAACTAGTGGTGAAACGGAAGAAGGCGAACCAATAAATGTACACCTCAAAAATATCAAATTAGAAAATCTCAACATCAGTAAACGGAATGAAGCCACAAATACGGACGTTGAAACCGTTATTTACTCGGGCAAGGGCGGATTCAAATTGGGAAAGGAGTTTATTGCCGGCCATATCGATACCCAATTCCAATTAAACATATTCCAAAACAGCGAAAAAACCTATATCCACCACAAACATTTTGAGCTACATACCGATGTGACTTTTAATGAAAAGACAGGAATGCTAAAGATAAATCCATCGGGGATTACCATGGAACATGGCAACTTTGACCTAGAAGGGACCCTTGATACCAAAAGTGATATGGAGATTGATCTTACGGTCAAAGGGGACAAACCCAATTTTGATATGCTTATCGCATTTGCCCCTGAAGACCTTATACCTGTTTTGGAACGATATAAAAACGAAGGGGAAATCTATTTTAACGGTATAGTTAAAGGACCACTGAGTGACGGAAAGATGCCGTTCATAGAAGCCACATTCGGGGCAAGCAAAGCGTTTTTAGAGAACTTGAAAGAGCGGAAGCGCATCAACGAAATGGGATTTAAGGGCTATTTCACCAATGGGGAAGATCGCAGTATGAAAACCATGGAATTTTCTCTTACCGATATGAACGCCAAGTTGGAATCCGGTAATTTTTCTGGTGCTTTGGTAGTGAAAAACTTTGAAGAACCAGAAGTGGATATGCAGGTGAATGCCGATTTCAATTTAGCGTTCATGACCAAGTTTCTCAACATTACCGATATTGAAAGTGCATCGGGAAATGTGTTTCTAAAAATGCGATTTCACGACATTATTGATCTAGATCGACCCGAAAAAGCCATCAATGAGCTTAATCAGGCCTACTTTAGCGAGTTAAAGGTGACAGATCTTCAGATTTCTTCGGAAAATTTACCTGCGCCCCTTAAACAACTTGACATGCATCTTATCATGAACGGGAAAGATGCGGTACTTGAACAATTTGACATGCAAGTCGGTAATTCAGATGTATCCCTAACAGGAAACCTATCGGACCTACCGTCTATCATCCACCATAAAGACACCCCTATAGAAGTACATCTTGATATTAAGTCGGACGTTCTGGATATTGCAGAATTAACAGGATTCTCAGAGACAGCGGAAAAAGGTATTAATGAAAAAATAGAAGATTTAAGTGCAGGGTTTTCTTTTAAAGCTTCAGCCCAAGACTTTATGGAATCCCAATTTTTGCCTAAAGGAGAATTCTTTATCGACAGTCTAAACGCACAACTCAAATACTATCCCCATAAATTACACGACTTCCATGCAGATGTCCTAATAGGGGACAAAGACCTCCGGATTGTGGATTTTACCGGTTACGTTGATGATTCCGATTTCCATTTTAACGGAACGGCACATGATTACGGATTTTGGATAAATGAAACGCTCAATGGTGATGTAAAATTGGATATTACACTTACTTCCGACTTACTTAGACTGGAAGATATTTTTTCGTACAAAGGCGAAAACTACGTACCTAAGGAATATAGGCACGAAACGTTCGAAAAACTGACTTTGCACGTGAATTCCAGCATGCACTACATAGATTCTATGTTGCATTCCATTGATCTGGACCTTGACAAACTGGACACTAAAATGCAACTGCACCCTATGCGGTTCCATGATTTTAATGGCCGAATCCATTATGAGGATGAACAGCTCGTAATTGAAAAGTTCCACGGTGAAATTGGTAGAACAATTTTTAACCTGAACATGAACTATTATCTAGGGAAAGACCAAAACGTTAAAAAGCGAGGGAACTCTCTTGCGCTAAATGCAAACTACATTGATTACGATCAACTTTTCAACTTTGACACAAAACCTCCTACACCCCAAAAAACCACCAAAGCAAAAACCACAGATGTCAAAGAGCATGCGGAAGCTTTCAACATTTACGAACTACCTTTCACAAACATGCAGTTTGATATCAAGGTTGATCATTTTATACGCAATCGTATTGACCTAAAGAATATAAATGCGAGTATACGCACCACACAAGACCATTTTGTTTATGTAGATACACTTACCATGGATGCTGCAGGGGGTAATCTTAACCTGTCCGGTTATTTTAATGGTAGCGACCCAGACCATATCTACCTGAATCCCAATCTGACCATTAGCAATGTTGATCTGGACAAGATTTTGTTCAAATTTGAAAATTTTGGACAAGACCATGTGGTCTCGGAAAACCTGCATGGAAAGGTTTCTTCCCAAATCAATGGCAAAATTAGGATGTATCCCGATCTGGTTCCTGATTTGGACCAGTCGGAAATACACATGGATGTCCAAGTACTCAATGGTCGCTTGGTGAACTACGGACCAATGTCCATGCTATCGGATTATATGGGTGATAAAAACCTAAAAAACATTAGATTTGACACTCTACAAAACCATTTGGACGTAAACCAAGGACGCATCAACATACCGAATATGGCCATCGAGTCCACTTTAGGGCACATGGAACTATCGGGAACCCAAGATTTGGAAAACAATATAGCGTACAACATCAAAATACCTTGGAAGACCATTAAAAAAGCTGCCGTGTACAAGTTGTTCGGAAATAAGAAGAAAAAGGACTCCATTGAAACGGACGACAAAATCATAGAGGTTGACCCAAACAAGAAAGTCCGTTACCTCAACCTAACGTTGCGCGGAAACACCGAAGATTATAAAATCTCGTTGGGTAAGGATAGAGATAAATAACGCCTAATTTTATGAATTACCATAAAGAATTCATCAATTTGAGGTCAGGTTTGTAATCCTAAAAAGGCTAACTTCACTTATCTTAGGATTATGTTTCATTAAAATAAATTCATGTCCTTTTTAGTTGTGTTCGACCAAGACGAAACTTAAAAATGAAAGATTTTTTGTTAACTATCGGTAAACTTAGTGAACCAGAGATTAATAAGTTTCTTTCATTTGGACGTATATGTGAATATCTGACAAATGAAATTGTTTTTGAAGGAGACCGTCCGTTTACAAAATTGCTTTTTATTGAAAAAGGACTAATAAGAGCATATCGAATTATTGATGGCAATGACTTTAGTTATTTCTTTTTCAGCGACAACGAATTTGCAGTCGACTTTCAAAGTTATTTGACTGAATCTACAAGCCCTTTAATTTTCGAAACACTAACTCGTACAACTTGCTATGAGTACAGCAAATCAGAAATCGAAACTCTTTATAGAAGCATCCCAAAACTCGAAAAGATGGGTAGACTCATGGCCGAGAAAGCCTATCTTAGTGCAGCTGACCGATTAAAACAACATCAAACAGATAGTCTTAAATCAAGATACTTAACTCTGATTTCCAAAAATCCGAAGTTATTTCAAGAAGTACCCCTAAGAAACATTGCATCCTATTTAGGCGTAAAACCGCAAAGTCTAAGTAGAATTAGAGCGGAAATAGCCGGAAAGTACTATTAGTTCTCATAGGTGAATGCATAGTGTTTAGCCAATTACGATTTTTATACTGTTCAGTAATTTAAAACCAAAGTAAGATGAAAGCAGTACAAAAAAGAAACATTGGCAGATGGATTCACATCATTACGGGCGGCATAATTGCAACATTCATCTATTCCCCATGGAGCAGTAACTATTACTTTTCGTTGAGTGTCAAATTCATCGTAATTCCAATCCTTATTGGAACAGGCCTTTGGCTATGGAAAGGACATTTCTTAAAAAGGAAGAAGCAGCTAAAATCAAAGTGATTATAATGAATAATTTTATTGAGCAACAAATTATTTCCAAAACCTAGTTAAAAAACAATTAAATACAATTATTCATCTTCAAACTCAACCGTGGATTGCCGTTCCCTGTTCACAATTAATTTGGTGACATCTGGCCTAGAGTAATGGCCTACGGGGTCAAAATTCTGCCGTTCTTCGTACACCCTATTAAAATCTAACGTCTCATAAATGAGTCCTTCTTCATCAATAATAGGCGCTATTAGCCATTCACCATCGGGTCCTGCAATTGCAGAACCTCCATTTGCCAAAACGTCAGGTGCCTTTTCCAAGATTTTATCAAGGTGAGGAGTCGCTTTAGGAAAGTCGGTTGTTTTCATCAAAGATGAAACTGAAACCACAAAGCTTCTAGATTCTCGTGCTATAAAACGGGTAATGTCCTTGGTATTGTGCAAACCACCTGGCCATACCGCTACGTGTAAATTTTCTCCCTGGCCATATAAAGCAGTTCTTGGTAAGGGCATCCAGTTTTCCCAGCAGTTCAATCCCCCTACGGTAAATTGTTTTAATTCGTGGACTTTAAGCCCATTTCCATCTCCCGGAGCCCAAGTTAAGCGCTCATCGTAGGTAGGCTGTAATTTGCGGTGCACCGATTTTATTTCCCCATTTTGATTGATATAGACCAAGGAGCAATACAGGCTATGCCCTCCTCTATCCTTGGCACGCTCCATCATTCCCAGGTATATTGCAATATTTTTCTCCTTGGCAATTTTACAAATGGCATCCAATTCACCCGCTTCAATCTGGATTGAATTCCTGGCATAATGTGCATGAAGCTCTTTGTTGACTTTTAAATCCCAAGCAGCACCTTCGGTATGTGCCAGCCAGAATGGGTATCCGGGTAAAAAAGCTTCACCAAAAACAATAAGTTCCGCTCCATTTTTTGCAGCTTCTTCAATTGAGTTTTCTATTTTTTCAAGCGTAGCCAGTTTGTCCAACCAGACCGGAGCAATCTGTGCCATGGCAACTTTTAAAAGATTCTCCATTATAAAATTCGATTTAAGACGAGATCAACATCAATCAAAAGTATACTGAAGACACCCGCCACAATAATAAACTTTAGAATATTATGCAGCCAAACGTAGTGCTTTTTGCCATTGGCCTTCCATAACAAAATAATAAAAAGTCCCAATAAAGCTATACATGCCAAAAAGAACAGGTACATATAGCCCACGTCAAAAGTGTTTATCAATAAAAGGGACGGAATGAGCGTCATGATAATCAACAATCCAATAATCAGTTTAGAAACCTTGACCCCATACAGAATTGGAATGGTCTTATAGTTTTGTGCCATGTCGCCCGCCATATTTTCCAAATCTTTTATCATTTCCCGAGCCAAAATCAATAAAAATAGGAAAAGGGCATGAACAAAAATTACCGTTTGAAAATTTGCGTAATACACAAACACGACAAAAAAGGGAGCTATGGCCAATGAGGCCGAAACCAAATTACCAACGAACGGAATACGTTTTAACTTATGGGAATAGAGCCAAATACCAAAAATATAGGCCGAAAAGAAAAACACCGCTCTAAACGATATATAGCTCGCTGCTACAGCGGCCAAAAAATTAAGAATGAAATAGGTAGTAAGCTTAAAACGTTGACTCACCAACCTGTCCAACATACTTTTTGTTGGCTTGTTGATTAAATCCTTTTCGGCATCGTAGAAATTATTGATGATGTATCCACCCGCAATTACCAATGCCGATGCTGTTACGATCAAAAAGAGATTAATATCCAAAACGACCTCTCGCAAAGGCAAATCTGGAGACAAAATGTATATGGAAGCTAAATACTGTGCCAGGGTAATCATTAGAATGTTATATCCCCGAACAACAGAAAACAAACTCAATAGCTTAAACAGCAGGAGTTTATTTTTTCTAGTAAGCATGTGATACAATTAGAAGTTGTAAACCACTTCTAGGTTATGACCTTGCAATGTTTTTTTGGCTTTTTCCAAATCTTGTGTAAAGCCAAGAATATAACCACCACCACCGGAACCGCAAAGCTTTAGATAGTAGTCGTTAGTCTCGATACCTTGTTGCCAAAGTTGATGAAACTTAGCTGGAATCATGGGTTTGAAGTTGTCAAAAACCACGTGGGAAAGTTCCTTTAGATTCCCAAAAAGAGATTTTATATTTCCATTTAAAAAATCTTCTACACAAGCATCCGTATGCTTTATGAATTGATTTTTAAGCATGCTGCGAAATCCTTCTTGCTTCATTTTTTCCATAAAAATCTGAACCATTGGCGCTGTTTCACCTGTAATACCACTATCCAATAAGAAAACCGCTCCTTTACCCTCTTTGTTCTGGGATGGAATACTTGCAGATTCTATATTGTCCTTGGAGTTTATAAGAATTGGTAGGCTCAAATAACTGTTCAACGGATCAAGACCAGAAGACTTACCGTGAAAAAAGGATTCCATTTTTCCAAAAATCTCTTTAAGTCGCAACAGTTTTTCGCGAGTCAAGTTTTCTAGAACAGTAATTTTATCGGTAGCATATTCATCATAAATAGCCGCCACTAATGCTCCGCTACTGCCAATACCATAGCCTTGAGGAATGGAACTGTCAAAATACATTCCATTGTTCACATCTGCCTGAAGTGCCTCTAAATCAAAAGAAACCAAGTTTTTTTCTTCCTGTTCCAAATTGCTTAAGTAGACAACATACTCTCTTAAACTTTCATTCGATTTCTTTGCAGCAGCCGAAGTTTTATCATCAGTCTTTAAAGCACCCTTAAAAAAATTATAAGGAATGGAGAGCCCTTTGGAGTCTTTTATAATTCCATACTCTCCGAAGAGTAGAATCTTAGAATAAAATAGCGGTCCTTTCATATGAAACTTAAACGTCTAAATATTGGTTTGTTTAACTTTAAACAATTTAAAGATAAACAAAATTGGTTTTCAAAGCCTAAAACTTTCAATTTATTACTTTTATTTGAACGCCAATAACTTCTTTTCAGTGTATTAGATGTAATGAATCAGCCTAACTTTTTTGCCCCATTACCAATCCGGTCGCAAATATAATGCCCATTCTCACAATGCACAACTAATTCATCCTTAATAAATTGGATGATTTTTTCTTTTACCGATTCGGGATATAACAGATGTACGTTGGCACCTGCATCCAGGGTAAAACATAAGGGTATTTTTGTTGAAGTTCTATAACTCCATACTTTGTTGATGATTTCCAAGGTATCTGGCTTCATTAGGATAAAATAAGGCATACTCGTCATCATCATCGCATGCAATGTCAACGCCTCGCTTTCAACAATTTTTATAAAGTTTTCTAAATCCCCATTTTCAAAAATCGTTTTCAGTTTATCCAAATTTTCATGGGCTTGGTCAAACCGTCTTTCAGCATATGGATGATCGTGCATCAAATTATGTCCCACCGAGCTACTAACCTGTTTTTGCCCTTTGTGCACCAATAAAATCGTATCATGGAAATTCTTAAAAACACTATCTATTTTAAATGGATACTGTATTCCGTACAAATCAGAACTTTCTTTAATAAATGCATATTTGCCCCATTGAATTAAATCCCCTTCAATACTTCTGCCCGCACTTCCCGAGCCCAAACGTGCCAAAAAAGAGGCTTTCTTTTTAAAAAAATCCTCGCCCATACTGCCATCCAACTTCTTTTCAATATCCATAAGACATAGCGACAGGGCAGCCATTCCACTTGCCGAAGAGGCTATTCCACTACTATGGGGAAAGGAATTCGATGTTTCAATTTTAAAATGATACGATTTTAGAAAAGAAAGATACTTTTCTATGCGTTCAAAAAAGATTTGAATCTTTGGCTTAAAATCTTCTTTGGGTTTTCCCTCAAAAATTAAATCAAAAGAAAATCCTGAGCTATCCCTTTCCTTTTTGGCATATGAAACCGAGGTTGTCGTAGCACAGGCATCGAGTGTAAAGCTTATAGATGGATTCGCCGGAATCTGATTGTCCTTTTTCCCCCAATATTTAACCAAAGCAATATTGCTCGGAGCTTTCCAAGTCACTTTTCCTTTCAAAGGTAAATCGTTATAGCTTTTAGACAGAAAATCTTTTTCGATCATTGAAAAATATTTGGGCAAATATAAGGTGCACGCCACGATACGAGAAATAGGAACAAATAAATTCTTATTTTAGAGGGAATTGCACTTACCATGAAGAAAAGGATTGTCTACATTTCAATTGCTGTTATTATTTGTCTCCTCATTGGCTTTTTATCCAGTTTTGCTACTCAAAGTTCGGTTAACGATTGGTACTTAACCTTGGACAAGCCCAGTTTTAACCCTCCAAATTGGCTATTTGCACCTGTTTGGACCTTACTCTACATTATGATGGGAGTTTCTGCTGGAATAGTTTGGTCCAAGGGATTTCATCATATTTGGGTGAAAACGGCCTTATACCATTTTGGGTTTCAATTGCTCTTTAATGCTTTGTGGAGCATTGTTTTTTTTGGGCTACAAAGTCCATTTTGGGCACTATTGGTCATTCTTACTTTATTAACACTGATTATTCTGACCATGAAATGGTTTAGTGTGGTGAGTAAAACGGCCGCCTTTCTGTTAATTCCTTACCTGCTATGGGTGAGTTTTGCAACACTTTTAAATTATAAAATCTGGGAGTTGAATTGATTTTATGCCATCAACTCTCTTCCGCCATTGCAATCAATTTTTGCATCGTTTTTAAATTACGGGTCGTAGCTTCAACCTTTAGTTTCCGTTCGATTAGGTTATTATTTAACTTGGCATTGCCATACCCTTTTTTACAACATAGGTAAACACATATGTCCGTAATATGAAAATCTTCATTCACGAATTGCTCGGTTTCAAATTTTCCTTTCAAAACTTGTTCAGGGGGCTGTTTGAGCAAAACAAAATATATCCTGTTTGCTTCTGATTGATCATTGAATGGATTGGAATCCAAAATTTGCGCTAACACTTCTCCAGTGGTTACCAAAGTTGGTACACTAAACCCAAAATCAGCCAAAATAACTTCGTGAATGGCTTTTTCAAGTTGTGCAACATTCGCCTTTTCACTTTCAAATACAACATTGCCGCTCTGTATGTAGGTTGTCACCTTATGAAGACCATAGCTTTCCAGCGACTCCTTTAAATCTGCCATTCTTATTTTCTTTTGGCCACTTACATTAATTCCCCTAAGAAGTGCTACATAGGTTTTCATCCGCTTTATTTTTCTTGAATAAAATTACTCCGATTTATTTTAGTAAATTCAAACGCATTAAATTAACACAATGAATCAGTATATCCTCGCCTTAGACCAAGGCACCACAAGTTCCCGAGCTGTAGTTTTCGATAAAAAAGGAACTATAATATCCGTTTCCCAAAAAGAATTCACCCAAATTTTTCCGAAGCCGGGATGGGTAGAACATGATGCCGATGAAATTTGGGCCACACAAGCAGGTATGGCAGCCGAAGCCGTAAGCAAAAAAGGACTGAAAGGGGAACAAATTGCAGCGATAGGCATTACCAATCAACGTGAAACCGTTGTGGTATGGGACAAGAATACTGGCAAACCCATATACAATGCCATAGTTTGGCAAGACAAAAGAACTGCAAATTATTGTGACGAACTTAAAAATGAGGGCAAATCTGAAATGATTCGGGAGAAGACTGGTCTGGTCATTGATTCTTACTTCTCGGGCACCAAAGTAAAGTGGATTCTTGACAATGTTCAAGGCGCTCGCGAAAAGGCGGAAGCAGGTGATTTAGTCCTCGGCACTATAGATACTTGGTTGATCTGGAAGATGACGGAGGGAAAAATGCATATTACCGATGTTACCAATGCCTCCAGGTCTCTACTCTTCAACATAAATACCATGGAATGGGATACTGAACTTTTGGAACTTTTTACTATTCCCAAAAGTATGCTTCCAGAAGTAAAACAGTCCAGTGAGGTATACGGAAATACAAGTCCTAATTTTTTCGCCGCCAAAATCCCTATCGCGGGTATTGCGGGTGACCAACAAGCAGCATTGTTTGGGCAAATGTGCACCAAGCAAGGAATGGTGAAAAATACGTATGGTACAGGTTGTTTTATGCTTATGAACATTGGTGAAAAGCCCATTGTTTCTAAAAACAATCTTTTGACCACGGTAGCATGGAAAATAAATGGAAAAACACATTATGCACTGGAAGGAAGTATTTTTATTGCCGGAGCAGTCGTGCAATGGCTTCGCGATAGTCTAAAAATCATAAAGACTTCTTCTGATGTTGAACAACTTGCAGGTTCTGTGAATAGCTCCGAAGGCGTTTATTTTGTTCCAGCCTTCGCTGGATTAGGAGCCCCGCATTGGAACCAACATGCACAAGGAACTATTTTTGGACTCACACGCGGAAGTACCGATGCACATATTGCACGAGCTGCCTTAGAATCCATTGCCTACCAAACCATGGATATTTTGAAAGCCATGGAAGCGGATTCAGGGATTTCGATAAAAGAACTTAGGGTCGATGGCGGTGCTACGGTAAACGATTTGTTGATGCAGTTTCAGGCAGATGTTTTGAATACTGTAACAATTCGACCAAAAATAGTAGAAACTACCGTAATGGGGGCAGCTTATTTGGCCGGACTTGCTGTTGGTTATTGGGAAAGTCAAGAAGAGATTCAAGATATTTGGCAAACCGATGTTCATTTTAACCCATCCAAAGAAAGAGAAGCCATAGATTCAGGAATTAAAGGATGGTATAGCGCTATTGACGCGTTGGAATATTGGACGAAAAAGCAGTGAACAGTTGATAGTTGATAGTTGATAGTTGATAGAGAAAGTAATAATTATCTTAACCATGAAATACTAAACTAAAAACAGTCAACGCTACCTGTAGAAGTATATGACAGTTAACAAGTAAAAACAATTCACCCTTAATCATTTACCTTTTAATTTTAACCCTTAAAAAATAAACCATCCTACCATGACTCCTTTTATTGCTGAAATTATGGGAACGTTCCTCCTTATTCTCTTGGGGTGCGGTGTAAATGCAAACGTGTCTTTAAAAAAAACCTATGGAAGCGGTTCTGGCTGGATAGTGATAACTACAGGATGGGCCTTTGCCGTCTACACAGGAGTAGTCGTTGCTGGGCCATACAGTGGTGCGCATCTCAACCCCGCCGTTACAATTGGGTTAGCAGTGGCTGGAGAATTTTCCATTTATGATGTCCCAAACTATATTTTTGCTCAATTTATAGGAGCTATGCTTGGTGCATTTTTTGTATGGTTGATGAATAAGGACCATTTTGATGCCACGGAAGATGGAAACAGCAAAAGGGGCGTTTTCTGTAATGCTCCCGCCATTCCCAACGTATTTTTAAATATTTTGACCGAAATTCTAGGCACTTTTGTTCTTGTTTTTGCCGTACTCTATTTTACCGATGCAGTTTCTATGAAGGACAATACGATAATTGGTTTGGGGTCTCTGGGTGCATTACCAGTCGCTATTATTGTATGGGGAATAGGTTTATGTTTGGGTGGAACCACTGGGTATGCGATAAACCCGGCAAGGGATTTGGGACCTAGAATTGTTCATGCATTGGTTCCCATTAAAAATAAAGGTTCTAATGGTTGGGGCTATTCTTGGATTCCTGTTTTAGGGCCAATTTTAGGAGCCGCCCTAGCCGCAGGTATGTCAATGATTCTTCAATAATTTATTCCAATGAAATTGCTTGCGCAACCATGTAAGCACCTGTCCATGCATTCTGAAAATTGAACCCACCAGTTATCGCATCAACATTTATAATTTCACCTGCAAAGTAAAGGTTCGGATGTATTTTGCTTTCAAAAGTCTTAAAGTTAATTTCTTTTAAATCTACTCCCCCAGCAGTCACAAACTCCTCTTTAAAGGTACTTTTTCCTTCGACCCTAAATGAACATTGCGTAAGCTGCTTTGCTAAATTCTTGAGCTTCTCTTTTGTAACATCAGCCCATTTTAAGTCTTTTTCGATATCGGCAGCCTTTACCAAACTTGACCATAACCTTCTGGGCAAATCCACTACCTGTGTTCTAAAGATGGTTTTCTTTGTTTCTACTTCTTTTACTTCCTTAAGGAACATCTCCATAGATTCTGTAGAATACTCGGGAGTCCAATTAATATTTATCCTAAAATTATATTTATAATCATGCAATATTTTTGCCCCCCATGCTGAAAGCTTCAAAATAGCAGGGCCGCTCAACCCCCAATGTGTTATCAATACTGGACCTTCGGATTCTAGAACCGGCTCATCCCTTTGGGCACTCTTTAATTTGACATCTACTTTGGATGAAAAAACCTTCTTTGGTAGAACCTCAGCAGTGGCAAAGGCACTTACCCCTTGAATTCCCTTTATCCGTTCATCATTTATATTGAAGGTAAACAGCGAGGGAACTGGTGAAACCACCTTATGCCCTATAGCCTCTAACATGGTCCATATTTTAGGGTTACTTCCAGTGGACAGTACCAATTTTTTACAATTGTAGTGCTTGTTCATGGTCGTTACCTGCCAACCGTCACCGTTTTCGTTTTTCTTGAAGTGTTTGACAGCACTATTTTTCAAAACATGTATTCCCAGACGTTCCGTTTCCGCAAGAAGGCAATCAATAATGGATTGTGAGGAATTACTTTGCGGAAAAACCCGTCCATCAGACTCTACTTTTAAAGGTACGCCTCGTTCTTCAAAAAATGCCATCACATTTAGGGGAGCATAGGTATGAAAGGGACCCAAAAGTTCCTTTTTGCCTCTGGGGTAATTGTTTACCAATTCATGTGCTGAGAATTCCCCGTGGGTCACATTGCAACGACCGCCACCTGAGACCTTGACTTTTGAAAGTACATTTTTGCCTCTTTCAAAGATGGCAATTTTCAGCTTTGGTGATTGTTCAGCGATATGGATAGCCGTATAAAATCCGGCCGCACCACCACCAACGATTATTACATCGAACATTAATGTATCCGTTCTGGGAAATTGGTGATGATACCGTCCACTCCAAACGCTTTCATTTTTTGGATATCTTCGGGCTCATTGACAGTCCAGGTATAAATTTTAAACCCTTCGTCCTTGATTTTCCCCGTATTTTCTTCAGTTAGTTTTGTATAGTCGGGGTTGATGGCGACGGCATTCAATTCTTTGGCAATCGAAATTGCATCCATTGGATCTTCTTCGGTCAATATGGCAATCTTTATGTTTTTGTTGAATTTTCGCATTTCCCTAAGCTCGTCCCAATTAAAGCTAGAGATGATGAAGTTATCCGCAAGCCATCCTTTTTCTTTGATGTAGTTTTCCGCTATAAAATTTACTCTTTCAGCAGTATTGGCGCCTTTAAGCTCAATGTTCAACGCTACTTTATTATCAATTAATTTTAGAACATCTTGAAGCATTGGGATTTTATGGTTTCCATCCAGAGTGAGTCGTTTCAAATCATAGATGTTGTATTCTTCGATTTTACCTCCGCTGTTGGAAAGGCGTTCCACACGTTCATCATGAAAAACCACTATTTCCCCGCTCGAAATCTTAAACACATCGATTTCTATCATATCTACTCCCAAATCCAAAGCTTTCTGTACCGAGGCCAAAGTATTTTCGGTCTCATGTCCCATAGCTCCCCTATGGCCGATGACCAATGGTTTTTTTTCTATCATGCTACAACTATTGAGTAAAAAAGCAACGACTAAAGCAAGTGATATATTTTTCTTCATTTTGGTTATTTTATGATGTTAAAAATACAACTTGAAAGTGAATTTAAACTGTAAAACTATTAATTGCAACTCCTTAAAAGATAAGATAATGGCAAAACTGTACGAAGTCTATATTTCACCGATAATTTATCGATTTAAACTAGCTTGTCTAAAGGTTGGAACAAGTAACTTTCTACTGTTCAACACTAAAAATAACCGATTCTAAAGGTTGGAGTTCAATAGGTATGACCCCGACCCCATCGTTCACATTTAGTTTTTTATTCTTCTTTCCATAAAGTTCTTCCACCAACTTATGCTCACTGTCCTTCAAATTCCATTTAGAAATTATGTCCTGTGGGAGTTTTAAATCAAAGCTGTAATTTTTATCAGAATCAAAATTGGAGACAACAATCAATTTTTCATTTTCCGACCATCTCACATACGAGAGCACTCTATGGTCATAATTTTCGGTGTTATCCTTATTATAAAAGTGTATTTCTTGATAGTCTCCCATCAACGCTTCACTAGTAATGGTAAAGTTTAAAAGGCGTTTGTAAAAATCCCGAAGGCTTTTTTCATCTTCTGAAAGTTGGCCCCCGTCAAACTTTTTATTGTTCACCCATCGTTGGTGGTGTGGAACACCAATGTAATCAAATATGGAAGTACGGGTCGGTTTACCAAAGCCTGCATCTTCCGCTCCTGGCTCTCCAACCTCTTGTCCAAAATAAATCATTGTTGGCGAAGTGCTCAATGTAGCCGAAACCACCATGGCAGGTTTCGCTATTTCTGCACTCCCCGCAAAATCTGGACTAGCAATACGCTGTTCATCATGATTTTCCAAAAAGTGGAGCATATGACGTTCTATATCGGCCATGCCCTTTTGAACAACTGGAATATGGTCGGTCCAACCATAGCCTTTCATAATATGCTTAATGCTATCGTACAACTCTACCTTATCGTACAAGTAATCCATTTTCCCTTTATGGATATAATCCCTATAAAGTTCTGGGTTATAGACTTCCGCTAATAGGAAAGCATCAGGATTCTTTGTTTTGATATTGGAATTCAAATAACTCCAAAACTCTACAGGCACCATTTCGGCCATATCAAAACGAAAACCATCTACGCCAAGGTCAAGCCAATACAGTGCGATATCCTTAAACTTATCCCATGAATCCGAGACTGTCTTATCTTTCCAGAATTCCAAATGCGCTTTATGGTCTTTGGTATTAAAGTCTTCTGGCAACTCATCAAAATCTTTGGCACCATCTGGTCTTATCCCATAATTAACTTTAACTGTCTCGTACCAATCGTTAAAGTGAGGTTGGGCCAATCGTGATCCGTTACCGGTCCATTTAGCAGGTTTTTCCTTAAATGCTCCATCGGCAAACTTATTTTCACTCCCCCCAAGCGGAAGATACCCGTCTTGCCATTGGGGCACGGTAAACGTTGAATCTGGAATGTAATAAAAGTTGTTATTGACGTCATATTCCAAAGTGGTATCGTCATTGGCGCCAAAATCTGAAACCCCTTCAGGATTGGTCAAACCCTCATAATTTCTGGCGACATGGTTGGGAACAATATCAATGAGCACTTTCATTCCTATTTTATGTGTTCGCTCTACCAATGCTTTAAACTCTTCCAATCTTTTTGAAGGGTCAATTGCCAAGTCTGGGTTTACATTATAATAATCCTTGACCGCATAAGGAGATCCTGCACGCCCTTTTACGACATCGGGGTCGTCATTGGAAATTCCATAATCCGTATAATCATTGATTACTGCATGATGCGGAACACCGGTATACCAAATATGTGTTACACCAAGGTCCTTGATTTCCTTTAGTGCTTCCTCGGTAAAATCGGCAAACTTACCAACTCCATTTTCTTCAATGGTACCCCAAGGTTTATTTGTGGTATTGGTGTTGCCGAAAAGTCGTGTAAAAACCTGATAAACTACAGCCTTTTTCTTCATTGTTGTTTCAACTGTTTTTTTTTCTGCTTTCTGTTCACACCAATGAACCAAAACAATGACTATCAATAAAGTGAAATACAGGTATCGCTTCATGCTTCTACCACTTTTCCTGGAATTAATGTCAATGGCGTATTATTTAATTGAATAGCAAGTTCTTCTTTTCCAGTAATTTCAAAACTAGTGCCTTGTTTTGAAACGGATATGGTGATAATCTGATTTCTAAAATTAATCTTGAACGCATACGAAGTCCACTGTTCTGGAATTTGAGGTGTAAAATGAAGCTGGTCGTTCATTACACGCATACCGCCAAAACCTTCCACAATGCTCATCCATGTACCTGCCATGGATGTAATGTGCAATCCTTCTTCAACCTCCTTATTATAATCATCCAAGTCCAATCTTGATGTCCTTAAATAAAAGGTATAGGCCTGTTCCATTCTGCCCAATATTGCTGCCTGAATGCTATGTACACAAGGAGACAACGAGGATTCGTGAACGGTGTAGGGTTCATAGAAATCAAAATGCTTTTCTAATTGATTCTTGCTGAAGTGGTCTTCAAAAAAATAGAATCCTTGCAAAACATCGGCCTGTTTTATGTAGGGTGAACGCAATATTCTGTCCCAACTCCATTTTTGGTTAATGGGTCTTTGTGATTTATCCAAATCTTTGACCTTCACCAATTCTTTGTCCAAAAATCCGTCTTGTTGCAAAAACACCTCATGTTTCTTTGAATAGGGAAAGTAAATGTTGTCGGCGACTTCACTCCAAGCCTTAGTTTCGGAGGTAGTTAAACTGGTTTTGTTCCATATTCTATCATAATCCTTTGGATATTTGGATTGAGCCACCTCAAGCTGTTCCAGTGCATAATCTATGCACCATTTAGCTAAATAGTTGGTGTACCAATTATTGTTGATATTGTTCTCGTATTCATTGGGGCCTGTAACTCCCAACATTACATACTGCTGCTTATCTTCAGAAAAATTGAACCGTTGGTGCCAGAATCTTGCAATTCCTATTAAGACCTCCAGTCCCATTTTTGGGATATAACTGTAGTCTCCCGTAAATCTGTAGTAGTTGAAAATTGCAAACGATATTGCTCCATTCCTATGGATTTCTTCAAAGGTAATTTCCCATTCGTTATGACATTCCTCACCGTTCATTGTCACCATAGGATACAATGCAGCTCCGTTGGTAAAACCAAGTTTTTGTGCATTCTCTATTGCTTTTTCCAAATGGTTGTAACGGTATTCCAACAAACTCCAAGCTACTTCTTGACCCTTGGTCGCCATATAAAATGGAACGCAATAGGCTTCTGTATCCCAATACGTGCTTCCCCCGTATTTCTCGCCGGTAAACCCTTTTGGTCCGATATTCAATCGCGAATCCCTTCCTAAATAGGTTTGGTTCAGTTGAAAAATATTAAAACGTATGCCTTGTTGTGCTTTTATGTCGCCTTCAATTTCAATATCGCTCATCTCCCAAATCTTTGCCCAAGCTTCTTTTTGTTTTTGAAGCAGTCCGTCAAAACCAATAGAAGTCGCTTCTTCTAAAACATTGTTTGCAACGCTGACGAGTTCCGATGCATCGTGATTTCGAGAAACCGTGTACCCACCGAATTTTACTAAGGCAATTTTTTCTCCTTTTGAAACATTTTGTTCAAACCCAAGACCAACAAAAGAATCTGTTTTCTTATCTAACTTGGACTCCGATATTGTAGTGCCGTTATATACTACATGGGCTTCCATAAAAGTACATGTAGAAAAATTGGTTTTCATGGTATGGGCTTCAATGTAAGCCCTGTTTTCCTTATAATCGACTTTGGTCGTGTTCCAGAACTTATCGTCCCAATTGCTATCTTCATTTGTAATACCACTGTCCAAATAAGGTGTAAAAGTTACTTTAGCATCAGCCCTTAGTAATTCTACTTCCATTTTTATAGCGCCTACTTCATCAATATCTAAGCTCAAGAACCTTATAATACTTATGGCAACATCGATATTGTTCGATAAAGTTGCTTTAAAGTTTCTACGGTACCATCCTTCTTTCATATTCAGTTCTCTCTTAAAACCAGAAACTTTTTTACAGGTGTTCAAATCCAGCGGAACATCATCAATTTGAACATTTATACCAATCCAGTTTGGCGCGTTCAACACTTTTGCAAAATACTCCGGATAGCCGTTTTTCCACCAACCCACCCTGGTTTTATCCGGATAATATACTCCAGCAATGTAACTCCCCTGAAAGGTCTCCCCAGAATACTGCTCTTCGAAATTGGCGCGCTGGCCCATGGCTCCGTTGCCAAGACTGAACAAACTTTCTGAAGATTTTACTTGTTCTTTGTCAAAACCTTCTTCTATTATGGACCAAGGGTCCGCTTTTATATAATCTTGATTCATTGCTGTAAACTAAAATGTAGATAGTTAAATGCATGCCTTCGAATAAGACATTGCAAAATTAATTAATTGTAGAATCCCTGACCACTAATGTTGGCTCTAAAATTTTGGTTTGAAATGTTTCTTCTTCAACTTCGCTTTCAATTTTATCGATCAACATTTGGGCAGATGTTTCTCCCATTTTTTCGCCATGCTGTGCTACAGCGGTTAGGCTGGGGTTTGCATATTTGGACAAGAGTCCATCTGTAAAACCTATAAAGGAAACATCATTAGGAATATGAAATCCTTTTTTCTGAATCAATTTCATACTAAAAACAGTAAAAATCTCATTAACGCACAATACGGCATCCATACTATGGGAATCAAAGAAATTAGTTATGCTTTTTTCATCTATCTCCATAGATGAAAGTTTAAGGATTAGGGATTCGTCAACAGGAAGGGTGTTTTCGATAAGTGCTTTCTTATAACCTTCGGTACGGGCCTTACTAACACTCAGATAATCACCAGTAGTAATCAATGCGATTTTTCGCCGTCCTTGTTCTATGAGTTTTTTTGTTGCCATATATGCACCTAACTGGTCATCTATAATTACCTTGTCACAATCAATTTCGTTAGTAATTCTGTCAAACAGTACAACAGGTATGCCCTGCTCTGTTACTTCTTTTAAATGATTGAAATCTCCTTTTTGTTGCGTCTCTGAAGATAAGGACATAATAAAGCCATCGATACTTCCATTCGCCAACATCTCCATATTTATGACTTCTTTGTCGAAAGACTCCTCAGAAAGACAAACGATGACGTTGTAACCCTTTGCATTGGCATATTTTTCAATACCCCTAATTACAGTAGTAAAAAAATGGTGAACGATATCCGGTATGACCACGCCTATGTTTTTAGTCCTCTTGTTTTTAAGACTTATGGCTATATTGTTCGGTTTATAATTGTAAAGCTTGGCAAAAGCCTGAATTTTTTCCTTTGTATCCCTGCTTATCTCCTCACTGTTCTTTAAAGCCTTTGACACAGTAGAAATAGAAACTTCGAGTTCCTTGGCGATATCTTTAAGTGTAATCTTAGTTTTCAAACGTAAAGAGATTTGTTTTTGTTAGTTAAGGATTTCAAATTACTCATTAAAGCGACGTAACTTAATCAATTGATTTTTTTTAACAAAAACTAATGTGAATACTTACGGAAATTCCTTGAGATGTGTTAACATAATGTAAAAAATAAAAATAGTATATTAGCATCAGTGATGGGAATTCAATTATTTTATCGTACTTAGATTATGATTTACGTAAATTAACTCTTTTAGTTTTGTGAACCTTTCATTTTTTCAAAGTTATTAACACGAAACCGTTTTCGTAATAGATGACGCACTCCTTAAATTTAGATTAACATTTTTTTTATATATGTTTAACACTTGAATTAAAATTAACTAAACTTAAAATTAATTATTTATGAAGATTACGCTACTTAAAAGTTTTCTGCTGTTGGGAGCATTCATTTGCTTCGGGATAGCGAAAGCTCAGACAGTATCAGGTACTGTTTCGGACGCAAGTGGTCCTTTGCCAGGAGCCAGTGTTGTCGTTAAAGGGACGACCAACGGTACTCAAACTGATTTTGATGGCAACTATACTTTAAATGATGTTGCTGCCGATGCAGTCATCACTTTTAGTTACATTGGTTTCTCTTCACAAGAAATTCCTCTTAATGGACAAACTACAATAAATGTTGTTTTACAGGAAGATGCCAGTGAATTGGATGAAGTTGTTGTTGTTGGTTATGGTACGACTACTAAAAGAAGCACAGTTGGTGCTGTTGAAAGTGTAAAGTCAGAGGAATTCAACAAAGGGGTCATTGTAAACCCACAACAGCTGATACAAGGTAAAACTGCAGGTGTACAGATTTCCACTACCAGTGGTGAACCTGGTGCAGCGGTCAATGTTAGGGTAAGGGGTACCGCTTCTGTACGTTCTCAAAACAACCCTTTATTTGTTGTGGATGGTGTACCATTAAACGGAGCCAATACCGCTGCTCCTACTGGTGGAGGTTCTGATCCTAATACCGGTGGAGGTTCTGATATTGGAAGCTCTGGCTCTTTGGACCCTTTGAGTTTCTTAAACCCAAATGATATTGCCAGTATTGACATTCTTCAGGATGCAGCTTCAACTGCTATTTATGGTTCCAGAGGTGCGAATGGGGTTGTTCTCATCACCACAAAATCTGGTACCTCAGGACGGGATGTTTTGGAATTTTCTTCTACTTTCTCAGTGGGATATGTTGGTAATCGACCAGAATTACTTTCAAGGGAACAATTCTTAGATGCGCAGAATATAATCTCGGGCGGCAGTTTTGTTGACGGTGGGTCCAATACAGATACTTATGATGCAATATATCGTACATCTTTTACCCAAAACTACAATCTAGCCTATGGAGGAGGAGGTGAGAACGGAAATTATAGGATTTCCATGGGTTATCAAGATCAAGAAGGGGAAGTGGAAGACAGTACGTTTGATAGGTTGACCGCGCGATTTAATGCAACACAACGCTTTTTTGATAATAAGTTAAAATTGAGCACACAAGCTACCATTTCCAATGTTGAGACCCAAAGACCGCCTATAACAAACAACCCAAATGCGAGGGGTGATTTGCTTTCCGCTTCCATAGGCTGGGATCCCACTCAAGCTTTAACGGGTTCGGGCACGAGGGATCAGGGCTTTATAGGTGGATTCTTCCAGCCATCCAATGAAAGAAGGAATCCATTGGCACTTTTAGAGTTGACTCGCGCAACCTCTAGCACATTACGGGCTCTTATTAATGTTTCGGCACAATATAAAATAACGGATAACTTAACTATCAACACCTTGGTAGGTCTTGATAAATCTTCATCTTCCGCCGCTTCTGCGGAATCAAGGAATTTCGCTGCCGATGGAACTTTAGATAATGGTAGGGCCAATTTGGATGAAATTGATTTGACCAATACCACCTGGGAATCCTATTTAAATTATAATAAAGAATTTGGGGACGATGTGTTGGATGTTGTGCTTGGACATTCCTACCAAGAGTTTGTAAACGAGACCATTACCCTCCGCGCCTTTAATTTTGAAACTACCGATCTGTTCCAAATGATTAACAACATTGCCGGAGCACAACAATTTGCTGCAAACACTTCCCTTGAAAGGGATGAATTGCAATCGTTCTTCTTTCGTACCAACTATTCGTTGAATAATAAATTTAATTTCTCTGGTACTGTAAGAATCGATGGTTCCTCCAGATTTGGTGGAAACAACCAATATGGTACATTTGGTGCCTTTGGAGCTTCTTGGGCTCTTGATCAAGAGGAATGGTTCCCCGAGTTTTTTGACACTTTCAAACTACGTGCCAACTGGGGTGTGACTGGTAACCAAGAAGGTTTAGGTTCAAACCAATTTACTTCAAGACAACGTTTTAACGTTGGTAACCAAAATGACCCCGGTGCTCTAACAGATGTGGCTTTCCGTAATGATGACCTTCAGTGGGAAGAAAACGAGCAATTGAGTATTGGTGTGGACTACGGTATTCTGGATAATCGAATTTCAGGATCTTTAAACTACTTCAAAAGAACCACGTCACAATTCTTATTGCAAGTGAACAGTGCACAACCTGCTCCACAGCCCTTTGTTTTTGCTAACGTAGATGGGGATATTGTGAACGAAGGTGTAGAATTTACTGTTAATGCCATTCCAATACAGACAGAAGATTTTTCTTGGGATTTGAACTTTAATATTACGTATACCGACAATATTCTAGAGAACTATGATGGACCGGAAATAGATGCTGGGCAAATTAATGGGCCTGGTCTGTCCAGAGCTTTTGCACAACGGTTGGCTAATAATCAACCTTTGTTTAGCTTCTATACTAGGGATTGGCAAGGCTTGGATGAAAATGGAGGTAATATTTTTGCGAATGAAGGTGCACAAGTTTTTATTGGAGAAAGTGCTTTACCTGATTTTTCTCTAGGCTTTACTAGTAATTTTAATTATAAAAATTGGGATTTAAGCTTATTCTTTAACGGTCAATTTGGACAATCCATTTACAATAATACCAGAAATGCATTCTCCACTATTCCTAACCTATCCCAAGGTAGAAATGTATATGCTGACACATTACCATTGGTTGGCGTAGAAAATCCTTTTAATCCTCAATCAGTTTCTTCAAGGTTTTTAGAGGATGGGTCTTTCTTAAGATTACAAAATGTAACTTTAGGACATAATTTCCCGATTGCTGAGGATAGTGTTTTTAGTACGCTAAGATTGTTCGTCAATGCCCAAAACTTATTTGTACTAACTGATTATAGTGGACAGGATCCTGAAATTTCTACAGATAGAAACCTTAATAACTTACCGTCTTTAGGAATTGATTTGACTTCCTATCCAAGACCTACTACTTTTTCGCTAGGTGTTAATGCAAGTTTTTAAAAAAAAGAAATGATGAAAAAAGATTTATTAAGTAAAAAACTAACAAAGATGCTTGGGTTAAGTGCTCTAATAGTCACATTCCAAGCATGTACAGACCTGGAACCCAACTTTCAGGATTCTGTTTCCGTTGAATCAGACGGAAACTTTAGTGGAGTATCAAGTACCTCAGCCAGTCTTGAGGCCCTCTATACGAGTCCTGATAGTGACAACTTAGGACTTTTCCGTCAGGATGCCCAAGAAAATTCATATGCACTCATGGAGGTGTCCGCAGATAATATTGCCGTATTGACAAGGGGTGCCGACTGGGGCGACAATGGGGTTTGGCGTGCGTTGCACAACCACACTTGGGATCCAAATCACGTTTACGTACTACAAGCTTGGAATAGGCATAATGCCGCAACGTTTCGTGCGAATCAGTTACTAGATTCAAGATCGGGGGCTAATCCAAGTCAAACGGCACAGGCACAGGTAATACGTGCATTCAATGTATATTCTATACTGGATTTCTTTGGCCAGGTACCTATCAGAGGCGTGGATGATGGCCCCGAAGTTGATCCTACAGTACTTACTGCTCAAGAGGCATTTGACTTTATTTTAGAGGATTTAAACGCTGCGATATCCAGTGGTAACCTTTCAAACAATGGGCCAGTAAATATATTAAGACCCGAAGAATCAGGAGCAGATAGAGCTGGAACTTTATCTGGGGTAGGAGAGGCCTTTGCGCGTTTCTTAAGAGCTAGGGTGCAGTTAAATGCCATTCATTTAGTTGGTACTGAAGGAGACATGAATCAGGTCATTTCAGACGTCAATGCAATAGAAGCACTAGGCTTCGGTTTAGATGGTATTGGAGCTGATGATCCTGATGGTGATGAAAGTTATTATGATATATGGGACCCTGCCAACAATACCAATGTAGAGGTTATTTTTATGTTGGATGGTGACATAAGAACCCGTATTTATAATCAGCTTCACCCCAACCAAGGGGGATGGAACGGTTTTGTTACACTTACAGAAACCTTTAGACTTTTTGGAACAGATGATGTAGCTCAGGATGCACGACTAGGATTACCAGGAGAAGAGGTTTCGGGTGTTTCTACTGGTTATATCCGGGGACAACAACGAAATGTTTCGGGTGACAACCTTACGGATAGACAAGAGAATCCTCTGGTTTATGAGGATGTAATCCTCACCAATTTGGAAGTGAACAATGAACGAAATGGAATTCGAATCGTTAAAAATCCTCAAAGGAATGTAGATGGAGATCTGCCGGGAGATACCGCTAGGGATTTTACTTGGATGCGTTTTACCGATGCAGTGCTAATGCGAGCAGAAGCTGCACTGAGAGGCGGAGCCGGTGGCAATGCCTTGGCCGATGTGAATGCCGTAAGGGTTAGAGCTGGTGCCGCTCCTTTGGGCAGTGTTACATTGGACGACATGCCAGATATCATCGCTAGAGAACTAAATTCCGAGGGAGTAATGGGCGGTAGAAGAGCTGTCCAACTACGTTTTGGCACCTTTGCGTCAGGCACATGGGAAATGAAAAACGTTACAGATGCATTTAGGGTTAAATTTCCTATTCCAGCATCTGCACTGGCAACCAATCCAAATTTAGTTCAAAACGAAGGTTACTAAATATCAATACAGTTTAAGTTTATCAATAAAAGAGGGCAACTAGTTGCCCTCTTTTTTATTACAAGGTTTAACAGCGTTAATATCAAGTCATCATTATGAAAATTGACTCAAAATAGTTAGTTTTCAAGTTAGTTAAGATTCAGTTTTTTGCTATATCTGAATTCCAACACCATTTCTAAGATTTTTAGTTTTTACATATTCAAACTTATCTCAGCATCAGATGTCAAAAAGACTTCTTTTTTACTTCACAAGTATTTTAATTTTTCTGTTTATTTCTTGTTCAGAAAAGAAGACAGAAGAAAAAGATAAATCTTCCCAACTACTTTTCACGGCCTTAGATAGCACACAAACTGGTATATCCTTTATAAATCAAATAGAAAATGAGGAAGATTTTAATATTTTCCTGTACCGAAACTTCTATAATGGCGGAGGGGTTGCTATTGGAGATATCAACAATGACGGGCTGCCTGATATCTACCTTACAGCTAACCGTAAAAAGAATAAACTGTTTCTAAATAAAGGAGATTTCACCTTTGAAGATATCACCGAATCTGCTGGTGTCGCCGGAACCAAAGCATGGTCCACCGGGGTAGTTTTAGTGGACATCAACGCCGATGGTCTTTTGGATATTTATGTGTGTAATGCGGGCAACATTAAAAATGACGATCAGAAGAACGAACTCTTCATCAACAACGGAGATTTGACCTTTGCTGAAAAGGCAGAACAATACAACTTAGCAGATAGCGGGTTCACTACCCATGCAGCATTCTTTGACTATGATAAAGATGGCGACCTGGATGTTTACATGCTCAACAATAGCTTTATCCCCGTAGCTAGTTTAGGGTACGAAAACAAACGAGATATACGGGCAGAAGACTGGAACGTCATAGATGAAATAAAAGGAGGTGGCGATAAACTTTTTAGAAATGATAATGGTGTTTTTAAAAATATAAGCGAGGAAGCCAACATATACGGAAGCCTTGTGGGGTTTGGTTTAGGGGTCACCATAGGGGATATCAACAATGATCTTTACCCTGATATCTATGTATCCAATGATTTTTTTGAACATGATTACCTATACATCAACAACCAAGATGGAACTTTTACGGAGAGCATTAAAGACTGGGCAAACCATCTAAGCTTATTTTCCATGGGAGCGGATATGGCGGATATCAATAACGATGGGAAATCGGATATTTTTGTTACCGATATGCTACCCGAGGGTGACGAAAGATTGAAAAACACTACTACTTTTGAAACGTACGACACACATCAACGAAAGCTGCAGAATGATTATTATTATCAATACATGCAAAACACACTGCAACTGAATCAGGGTAATTCGTTTTCAGAGATTGCTAATTACAGTGGCGTTTCGGGAACAGATTGGAGCTGGGGAGCACTGCTCTTTGACATGGATAATGACGGTTATCGGGATATTTATGTATGTAATGGTATTTATCACGACCTGACCAATCAAGACTTTATAGATTTTTTCGAAGATGTAGCTAGGCAACAAACCGCTATTTCTGGGAGTAAAGACCAAAAAGATGCCGTGATCAATGCCATGCCCTCCACCCCTATTTCAAATTATGCTTTTAAGAACAATGGGGACTTGACCTTTTCAAAATCATCTGAAAATTGGGGATTTAATACGCCTAGTTTTTCCAACGGAGCAGCTTATGGAGATTTGGACAATGACGGTGATTTGGATATTATAGTCAACAATGTAAACCAAGAACTCTTTGTATACCGGAATAACTCCGAAAAGAACTCGAACGATTATATCAATATAAATTTGTCAGGAAAGGCACCGAATACATTTGCAATAGGTAGCCTAGTAGAACTCTTTGTAGATGACCAGATAATAAGACAAGAATTGATTCCAAGTAGAGGGTTTCAATCCTCGGTAGATTATAAAATGACCATAGGTCTTGGACAAAAGTCTACAATTGATTCTCTGCGGGTGATATGGCCAAATGACCAAACCCAAACACTAACATCTGTTGCAGTAAATACCTCATTAACTTTAAAACAGGTTGATGCCGTTGAAGTTTTCAAAAACCTTGAAATACCCAAAACACAACTATTAACTGAAATCGAATCTTCAATACCCAAACATACCGAGGACAAACATGTAGATTTTGATTACGAAGGGCTTATATCCAAAATGCTATCTAAAGAAGGCCCAACAATTGCTGTAGCAGATGTTGATAGCGATGGGAATGAAGATATTTTTATTGGTGGTGCCAAAGGCGAAGCCGGCAAAATTTATTTACACAAGGGGAATGGTGAATTAAAATCGGCATATGTCCAAGATGTTTTTAGGGCTGATAGGCTTTTTGAGGACACCGCTTCTACTTTTGTCGATGTTGATGGAGATGGAGATATGGATTTAGTGGTTGGATCAGGTGGAAACATTCCAAGGGATGCGAATAATTATCTGAATCGCATCTATATCAATGATGGAAAAGGAAACTTTTCTAAAAGCTCCAATAAAATAAAAAGTCTAAATACAAATGTTTCGATAATCGCCCCCTACGATTTTGATTCCGATGGCGACCAAGACCTCTTTATAGGAAGCAGAAGTATCCCTGGCACCTATGGGATTACGCCACAACATCTGTTTCTGGAGAATGATGGCAAAGGAAACTTCTCGGATATAACCGAAAGCAAAGCATTTCCTCTAAAAAAAGTAGGTATGGTCACGGATGCCAAATGGGCAGATGTGGATGGAGATTCAAAAAAAGATTTGGTGATAATGACCGATTGGGGAAGTCCAACAATTCTTAAGAACAATGGTAGAAGATTAAGTCCAAAAAGGAATACATTGGATAGCTTGTCGGGTTGGTGGAATACTGTGTACCCCAAAGATTTAGATAATGATGGTGATATAGATCTGGTACTTGGCAATCAAGGAAGCAATTCAGCTTACAATGCTACGAAAGAAGCTCCCGCCAAAATGTTCATCAATGATTTTGATGATAATGGAACAATAGAACAAATAGTTACTAGAAGTATTGATAATAGAGATCTTCCTGTATCGCTAAAAAGAGAGCTAACAGCGCAACTTGTATCGCTAAAAAAACAGAACTTAAAGTTTTCGGATTACGCGACCAAAAGTATTGATCAATTGATAGCTCCCAATATTTTACAAAATGCAATTGTCAAAGAAGTGAATACCACCGAAAGTGTTATTGCGATAAACGATGGAACAGGTAATTTTGAAATAAGAAAGTTGCCAAGAGAGACACAATTCTCATGCGTTTGTGATGTTAGCTGCAAGGACATTAACGGAGATGGAAAACTTGATATTATTTTAGCAGGTAACAATTATAATTTTAAGCCACAGTATAGTAGATTGGATGCCAGTTATGGTAGTGTCTTACTAGCAAATGATAACGGTGATTACGATTGGTTACCTCATGATGAGTCAGGTTTTTATGTTAGAGGACAAGTGAAACATCTTCAAACCTTCAAAGATAAAAATGGTGTAGCGTTTCTATTTGTTGCCATCAATGATCAGAAACCAAAAATATTTAAATACAATAAGTAGCTGCTCGTATTATATTGGATGTAAACGTTTACATTTTTATTTGTAGATTTACAGCCATTCAGAATGCTTTCAAAAACAGCTACATACATATTGGGCATAGCGGTACTTATGGGTACCCTATTAGGATATATATCCCCAGCGATTGCCCTTGGTACAGGAATGGTTTGCGGAATCTTCAAGATTGCCGAACGGGATTTGATTGAAAACAGCAGAAAATTTCAAAAAACCTTGTTACAACTTTCAGTAGTAGGACTAGGTTTCGGAATTCATATGCAACAGGCAATAGAAGTTGGCTCAAATAGCTTTTTTATTACACTTGTTACCATTGTTTGTACTTTTATCATCGCTTTTGCAGTCGGTAAAATTCTTAAGTCAGAAAGAATTACTACAATATTGGTTGCTTCTGGAACGGCCATATGTGGCGGCAGCGCTATTGCAGCGGTTAGTCCAAGCTTAAAAGCCAATTCATCCCAAACCTCAATTTCGCTTGCCATCGTTTTTTTGCTCAATGCCATTGCCCTATTTATTTTTCCGCATATTGGTCATTACTTTGAGTTAAATCAAATTCAATTTGGTACCTGGAGTGCCATTGCTATACATGACACCAGTTCTGTGGTTGGTGCAGCAGAGGTTTACGGTGAAGTTGCATTAAATGTGGCTACCACCACTAAGCTGGTGAGAACCCTATGGATCATTCCCTTAGTACTGATTATCTCGTTCGGTTCCAATTCAAAAGAAAAATTTACGTTCCCTTGGTTTATTTTTGGTTTTATCGGAGCCATGTTGATCAACTCCTATGTACCATCTGCCGAAGCATTTAGTGAACATATTGTATGGGGCGCACGAAAAGCATTGATATTTACACTTTTCTTGATCGGGTTACAAATTAACATTTCACAACTGAAAAAGCTAGGCTTCAATATCCTAATAGTTGGTATTTTTACATGGATTGTTTTGGGTATTGTCTCTTTACTATATGTCTTAAATTACGTTTAACATCTTAGAAATTCCTTTAGTGAAATCACAAATAGGGTTTAATACGGGATTAAATGGCAGGAATAAAAGAAATTGCTAAACGAACAGGTTTATCACTGGCTACGGTATCCAGGGTATTCAACGATAGTGCTTTAGTTTCCCCAAAGACTAGGCAAAAAGTACTAAAAGCTGCGGAGGAGTTAGAATATCGCCACAATATTACCGCAGCAGCATTACGTAGTGGAAAAAGCAAAATCATTGGTGTAATCGTACCAGAGGTAAACAATTATTTTTTTAGTGGCATTATAAATGGAATAGAAGGAATTGTAAGTAAATCCGATTACAATATTATCATTGCACAATCCCACGAATCGCAAGAAAAAGAAAATGAGGCCCTGAACTCGTTTTTAAAACTAAATGTGGATGGCGTATTACTATCTGTATCTAAACAAACAACTGATTTTTCTCTAATTGAAAAAATATTGAAGAGCAAAACTCCCATTGTTTTCTTTGACAGAATACCAGGTTTAGATAGCATAAACTCCGTAACGCTCAACGATTATATGGGGGGCTTTATGGCTACCGAACATTTATTGGCGAGCAATTGCAAGAACCTTCTTCATATTGCTGGAAATCCCAAAGTTTCAATTTTCAAAGATCGACAAAGAGGCTTTTCCAATGCCATATTAAAAAGTGGGAGAAAAGATATTACGTCCCATATAATGGAATTGACAGAAGATGTAGAAAAGGATATGAAGATCTTAAAAAAATTGTTCAAAGTGAACCCGAACGTGGATGGTATTTTTGCGTATGGCGATGAAACCGGCCTACATGTTTTAAACCTGCTCAAAGATTTAAACGTAAACATTCCAGAAAAAATAAAATTGATTGGATTTGGGAATGCAAATTTCAGTAACCTCACACAGCCCAAAATAAGCACGATTGATCAGGAATGTTCCAAAATGGGGGAATTGGCAGCTGAACTACTGCTCGAAAACCTAAACGACAAAAATATAACCCCCGAAACCAAAATACTATCACCAAGGTTGATTCAACGAGAGTCAACTCAAGTTGGGAAACCTTAAAATTTCAATAGTTGTACCATCTGGTTTTTAATCGTTTTCTCCGCATCTTCATGTACATCATTATTTTCAGCACTCAATAATTTAAAAATTGAAGAAATTGGATTTTTATTTGGATGGACATGAATTCCCAAGTGGTTCAACACATCTGCAAGATGATCCATACCTCTTAAATTACCTGCCCTCCCCGATGCTATTCCCGTAATACATGCTTTTTTAGCATTAAAGGTTGGTTTAATCTCGCGAACAGACATCGCATCCAAAAGTAATTTTACAATACCGGGGTAACTCCCATTATATTCTGGAATGAAGAACCAAAATTTAGAAGATGGTATAAAATAGGCATCCTGTATCTCCTGAATCATTTTGGGTTGATCAGAATCCTTATACATATTTTCATAAATGACATTACCTGTAAGTGGTGCTAAATCCAAAAACTTCACTTCCTCTTCAGTTTCTAAACGAAGCTTCTCATAGGCATACTTGGCAAAGTGTACCGTTTTGTTGTTTTTTCTATTGGATCCTGAGATTACTGTAATCATTCAAGTTAAAAATCAAATTAAACATAATATTTGAAGGCGAAAATATGGAATTTTACAATGTAAACGTTTACATTTATCAGTAATTTATTTAAATTTGACCCTTAACGCGACTCATTTAGCATACATGAAACTGACAAAAGACAGTATTTCCCCCTATATTATCGGCACTATGAGATTAGGTACTTGGGGCAGCAACCTTAATACCACCGAATACAAACGTTTTATCGAAGGATGCCTTGATCTGGGCTTAATAGACTTTGACCATGCAGATATTTATGGCCACTACACCACCGAGGACGATTTTGGAAAGGTACTCAAATCCAGAAACGATTTGAGAAAGAAAATGCGCATCACCACTAAATGTGGTATAAAATTAACCTCGGAAAACAGACCTGACCATAAAATCAAGTCATACGATTTAAGTGCAAAACACATAACTGCTTCGGTCGAGAAATCGTTGGCAAGCCTTCAAACCGATTATATAGATGTGCTCTTATTGCACAGACCAGATTATTTGTTTGACCCACATGAGATTGCAGAAACTTTTTCTAAACTTAAAAAAGAAGGAAAGGTTTTAGACTTTGGGGTGTCCAATTTCTCACCTTCGCAGTTCGATTTATTGAACTCTCTCACTCCTCTGGTCACGAATCAGGTCGAAATATCTTTATTGCACAGAAACGCTTTTGAAGATGGCACGTTAGATCAATGTCAAAAGTTAAATGTAATTCCGACCGCTTGGTCACCACTCGGCGGAGGACTGTTGTTCAAAGAAGGGAAAGATGAAAAAATTCAAGCTATTCAAAAAACGCTGAATGCACTTGCAGAAAAGTATAGTGCAGCCAGCGATCAAATTCTCTACTCATGGTTGCGAAAACATCCGGCAGGAATCATACCCGTTTTGGGAACCTCAAAGATTGAACGTATTCAAGCAGCACAAAAAGCTCTGGACATAACATTGACCCACGAAGAATGGTACATGCTCTGGGAAGCAGCATTAGGTAGAGAAGTAGACTAGATAAAATATAAAGAAACTAAAATGGATAATTCAAAAATAGAAATAAGATCCCCGCATTTAGAAGGAGCCGAAGTATCATGGTTTGCTCCAATTTGTAACGGGGACGATAGGTATTTAGGGGAACGAAGCATGAATCACAAAAGTACATTTGAGAATACTTCTGAAATAGTACTTACCGCAGATAAAAATGGATTTCGAAATATCTTGTGCCCTTCGTCATATCAAGTTGGCCAAGACACCCTCCCTTTTGTTGCTGCCGTAGCACCGATGACGGAACAAATTAATTTATTGGCTGCGGTTCGCTGTGGTGAAATTCACCCACCGATGTTGGCGAGAACGTTGGCAACAATCGATCATATCTTAAAAGGCAGGTTTACCATAAATATTATTTCTTCTCCCCTTCCTGGTGAAGAAATGTCTTCGGAAGACCGATACCAAAGATCAGGAGAGGTAATCGAAATTTTAAAACTGATTTGGACACAAGAAGAAATTGATTATAAAGGCAAATTTTATAATTTGAAGCTTTCTTCCTCTCCTGGTAAACCTTATCAAAATGGTGGTCCATTACTTTATTTTGGAGGTTATTCACCTGCTGCAGTAGATTTATGTGCCGAACACTGCGATGTATATCTTATGTGGCCCGAGACCGAAGGTAACCTTCGCAAGCTTATGGAAAACATGAGCGCAAAAGCAGCAAGTTACGGACGTAAAATCGATTTTGGATTAAGGGTGCACGTAGTTGTACGCGAAACCGAGGAAGAAGCAAGGGCATATGCTGATAGTATTGTTTCCAAATTAGGTGTAGAGCAAGGAAAAGAAATGAGGGAAAGAGCTTTGGATGCAAAGTCGTACGGGGTAAGTAGACAGGCAGAAATGAGGGAAATAGCCGAAGACGATGGTTACGTAGAACCACATATGTGGACCGGAATCGGTAGGGGACGTTCCGGATGTGGGGCAGCACTTGTTGGAAATCCAGACCAAATCGTAGAGAAGCTAAACAGGTATATGGACATGGGAATCAGGGCATTCATATTTTCTGGTTACCCCCATAAGGAAGAGTGCGAACGTTTTGCAAAACTGGTTTTACCACGTCTAAAAACATTCTCAATGCCAGAAGCGCAGGGAAAGGTAACCTCGGAAGAACCTATGAGCCCTTTAGCCGCTGGAATACGCATTTAAAGAGCCTACTGAACCCTCACTTTGGAAACAAAATGGTATATTACATAATCAAGAATAATTTCATAACCAACCACCTCAAACTAGGCCAATCACATTTGATTGTAAATTGGAATGCTGTGCTATGGAATTAACTCATTTAATTACATAGTCTATGATCGATTTACTAATTGTTAGTGCCTACTTCATCATTGTATTTGTCACCGCTATCACGGGAAGGACTTCTAAGGAAGCGACCACAGAAGAATATTTTTTAAGTGGAAGAAACCTTCGTTGGCCCTCAATAGCCTTTTCAACTATTGCGACCAATGTACAAGGGTATCAATTTCTTGGTTTCATGGGTTCTGCGTATCTCTATGGATTGGCACAGGCAAACTTCGAGATTAACGCAATCCAAGGGCTGCTTTTGGCAGCATTTATTTTTGTCCCCATGTATTTGAGGGAAAGGATTATCACCATAACCCAATTCATAAAAACTAGATTGGGAAGTACGGTCGCTTTATTGTATTCTGCCTCAAACATTCTACTTTTCTCAACAATTACGCTAGGAGCGGCTCTGTTTTGGGGCGCCTATTCCGTTGATTTGGTTTTTGGAGACTTCCTATCGTTTATTCATCAAGATCGGTTGATCAGAATAGCAATATTGATTGTTTTCTTGGGACTTTTTTCGGCAACGTACACCTACTTTGGAGGGTTAGCAGCAGTGGTGCGTACAGACGTCATCCAATTTGCCATTTTATTGACAGGTGGAATTGTCGTATTGTTTATCTCCATTCACCACCTTGGTGGCTGGTCCCAATTATATGAAAAGACCGGAGATTTAATGCACCTACATTTACCCGCAGATCACGACACGCTTCCATGGATTCATATTTTTGGGGCGTTCCTATTAAATATTAATTATTGGTGTGCCAACCAGTCCGTTGTGCAGCGCTCTTTAGCTGCAAAAAGTCTAAAAGACGTACAGATAGGACTTATGGTCGGTGGCCTTATGAAGTATTTTATGGCAGCGATCATCATTCTTCCTGGAATAGCTTTGGTAGGCATATTAGGAGAAAATGGTTTGCCAGAACCGGATGCAGCATTTCCATATCTAGTGAACACCTATCTACCAATAGGGGTTAAAGGCCTTATTTTATGCGCACTATTTGCATCGCTGATGAGTACCGTGGACTCCACTTTTAATTCGTTGGCAACATTATGGTCCATAGATATTTACAAAGTATATGTAAAGAAAGATGCTACTGATAGGCAGATAGTGCGTTCTGGAAAAAGAGCAATTTTATTATCTTTTATCTCTGGCGTTATTATTGGCGTTGTATTACTATACCTTAAATTTCAAGACCCTGGAGCAGCGTTTACACATACGCTTAATCAGTTAAGGTACTTTATCAATTGCGGTATTGTCGTTTTAATCTGTTCTGCTGCATTTTTGGCATTTCCAAAACACAGAGTGGCCTTATTTGGTTTCTTGGCCACGGTGCCGTTACAATTTTTCTTTTTGGAATTTTTCCCAGAAATGAATTACTTCGTAAGGGCCATGTGGGTTATCTTAATTGGATTTATAATAGTCTGGTTAGGTTCTAGAACAGGATTTGTACGAGATAAATTAAGAGCAGAACCTGCTTCACCAATATTAGGAAAGGCTGGTATTGGAATGATATTGTCATTAATTGCGCTGCATATTATTTTTCATTAAAAAAGATGAAACGACGTAGTTTTATTGCAAAAGGAACGCTAAGTGCTTTTGGTGGAATATTAGGCACTGATATTGTCTTTGGCAACAAAATACCTTTAGGGTACAGACCACTTGCACTACAAGACCCGGACCCTTTTAAACTTTTTGACAAAGGTGTTGGCATGACGGTTCTTAACAATAAACCATGGAACATTGAAGCCAAGGCACATCTTCTAGACGATAAGGTCACTCCCAACAAATACATGTTCATTAGAAACAATGGACTTATTCCAGAAAATATTGATGTTAACAATTGGTCGTTGACTTTTGATGGTGAGTCTGTGCAAAAAAATAAAACCTATTCCCTATCAGAACTAAAATCAAAATTTAAACACTATACCTATCAACTTACTTTGGAATGCGGAGGGAATGGCAGAAGTGAGTTTAATCCACCGGCAAAAGGCAATCAATGGACTGTTGGTGCCGTATCATGCGCTAATTGGACAGGTGTGCGATTAAAAGATGTCTTGGAAGATGTGGGCGTCAAAAGTGATGCCGTCTATATTGGATACCACGCCGTAGATAAACATCTTAGCCTGAACCCAGAAAAAGAACCTATCTCTAGAGGTGTTCCTATTGCTAAGGCATTGCAGGATGAAACCTTACTGGCCTTTAAAATGAACGGTGCAGCTATTCCACTAGCTCATGGTTATCCTTTAAGATTGATAGCTGGAGGTTGGCCTGCATCTGCATCTGGTAAATGGATAAATAGAATTAGCATTAGAAATAAAGTGCACGATGGCGCTAAAATGAACGGTACGTCATATCGAATTCCATGCGAATCTGTTGCCCCAGGAGAGAAGGTTGTGGATGAGGATATGTGCATCATAGAATCCATGCCCATAAAGTCTTTGATTACCTATCCTAAATCTGGAGCCATGATTAAAAAGGGAGATGCACTAAATATAAGAGGCCATGCTTGGGCAGGTGAACTAGAAGTTTCTAGAATTGAATATTCCATAGATTTTGGAGCTACATGGAATGACTGCACCTTGCAAAAACCAAAAAATCGTCTGGCTTGGCAACATTTTTCAGCAAAAATTAGCAACTTTCCAAAAAAAGGATACTATGAGGTTTGGGCAAAAGCTATAGATTCAAAAGGTACTGGCCAACCAATGCTTTTACCGGGATGGAATCCAAAAGGGTATTTGAACAACGCATGCCATCGAATCGCAATCAAGGTTATCTAGATAATGTCTTCCGAAAACGAATTCAAAAAACAAGTTAAAGGATTATATCAAAAGCTTTTGATGGCTTTTGGTCTTATTGGTGTTGCTGTATTCGGTTTCATTTATATTTCCTTGAATCCATCTGTTTTTTCTAGAAAACCAGAAGAAACCGTGGTTGAAATACCAGAAGTCAACAACGAAATTGAAAATGGAATTCATGTCGCTACTGGTTTTGTGGATGGTGACGGACTTATAGAGGTAATTCAAAATTGCACCAATTGCCATTCTGCTAAGCTCGTGACCCAAAACCGAATGTCCAAAGAAGGATGGATAGCCACCATAAGATGGATGCAGGAAACACAAAATCTTTGGGATTTAGGCGACCAAGAAGAAAATATCGTAAATTACCTTGCTACTAATTATGCTCCTCAGAAAAAGGGGCGTCGCGAAGCATTGACCAATATCGAGTGGTATGTTTTGAAACAATAACCAAGAGTTTTCATAAACTAACTTTTTCGCTACAGAATATGTTATTTTAGGAATATTCTTGATACAAAATCAAGTAATCCATATTATATTCGCTTTTTAACAAACAATCTATAAATTACAACCAGCCATATGACTTCTTCATTCAGCACTTGGGATTATTTAATATTCGTCTGCTATGCCGTACTTATTTTAGGAGTAGGACTTTGGGTATCTCGAGATAAAAAAGGACATCAAAAAAATGCCGAGGATTATTTTTTGGCCAGTAAATCTTTACCGTGGTGGGCCATTGGTGCTTCCTTGATCGCAGCAAACATTTCCGCAGAACAATTTATTGGAATGTCGGGTTCTGGTTTTGCTGTGGGACTTGCCATTGCCTCCTATGAATGGATGGCTGCAATTACCCTGATTATTGTTGGAAAGTACTTTCTTCCAATTTTTATAGAAAAAGGACTTTATACTATTCCAGAATTTGTTGAAAAAAGATACTCTACCAATCTAAAAACAATATTGGCCGTGTTTTGGATTGCACTTTATGTTTTCGTCAATCTAGCTTCCGTCCTTTATTTGGGAGCATTGGCCTTAGAAACAATCCTTGATGTACCTATGATTTATGGGGTAATTGGCTTATCCCTTTTTGCAGCGGCATATTCCTTGTACGGCGGTCTTTCCGCGGTGGCATGGACCGATGTAATTCAAGTGGTCTTTTTGATTTTAGGGGGCCTGGTCACTACATATTTGGCCTTAAACACTGTTTCTGGGGGAGAAGGTATAATGGTTGGTATTGGACGAGTTTATGATGCTGTCCCGGAAAAATTTGCCATGATTTTAGATGAATCCAACCCTGAGTATAAAAACCTGCCCGGTATTGGAGTACTTGTCGGTGGATTATGGGTCGCAAATCTCTACTATTGGGGGTTTAACCAATATATCATTCAACGTACACTTGCCGCTAAATCTTTAAAAGAATCCCAAAAAGGTATCCTTTTGGCCGCCTTCTTAAAATTGATAATCCCATTAATTGTTGTAGTTCCAGGTATTGCTGCCTATGTTATGGTCAATGACCCTGAGATTTTGGCAAGTTTAGGAGATGCCGGACTTAAAAACCTTCCATCCTTAGATCAAGCGGATAAGGCATATCCGTGGTTATTGCAGTTCTTACCGGTAGGGTTAAAAGGAGTTGCTTTCGCCGCTTTGGCAGCAGCCATTGTTTCGTCATTGGCTTCGATGCTCAATTCTACCTCTACCATATTCACCATGGATATTTATCGACAGTATATAAATAAAAATGCAAGTGATAAGAAAACCGTGAACGTTGGTAGGCTCTCTGCAGCCGTCGCATTGATTATTGCAGCTATAATGGCGCCTTTGTTAGGAGGTATAGATCAGGCCTTTCAATTTATCCAAGAATATACCGGAATCGTAAGTCCTGGGATACTTGCAGTTTTTATGTTAGGGCTTTTCTGGAAAAAGACCACGAACAGGGGAGCAATCATAGGTGCTTTGGTATCTATTCCCATTGCCATGTATTTTAAAGTAGCGCCAAATGGTTGGTCTACAAGTTCATTGTTCATTGATGTTCCGTTTATAGACCAAATGGGATATACGGCCCTATTGACAGCATTGGTAATCATCATTGCCAGTCTTGTTCAAAATAAAGGGAAGGATGATAAAAAAGGCATCAATTTGGGAGGTCGTATGTTTAAAACTACACCACTGTTCAATATTGGAGCATTCGCAGTATTGATAATTCTTACGGTGTTATATGCGATGTTCTGGAATTAATAGTTCTATGGTTTCACCAATCCACAAAATATACTTTTTATTCCATGGAGTTGATGCTTGTAACTACTATGAATATTAACGCTTAAGAATTTTTCAACCTAAATGGATTGGTTATCTTGACAAATTCTTTTATTGTTCGTATGACTAGGGTTTTATTGGCTTTTTGTTTTCTATGTATTTTCATTTCTTGTAACAAGAAAGAAGAAAAAATATTTAGAAAACAACCTTCTTCGCATACGGGCATAACTTTTAAAAATGAACTCAAGGACACTCCACAACTAAACATTCTTACCTATCTCTATTATTACAACGGAGCAGGGGTTGCAGCTGGGGATTTTAATAACGATGGTTTAGTTGACCTCTATTTTACAGGAAACCAAACTGAGGATAAGCTGTATTTGAACAAAGGAGATTTTAAGTTTGATAATATTACCGAGGCTGCCAATATTCAGAACAAAGATGGTTGGACAACTGGAGTTACCCATGTAGATATCAATAATGATGGGCTACTGGATATCTATATCTGTAAGGTTGGACAATACAAGAGCATTAAAGGTAAAAATTTGCTCTACGTGAATCAGGGAATGAACGAACAGGGAATACCCAGCTTTAGAGAAGAAGCATCAAAATACAATCTGGATTTTTCCGGATTTTCTACCCAGGCCGCTTTTTTCGATTACGATACCGATGGTGATTTAGATATGTTTTTACTAAATCATTCGGTAAATCCGAATCGCTCTTATGGAAAAGGGGTAAAAAGAAAGCAAGTTGATTCCTTATCAGGTGATGTGCTGTACAGAAATGATGATGGTACGTTTACAGATGTTTCAAAAGATGCAGGAATTTTTCAGGGCGGCATTGGGTACGGGCTTGGTCTAGGAATTAGCGACTTTAACAACGATGGTTATCCAGATATCTATGTTGGCAACGACTTTTTTGAAAATGATTATCTCTATATCAATCAAAAAGATGGAACTTTCAAAGAGGTGATTTCAGAAGATGACAAAAAGGTTGGGCACACTTCGCATTTCTCTATGGGCAACGATATTGCTGATGTGAATAACGATGGCCTTACTGACATTATCTCGTTGGATATGTTACCTGAAAATCTGGAAACCTATAAAACTTCTGGACTGGAATATCCTTTTCCCATATACCAACAATATCTAAAAAACGGATTTTCACCACAATACATGCAAAATGCATTTCTTTTAAATTTAGGAGACAACAATTTTAGCGAAATAGCTAATCTTTCTGGAATTTCAGCCACAGAATGGTCATGGGGGGCACTTTTTGCAGATTTTGATAACGATGGCCATAAAGACCTTTTTGTTTCTAACGGAATAAAGGGTGCGACCAATGATATGGATTTCATCAGTTTTATCGCCAATGATAAAATCCAGAAGAAAATTGAAGAAGGAATGTCCGAAAAAGAAATGGCCTTTATTAATGAAATTCCAGAAAAAAAAGTCCCTAATTACTTCTTTAGCAACAATGGTGACCTAACTTTTAAAGATGTTACCGATTCTTGGTCTAAAAAAGAAGGTTCCTTTAGCAATGGTTGTGTTTACGCAGATCTGGACAACGATGGAGATTTGGATTTAGTCGTTAACAATGTCAATGATGAGACTTCAATCCTAGAAAATACGTTTAACGAAATATCGAACCAAAATGCTTTAAAGCTAGTTTTTAAAGGGAATAAAACCAATACATTTGGCGTTGGGGCCAAGGTTATTGCGCACACCCGGAACAATAGTATTTCTCAAGAGAATTTTGTGAGCAGGGGATATTTATCCGCGGTTCCCAACACGGTTCACATGGGAATTGGCAAGGATTCTATTTTAGATTCGCTTACTGTCATCTGGCCAGGTGGAAAACACCAAACTTTAAAGGCTGTTGCAGCTGGCAACTTAAAACTGGAAGAGAAAAACGCAGCTGGCAACTTTTATCTGGAACGTAATTATGAAAGACATTCTATACTTGTTCAAAAGGATAGTATAATTCCTTTTGTCCATAAAGAACAGAATACATTTGAGTTCGATAGAGACCCCTTGGTGCCATTTGCCAACACAAACGAAGGACCTTCAATTTCGGTTGCTGATATAAACAATGATGGCCTACAAGATATTTTTATCTCAGGAGCAAAAGCCCAAGCTTCAAAATTATATATTCAGCAGGCTGATGGTTCTTTGAAGAGTGAACAAGAAACTATTTTTGCTGAGGATGCGTTCAACGAAGATGTTTCCCATGTTTTTTTTGATGCTAATGGTGATGAGTTTCAAGATTTAATCGTTGTGAGTGCAGGTAATGAGTTCAAATCCTCCAATAGGATTGAGCCAAGGCTCTACCTCAACAATAAAGGTGTTTTTGAAAAACAATCCAACACGTTCACCGGTATAGAACTGAATGCTTCAAAAGTAATCGCAGTCGATTTTGATAACGATGGCGACATGGACCTCACGATTACTTCGGATCAAGTACCACAACAGTTTGGAATTACTTCGGCACAATATTTATTCGAAAATGATGGGAAGGGCGTTTTTAAAAATGTAACCACAACGGTTGCGAAAAACTTTGAATCCATAGGTAATGTAAAAGATGTTGTTTGGACAGATTTGGATGGTAATGGATTCAGAGACCTCATCACTGTAGGCAATTGGATGCCAATCGCTATTTTCATGAACGATGGCAAGAACCTGAGTCCTGCTTTAAGCAATGGGCTGGAAAAGACCAATGGGTTTTGGAACTGTATTCTTGCAGAAGATTTTGACAACGACGGAGACATTGACCTAGTAGCTGGTAATTGGGGCAATAACAGTAAGTTCAAAGCATCTTTTGAATACCCGATTACACTGTATAGTCATGATTTTGATTCCAATAGCTCAATAGAACCATTGGTTACCTATTTCTACAATAAAAAAGAAACTCCTTTTGCTTCTAAAGACGAACTAGTAAAACAAATGCCTTTTCTAAACAAAAAGTTTCTGTCTTACAAGGATTTTGCAGAGGCATCCATGAGGGATCTCTTTGGTTCAAAAAATCTAGAAAAGGCTACGCAAAAAAGAGTATACGAGCTTTCAAGCTGTTATTTTGAAAACTTAGGGAACAATACATTCAAAAAAATCAAGCTGCCTAAAATGGCTCAGAGTTCCACTATAAACGATATGATGATAGCTGATTTTGATGAAGATGGCAAAAAAGAAATTCTTGCCGTTGGGAACAACTATGAAATTAGTACGCAACTGGGTAGGATGGATGCATTGCATGGCATATTTTTACGTTTTGGAAAAAACGGGTTTCATTGGGCCAAAGATTTGAAAATCAATATTCCCGGACCGTCCAGAAGTATTGAAAAAGTTACTGTTGACAAAAAAGAATTTTATATCATTGGCATCAACAATTCAGCTCCTTTATTTTTAGAAAGAAATCAAAATGAATAAATATACCGCTCTGGTCATTCTTTTATTACTAGTCTTAAGCTGTGGAAAAAAAGAAGGTGAACTTTTTTCAAATCCATCGGCAGAAGATACCGGTATTTCATTTACAAATACACTATCAGAATCCGATGACCTGAACATTTTGGATTACCTCTATTTTTACAATGGTGGTGGGGTATCCATAGGTGATATCAATAATGATGGCCTGCCCGATATTTTCTTTTCCGGTAACCAAGTAAAAAATGTCTTGTACCTTAATAAAGGTGGCCTAAAGTTCGAAGATATTTCTGAAAAAGCAGGTATTCAAGGGAACAGTACCTGGAATACGGGCGCTGTAATGGGCGATGTTAACGGAGATGGTTTTTTAGATATTTATATATGCGCCGTAGTTGGAATCAATGGATTTGAAGGTTCCAATGAACTTTACATCAACAATGGAGACAACACCTTTACAGAGCAAGCATCGGCTTATGGATTAGATTTTGACACCTACAGTTCTTCAGCGGCTTTTTTAGATTACGACCTTGACGGGGATTTGGATATTTATCTATTGAACCACGCCGTGCATACCCAAGAATCTTTTGGCAAGGTTGATCTGCGTTATACGAGAAATTACGAAACGGGGGATAGATTACTCCGAAACGACAACGGAAAATTTACGGATGTAAGCGAAGAAGCTGGAATTTTTGGCGGAATCAACGGGTATGGTCTGGGAATAGCTGTTTCTGATTTTAATGTAGATGGTTACCCTGATCTTTATATAGGCAATGATTTTCATGAAGATGATTATTATTATTTGAATAATAGAGATGGCACTTTTACCGAAAGTCTTCGCGAGCATTTTGGGCACACCAGTAGATTTTCCATGGGTAGCGATGTTGCCGATATTAACCACGATGGCCTGCCAGATTTCATTTCGTTGGACATGCTACCAGAAGATGAAGTACCTCTTAAATCATCTGAAGGCGATGATAACATCCAAGTGCAACGGTTACGCACGGAACGATACGGTTATCACTATCAGTTTACACGAAACATGCTTTATGTAAATCAGCCAAGTGGTAATTATCTAGAGACTGCTCTTTTAAGCGGAGTTGCTGCTACGGATTGGAGTTGGAGCGCACTTTTTGGTGATTATGATCAAGATGGGGAACAAGACCTATTTGTTTCCAATGGCATTCCCAAGCGACCGAACGATTTAGATTATATTCGTTTTATATCGAACGAACAGATTCAAAAGAAACTGGACAATACAAAACTTGTAGACCAGAAAGCATTGAACTTGATGCCTTCAGGAGCAATTAATAATGTTGTTTTTAAAGGAAAGGCGAATCTTCAATTCGAGAATAAATCCAATACTTGGATTGCAAAAGATACTTTGATATCTGGAGCCACGGCATACGGGGATTTGGACAATGATGGAGATTTGGATTTGGTGACCAACAACATTAATGGACCTGCCACAATTTATTTGAACAAAACCAATACCTCTTCAAATTATTTGAAGATCAGGTTAACATATAAAGGGAACAATCCATTTGCAATAGGAACAAAAGTCTATTCGTACCATCAAGGAAAATTACAGTACAAAGAACTCTATACAAGTAGGGGGTTTCAATCTAGCTCCGAACCAATGGTACATTTTGGATATGGAACCGTAAAAAAAATAGATTCGCTAAGAATTGTTTGGCCAGACAGATCCTATCAGACTTTAAAAGATATTGAAGTTAATCAAACTTTAGCAATAAAACCGAATGGCACCGCTCCATTCAACTATGAAAGCATAAAACCAAAAACAAAACCGATTTTCAAAAAAGTTGAAGATAATTTAGGATTGAACTTTACGCACAAAGAGGATAACCATATCGATTTCAATAGGGAAAAGCTCATTCCGTATCGTGTATCCGACAGAGGACCGGCCACAGCAGTTGGAGACCTAAATGGCAACGGAAAAGAAGATATATTCTTTGGGGGCTCTAAATTCTTTTCCTCAAAAATATATGTACAACAGGATACTTTATTTATTGAAGAAAAATTTCCGGAACTGCAACAAGATTCTGTAAAAGAGGATGTAGTCGCTTTGATAAAAGACCTCACTGGAAATGGAAAGAACGATATTTTTCTGGGTTCTGGCGGAGCTGATTTCTATGGAAAAACCAAAGCACTTTTAAATAGTTATTTTATTCAAAAAGATACTTTATTCGAGGAGGGTGCTATTTCTGACTTTTTTGAAAATACTTCCGTAATCAAGGTAAACGATTATGATAAGGATGGTGATTTAGATCTATTTGTGGGAAGTAATGTCGTAACATCCAGATTCGGGGAAACTCCAAATTCATACTTGCTGAAAAATGAAAATGGCAAGTTTTCAATAGTCGAGAACACACCGTTTCAAAATGCAGGGATGGTCACCGATGCCACTTGGTTAGATTTTGATAATGATGGATTGGATGATCTTATCTTGATAGGGGAATGGATGGCCCCCAAGTTTTTCAAAAATTTAGGCGATACTTTTAAGGAAGTTGATCTACTGGAAAATGAGCTAAACGGGCTATGGCAGACTATTCAGCCTTTTGACATAGATGGGGATGGAGACCTAGATTACTTATTGGGCAATTGGGGCGTAAATTCAAAGTTCAACGCGTCTAAAAAAGCTCCTATGAGACTCTATTTTTCAGATTTTGACGGAAATGGCAGTACGGAAACTATTGTAGCTACAGAAAAAAATGGGAAATATTATCCCCTGTTAGGATTGGATGAGCTATCTGCCCAATTGGTTTCTTTACGAAAAAAGTTCAATACCTATAAAAGCTTTGCGGGAAAAACCATGGAAGAGCTTTTTGATAAAACTATGTTAGCTAAAGCTGAAGTTTTAAAAGTACATGAGCTACATTCCGGATATTTGAAGAATAATGGTGACACATACACCTTTGTACCTTTTAAGGCAGAATTGCAGGTTTCGCCAATACTAACTTTTCTGACCTATGATTTTAATGGGGATTCTAAAAATGAAGTGCTGGTCGCAGGGAACTATTTTGGTGTAACTCCATTCCACGGAAAGTTCGATTCTTTTCCAGGAGCATTGATAAGTAATGAAAATGATATAATTTTAGGTGATGAGCTTGGTTTAGAGCTTACCCAAAAATCCATCAGAAACCTTGCTATTTTTAGTTTAAAAAACAGAACATATCTATTAGTAACGGTGAACGATGATAAGGCACATGTCTACGAACTGTTGAAATAAAACAATTATAATGATGAAAAAGCGAATAGGCTTAGTACTTATATTTTCCATTTTTCTTTTTTCCTGTGCAAAAAAGAGCGAACCGATTACCATTGCCCCAGATGACTTTCACGACGCTGTGGACAAAGTAATCGAAGTAATGATCCATGATATTTTTTCTCCTCCTGTTGCGAGTAGGATCTTTGCATATCCAAACATTGCTGCATATGAAATTTTGGCGCTACAGGATAATGAGTATGTATCATTGGCAAATCAAGTTAGGGACTTCACGGCCATTCCTGTCCCTGGTGAAGCTGAAGCTGTAAATCATGAATTGGCAGCTTTAATTGCGCATATGGAATTGAGCAAGCGACTTATTTTTTCTGAAGATAGGATTGAGGCCTATCGGGATAGCCTTTATACGATTTGGGAAGGCAAAAATACAGCGGAATTCAACGCATCCAAAAATTATGGTCTTACAGTTGCCGAACATGTAGCCGAATGGATGAGCAAAGATAACTACAACCAGACCCGAACCATGCCCAAATTTACGGTGGATACGGACAATCCTTCTAGATGGCAACCCACTCCACCTGCATATATGGCTGGAATAGAACCGCACTGGAACAAAATCAGACCTTTTGTAATCGATTCTGCAAGTCAATTCAAACCAACTCCCCCACCCATTTTTTCCATGGAAGAAGGTTCGGATTTTTACAAGGAGCTAAAAGAAGTCTATGATATAAGTAACGAAATAACCGCTTCGGGAGATACTTCGGAAGCGGTAGAGATTGCCCAATTTTGGGATTGCAATCCCTATGTTTCGGTTACCCGTGGACATTTAATGTTTGCAACAAAAAAAATCACCCCCGGAGCACATTGGATAGGAATTACAAAAATAGCCAGTAGAAATTCCAATGCCGATTTAAATAAAACAGTTTATGCCTACACAAAAGCATCCATTGCTATGGCAGACGCTTTTATAAGCTGTTGGGACGAGAAATATAGAAGTAACCTCATACGACCAGAAACATTGATCAACGAACATATCGATGAAAATTGGGAGCCTATTCTGCAAACCCCTCCATTTCCCGAGTACACAAGTGGTCACAGTGTTGTTTCTGGAGCTGCCGCAGTAGCTTTAACACACATTTTCGGTGACAACTTTGCCTTTGATGACGACACCGAGGTTCCTTACGGACTACCCGTTCGTTCGTTCACATCTTTTAAACAAGCTGCCAATGAAGCTGCTATAAGTAGAATGTACGGTGGTATACACTACAGAGCGGCAGTGGACATTGGTGTAGACCAAGGAAGACGTTTGGGAAAATTCGTAGTCGACAATCTTAACATGGTTCAATAAATCGTAAATCAAAAAAGTAAAATTAACTATTGATGAAACGAAAAATTTCTTTGGTACTTTTCGTTGTACTTTCGGCTGCCCTAATTTGGTATCTATTTATTAAACCGACCGATTATTTGGTTTCCTTCACCGTGAACACTTTTCCCGGTACCGTAAATCAAACTATTAAAAATTGGGAGAAAAATATGGTCGTAGATGCTCCACTCAAAGAACATGGAATTCTTAATATTGAACAACAGCTAAGGTTCGGAGATAGTATTGTTACCTATGATTGGAGGATTGTTCCCCTTACAGATTCCACCTCAAAAGTCAAAGTACATATTAAGGACTTGGACCATAGTTTGATGAATAAAATCATGATTCCTTTCACATCGACTGTCATAGAAAAGCGATCTAAAAAGAATCTATTGGACTTTAATCAATATTTGAACGAACACCTTAAAAAGTTTAAAGTGAAAATTGTTGGAGAGGATGAATTAAAGTCAACGTATTGCGCATACCTAGCAGTAAAAGGCTTGCAGTCCGAAAAAGCATTTGGAATGATGCGCGACTTTCCTTTTTTAAGTGGTTTTGTAAAAGAAAACGGTCTTAAAGTAAATGGCAATCCGTTTGTTGAAATCACCAAATGGGATATGGTGAGCGACAGTATTGCCTATAATTTTTGTTTTCCAATTCTAAAACAAGACTCTTTGCCCATAAATAAAGAAATAAAATATAAAAATTTTGAATCCAGAAGAGTTTTAAAAGCCATTTATAATGGAAATTATATAACATCGGACAGAGCTTGGTACAAACTTTTGGACTATGCCGAAATGAATGCCATAGCTTTGGAAAAAAAGCCTATAGAAGTTTTTCAAAACAATCCAAATATGGGAGGCAATGAGTTGGAATGGATTGCCGAAATATACATGCCGCTAAAAGAATCCGATGAATAGAATCAAATATTTTCTCATTCTTATTTTTATTCAAGGATGCGCACAAAAACCATATTATGGAGACCTAACATTCTTGGGGAAATTACCTTCAAAACTGAGTGAAATATCAGGAATTGTTTCTTTTGATGGTACGACGATATGGGCAATTGAAGATAATGGCAATAAGGATGATATCTTTAAAGTAAATCTTGAAGGCAAAATCATCAAAAAATTTGATGTGAAAGGTGCTGAAAACAAGGACTGGGAAGATTTGGCCAAAGACAACTTGGGAAACTTTTATATCGGTGATTTTGGAAATAACGCCAACGACAGAAAAAATCTTTGTATTTATAAATTACCTAATCCAGAAAACGAAAAAGGAAACCAGATTGAAGCTGAAAAAATAAAATTCCACTATCCGGAACAAAGCGAATTTCCACCAAAGAAATCAGAATTGGTATATGATTGCGAGGCATTTTTTTATAAAGACAATTTTCTATATCTCATAACAAAAAATAGAGCAAGACCTTATACCGGAAAAGCTTCAATTTATAAAGTTCCTGCTGTAAAAGGAACATACACCGCAGAATTGGTAGGTGAATTTACCGCATGTTCAGATTCGCAGTTTTGTTCCATTACGGCGGCGGATATTTCTCCCGATGGTGAAAAAATTGTTCTTCTAGGCTCTGGTTTTATATGGCTCTTTACTGATTTTACTTCTGATGATTTTACAAAAGGAGTTTTAACGACCATAGATGTAAAGCACAGAACCCAACAAGAATCTATTTGTTTTTTGGACAACAACCTGTTAGTAATTGCGGACGAGCAGTCCAAGACCAAGGGACGTAATCTGTATTCCTATAAAATCGATTAAAATCCAAAACCTACCCCAAAAGCAAATCGCAATCCATCTGAGCTATTGAACAGTCCCAAGTTAGCGGAGAGAATATCTGCTCCATTCACGAAAAACCCACCACCGTAAGAATTGTGCCATTGGCCAGAAGCATCATCAGGAAACCAGACCCTTCCATAGTCAAAACCTCCAAAAACACCTGGGGTCACTGGTAGAAGTCCCGTTCGCTGTCTCCTGAAACTATAGCGTAAATCCGTATTTTGAAAGTACGCAGTTTTTCCAACAAATCGTTGAAAACGAAAACCTCTTAAACCATTATTAGCGCCTATATTGGCACCTTGATAGAACTCAAAGTCATCTCCAATATTAAAGTGCGCCTTCACTTTGGAGGCAAGCACCAATCTGCCACTGGAAGATAATTTATGATCGATCGATAAACTTGGTATTATAAATCCAAATGCCCTATCCGAGTCGCTTAAATTGGTTTTATATCCTCCTTGCAAGGAAAAACTCATCCCCATCGTAGGATAAGCAGCATTGTCCGTATTGGAATAGCTATACTCCGCATCTACTCCAAAAAAATCTTGTTGCGTATCCCTACCGGCATTTGTAAAAAACCCTTCAATAAAACGGCCTTCGGTTTCTTCAACATCGTAGTTTTCATAAGAAACTCCCAACCGTACCTTGGAACCCAGATAGCCTCGCCAAACCAAAGATGGGGCAAAGGTTATGGTTCTGATCTTTACACGGTTAAAATCCAGTTCCAATGGTTCATCATCATCATTATTTTCAGTTTCATTCCCAAATCCAAAAAAGTTGATGCTAAAATTTGGACTGGTAAATTTTGCATTCAGTTCTAGATTTATGTTTTCAAAGATATTTGCAAACTCACCATTGTACCCTAAATCAAAACCATTGGTGGCAAAATAATAAGCCGCATTGACCGTATGTTGCTGTGTGAACGGATTTTGCTTGAATCCATTAAAGGTATAGGTATCCGTAAGTCCAATTCTAAATCCATCATCTGGATTAAATCCCAGAGAGGGCAACAATTGGTTATTACTGGCTTTTACCTTTAAAAACGCATAGGTGTTGGTATCATAATCGTTGAGTTTATGGATTTTACCGCTATATGCTTCGTCGTAGGTGTTCTTTTTAGCCTTAAAATCGTAAATATGGACTTTCTTGCTATTATCAGAAATTTTGTAAATATCATTATTATGCCCTCCTACTATTCTGACTTTTATTTTTGAAGTATTTGTTTTAACATCAAAAACATCGTCATCATCCAAACCATACAACCAAATCTCTTTGGTAAATTCAGGTTGATATTTTTTTTCAAAAAACAAATCTTGTCGTTTTCCTTCTTTTATGCGATAACCCTTGATTTCTAAACTTCCATTTTTAAATGAATTGATTTCAAAATAATCATCCTTATCCGTTCCCGTAATTACACTATACTTATTGATTATCTTGAAATATTCCTTGGCAGTTTCCACAAGATTTACCTTTCTGGCCAATAACACTTTTTTGAAATTGGATACGGTTTCGTCATTCACTTCTTTTGGAAAGAAAGAAAAGGCCTTATCGATTACCGCTTCATCTATATTGTCTTGAATGTATTTGGCCTGTGCAACCCATAAATCAATATCGGTTTGGGAAAGAAGCGCCATATCCAAAGCGAAAGTCCTGGGAGATGAATTAAATCCTTTTACACTTCGTATTTCTTCATTAAAACCTTCAAATATCCGAAGTGATGGCACGGTCCGAGATGCAAATGACATCAGTGCACCATCTCCCCAAATTGAGAAAGCTTGGTCCCTGTCCCGCGGTATGGGCTTAAAAACGGTATTCCCATTTTCGTCCTTAAATCCTGCCCATCGCCATTGATCAACGTGGCGGTCCCAATCTCCGATCATCATATCGAACAAACGTGCTTTTACATACTCCTTTTCATCAATGCTGTATTTTTCATCTTTCCTTAGTTTGTCCACTAAGTCATAGGTGCTCTCAATCTTTTTTGTATATCCAAAACTAGCCAAATCATCATGGCCTTCAGATACATGTTCTTCAATCATATAGAGTCCTCCTCCAAAACTGTCGTTATACCCTCCCAGGGTTTCTTGTTTTGGAACATAATACAGTTTCGGGTTGGTATGGTAAATACCTACGGCATCTGAAAGTGGCCCCATGGTAAAGGGTGCATAAGGGTGGGCTCCTGTATAAAAATCCATCAAAAGTTTTTCGGTATACGACCCTTCAAAATCTCCAATGATGTATTGCTCTTGAAAGGCAATCGACTGTAAGTATCGCTCTGCGCTTTTCCGCAATGCTCGCATTACAAACTGCCTTCCATCCTTATGCTGCAACCTTAAGGAGTTCGATTGGTTTCCACCACCTTTTCGTACAACTGTCAATCCGCCAAATAAGGTATCCAAAAGAACGGTCGGTGCTTTTACTTTAGTAGCATAATATTTGCGATAACGCTCTCCCCAAATCCATTTGTAAAAACCTCCCTTGTCAATTTCTTCTTCTGTATAGATTGATGCTTCCATGGTAGCAGGAAAGTCATTACCATACGCTTTCTCATGGGGTTTTACATCGGCGGACAATACTTCTGTAGTGTACAATAGTTCTTCTTTACCATTGTCCCCAATTCCAAAAAAATCAACACTTGACGAACCGTCTTTATATACCTTTAGCGTTGCATAGCCCATTCGACCGGTAGAAAACTTACTTCCATTTAGAAGTTTTGTAGCTCCTTTTTTAGCTCCAGAACCACTTACTATTTGCGGCACTCCGTTTTCAACAATATATTGAAGCGTATGTTCATGCCCTGAAGCGAAAATCACATTGTCAGAGTATTGAGCCAATGTTACAATCCTCTTCTTTAATTGATTATATATTTTATTGGATTGGTCCTCTATAGTCGCTCCCGATGTTCTTCGTAAAACATTGGCCATTGAACTGATAACAGGCAAAGGAAACTTACCCCCACTGGGGTTCATGTGTTGTTTGAAGGAATAATACCCTCCATGAGAACCGTAGGTGTACATAGGGTGGTGCAGGGCTAGAATTACCGTTTTATCGCGATTCTTCTTTATGATCCCTTCCAGTTCTTCCAAAAACCTACCTCTATCCTTGATTTCACAATCATCGTTTATTGTTGGGTGTTTATCCCAATTTACCAAATACCATTCTGTATCGATAGCAACAACAATAATATCATTACTTATTTTAATCTTCTCTATTGGACAACCGTTTTCAGGAAAAAAGACTTCTTTACTGTCCAATGCTTTTTCAATATATTTTTCCTGTCTTTTTAGCCCTTTCAATCCATCATTGTACCAATCATGGTTTCCTGGAATGAAAACAACTTTGCCTTTATATTCAGACACGGATGCTAACTGGGCATCCAAATCGTTTATGGCTTTTAAGTAGGTTTCTTTCGAATCCTCTTTATCGGGAAGGCCCGCCGGATATATATTATCTCCCAAAAAAATTGCGGTACTATTTTTTTCCGCCTTATCCAATTTTGATTTAAAAATTTTCAACGCAGGGTTTAAATCTCCCATTGGTGATGTACCGGCATCCCCTATTAAATAAAAGGTATGCTCAACTTCTTTATCCTTTGGTACGTTATTGGCAATAAAGGGAGTTTCGTACTTCGTTTCATATGTGGCGCAACTATAAACAACAACAACAAGCAATAGAAGAACGAGGTATTGTTTTTTCATATCAATGAGGTTGATTTTAAATTTTTGTATTTTGGATAATTCAAAACACTATGTATGTCAGAAATAGTTGAAAAAGCTGAACAATTTGTCTCCAAAATCTTGGAAAACGAATTGAATCCTAAAATTTTATACCACAATTTACGACATACCCAACGTGTAGTTAAAAGTACTAAAGAATTACTCAATTTCTACAATCTTGGGGACGACCAGGATGAAAGGCTTCTTCTGACCGCGTGGTTTCATGACACGGGCTACACAAAAACTATTGAAAATCATGAAGAGGTAAGCTGTAGCATAGCAACAGAATTTCTAAAAGAACAGAATTATAGCTCAGAAGGTATTCAACAGATATGTGCCAACATTATGGCAACAAAAAGGTATTATGAACCCCGTAACCTTCATGAGGAAATTATTAGAGATGCGGACGCATCCCATTTTGCAAAAAAAAGCTACTGGGAAACAACAGATTTTTTGAAAGAAGAATTAAAAGAGTTGGGAATTGCCACATATACCAACAAGGAATGGAGGGATGAAAACATAAAGATGTTTAGAAATGAACATGAATTTTATACGGAGTATGCCAAAGAAAATTGGGAAGAAGCAAAAGAGCGGAATTTAAAACAGCTCGTAAAGGAAAAAAAGACAGAAAAAGAAATTGCTAAAAAGGAGGCCCTAAAAGCAAAATATAAAAGTGAAAGTCCGGATAGGGGCATACAAACCCTTTTTAGGGTAACCCTTAAAAACCATTTGACCCTTAGTGATATTGCAGATACGAAGGCCAATATTTTGTTATCTGTAAATGCCATTATCATATCTGTAGCACTTTCCAACCTCATTCCTAAATTGGATAATCCTTCCAATACCTATCTCATATACCCGACGGCCATATTTATCTCTTTCAGTGTTATTTCTATGGTATTGGCAGTTTTGGCAACAAGACCAAATGTAACCAGCGGTCAGTTTACCAAACAAGATGTGCAGGACAAAAAAGTAAATCTTCTGTTCTTTGGCAATTTTCATAAAATGAGCCTAAACGATTATGAATGGGCGATTCAGGAATTGGTTAAGGATAAAGATTACATTTATTCGTCACTTACCAAAGACCTGTACTTTTTGGGACTTGTCTTAAATAGAAAATATAACATTTTACGTTGGACCTACACTATTTTCATTATAGGCATAGTAATATCCGTACTTGCTTTTGGAGTTTCATTTCACTTTTATGGACAACCGGGATAAGATGCTTAATTAAAATTTAGGATTTTAATTCCTCCATCAAATCCTCATACGTATAGGTACGTTCAGATTTCACATCCTTGGTATATAAAATCTCAGCTCTTATTGCTTTTAATCCAGTAACACCCTGTAATCCTTCCAGTTCTACGATCTCAATATTATTGGTAAAGTACCCTTTAGACTTTAAGAACTTGATATAGCGCAGGTATTCTTTTTCATCTTTTCGCTGTGAGTAGACAATAGATAATTTCCCCTTCTGGGTCAATCTTTCATTAGTACCTTTTATATATGATTTATCAATACGCTTTTTGATGATTTCGTACCGTGCATTATATGTACCGTCTACATCAAAACGTTTTTCATCCATTCTAAACCTAATGGACAATGAAGCACTATAGACCAAAATCAACGAGGCTACATCTAATTTTACAGGCAATTTGGATTTGAGGGTGTAGTACTTGTTCTCCATATCGCACATCACCTGAAGCTGCCATAGTCTTAAATTGCTTAAATACAATTCATTAAAATTCCTGTCATTTGCTATAGAGCTGCCAATGTACATGTTGTGTTCTACACCGTCCGTTTTGTAACGCTCAAAATAGTGCGGGAACATTCCTTGGGCATCCAGTTGTTTACGGTCCAACAAAGCTGCTAGCTGCATATTGGCTTCCATTACACTATTATCATAATTACGACGATGGTCATAATAGGATTCGGTTTCAACATCTATCTTATCTTCATAACCCTTAACCAGTTTGCCTAGATGTTTGTCTTCCTCTTTTAAATGTTTAAAAACAGGAGTTATTTCCTCTTTTACAAAATCAAAAATCGCCTGTTCCGTATGTGTGTACAATGCTTCCCGTACTTCTTCTAAATACGCATCTACCCTATACATTAATTCTTCATACACAGGAAGTTGGTATTTTTTAACCGCAGCCCACAATACATCGTTGATTTCGGAAAGTTGAATCATTAAATCCCGCTGTATGGAAAGATTTCGTTCTTTGGAAGAATCTTTTATATCTACTTGACCATATAACGGGTAAACATCTTTAAAAACTATTTCCTTAAAAACTGGCTGATTTCCCATGAGTTCATCTGCCATAAAACGCTTAGCTTCTTCTTGAAATTTCCAATATACAGAAGAGTGAACCGTAGTACATTCATGCTGTATAATGGCGTCCACTAGGTTTTCTTCTTCTTCGATAGACCTTATCACTGCGGAGACAATAAAGGGCATTACATCATCCAACTTATTGGCATTGACGCTATTTAATTCGTTTATAGTAGTTGATACCAATTCCAAAACTCCTAAGAGAACCCCGTTATCCGCTATTGGGGCAAGAATAGCACTTTTTATGCCTTGCTCGTAAAGATTTTTGTAAGGTTGACCTCCACCAGATTTCTCATAGTATTTATCCACATTCGATATGGCAACATATGTGTTTTCATGAAATAGCTTTCCATAAGAATGGTCACACAAAATAGAGTCGCAAGATTCTGTATCCATCCCTTTAAGAATGAAGCTTTCTATACCTTTGCCATAAATCTTTAAGAACTTGTTGGTATTGGCATCATATCCTGCAAATCCAACATTAATCTTTTTCAGGTTAAACAGAGATCTAAAGGTATCTTGAAAACTATCCATAAAGTCTTCATTTCCTCTTTTATTGCTCCCTATAAGCGTAGATTTTATTTCAGAGATAGAATGTTCAGCGCTAACATCGAACATATTGGAAATCACAAAACCCTTGGAGATAAAACTATTCGGCGGAATTTTTTCTTTCCAAAGCTCTAGATTATCAAAATTTTCCAAAAGCTCGTCAACATCCTCTTGAGAAAGTTCTTTTGAAAGTTCTGTAGGTATTATTTCCATAAAATCGGCATTATAGAGTATTCTATAATGACGCATGAGCCCACTAGCATCTGGAATATCATAGAACAATGGACGTTTCAAATCCATCTTAAACCCATAATAAAAATTTAGGATTATGGTACATTTCATAATGTAATTGATATCCATAGGTAGATTTCGAATCTCCAGTTCAAAACCTTCACCAGCATCCTTTAGGATTTTCTGAAAGCGTTCAGACGAATTGAACACCAAATTTTCGAAAGGTGTAGATGCCGTCTTAATCTCATTATTGGTCAATACAGGAGCAAACGTATCTGCAAGAATAATACTGATTACTTCCTTATGTTTATCCAGCAACGTAATATCATCAAAGCCGTCTCTCAACTCAGGATAAGGTGCTTGCGCATCCAAGACATATTTTGCCCTATCCGCTAAGTACTTATCCTTGCTGTTCAGTTGATCATCATAATGTTCCAATAATTTATTGAAACTTACCAATTTCAACATCGGGCTTTCTATGTTGCCATTATTCTCCATATGGGGTTAGACGAGATTTTAGGTGTAAAGTTACAAAAAGATAATCTGTTGGTTTGTTAAGACAATTTTTATGGTTTTGTCCGCTTTTTTTGGATATTTAGAAAAATTTGCCACATGTCTTCGTTCAACAGGTTAGACCGAGCTTTCCAAAGTGCCAAAATTATCGAATTTGATGACAGCGATAAGTTCATCCTCTTTAGTGATTGCCATAGAGGGGACAATAGTTTTGCAGATGATTTTGCAAACAATAGGAATATCTATTTTCATGCTTTGAACCATTATTACCGAGAGGGCTTTCAGTACTGCGAACTGGGGGACGGGGATGAGCTTTGGGAAAACCTAACCTTTGAATCTATTTTTGAAGCGCACAAAAATGTTTTTCAGCTCTTACGGCAATTTCACCTTGAGAACCGCTTGCACATGGTATGGGGGAATCACGATATGGTCTATCGAAATCAAGATTTTGTGGATGAAAATCTGTCCAGTTACTTTGAACCTATCGATGGCTCGGACAAAGAGCTTTTTCAAGGACTTACCTATCACGAAGCACTTGTGCTCAAACATAAACAGCTTGAACAGGAATTGTTCTGTACCCACGGACACCAAGCAGATTGGTGGAATTATGTTTGCTGGCGCGTAGGAAGGTTTTTGGTTCGGGTTCTTTGGAAACCCCTACAAGTCGTTGGTATTGCCGACCCTACAAGTCCAGCAAAAAATTACAAAGAACTCATAAGAATTGAAAGGAGAATAAAGCGCTGGATTTTAAAAAACGACCTTAAAATTACCATTTCGGGACATACGCATAGACCTCGTTTTCCCGAACCAAAACAAATTCCCTATTTTAATACAGGTAGTTGTGTGCACCCCAGGAGCATTACTGGACTGGAAATAGAAAACGGTAAAATATCCCTGATTAAGTGGCAAATTGCCACCAAACCTGACGGCACCTTGCAAATAGTTCGCTTATTGTTAGAGGGGCCCGAAAAACTATCTGACTATTTGGAAAAGTGATTATGGAAAACATTCCAAATCATGGTAATTCAACGTATAATCACGTTAAGAAGAAAAGCCCGCTAATTTTTAGCGGACTCTATTTCACACTAGAAAAAATAAGATAGTCCAAACAATAGGTTAGATGTGTTCAAATTCAAATTAAAGCCCCTGTTTTCATTCTCGGTGCCAGAGCTATTTTCACCTGTAACTGAAGTATATTGGAGTAATCCTACAGATGATTCAAATGCCAGATTTTTTGAGGCAAAGAATGATATTCCTGGTCGTAACCCAACAAAAAATCGATACGATTCTGAAGTTCTACGCTCTTGATCACTTCCAATATCCTCAGACCACGATTTTCCATATCCTAATTCGCCCTGGGCATAAAAGGCTAGATTTTTAGTTACGCCAAAATACCTTCTAACATAAGGAGCCAAGGCTAAAGATTCATTTTTAAACTCGGATGTACTCAACGTTGAATTGGGATTTTCATTTTCATTCTCCGTTTTACTAAGGCTATATTCCGTTACCAATCCCACCATCCAATTATCACTAAAAGCATATCCAAATCTAGGAAATACAGAGAATGAAAATTGATCAGACTCTCTTTGAAAAACGTCATCGTTGGATTCGAATGTGGACTCAGAGTTATTTGTGCCAATGGACACATTTCCACCAATGGTCCAAGTGCCCTTGTTTATGGTAAGTTTGTCATTGATTTGTTCTTGTGCCTGAAGGGTCATCGCACCAAAAAATACTGCAACCAGTAATACTCTTTTCATGTTTGTTTAATTTAAAAGGTTAAGCCTACCAGCTATCAAGTATTATTCCCCAGTACCAAACAAAAATTGGTTTATGAAGATTTTAACGAAGCGGGGTTACTTTTACGATTTAACTTCCCTTTATTACCCTAATGGCAAGGTATTTGTTAACTTTAGAACAACGTTTCGACCAAGTTCCCATGAAAAAGTATGTTTTTCTTTTTTCTCTTATCGTTTTTAGCCATGCTTTTGTGATGGCTCAAGGCGACCTTCCTACGACACGTCCGCTTAAAATTGGAGAACGGAACAATTTGGATATAAAGCCTACAAATCAGGGTACTTCGTTGCGTATGCCTTCCGTCATCAATGAGAACTTAACTTCTGACAGTAATAATCCTGGTGTTAAAATGCTTCCAGACCGAGAATTGGTTCAAGCTGGGCACAATATGGTTATTGACCCTAAAGTGGGAGAGAAAGAAAAAAAAGGCTCTAAAAAACACTTTGGCGACCAATATCTGGGGGATGTAAAAACTACGGCGAAATTTGTAGGCATCGTCTGCAGAGACCATGAATATGTTGATGGTGACCGAGTTAAAATCTACGTTAATGGAGAAGTCGTGGAGCCCAATATTTTGCTTACTGGTTCTTTTAAAGGAATCAATCTTGATTTGATCAAAGGATTTAACCGTCTTGATTTTGAAGCACTGAATCAAGGATCATCAGGCCCTAACACTGCACAAGTTGTGATTACCGATGATAAAGGCGTTGTCATCCACAATAATCGATGGAATCTTTCCACTGGATCTAAGGCTAGTCTTATTGTTGTTAAAGAGGAAGGGGAGTAAAATTCAAGTTCAAACACAAACTCAAAGTTCAAATACAAGCTTAAGTTTTAAGTGCAAATTCAAGAACAATATTGGAGACGACAGCTCCTAACTCCTAACTCCTAACTCCTAACTCCTAACTCCTAACTCCTAACTCCTAACTCCTAACTCCTAACTCCTAACTCCTAACTCCTAACAAAA
>JBCCEC010000002.1:0-142784 GCA_039030475.1 Bacteroidota bacterium
ATCAGTAATCAGTAATCAGTAATCAGTAATCAGTAATCAGTAATCAGTAATCAGTAATCAGTAATCAGTAATCAGTAATCAGTAATCAGTAATCAGTAATCAAAATTAATTTTTCTCAACTCGTAAACCGTCAAACTCCTAAACGCTTTGCAGCTTAAGACAATTTACGCTTTACTATCATAGAAATGGTTTTACCATCGGCTTGTCCCGCCAATTCTTTGGAAACGATTCCCATTACTTTTCCCATATCTTGCATTCCAGAGGCACCAACACTATCAATGGTTTGAACGACCACCTTTTCTATTTCCGCTTCGGTGAGCTGTTCTGGTAAAAACTTTTCGATTACTGCAACCTGTTCTAATTCTGGAGCAGCTAAATCTTCTCTGCCCTGTTCTGTAAAAATAGCTGCACTATCCTTTCGTTGTTTTACTAACTTCTGGACTATTTTCACTTCATCAGCTTCAGAAAGCGCTCCTCCTGCACCTTTATCGGTCTTTGCTAATAGAATTGCAGATTTAATGGCTCTCAATGATTCCAATGCAACGCTATCCTTAGCTTTCATTGCTGCTTTCATTTCTGTCATTACTTGTTCCTGCAAACTCATGTTCTCTTTATTTTGGGCTGCGAAGATAAAAAATAAACCCGAAAGTCTCTTAACTTCCGGGCTTAAGCTTTCCATTTAAAATGGGCTAAATGTAAACACTACTAATCAACATTATCGTGCAAAAAAGAGTTGTTGGAACGTAACTGTAAATCCTCGTTACTATCCTCACTCAATGTTGTCCTAGAAACCTTTTGTTCTTGTGGCGTATCGTTTAAATCCACACCCTGCCTTTTGTATGCTGGTTGTTTTTCTATTTCATCGATACTGTTTCTATTATTTTGAAATTTATAATTGAAACTCTTTAGCTTCTTTCTTCGTTCATCTGCGCGTTCCTTCAATAAATCGTTAATGGAACTATTGAAAGGATCAACGGTATTTTCAGTTGCATTCTCATCTCCTGTTGAAGCTTCTGTCTTAATCGTTTTTTTCTCAAAGACCAATTCGTCCTCAACAATTTTAGGCTCATGGGTCTCCACAACAGATTTAGCGCCCGTTAACTTGGTCTCCAATTCCATATATTCCTCCAAGTTATACCGTGTCTCTCCCTGCTTGTTAAAATCCAAAGCCGGCTTTACCTCCACATACTCATTGACATCCACATTATTAACATTATCGTCCAAATCAAAAGTGATGGTATGCTCTTTCTCTTCTTCTTCGGTTTTGTTCAATGGCATATCAAACGTTAGGGCAAACTGATCTTCAGCAGTTTTTTCCGAAATAATCTCCGCATCGATAACCTCAATATCATTAAGAATCTTTTTCGCTTCAATAATTATAAAGTCCTCATCAACGTTTTCAGGAACAACTTCCTCATAAAAAACATTGAAATTTCTTATGTAGTTTGTTGTCGGTATTAAATCCGTTTCTTCAATTGGAACCTGTGGAGTCTGCTCCTCGACCTCTTCCATTTCAAGGGTATGTTTAACTATCTCTGGTTCTAGTTCCAAAACAGGTTTATCAACCTTCACTTCTTGAATTGATGTAGCTTCTGTAGCCAATTCTTGTTCCGCAGTTTGCTCGTCTTCCAGCGTGTAAAAAACTTTCTTTGTCTCAGTATTTACAATATCATCCTGCTGATCTATGTTGAAGCCAGTTGCAATTACGGTAACCGCAATGGCATCTCCAAGGTCTTCGTCCTCACCTACCCCCATAATGATGTTGGCACCATGACCTGCTTCAATCTGGATGTAATCGTTGATTTCCCCTATTTCATCAATGGTAATTTCCTGTGTTCCCGAAACAATGAGCAACAATACGTTTTTGGCCCCATTTATTTTATTGTCGTTCAGTAATGGTGAATCCAAAGCTTTCATAATAGCTTCTCCCGCTCTTGCAGAACCGGAAGCCGTAGACGAACCCATTATCGCCGTTCCACTATTTGAAAGTACGGTCTTGGCATCTCTGAGGTCAATATTCTGGGTATAGTGGTGTGTAATAACCTCCGCTATACCTCTTGCTGCGGTTGCTAAAACTTCGTCGGCTTTTGAAAAGCCAGCCTTGAATCCAAGATTACCATAAACCTCACGTAACTTATTGTTGTTTATAACGATCAATGAATCTACATTGGAACGCAATTTCTCAATTCCTATTTGAGCTTGCTTGTTACGCATGGCACCTTCGAACTGAAAAGGAATGGTAACGATACCCACCGTAAGAACATCCATTTCCCTTGCAATTTTCGCGATGACCGGAGCTGCACCCGTTCCGGTACCACCACCCATACCAGCAGTTATGAAGACCATTTTTGTAGTATGCTCCATCATGGTTTTTAGGTCTTCCATACTCTCAAGGGCAGCTTGCTCTCCAACTTCTGGATTAGCCCCGGCGCCCAATCCTTCGGTAAGTGATACGCCCAACTGGATTTTATTGGGAACAGAACTGTTTTGCAAAGCCTGTGAATCTGTATTACAGATTACAAAATCCACTCCATTGATACCGGCTTGAAACATGTGGTTGATAGCATTGCTACCTCCACCTCCAACGCCTATTACTTTTATTACATTGCTCTTGTTCTTTGGTAGGTCAAAAGCGATATTGTCAAATTCGGTGCTCTTACTCATGATTGTTCTTATTACTTATTAGGGTATGCTTTTTTGGGGGGTCATTATTCTGCGTTGTCCAAGAAGTCCTTCAACTTTTCCGACCATTTGTCAAAAATGGATTTTCTGTCCTTAGTGGGAACGTTTGCTGATGTGCTGCTTACGTGTTCTTGTCCCACCAAAACTTGTTCTTCTTCCTGAATATCCTCCTGTAAAACGGTATCCAAAGATGTAGTTTCCAGTGCGTTCATTAAAAGACCAACAGCAGTTGCGTACAACGGACTTGCAATCTCTTCATCTGAATCCCCGGCCAAATGTTCGTTCGGGTATCCAATGCGTGTATCCATTCCGGTGATGTATTCGACCAATTGCTTCAAATGTTTCAATTGGCTTCCACCTCCGGTAAGCACGATTCCAGCAATGAGTTTCTTCTTTTGCTCCTCGTGTCCATAATTTTTGATTTCCACATAAACCTGCTCAACGATCTCCACAACTCGGGCATGTATGATTTTTGATAGGTTCTTTAATGTGATTTCCTTTGGCTCCCTGCCTCTTAATCCAGGAATGGAGACAATCTCGTTATCCTTGTTTTCTCCAGGCCAGGCCGAACCAAATTTTATTTTTAATAATTCCGCTTGTTTTTCAATAATGGAACACCCTTCTTTAATATCCTCTGTGATCACATTACCACCAAAAGGTATTACAGATGTATGACGAATAATACCATCTTTAAAAATGGCCAAATCCGTTGTTCCACCACCTATATCGATCAATGCAACACCTGCCTCTTTCTCTTCTTGACTCAGTACCGCTTCTGCGGATGCTAAAGGTTCCAAGGTAATGTTGGCAAGGTCTAATCCTGCGCTTTTGATACATCTGCCAATATTCTTGATGGAAGACACTTGTCCGACCACAACATGAAAATTAGCTTCTAAACGGCCACCGTACATGCCTTTGGGCTCTTTAATTTCCGGCTGTCCGTCCACACGATATTCTTGTGGCAGAACATGAATAATCTCCTCACCCGGAAGCATGACCAATTTATAGACCTGGTTGCAAAGCTTTTCCAGATCATCATCATTGATAACTTCTTCTGAATCTGGCCTTGTGATATAATCACTATGCTGCAAGCTTCTAATATGCTGGCCCGCTATACCAACTACCACAGAACCTATTTTGGTACCAGAATTTACTTCTGCCTGCTCCACGGCTTGTTGTATAGAAGAAATGGTTTGGGTAATATTGTTGACCACACCACGGTGTACTCCCAAACTTTTGGATTTCCCAGTACCTAGAATCTCTATTTTGCCATATTCATTTTCTTTACCGATAATCGCAACGATCTTGGTAGTTCCAATGTCCAATCCAACTGAATAATTACCTTGTTCCATATGTTATATTTTGGTGCAAACCACTTGATTGTCAAATTCTAAACTTACTATTGCATAGTTTTCCAAAGAATTGTCTTTGGCTGCCTTGGCGTAAAACGCCATAAAATTTTTAAATTTCTCATTCAGGTTATCAACTCCTCCCAAATTCACTACAAAATTTTCCAAACGAAATCTAAGTTGATACTTCCCTTCTTCTTCAATATGTATACCGATGACATTTTTCCTAAGAAAATCGTCCTCATTGATGTAATTTAAAATCGTGTAAGCATCTTCAAGACTATCACCGGTAATCTTACCAGTAATAATCGGAACCCTGGCTGAATGATTTTTAGACAAAGGCATTCGCTCTCCTAAATCATCCAAATAAAATTTAGAGACTCCCTCTATTCTTCCAATAGGCTTACGCTGAACAATTTTGGATATAAGCTCTCCATTTACAGTGAGATAGACCTGGGCGTTTTTAACCATATCGTTAGACAGAATGACTTCCTCTATGGTATTCAAAACTAATTCTTCTTTTGTCCTATTTTTTAGAGGTCCGTAATTTTGTATTAACAATTTATTAACTGCGGTCTCCGTAATGTATAGACTATTGTCTCCCAAAAAGTTGATAGAAATATCGTTCACCTTCTTATTCCTGCTTCGATAATCGGCAAAACCATAGAGCCCCATTATCGCAACGGACAAAAATGATAGTTTTATGTAATTCCAATTAACTCGCATATGCCAACTCCTTTTTAATTTTTGGCACTTCCAATCCAATGTCACCCGCGCCCATTGTCACCAAAATTTTTGTTTTACTTTTTTTTATTTCACTGATTAAATCTGATTTGGGAATCAATTTCTTTTTTGGGTTATCGATTTTATCCAATAACCAGTCTGAGGTAATCCCTTTAATAGGTTCTTCTCGAGCAGGATAAATATCCAGTAGTAGAATAGCATCAAATTGAGACAAGCTCCATGCAAAATCCTCCACAAAATCCTTTGTCCTAGAAAACAAATGAGGTTGGAAAACCGCGGTCACTTCTTCATTGGGATGCATTTCACGTATAGCTTGATGAACTGCATTTATTTCTGTAGGATGGTGTGCATAATCATCAATAAAAACAAAATCTTCTTCCTTGATTTGATAGGAAAACCTGCGTTGTACTCCTTTAAAAGTGCCCAAAGCTTTGGCTAAATCCTTTGTAGTACAACCAGCCTTCTCTGCCATTGCAAAAGCAGCCAATCCGTTAAGCAAATTATGCCTTCCCGGTTTATTGAAACGAACCTGTTTCAACACCTCTTTTGGGGTAATTAAATCGAATAGATAGGTACCTTGTTCAATCGAAATATTTTCAATAGAAAAATCAGAGTCATCTTCTATTCCAAAAGTGATGCCTTCTAGAGACAACCCACTTTTTACAAACAAAACTCCTTCTGGCTTTATTTTTTTGGTGAAATCCCTAAACGATTTTTGCAATTCTTCACCAGTTCCATAAATATCCAGATGGTCGGCATCCATAGAGGTTATGCAAGCAATATTAGGGGATAACTGTAAAAACGAACGATCAAACTCATCGGCCTCTACTACAGAATATTCCGTTCCTTCCAGCACAAAATAGCTATTGAAATCTTCAGAAATACCACCTAAGAAAGCCGTGAAGGGGATTTTACATTCTTGAAGCAAATGCGCCAAAATACATGTGGTCGTGGTTTTTCCATGTGTTCCTGCAACCGCAAAACAAAATGTATCTTTTGTAATGATGCCCAATACTTCGGAACGCTTTTTAATCTCAAATCCATTTGCTTGGAAAAAGTTCAACTCCGAATGCGTTGAAGGTACTGCAGGAGTATATACCACCAACGTGTTTTCCTTGTTTTTGAAATTTTCAGAAATTAAATGTATCGAATCTTCAAAGTGTACTGTAACTCCATTTTCAATAAGCCCATTCGTAATTGGTGAGTTTGTTCTATCGTAACCGGAAACTTCTTTGCCAACGTATTTAAAATAGCGTGCCAAAGCGGACATACCTATACCACCGATACCTATAAAATAGACGCTATGGATGTCCTTTAGTTTCATTGTAATAATTTTTCAATTTCGTCAGCTATGTGCTCTGTTGCCTTTGGCATAGCCAATTTTTTAATATTTGTGCTCAACGCTTTCTGTGTTTCATCGGTACTCATAAGTTTGGTGAACGTGTTTTCAAATTCCGCGTCCAGCTGGCTTTCTTTGAGCATTAATGCTGCATTTTCAGCTACCAACGCTTCCGCATTTTTAGTCTGATGGTCTTCTGCGACATTGGGTGATGGGATAAAGATTACCGGTTTGCCCACCAAACACAACTCTGATACCGACCCTGCTCCTGCCCTGGAAATAATGAGATCCGCAGCGGCATAAGCAAAATCCATTCGGTTTACGAACGCCAAGACTTTCACGGAATCAGCATTGTATTTTTTATATTCTTCAAAGTAGAGCTTACCACATTGCCATATAATATGAACTTTTTGTTTTTTGAAAAAGTGTAGCTCTTTTTCAATCAATTGGTTTACCCTTCTTGCCCCCAGACTTCCTCCTATGACCAATACGATTCTTTCCTTTGGATTTAAATCAAAAAAACGGATTGCCTCTTCTTTATCTACCTTCAAATCCACCAAATCCGAACGCACTGGGTTACCTGTTTTGACCACTTTTTCCTTAGGAAAAAACTTTTCCATTCCATCATAGGCAACACAAATACTTTTGGCTTTATTCGCTAGAAGTTTATTGGTAATGCCCGCGAAAGAGTTTTGTTCTTGAAGCACATAAGACACCTTGGAAGTTGCAGCCACTTTCAACAGTGGTCCACTGGCAAAGCCTCCCGTTCCAATGGCCACGTTTGGCTTAAATTGTCTCAATATTTTTCTTGCTCTCAACAAACTACTTATCAGTTTAAATGGAAACATCAAATTCCGTAATGTCAGTTTCCTTTGCAATCCACTTATCCATAGGCCTTCTATTTTATAGCCCGCTTGCGGTACTTTTTCCATTTCCATTTTATCCTTTGCTCCAACAAACAAGAACTCGGCATTTGGATGCCTTTTTTTCAGTTCATTGGCAATTGCAATGGCAGGATAAATATGTCCTCCCGTACCTCCTCCAGAAAGTATGAATCTATAGTTGCCCACTCAATACTTCTAAAGGATTACTTTCATCTATGTCATAGGATTCCTCCTCTAAATTTTCTTTCTTATTACTGGCACTTAGTATAATCCCAATGGCCATACAGGTCATCCAAATGGATGTCCCTCCCATACTGATCAACGGCAAGGGCTGACCCGTAACGGGAAACAATTGCACCACCACTGCCATATTTATAAAGGCTTGAAAAACGATGGGCAGACCCACACCAATCACCAACAATTTTGAAAAAGTAGTCTTTGCCGAATTGGCAACGACCACAATACGGAACAGCAACAACAGATAAAAAAACAACAAAGCGCCACCACCCAACAAACCATATTCTTCTATTATAATGGCAAAAATGAAATCCGATGTACTTTGCGATAGCATATTTTTAATCACGCTCTTGCCCGCTCCTTTCCCTACAATTCCACCCTCAGCAATAGCGATTTTTGCCAGTGTTAGTTGATGCAAATCATCTTTTCCAGCTTTTTCTGGGCTCCAAAACGTTTCTATTCTAGATTTCCAGGTTCCTGCCCTTGAAGGCAAGACTTCTGGTGTTTTAAACAGCACAAAAAGAAACATACCTGATAGTACAATTCCCGTTGCAACCATTGCGAACAAATACTTTAATGGATATCCGCCCAAAAAACAGAGCACTAAGACCAAAAAACAGACGATAGCGGCAGTGGAAAAATTTTCTGGTAAAATGAGCAGAACGACCAAGGCGGTAGGTAGCCACAACGGCAATATGCTTTCTTTAAATTTGATAGCAACATCCTTGATCTTGGTCAAATAGCGTGCAATCCATATCATTAAAACAACGGATGCCAAGGTCGACGTTTGAAAATTGACGCCCACAAACGGAATCTTTATCCATCTGTTTGCCGTAACCCCTCCTATTCTAGTTTCTACCGTAAGCGTGTACGCCAGCAGCAGCAAAACTATAGGCAATGCTATAATGGAAAGTCCCTTAAAATAATGTGTGGGAATACGATGTACCGCATAGATAATCCCAAATCCTAAAAATAATAGTACGGCATGCTTGATCAGGTGCCCAAAAGTGGTACCATCATCATTTACATATACAAGGTTTGTACTTGCACTGTAAACTGGTAAAAATGAGAAAAGTGCCAAAAGGGCCACTACGCCCCAAATAGCTTTATCACCTTTCAAATTTTTAAATACTGCCAACATTCCTACAGATTTTTTATAGCCCTTTTAAATTGGTTTCCCCTATCCTCATAGTTTTCAAAAAGATCAAAACTTGCACATGCAGGAGACAGCAAAACCGAATCTCCTCGCTCTGAGATTTTATACGCGACTTTTACCGCTTCTTCCATGGAGTACGTTTCTACCATTAATTCTATGACATTACCAAAGGCCTCTTTAAGTTTGGAGTTATCCATGCCTAGACAGACGATGGCTTTCACTTTTTCCCGTACCATTGGCATTAGTTCTTTATAATCATTGCCCTTATCAACACCACCTACTATCCAGACGATAGGCTTTTTAATTCCATCCAACGCATAATACGTTGCGTTGACATTAGTTGCCTTGGAATCGTTGATGTATTCCACATGGTTTATTTTAAGTACTTTTTCCAACCTGTGCGGAACCCCTTGGAACGTTTGGATACTCTGACGAATGGTCTCCTTCCTCACATTGACCAACATAGCGGCTAGACTTGCTGCCATGGTATTCTTTACATTATGCTGGCCTTCTAAGGCTAAGATATCTTTACTCATTTCCAAGGTTTTATTTTCGATGTTCATTTTTATTGTATCATTTTCGAGCCATGCTCCTTCATCTTGTTTTTCCCTTAATGAAAAGGGCACTAATTTGGATTGAACCGGGTGTTTTTCCAACCATGCTGTGATTATGTTATCATCAGCATCATAAATCAGGTAATCCTTCTCATCTTGATTCATTGCGATACGAAATTTTGAAGCGATATACTTTTCAAACTTGTAATCGTAGCGATCCAGATGATCTGGCGTTATGTTGGTTATCATGGCGATATGCGGCTTAAAGTCAACTATTCCATCCAATTGAAAACTACTTATTTCCAAAGCATATGCATCATAATGTTGTTCGGCAACCATTTTAGCATAGCTATCACCAATATTCCCTGCAACGCCAACATTTAACCCTCCTTGTTCTAACAAGTGATAGGTTAGCATTGTCGTCGTTGTCTTACCATTACTCCCTGTAATCCCAATAATCGTTGCATCGGTATAGTTTGAGGCAAATTCGATTTCGGAAATAACTGGAATTCCATTGGTCGCCAATTTCCGGACCAGCGCAACTTTGTCAGGAATTCCAGGGCTCTTCATAACGACGTCCGCATTTAAAATCTTAGCTTCCGTATGCTTGCCAGACTCCCATTCAATCTCAAAATGTTCAAGAACTTTTTTATACTTTTCTTTTATTTCTCCTTTGTCAGAGACAAAGACTTCAAATCCTTTTTCTAGCCCTAAAATGGCCGTACCAACACCACTTTCTCCACCACCAAGAATCACCAAACGATTCATTTATCTGATTTTTAGGGTCACAATACTTATAATGGCCAACATGATTCCGATAATCCAGAACCGAGTCACTATTTTACTTTCGTGATATAATTTTTTCTGATAATGATGGTGTAATGGCGCCATTAGAAATATGCGTTTTCCTTCTCCATATTTCTTTTTTGTATGTTTAAAATATCCTACTTGGAGCATCACCGAAAGTGATTCCGCAAAGAAGATTCCACACAATAGCGGAATCAACAATTCCTTTCTAACAATAATTGCGATTACGGCGATCACCCCTCCAATAGTGAGGCTGCCCGTATCGCCCATAAAAACCTGTGCGGGATAGGCATTGTACCATAAAAAACCTACCAAAGCTCCAACAAATGCTGCGATGAACACCAATAGCTCCCCCACTCTAGGGATGTAAAAAATATCGAGATAGTCCGAAAACTGAATATTACCCGAAACCAATGCAAAAATCCCCAAGGTGAGCACGATTATTGCAGATGATCCTGCCGCAAGCCCATCTATTCCATCAGTAAGATTAGCACCGTTCGATACCGCAGTAACAATCAAAATGACGACTGGAATAAAAATCAGCCAAGCATATTCCTCAAGACCTTCTCCTGCCCAAGAAATCCATTCCGTGTAATCCAGTTCATTGTTCTTAAAAAAAGGGACATTGGTGCGCAAAGCCTTCGTTTCTTTGCCAAATACGGTTTCCACTTTAAAGCTTTCCGTGATTCTGGTGGTATCTTTTTCTTTTAAAGTAACATCGGGATGAAAGTAGAGAACAGCTCCCACTATCAGTCCCAACACTACTTGTCCTATTATTTTAAACCGTCCTTTTAGGCCTTCTTTGTTTTTTTTGAAGATTTTAATATAATCGTCAATGAATCCTATGATACCCATCCAAATGGTTGTAACTATCAGTAATATGATATAAATGTTCTTTACATCTGCAAACAACAGTACTGGCAAAAGCGTTGACATTATAATGATCAAACCACCCATAGTAGGTGTTCCCGCTTTTTGTTGTTGCCCTTCCAGACCAAGGTTACGGATGCTTTCCCCAATTTGCTTTTTTTGCAAAAACAGGATAATCCGCTTTCCATAGACCATGGCGATCAGCAAGGAAAACAATACGGCCATCCCAGATCTAAATGTCTGGAACTGGAACAGTGATGCCCCAGGCAACTGATATTGATTTTCCAAATATTCGAACAGGTAGTATAACATTCCTTTTATTAGATATAAGATTTGAGATATGAGAATTGAGACGTTGAAAATGAATAACCGGTCCTGCGGAATATAGTTTTCGCGAGCTGCTTCATCATCTTAACGTTTAACTTCATTCTTTGTCTTTTTTATTTTTCCAAGCTCGTCAAAGCTTCTTTTACTTCCTTAAAATCATCAAAATCCACTCTTACACCATTTGTCTCTTGATAGGTCTCGTGCCCCTTACCGGCCACTAGGATTATATCGTTGGCCATAGCCAGTTTACAGGCAGCTTTTATCGCTTGCTTCCTGTTCTCTACAGACAGCACTTTTTTAGTATTTTGAGCCTCTACGCCTTCCTCCATTTCTTCTATGATTACCGATGGAGATTCTGTTCGAGGATTATCTGAGGTAAAAATGGCCTGATCACTCATTTCTGAAGCGATATGACCCATAACCGGACGCTTAGACTTATCTCTATCACCACCACACCCCACTACGGTGATGACTTTTTCATTTCCAGTCCTCAATGTATTGATAGTTACCAATACATTTTTTAGTGCGTCCGGAGTATGGGCATAATCAACTATTGCCGTTATCTTTTCTTTGGATATAAAATATTGAAATCTTCCGTCCACATTTTCGAGCTCACTTATAAGTTTTAGGGTCTCGAGCTTCTCCATACCCAGAATGTCCGCTGTTGCATATATTGCAAGTAGGTTGTAGGCATTAAAGTCTCCTATTAATTTAGACCAAAGCTCATTGTCATCAATTTTCAGCAACTGCCCATCAAACTGTTTTTCTAAAATCTGTGCTCTGTAATCCGCATAGGATTTGAGCGCATAGGTATATTTTTTGGCCTTGGTGTTCTGGAGCATCACCAAACCATTTTTATCATCGATATTAGTTAGGGCAAAGGCTGTTTTTGGCAAATCGTCAAACAGCTTTTTCTTTGTATCCCTATATTCTGCGAATGTTTTGTGGTAATCCAAATGATCATGGGAAAGGTTCGTGAAGATGGCTCCCGTAAAATGTAATCCTTCAGACCTTTTTTGATGAATACCATGGGAACTTACCTCCATAAAACAGTATTCCACTCCTTCCAAGTTCATATTGGACAAGTGTTGATTTATGGTAAGTACATCTGGAGTAGTATGGGTAGCCTTGTATTCTTTGTCATCTACCAAAACCTTGATCGTAGAAATCAATCCCACTTTAAAACCTGCTTTTTTGAAAAGATTATATAGCAGTGTGCTTACCGTTGTTTTTCCATTGGTACCTGTTATACCCACCAATTTTAGGTTTCTGGAAGGGTTTTCGTAATAATTAGCTGCAATGTAGGCCAACGCACTATTGGTATTTGGAACTTTTAAATAGGTGATTCCATTCACCAACAGCACGGGAAGCTCTTCACATACGATTGCTTTAGCTCCAAGTTCAACTGCTTTTTGAATATACTTATGCCCGTCTGTTATCAGCCCACGAATTGCCACGAAAACATCATCCATTTCAACCTTACGGGAATCAAAATGAACGTTGTTCACCATTACGTTTGTATCTCCGCTAACGGCGGAAAGGCTTACTCCATACAATATGTCTTTCAATAATTTCATGAAAGTTCCAGTACTATTTTTTTTACTTTATCAATGGCAGTTCCTTGATCTATGGACTGCGTCCTTACTTTTCCATTTCCTTTTACCTCAACCTGTAACCCCAAGTTTTCCAATAATGAAACGGCATCCATACCGCTCATCCCTTTTACATTGGGCACTTGTGCATGCTTTTTTTGAACCTGCGCATAATAGTGCTCATAGTTTTGGTTCAAAGTCTCATCATCAAAAGACTTTCCTTTTACTTCATTGATAATTGGGGAAGTAGCATAAATTTTTTGGGCCATCGATTTAAAAACGGGACCAGATACATCGGCTCCATAATACCCAACACTCTTGTCCGGTTCGTGAATCACTACGATACATGAGTATTTAGGGTTGTCCGCGGGAAAATATCCAGCAAATGATGAAATGTAAGCTAGTTTGTCCCGGTCTTTGGCCACGTAGTTTTTTTGTGTTGTACCGGTTTTACCCGCCATGGAAAAACTCTTGGAATACATGCGATGCCCCGTTCCGTATTCTTTTTCTACAACATCCTTCAATAATTGCTGTGCTTTTTTAACAGTTTCCTTAGAGCAGATAGAAGAATTAAAGATTTCCTTATCAAATTTTTTTATCACTTTGCTTCCTTCCCTAACGGACTTGATCAATCTTGGTTTTACAAGCTCCCCATCGTTAGCAATGGCATTGTAAAAGGCCAAGGTTTGTATAGGGGTAAGGGAAACTTCGTAACCATGTGACATCCATCCCAAAGAAATTCCCGACCATCCCTTGTCCCCAGGATATCTGATCACAGGATCTCCTTCTCCAATTATAGGCAAATCCAGTTTTTTATGAAGCCCCATATTCATGAGACGGTTCACAAATTTTCCCGGCTTTTCTTTATAGTTCTCATGAATCATTTTGGCAAAAGCCGTATTTGAAGAAACTGCAAAAGCTTTGGATAACGGTATTTTACCATAGCCACCCCATTTTGTATCCTTTACAACCCTATCATAAATTCTATACCTACCTTTTTCGGTATCAATTACGGTACTCGTATCTATAACCTTGTCTTCCAATGCAGCGACCAAGGACATTAATTTAAACGTAGAACCCGGCTCATGGGATTCTCCTACGGCATAGTTCAGTTTTTCGTAATAGTTGCTATTGGACGTTATACCCAGATTTGAGATTGCTTTTATCTCCCCAGTTTCGGTCTCCATGACCACAACGCATCCATGGTCGGCCTTGTATTTTTCCAATTGTGCCAAAAGTTCATGATGGGCGATATCTTGAATGTTGATATCAATGGTTGAAACCACATCCAATCCGTCTTGTGGCTCAACAATATTATCCAGACCTACAGGCTTCCACTGTCCTTTTGCTATCTTTTGCTTTAGCCGTTTTCCTTCTTTTCCCCGCAGATATCGTTCACCAAAAGCACCATCCAAGCCTACTCTGGTGTAATAGCCATTTTCATCCACTTTTTCATACCCTATGCTTCTAGCGGCCATTTTCCCCAAAGGATATTCACGCACTACGCGATGTGTTTCTATAAAACCTCCTTTATAGGGGCCTAACGAAAATAATGGGAACTGTTTTATGCGGATATAATTCAAGTAATCCACATTGCGGGCAACTAACTTGTATCTGTTATTATTCGCCCTAGCTTTTCTAAAAAGTTGCCTATAATGGGAAGAGGGCCTGTCAAAAAGTTTACCTAGTGAATCTGAAAGCGCGGCAACGTTATTCTGAAAGTTTTCTTCTGAAACGGTCTTGGCATCAAACCGTATTTCATATTTAGGTACTGAAGCCGCCAATAAACTCCCATCATCGGAATATAGATTGCCCCTATTGGGCTCTATGGTGAACATTTTTTCCGTTTTATTCAGGGCTAGCTCTTTATAATCTTCTCCCTTGATCATTTGAATGTCCACAAGCTTTACAATAACGCAAATAGAGAAAACAACAAGACACCCCGCCACGAGGTATAGTCTGTTCATTATGTTTTTCTCCGTTATTGCCACTATTCTTCAGATTTTACTTTTATTTTTTGTGGAGGATTTTTTGATGGCACAATTCCCTCGTTGACCACTATCTCTCTTAATGAGGATTCCAATTTTAATTGTTGTACGGTTGATCTATGTTCAAAAAATTCACTTTTGAGTTTTCTGACTTCTTCGCTCAATGCTGCAATCTCATGTACTTTTTTATCTGCCCTATGGCTACTGGAAATCATCATTGCAGCTAAAAAGGAGGCAAAAAACAAAAACATCCAATTCTTGGGGGCATCACCGCTCACCAAGAACTTTCCTTTCAATATGTCCAACAATCCTTTTTTCATTCCTTTGTTCTTTTCAAGAATCTATGTCCGCTCCGCAATACGGAGTTTTGCACTTCTCGCTCTATTGTTCTTAGCTATCTCATCTGCCGATGGAACTATCAATCCCCCTACTTTCTTGAGCGGCACATCAATATTTCCATAAAAATCCTTCTCGGCCTCTCCTTCAAATTTTCCAGCTCTTATAAAGCGTTTCACCAACCTATCTTCCAAAGAATGATAGCTTATCAAGCTTAATCTTGCACTTTTGCCCAGAACTTCTGGTGCTTGCAACAAAAATGCTTTTAGCACCTCTATTTCTTGATTTACCTCGATTCTGATTGCTTGATATATCTGAGCCAAGATTTTGTTCTCTTTCATCTTTGGCAAAAACCGCTTTAAAACCACTTTCAATTCATCAGTGGTCTTTATGGGAGTCTCCAATCTAGAATCTGCAATAGTCTTTGCGATGGCGTTTGCGTTTCGCAATTCACCATACTGAAATAAAACCGATGCTAAGTTTTCTTGAGAGTATTTGTTGACCACTTTAAACGCGGACAACTCATTGGTCCGACTCATTCGCATATCCAACTCCGCATTGAAACGAATGGAGAAACCACGTTGTGCTTCATCAAACTGGTGGGAAGAAACTCCAAAATCTGCCAAGATTCCATCAACTTTCCGAATGCCATAGAACTTTAAAAATTGTTTGAGAAACTGAAAATTTTGATGGATCAATTGAAACCTTTCATCTTCAATTGTGTTGGCCAACGCATCTTCATCTTGGTCAAATGCGAACAGTCTACCATCTTTTCCCAGTCTTTTCAATATCTCTTTGGAGTGCCCGCCGCCACCAAAGGTGACATCTACATAAACCCCGTTTTCCTTTATGTTCAATCCATCTACCGACTCTTTGAGCAATACTGGATTGTGGTATGGACTAGTCATCGTCAGCAAAAATCTCTTCCGCCAAATCCGCATAGTCTTTTTCGCTATCTGCCAAGACTACCTCGTACTTGTCCTTGTTCCAAATCTCTATTTTATCAAAGACAGCATTTAGCACTACTTCTTTTCCTATCTCTGCATACTCAACCAGATTCTTCGGTATCTGCAACCTACCCGTATCACTATCTATAGTCACCTCTTTCATTCCTGCAACAAAGTTTCTCACAAAGGCGTCATACTTTCTATTGATCTTACTTTTCTTAAGCACCTTTTGCATCAAAACATCAAACTCATTTTTTGGATAGAGCTCTAAACACTGCTGAAAAACAGACCGCTTAATTACAAAGCCTTCGTTCATTACGGGCAACAACTGATTCTTCAAAGAAATGGGCAGTATCACCCTTCCTTTTGCATCAGCTTTACAATCATGTTGTCCTATAATATGTGTCACTAGAAATCAATTGGTTAGTAACTATAACTCAAATATATAGATTTTATTTCCACATTTCTCCACTTAAAAACACATTTGTTAATAAATTCTCCACTTTTGGTTTAAAAAGTAAGTTTTTACCTTAAAAAAGGTATGACCGTTCTTTTGAATTGTGTACACAACTTTTATTGACATCATAAAAACATGATTTTTTGACAGAACAAACCTAAAATCTGTGTGGTATGAATTGCCTATATTTGCCCCTCTTAGTACCAACTAACATTTAGATGGAAGAGCAAATAATCAAAGAGGATAAATACCGATATATTGAAATGGGTGAGGGCACACCCATGATTATATTACATGGTCTTATGGGAGGTTTGAGCAATTTCCAAGGTGTCTCCGAATACTTTCCATCCAAAGGGTATAAAGTTTTGATACCCGAGCTTCCGATTTATGATATGCCCATGTTGAAAACTACAGTCAAGAACTTTGCAAAGTTTCTTGAGGGCTTTATTGAATTTAAAGGATTGAAAGATGTAATCCTTCTGGGGAATTCTTTAGGCGGACATATTGGTCTTTTACATACCAAAATGTTTCCAGATATGGTGAAGGCGTTGGTAATTACCGGAAGTTCTGGTCTTTATGAAAGTGCCATGGGCGATGGCTACCCCAGGCGAGGTGATTATGAATTCATTAAAAAGAAAGCACAAGACGTTTTCTATGACCCAGCGGTAGCCACAAAAGAGATTGTGGACGAAGTGTACGCTACGGTAAACGACCGTATGAAATTGGTAAAGACCCTTGCCATAGCCAAGAGTGCCATTAGACACAACATGTCCAAAGATTTGCCCAAAATGCATACCCCCGTATGCATTATCTGGGGAGAGAATGATACAGTAACCCCACCCGATGTTGCCAAAGAATTCCATGAACTACTGCCAGATTCTGATTTATTCTGGATGAAAAAATGCGGTCATGCCCCAATGATGGAACATCCAGAAGACTTTAATAAAATTCTGGAAGCTTGGCTTGAGAAAAGGGAATTCTGATTTTAGATTTGAGACCGCTTCGCTTTTAGAACAACGAAAAAGACTTTAATCACAACATATTGTATTTTAGCACGATTGTCATGAATCTTTGTTCTTAGCTCTTAATTCTAAACCATGAAAATATCTTCCGCTGAATTTGTAATGAGCAATTCCAATGTTGTGAAATGTCCCAACGAACCATTGCCAGAATATGCTTTTATTGGTCGTTCCAATGTCGGAAAATCCTCTTTGATCAACATGTTGATGGAACGCAAAAGTTTAGCAAAAACTTCTGGAAGACCGGGAAAGACCCAGCTCATAAATCACTTTAAGGTAAATGGGAATTGGTTTTTGGTAGATTTACCAGGGTATGGATATGCGCGAGTTTCCAAAAAGGATAAAAAGGTTTTCCAGAAATACATCACCGAATATTTTGAGAAACGGGAACAGTTGGTCTGCGGTTTTGTATTGGTGGATATAAGGCATGACCCCCAACCTGTGGACTTAGAATTTATGGAGTGGTTGGGTACACATCAAATTCCTTTTGCCATAATTTTTACCAAAGCGGATAAATTGAAGCCCAACGCTATTGAAAAACAGACCAAAGCTTACCTTAAAAAATTATTGGATGGCCTTTGGGAAGAAGCACCATTACATTTTGTCACATCTTCGACAAGTAGAGCGGGAAGAGAGGAATTATTGGATTATATAAACGGTATCAATCAGGAGTTTTTTAAAGCAACTTCAAAATAGTTTTCCGCAATTAAAATTTGAAAAAATCAAACGTTTCGCTCTTTTAAAAGCCGAATCAGGCCATGCGCAGTTTTTAATTGATTGAGCTCTTCTGTGGAAATTAAAACTTCAAGTCCATTTTCGCCTTCGATTAAAGCAATGGGAAAGGTAAATTTATAACCAAATTTAGAGGCGTACTTTTTGGCAAACTCGTCTTTATGCAAAAATGCCATGTTGTGCTGGCTGTTTTGTCTAAACTTCTTCCATGTTCGATTTTCAGAGACAACACCGTAGGTAATGTCACATAATTTACAATCGTAGGTAGAAGGTTTAAAAACTTTATGCATACTGTCTAGGATAGCATTTCTTGCACCAGAATCAGCATTATAGATAAATAGGAGTTTTGACGAAGATTTCTTTTTCATAGTGTCACAAAAATACTTTTGTTTTGTCATTATACAAGAGCGAATAATTAAATGTAAGTATTGTTTCCTAGCAGCCTTTTTCAAGTAAAGATGACAATCTTATTACAACTAAATTTTACTACTAATGAAACCAATATCGTTTTATACTTTTATTTTTATTTCATTGAATTTTTACAATATTGGTTTTGGACAATCCAAAGAAACCGTCCAATTCTCCAAAGAGCTACAAGAGTTACAAACGTACTTTCATATTCCAGGAATTGCTGTGCTGGTAGAAAAAAATGGCGAAACTCTCTATGAGGATTATCTTGGTTACGCCAATATTGAAAATAAAACGAAGGTAGATTCCACAACACTTTTCCCAATCGCCTCATTGACCAAGATTTTTTCAGGGGTTCTACTCTTTAAACTTGCTGAAGAGGGTAAACTATCTATAAACGACCCCCTCAATAACTATCTGACCAAAAAATCATTTAAGGACTCAATCCAGATAAAGCATGTTTTATCACATACATCGCAAGGTGAAATTGGGACGAACTTTTACTACAGCTATCGCTTTGGTGCACTTACCCCTGTTATTGAAAAAGCATCGGGCCGGTCTTTCAAAGATTTTATGACTGCCCAAATTTTTGAGCCACTCAAACTTAAAAACACTTCGCTCTTAAAAGACTCTCTTCAAATTGTACGGAACAATCTAAAGATTGCCGCTCCTTATTTTTTTGATGACGGTACTAAACCTGGTTTTATTGATTTTGGTTATTCAACCTCCGCGGGAATTCTTTCCAACCTGCAGGATTTATTAATTTTCAGTAATGCTTTGGATAATAATCTTTTGATTTCTGAAGCGTCCAAGAAAACCATGTTTTCGACTCCCAGAAAAAATCTACCGTATGGACACGGAATATTCAGTCAAGAGTTTGATGGAAAAAAAATACTCTGGGGCTATGGCCAATACGATTGCTATTCCAGTTTGCTTTTAAAAATTCCTGAGGAGAACCTAACCTTGATACTTCTTGCAAACAATAATTTAATGAGCGATCCGGCTCGATTGATATATGGAGATATCGGCACCTCATTATTTGCTTTATCCTTTTTAAAGAACTATAGTTATGGTCTAACGCAAATGCCTTTGCTGGAAAAAGCGGAAAACCTTTACAAGAGCGATTCCATAGACTCTTTTTTTATAAGGGAGAAGTTTTTGGCACAAGCACTTTCCGAATCATTCTTGTCTCGTTTTGACACGACGCATATATCCACAAGCACAAGTATTTTAAAAAAGACTTTTGAAAAATTTCCGGATTATCTAAAGTATTCCGATTTGAATCTTCTTCATAATCTAAGTTTTTTGAAGGATATTTCGTTTTATAAGGAAATGGGGGATTTTACTGTATTCGATGATAAAATAATAGCAATCTCGAACAAGCTATTGACAGAAGACAAGAATAACCCCTATGCCAATATGTATCTAGCAACATTTTATGATAGAAAAGGAAATATGTCAAAAGCAAGATATCATTTTGAAGCTATTGCCAATGCAAAAAACTTTTCTCCATTTTGGTACACGGCCGAAGCCAATACATGGCTGAAAGCGCATAACTGATATTGAAGGATTTCAACAACTAAAACTCCATGAAACCTTTAAAAACCACATCGGTTAGATTCAATAATTACAGTTGTTCGTATATTACGCCAGATAAATAAAACCGTAAATGACCAACAACACCGAACAACTCACGCCAAGAAGTTTCATTAAAACACTGACTATTCTACATTTGGCATTAATAGTCGGGCCGGTTGTATTTGCAGTCTTTGCTTACTTTCAGATACAAAATACAACCATTGATTTCACCGATACGGACAATTCGTTTTTTCTTATCATTCCCATTTTTGCGATAGGTGCAATTTTCATGGGAAACCTTGTTTACAAAAAACTTACTGCTGAAATTTCAAAAATATCTGGACTCAAACAAAAACTGATGCGTTTACAGACGGCATCGCTTATTAAGTTTGCTTCAGTAGAAGCACCTGCACTTTTTTCCGTTGTCGTCTTTTATATTACAGAAAACATGGCTTTTCTATTGATAGCCGTTGTTTTGATTTTCTATTTCTTTACGCTAAGACCTACTAAAGTCAAAATTGAAAACTTGTTGGCATTAAGAGGTGAAGAAAAAAGTCAATTTAACAAGATGGACCATCCCATTTCTTAGAAATGGTTTATTTTAACTCCAGTTTTTCAGCAAAATAATCACAAAAATCTTTCATTGTCGCGGTCATTTTTTCATCTTGGGTCGCCTTCATAAAGGTATCGGCCATGGTAACCAAAGTCTGGTGAAAAAATATTTTCATTTCATCCACAGGCATATCTTTCGTCCATAGATCTATTTTAAGCGACTCCTTGTTTTTACTGTCCCATACCGATAGCATCATCGCCTTCGCTTCTTCATTTTCTATTCCCCCATCTTGGGCAGACCAGTTCAATTCTTCCGGCACCCTATTTTCGTCAAGTCCTACAACTAATTTAATTTCTGATGTATGTTCTACTGCCATCTACTTTCTAGGTTTGTAATTTGATTTTTTAAAAATTTCGTCCGGAGGCAACTTTAAAAGTTGCTGCAGACTTATATTGTTTTTATCCATAAAAGCCCGTACAATCTGCCACCCAATGTATCTTCCCAACCTTCCTGGAGATTCGCTATCCAATTCCAATTGAAATTTAGAGAATGGTGCCGGGTCTAAAAATTGTCTATCCAATTTGGCATCGGTACTATAAAGTAGTTCACGCTCCACAAAATACCGCCAAATCTGCTCTTCGTTAGCCTTGGACCATTCAATCTCATCTGCGGTATAGCCTATTTTCTGAGCATCAGTAATATTGGGAAGCAATTTGTCCTTTATGTATAGCTCCTTACCGTAATACACCATTCTGGACAAAAAACTTCTATTTCTAGGATATTGCACTACTTTTTTAGAGAACGCACTCGCTATATCCGAAGTTAGATATTGCCTGTCCAATCCTTCAGCAATATACTGCTGTATGCTTTTGTAAAAATGATGGTCCTTGCCCAAATAATTATCAAGCCCCAATAACAATAATGTATCTGTGAGAATTACCCTATTGTTATACCCCACGTCCGAAGTAACCGTTACTACATTTGGTGTCTTAAATTTTGGAAAATAATACTTGATATGCTGAAATAAGGATTCAAGGTCTTTGGTTTCTTGTTTAAAATCGCCAAAGGCCTTATGCACTTCGTCCGACAGTTCCACTTGTATAGTATCGGATAATTTAGCGATCCATACACTATCTGCAAACTGTTCGGGAAACAGATAGGGATACTGTGATTTTAATTTGGGAATATCTTCTGGAGTTGCATTTGCAAATTCCCTGTCAAATCTATCAACATTTAAGTCAATAGTAATCTTAGAAATTTCTTGTGCTGTTTTATTTGTTTCCTCACAAGAGAAAAATGTTAGAATAATCAGGAAAATGGAACAAGTGACTGCCGATAAATCAAAGTATTTTAACAACCTCTTCATTTTTAATACCGTAGCGTTTAAATTTACAGGGCACAAAGGTAATTTATACAATCTAAAAAAAACGCTATGAAAACTGAAAAGGTAGTAACATATATTGTGGACTGGTTAAGGGACTATGCCACCAACGCAAACTGTAAAGGTTTTGTTATAGGAGTTTCGGGGGGGATAGATTCTGCGGTTACCTCAACACTATGCGCTAAAACCGGACTAGAACTGTTGTGCGTTGAAATGCCAATTCACCAAGGAGAAAATCAAGTAACCCGAGCGGACAGCCATATAGATTGGCTTACAGAAAACTTTCCCAACGTTAAAAGACAACCTGTGAATCTAACCCCAGTATTTGACGGTTTGGTCGCGGCCCTGCCCAAAGTGGCAAATGAGGAAGACCGTTTTATGTCCTTGGCGAATACAAGAGCTAGGCTACGAATGACAACATTATATTATTTTGCGGCCCTACGTGGTTATCTTGTTGCAGGAACGGGAAACAAAGTTGAAGATTTTGGGATAGGGTTTTATACTAAATATGGTGATGGCGGAGTAGATTTAAGCCCTATTGCCGATTTAACAAAAACCGAAGTCTATGCTGTTGGAAGCGTACTGGGCATTAATAAAGATATTATGGAAGCAGCCCCAACAGATGGACTCTGGGGCGATAGCAGAACAGATGAGGACCAGATAGGTGCATCTTATCCAGAACTGGAATGGGCCATGGAAATGGATGAGCAGGGGAAAAACATTAAAGATTTTTCTGATAGAAAAAGAGAGGTCTTTAATATCTATAAAAAGTTCAATACCGCAAATAAACATAAGATGATTCCCATACCTATTTGCCATATACCAAGTGACTTAAAATGACCATTCAACGCAAAAAACCCAGTCTAAGACGAAAAAAAACCCAGAAATTCTAAGGTTTTAAGAAAAAAATCACAGTTTTACACTCTCAAATCATTAACTTGCCTTGTCGCGCCAAGTAAGTAATTAAGTACTAAACAAAGTAAAAATCAAATCAAATGATCAAAGTAATAATCGCTGACAATCATCCAATAGTTAGACTTGGCATTAAACAAGTCCTTGAAACCAGTTCAGATATTGAGGTTATTGCCGATGTTTCCGATACTTCGGAACTGTTTGAAACATTGGAGAAAGTCAGCCCAGATGTAGTAATCCTAGAAATGGATATTCCAGAAATAAATGGTATTGCTGCACTAAGAAAACTAAAACAAGAATTTCCTAACGTAAAATCTTTAATGTTCAGTGGACAATCAGAAGATGTGTATGCATTGAGTACGATACGTGCGGGAGCATTTGGATACCTATCCAAAACAGCGGACATCGATTATCTTGTGTCAGCCGTGAAGAAAGTATCTGAGGGTAGTATGTTCATCACCAATGAATTGGCGCAACGATTGGCATTTGATGAAGGTACGCAGAAGCCTAGAAGATTCTTCAGAAAATTATCCTCTAGAGAGGTTGAAGTATTAAAACTTTTGGCCAGTGGAAAACGAAACAAAGAAGTGGCCGAAGGTCTAAACTTAAATGAAAAGACCGTTAGTACTTATAAGGCGCGTTTGATGAAAAAATTGAACGTTGACAATTTGGTGGACTTATTGCAACAAGCAAAGGCTTTGGAATTATATTAAATAACCAACGCAGACTGAAGAAAATCCCGAGCATTTAGTTGTTCGGGATTTTTTTATGATAATACCCTATTTAATTTTGCATTCAACAATTTGTTCAACTGCAAATAGTTCACAATTTCTTCAAGGACTTCAGAATTATCTTCTATACTTCCCTCGGTGCGTTCTTGTAATTTCTGAATTCTATTTTTAATTAAATAACAACGAAGCGTAAGAATGGTCTCCCCTACCAATTGCGCAACACCCTGCCCTTTACCTTTGGGATAAATATCTTTTCGGGCCCAATCATCCAATTTGTATTTTTCTTCTTCCATTAAAATTGAGGATACTTCGCTTACCATTTCCTGATTGAGGCCAGATAGAAAAGTATTTACAGTAAACTCTTCTGTCTCATTCAAATCTTCGATGAGTTTGTAATAAATACTTCTAAACTGTTCGTTTGTTAGTTCAATCTCATCTTCTTGAAGATCTAAATACACTTTTTCATAAACCTTGGCCTCCGTAACCTCAGGTTCCAGTACCAAATCACCTTTTTCATTCTCTTTCAGCACCAAATCTTCAAACTCTTGTTGCTGACCTCCGTACAGAAGAAGCATTTCAATGATTTTTCGTTCCAGTTCGTATTGTACATCTACCCGTTCTACGACTTGGTCATTTTTTACAACTTCAAAAGCCTTACGTTCTTGCCTTACTTTTTTATTGGCATCGGCAATTCCCTTTTTATCGATTTGAGCAAGCGTATTGTACAACACATCTTCAGAAATCTGCATGATTTTAGCACATTCCTGGATGTATATTTCCTTTTTTATTTGATCGGGGATTTTGCTGATGCTATTTACGATATCCCGTACCGTATCAGCTCTTTTAATGGGGTCGTTTGCTGCTTCCTCTGCCAGCAAAGAGGTTTTGAATTGGATAAAGTCCTTTGCATTTTCTTCCAGATATAGCACCAAATCCTCATATGTATTGTTTTTGGCAAAACTATCTGGGTCCTCACCTTCTGGAAAGGTACAGACCTTTACATTCATCCCTTGCTCCAGAATTAAGTCAATTCCTCTAAGAGAAGCACGCAAACCTGCCGCATCACCATCAAAAAGCACCGTAATATTTTTGGTGAGCCTATTGATAAGCCTAATTTGTTCCGGAGTCAATGCCGTGCCGCTTGAAGCTACTACATTTTCAACCCCGCTTTGGTATAGCTGTATAACATCTGTATACCCCTCCACCAAGAAACAGTTATCTTCTTTTGCAATGGCCTGTTTGGCAAAGTAGATACCATAAAGCACTTTGCTTTTGTGATAGATATCGCTCTCAGGAGAGTTTAAATACTTTGCCGCTTTTTTATCGCTGGTCAGGATTCGTCCGCCAAAGCCCAACACCCTACCGCTCATGGAATGTATGGGAAACAGTACCCGCCCTTTAAAACGGTCAAATTTTCTGGATTCTCCACCAGATTGTTCCTTAACGATCGTCAACCCCGTTTTTTCCAAGAATTCCAATTGGTATCCTTTTCCCAATGCTATTTTAGTGAACGCGTCCCACTCGTCCAGACCGTAACCCAAATCAAATTTTCGTATGGTCTCATCAGTAAATCCGCGTTCCTTAAAATAGGTCAAACCAATTGCTTTGCCTGGTTCCGATTTCCAAAGAGTTTCAGAGAAGTACTTTTGGGCATACTCAGAGACCAGATACATGCTTTCCCTTTCGTTGGCCTGCTCTTTCTGTTCATTGGTCTGCTCCGTCTCCTCAATTTCTATATTGTACTTTTTGGCGAGATACTTTATGGCTTCCGGATAGGTAAAGTGTTCGTGCTCCATTAAAAATGCCACTACATTACCACCTTTGCCGCTACTAAAGTCTTTCCAAATCTGTTTAACGGGAGATACCATAAAACTTGGGGTACGCTCATCGGAAAAAGGGCTCAATCCCTTAAAGTTGGAACCGGCTTTCTTTAATTGTACAAAATCACCGATTACCTCCTCTAAACGAGCAGTTTCATACACTTGGTCTATGGTGGACTTGGAAATCAATGCTTGAAATTAATTAGCCAGTAAAGGTAGCGAAAAAACAAAATTCTAGCTCAAAAGCATCATACGTCAACTGAAAAGGGGCATCCATCAAAACAACTCCTTGGATTTGAATGGATTGAGCTACCTTTTTTACGAAAATTGGAGTCCAGAAACCAAAAAACGGGGCGGAACCGAAAAGCCATATGAGTAGGACAACCAACCAAATGCACAGATATGAAATGGTATCTAAAAGCACTGAAACAATACGCAGATTTTAAAGGAAGAGCAAGAAGAAAGGAATATTGGATGTTTACCCTGTTCAATATAATTTTTTCCGGAATAACCATGGCTTTGGATAATGTAACCGGTCTGGCAAAAATGGGAATTGGTCCAATCTATGCTCTATATGCCCTTGCCATGCTTATACCCAGTATTGCCGTTGTCGTAAGACGCATGCATGATATTGGAAAAAAAGGATCTATGCTCTTCGTGGCGTTGATTCCCGCAATTGGATCGCTTTGGTTGCTTATCCTTTTGGTAAAGGACGGTGAGCCCACTGAAAACGATTATGGGATCAATCCTAAACTGGCAACTGTTTAATTGATTAATGCATCAATCTCTCCCTCCTTTTTCAACACAACCCTAAAACAACAGGAAATGGAATGGTATTTACAAGTTCTAAAAAACTACGCCAATTTTAAAGGTAGGGCCCGTAGGGCAGAATATTGGATGTTTACTTTGTTCTGCTTATTCTTCAGCCTGTTTACAATTGCATTGGACAACGTTTTTGAGATTACCATTGCTAATATCGGTTTTGGCCCTCTTTATACAGTATATGCCCTAGTGGTTTTTCTCCCTGCCCTTTCAGCAACGGTAAGACGTTTACATGATGTTGGCAAAAGTGGTTGGACTCTTCTGATCCTAATTATTCCTATTGTTGGGGTGCTTTGGGTTTTTATTCAGCTCATCGAAAACGGTATTATGGAAGAAAACCAATATGGTCCATGTCCTAAAAAAGATGTGTAAACCATAAAATACTTTCTAGTGCCCAAATAATTTGGGAAAGTAGTAGTTTCACTTAAAAATAAGATGACCCTCTTCTTCGGAACCAGACTGGCAAAAAGAAAGTAAATACCTAATGGGGGTAAGCTGCCCACATTGTAGCCAATACAGAACCGTGACTTCCGTTTCCCAAACAACTACTTCCATTTGTTATGGGTCTCCCTATTAAAATAAGCGCTAACGGTTTTACCGAGTGTTCCTATTGTAAAAGGGGATTTTATAAAGAAGAATTTACTCCTGAAATGGAAAGGGCATTATCATGATTTGGTAAGATCAATAAGAACGCAGCCGAGATACAAAGTGTTCTCGACTGCGCTCGAACTGACATTTTGGTTAGAGGTCGAACCGAAGGCCCAAGGAAATGTTGTTCTGCTCTACCAGTGCATCTCTAAAGATAGGATTCAAATCGTATTTCGCATACAACTGTATTCCATCAAAGCCAATGTATGCACTTAATCCATAAATTAAGTCACTGGTATTGTAGTCTCTCTTAAGTTTGTCTTTAACGTCTTCTCCGTCTCTGGTATATTTTAGTTTTTGTCGTGTACCCAAGTTAAATCCACCATAGCCACCTATACCGATACGTAGTTTATTTTCAATCGAGTATCGAATACTTTTCTCAGTCTTTCGAAAGCGTGAAGGGCCAAATTCAAAATGAACGGGAAATACGAGGTTATCCATCCGCAACTTGGATTTGTTCAACTCAAATTCAAACTCTTCCAAAGTGGTTTGATCTCCGTTTTGCACAAAAACCTGATTGTTTTCGGGTTTCAATCCATTGAATTGGAATGAGAAACCATAGTGAAAGCGCAACCAATTTGATCTTGGGAAAACTCTGGTCCGCCACTGCCATCCCATTTCAAAAAACCGACTACCTCCAATTTTATAAGGAGAATCATTCAAGGACTGTCCTTCGATTATAGCATTGTTGAACCCAATAGCAAAAACAAAATCCGAATAGGTTTTTCGATCATATTTAATGTCTCTTTTCCATTCCCGTGAGTTGAACAAAAAAGCTGGTTCACCATCAATATTTATAGAAAAACCAACACGATCTCCATCAATGGAATCCATTTCTATCGCTGTAAGGGTATTGCCTTGGTTTCGTTCTAAAAGTAGAATTTGATTGTTTACTATGGTGAGTCTATTTTCTATATTCAACGCCCTTTTTTTAGCGGCAGCTTCTTTTAAGGTCTTTGCTTCGTTATCGCTTATATCCCCATTTTTGAAGCGCTTGTTTATTTCTTCAACTTCAAACTTTAACGCTTCTTTCTCTTTTAAGGTAATTTTCTCTTTTCTCGCTTTTAAAGCCTCAATTTTTAATTCGTATCGTTCTTGCCCTAAAGCGTGTTGCGAAAGAAGTGCCAATATTAATGCGGCTAAATACAATGTAACTGTTCTCATGATTGTTTGATTGATTTTTACACCCTTCTAACCTCCCCTTTCACTATTTGGCTGAAAGGGGAACACTAGAAAAGATCTCTTGATTGATGAATATTCTAATTATTTCTGTCGGCGACCGCTGTACGCAATTTAAAGTAACCTTCTTTGAGTGCATCAAAAATTTGGTCTCTGAACGTCCCATCGAGTTCATCCTCGACTTCTGTAAGCAGTGCCATGGCATCAACGGTTCCGTCTTCTGTAAATAGTTGCTCTGAAAGAATCTGCCTTTGTGCTGTTCTTAACAGTGAATCTATTTCTTCATCACTGACTTCGGTATTTACAGTTTCCAGATACGCCACACGATCAACGACTTCGTTTACTTTTTGCGTAATCAAACTGTTCGATTTTTCTAAAAAACTATCCTGTAAGGTTTTTGGCACTGTGTCCTTTACTAGCTTTACTTGTCCAGAAGCTATAGGTATTTCTGCCTGTTTTGATAATTGTCTACCTCCCTCTTTGTCTTTGTCACTAACGGCTATAGCTTCGGACTTTTCCAATTGAGTTTCTTGCAACCCATTGTTTTCTTTTTGCGAAGGAACAACCAGTTCTTTATCATCGGTCTCCTCTACTACTTGAATTGGATACTGCACAGGTTCTTCCGAATTAAAAAAGAACAGTGACATCAAAAGAATGCCTACTAAACTTGCTGCAACTGCATATGGGTACCATACTTTTCGTTTCGCTTTTTCATCAACGGTTATCTGTGAAGAAATTATATTCCACGCCTCTGGTGAAGGGGAAATTTTCCGTTCTTCTAATTTTTCTTTGATATGTTTTTCCAATTTACTCATAACCTTTTCTTTAATCCACAGACTTGGTTCTAGATGACGTTCCTTTTAGGGTCAAACCTTCTTGAAGCATCTTTCTGGCCTTGAACAACTGCGATTTGGAGGTGCCCACACTAATCCCCAACATTTCCGAAATCTCATAATGTTTGTATCCTTCTATGGCATTCAACAAAAAAACCATTCTATACCCTTCCGGAAGTTTATCTATCAATTGCTGTACATATTCAACATCCAAAAGAGAGGTTTCGTTATCTGGTTCTCTATCCTTTTGCTCATAAACCTCATCATCATAAACCACAAATTGCCTTTTACGCAAATAGGAAATACTTTCCCTGACCATAATTTTTCTTATCCATCCTTCAAAACTTCCTTTGTATTGAAAAGAATCCAAATTTTGAAAAACTTTTACAAACCCTTTAATCATGGTATCCTCAGCAAATTGTAGGTCTTTGATATACTGCCTACAAATACCTAACATTTTTGGTGCATGCTTATCGTACATAAACTTTTGCGCTTGCGGATTGCCAGCACTTGCTTTCTGAATCAAAAGCTTTTCATCAGTATACAAAGAGATAATCTTCAAAAGTGGTTCTCGGTTTGTTTTCTATAAAGATAGACGCACCGTTTTTTAAAAAGGTTGCCCGATGGTGTAATTTTTTTTGAATATTTCTTGAAATATCCAAAACCCAGGTATATCTATATGAAATAAACAGGCTTTATTTATCGCGATCTACCACATAATTGACCATAAGGGTCAACGCGCTTTTAAACTCAGAATCTGGATAGTTATCCAACAACGTCAAGGCCTCGTCTTTAAAGGAAAGCATTTTTGTTACGGCATAGTCCAATACTCCTTTATCCTTCACGTATGCAATTACTTCCTTGACTCTTTTTTTATCCTTGTTATGGTTTTTAATGGAGTTGACCAACCAGCGTTTTTTAGTTTCATCGCTATTGTTCAAGGCATAAATTAGAGGAAGGGTCATTTTTTGCTCCTTAATGTCTATGCCTGTTGGTTTCCCAATTTTTTCTGCTCCGTAATCAAAAAGGTCATCTTTTATTTGAAATGCCATACCACAAAGTTCCCCAAACTTTCTGAAAGTTTCCACGTGTTCAGAATCTGGCTTTACAGAACAGGCACCCATACTACAACAGGCAGCAATTAAGGTAGCTGTTTTTTGGCGGATGATTTCATAGTAGACCTCCTCTGTAATATCAAGAAGTCGGGCTTTTTCTATCTGAAGTAGCTCTCCCTCGCTCATATCCCTGACCGAATTGGAAATGATATGTAAAAGATCATAATCTTTATTCTCCAATGCTACCAAAACACCTTTGGAAAAGAGAAAGTCACCAACCAAAACCGCAATTTTGTTTTTCCAAAGTGCATTTATCGAAAAGAATCCCCTTCTTTTATGGCTATCATCCACAACGTCATCATGAACAAGGCTGGCAGTATGTATGAGCTCAATAATAGAGGCACCACAATAGGTTCTATCGTTTACAGTGCCCTCATTGATCAATTTGGCGGTAAGGAATACAAACATTGGGCGCATTTGTTTTCCTTTTCTGTTTACAATGTAGTACGTAATTCTGTTGAACAAAGCCACTTTGGAAGACATAGACTTCAAGAACTTTTCTTCAAAAAGTTCCATTTCCTGTTCAATCGGTTCCCTAATTTGTGAAACTACTTTCAATATAATCGGGCTTTGGTGAATTCGGTTTTTAAAAAGTTAAAAGTAGCGAAAATGATAGAGTTCGCAGCTGGAAGGTTCAAGTTTTAAGATGGTTTTACAAAACGTTCTATAATCTATATCGAAATAAACGTATCGTATAATACATTCTTTAGCTTTTATTGGCCAGTTGCCCACAAGCGGCATCAATATCCTTACCACGAGATCTTCTTACGGTAACAGTAATACCATTGCTTTCTAAAGTGTTCGTGTACATAGCTATTGCTGCATTGGAAGCTTGTTGAAATTCACCATCGTCAATGGGATTGTATTCTATCAAATTAACTTTTGAAGGCGCAAACTTGCAGAATTTGACCAAAGCTTCTGCGGCCGCTTTTGTATCGTTAATACCTTCCCAAACCACATATTCGTAGGTTATCCTATTTTTGGTCTTACTGTACCAATATTCTAAGGATTCTCTCAAATCTTTTAATGGAAAAGTAGCGTTGAACGGCATAATGGAAGTACGAACTTCATCTATTGCCGAATGTAAGGAAACAGCAAGACCAAATTTCACCTCTTCATCCGCCATCTTTTTTATCATTTTAGGAACTCCGGAAGTGGATACAATAATTCGTTTTGGCGACATTCCAAGTCCTTCTGGGGATGTTATTTTCTCGATAGCTTTAAGGACATTGTTATAATTCATCAGGGGCTCTCCCATACCCATAAAAACAATGTTACTAAGCGGTCTATCAAAATACAGTCGGCTTTCGTTATCTATAGCGACCACCTGATCGTAGATTTCATCGGGATTTAAATTCCGCATTCGTTTTAAACGGGAAGTGGCGCAAAACCTACAGTCCAAACTACACCCTACTTGACTTGACACACATGCAGTAGTCCTGGTATCCGTGGGAATCAAGACAGATTCCACCACTAAATCATCATGAAGTCGTACCGCATTTTTGATGGTACCGTCGGAACTGCGCTGCATTTGGTCAACTTTAATATGGTTGATCACAAAATTAGCTTCCAACATACTTCGCGTCTCCTTGGAAATATTGGTCATTGCATCAAAGGAATGGGCAGATTTTTGCCATAACCATTCGTACACCTGGTTACCGCGAAATGCCTTATCGCCATGGTCCACAAAAAAAGCTCGTAATTGCTCTTTTGTAAGTGCTCTGATGTCTTTTTTGCTGATTTCCACGTGTTAAAGATAGTTAAGAAAAAATCCCGCTTGTTCAATTGCATAGAACAAGCGGGATTTATATTATAGATAGTTTTTATTAAATAACCAACATGGCATCTCCATACGAGTAGAAACGGTATCCTTCCAATATGGCCTGTTTGTACGCTTTTTTCATTAAGTCATGTCCAATGAATGCGGAAACCATCATTAATAGTGTTGATTTAGGCAAATGAAAATTGGTGATCATACAGTTTGCAATACTAAACTCATAAGGAGGAAATATGAATTTATTTGTCCATCCTTCAAATGTATTCAATTGATGATCTGATGAAACAGCACTTTCCAAACCTCGCATTACCGTGGTTCCTACGGCACAGATACGTCTTTTGTTAGCTTTTGCATTATTGATGATTTCGGTTGCTTTTTCATCAATGACCAATTCTTCACTATCCATTTTATGTTTGGATAAATCCTCTACTTCTACTGGATTGAATGTTCCCAATCCAACATGTAACGTTACTTCGGCAAAGTCGACACCTTTAATCTCCAATCGTTTCAACAAATGCTTTGAAAAATGCAATCCTGCTGTTGGCGCTGCAACAGCACCTTCATGTTTAGCATATATTGTTTGATATCTTTTCTCATCTTCTGGCTCAACATCTCGCTTAATGTACTTTGGAAGAGGCGTTTCACCCAATTCACGTAGTTTTCTTCTAAAATCGGTATAGGAACCATCATAAAGAAAACGCAACGTTCTTCCTCTAGAAGTGGTATTATCAATAACTTCAGCTACCAAACTTTCATCATCGCCAAAATAAAGCTTGTTTCCTATCCGTATTTTTCGGGCAGGGTCTACCAAAACATCCCAAAGACGTTGTTCTTGATTGAGTTCGCGCAATAAGAAAACTTCGATACGCGCACCTGTTTTTTCTTTGTTCCCATAAAGTCTGGCAGGAAATACTTTAGTATTGTTCAATGCCATTACATCACCTTCCTCAAAATAATCAATAAGGTCCTTGAACATCTTATGCTCAATTTTTCCAGTTTCCCTGTTAATTACCATTAATTTGGACTCATCCCTGTTTTCTGCAGGATATTCTGCCAATAATTCTTTTGGTAATTCAAAGTTGAAGTTTGATAATTTCATGTACGGTTGTTTTGGATTTTTAAAGAGGGCAAATATACAATCTCAACATAGGGGATGTCAAGTAATTTGTAGATTAAATATGAATTAGATTTCCGCTATTTCAAGACCAAGTTTTTTTAGGTCTTTCCAGAAATCAGGATAGGATTTGGAAACCACCATGGCATCATTGACAACCATTGTTGTTTTTAAGCCTAAAGGTCCAAATGCCATCGCCATTCTATGGTCATGATAAGTATCTACGGCAACCCCTGAAGCTATATTTTCTGAAGGAAAAAGTGTGAGGCTTTCGGAATCGGTCTCGACTTTTGCACCAAACTTTGAAAGTTCTGTTTTCAATGCTGCCAAACGATCGGTCTCTTTTATGGGCAGAGTATGTAGTCCGGTCAAATGACAAGACATTCCCAAACCAAAGCAAGTAACCGAAATAGTTTGTGCAATATCTGGCGCATTGGAAAGGTTATAGTCAACTTTTTGAAGCTGACATTCGGCTATTTTAGAGATTCTAATTTCATTTTGAGAAAATGAGGTCTCAACGCCAAAATCCTTATAGATTTCCGCTAAAACGCTATCTCCTTGCAGTGAATCTTTCTTGTAGGAAGACAACTTGATTTCAGTACCTACTTCGCTCAATGCTGCTATGCTATAAAAATAACTGGCAGAACTCCAATCGGATTCCACGACCAAATTTGTTTGTTCAACCTCATCTTTTGGCCCAACTTTTATCTGATTTCCTTCAAATGAAGTAATTACTCCTATCTCATTTAAAAGTGCCAACGTCATTTTTATATAGGGTACTGAAGTGATTTTTCCTATAAGTTCTAGTTCTAATCCATTTTCTAAACTAGGCGCAACCAATAAGAGTGCCGATATGTATTGACTGCTAACATTTGCAGGTAGTGATACTTTGTTTTTGATTAACTTTTTTCCCTTGATTCTTAGGGGCGGATAACCTTCTTTGGTTACATATGTTATTTCTGCATCTAAGTCATTCAATGCATCCACCAAAACGCTGATGGGCCGTTCCTGCATTCGCTCAGAGCCTGTTAAAATCACTTCTTTTCCTTCTTGTGATGCGAAATAGGCGGTTAAAAAACGCATCGCAGTTCCTGCATGATGGATATCCACTTCGCCTGAGACTTTTTCTAGCCCTTTGGCCATGACGGCTCCATCATCCGAGTTGGATAGATTTTCAATAGTTATGTTTGGAAATAATGCCTGTAAGAGCAAAGATCTATTGGTCTCACTTTTAGAGCCTGTAATTTGTATGTCGGCTTTGATTACTTTTTTGGATGGATAGGAAAGTCGAAGTTTCAAACGTTCTGTGCTTTATGGCTTATCTAAAAAACAAAAGCCCAAATATAGTTTATTTAAGCTTTTCGTTATTCTGATGCCTATCGTGATCGCGCTTTGCTTTTAAATCCAATTTTTTATCAAAAGCATCTTGTAGATCTATACCGGTTTGGTTTGCCAAACAGAGTACTACAAAAAGTACATCGGCCAGTTCCTCTCCTAAATCCTTGGATTTATCCGATTCTTTCTCGCTTTGCTCACCGTATCGTCTAGCAATGATTCGTGCCACTTCGCCTACTTCCTCTGTAAGCTGTGCCATATTCGTGAGTTCATTAAAATAGCGGACACCATGGTTCTTGATCCATTCGTCAACGGCCTTTTGTGCGTTTTCTATGTTCATCATTCCTTGTTCTTTGTATCTATTGGTATCGTAACAGGCCCATCATTTAAAAGCTCAACTTTCATATCCGCGCCAAACATTCCAGTACCTACTTTTTTTCCCAACTCCTGTTCAATATACTTTATAAAATTCTCATAAATAGGTATTGCAATTTCGGGCTTTGAAGCTTTGATGTAGGAAGGTCGATTCCCTTTCTTGATAGCTGCGTGGAGCGTAAATTGACTAACTACAATTATACTTCCATCCACATCCAAAACAGACCGATTCATCACGCCAGCTTCATCATTAAAAATACGAAGCTTCACTATTTTTTTTGATAACCACTCCATGTCTTCTTTCCCATCAGCATCTTCAATACCCAATAAAACCAGTAGCCCATGTTCAATTTTGGAGATTACTTTGTTATCTACTGTAACGCTTGCCCTAGTTACCCGCTGTACTACTGCTCTCATTGATTATTTATAAACATCAACTCTATAATTTTCATCCTCACCCGTAATCATCTGTACGTAACTGCGATATCGACTCCACGATATTTCATCATTTTTCAAAGCTTCTTTTACGGCGCATTTGGGTTCATCCAAATGTAGGCAGTTATTGAACTTACATTTTGACTTCAATTTAAAAAACTCCGGAAAATAATCCCCAATTTCATCTTGCTCCATATCCACTATACCAAAACCCTTGATGCCCGGGGTATCTATAATCCTAGCTCCAAAAGACAGATCGTACATTTCTGCAAAAGTGGTAGTATGTTGCCCTTGTAAATGCTGTTCGGATATCTCCGCTGTTTTTAATTCAAGTCCGGGTTCAATCGCATTGATAAGTGTAGATTTCCCAACACCAGAGTGCCCAGAAAACATACTTGTTTTATCTACCATTAATTTTTTGACCGGGTCAATGTTCGTTCCATCTGCTGCGGATATTTCTATGCACTGGTATCCTACACTTTCGTATAGAGCGGCCAGATGCTTCACTTCTCCCATTTCATTTTCATAATAGGCATCCATTTTATTGAACAAGATTACAACAGGAATTTCGTAAGCTTCCGCAGTTACCAAAAAACGGTCAATAAAACTGGTAAAGGTTTGTGGGCTGCTCAGCGTGACCAATAAAAAGACTTGATCTAGATTAGCGGCAATAATATGGGTCTGTTTAGAGAGATTTACAGACTTTCGGATAATGTAATTCTTTCTATTGGTTATCTCTGTAATTACTGCAACGGTTTCATCTCCAATTTCCTCAAGTTCAAAAACCACTTCATCACCTACGGCAACTGGGTTGGTACTCTTAATGCCCTTGATACGGAATTTCCCCTTTATACGACATTCGTAAAAATCACCTTCCTCGGATTTTACGGTATACCAACTCCCCGTGGATTTATAAACAGTGCCTTTCACAACTTTTTTAACATTTTCAATGCAAAGAAACAATAATACTCCAATTCAAACGTATATTAGTGTTACACAGTTAAATATTTCTAAATAATCAATTAGCAACATGAAAAAAATCTTATTTATCGCAGTTATTGCGTTAGCTGCAACTTTTGAAACCAGCGCACAAAAGTTTAAAGTCGTTACCAGTGTTGAATCCATTGTTCCCAACGGTTTGGGACGTTCTAGAATCGTAAATGCCCTCGAGGAAAAGGATTATAAGGAGTACACAAGTGTACAGACTGAAGATGACAACACAAGAAACAAATCCAAAAGAGGAGAAATTCGTGTAAAGAATTTTGAAGAAACCAAATTATTGAACTTCTACAATATTGGTGGAATCCGTTTCCAGAATATTGCAGCCAATGATGCATTGTTGACTTCAATGATCAACGATATGGTAGCCAATGGTTGGGAACTGGCTTTTGTTACCAGTGCCGTTGAAAGTGAAGGTGGAAAAGGTGATGGAAAAGGTATCTTTATTACTAGATATATCTTTAAAAAGTAAAGAACATTTTTTCGAATAAAAAAAGAGGCCACTTGAACAAGCGGCCTCTTTTTTTTGCATTAATCCATAATGTAGACCCTTCCGCCCACAAAGGTATTTTTATATACTTTCTTAGGGTTTCCATACACATTTACGTCACCGCCCGCTTTTACTTTGATATCGATTTGTTCAGAGGCAAAAACTTCGGCTTCACCACCTGCAGAAATCTTTATATCTGTATTGGAAGTTCGGAGTTCACGTCCTTCAAAAATCCCCCCTGTGTTCAGTACAACAGTCTGACTTTTTGCCAAGCCCGATGCCTCGACGATACCACCTGTTACCGCTCTTATATCCGCATAATCCACATCCATTCCAATATGTATCTTGGCGCCTTCTTGGGCTCGCAGCTCGATTTTGCTCTTTTTCACCATTTCATTACAGGTAATTTCAGCACCTTCATTGCCATCTATAATGTTTAAATCGGTATAGTAAACTTCGATAAGGGTATCTTCCCCCATAAATTTTTTATCCAATTGCATTCTTAGTTTTAGCACGCCCTTTTTGTTCATCCATTTAATGTCATCCACATTCCTTCCCTTTATAACAATTCTATTATCATCGGATTGAATGAGATTTACTTCGATTAAATCAAAAACCTTGATTTCGTTAAAATCCCCAACTTCAGTATCGATCATACGTTGGGAAAATATATTGGTAGAAACAAAAAGGATACAAAGTGTAAATATTTTTTTCATGATAGAATTATTTTCTCTTTACAAAGATGAGCAGTTTAGAAGATTGTTACAGTTTTTAAAATAAAAAAGTCACTTAAAACCTAGGGAAATAAACCCCTAGTTCTTAAATGACCCTTAAAACAATTTCTAATTATACTACGTATTGATAATCTTTTCCTGATGGTTAATCGATTCTTGGTGAATTGCCTTGAACATGCGCAAAACAAATTCCTCGCTCAACCCTTGGGATTCTCCCTCTAAAATCATTTTCCCCAAAATGGCATTCCATCTGTTGGATTGTAGAACGGCTACATTCCTTTGCTTTTTGAGCTTTCCAATACCATCAGAAACTTTCATACGTTTTCCCAAAGTATCTATCAGTTGATTGTCGATAACATCTATTTGGGCTCTTAGATTGTTCAATTTACTATTGTACTCTGCCTCTTCGTCTGTTTCTTTTCTAATACGAAGGTCATTCATAATCTGAACCAATGTTTGCGGGGTTACTTGTTGGGCAGCATCGCTCCATGCGTTATCTGGATCATAATGCGTCTCGATCATCAGTCCATCAAAATTTAAATCCAAAGCGGTTTGGGATACGTCAAAAATCATATCACGTTTTCCTGTAATGTGGCTTGGATCATTGATTATGGGCAAATCCGGAAACTTGGACTGCAGTTCAATGGCCAACTGCCATTCAGGGATATTTCGATATTTTGTCTTTTCATAAGTTGAAAAACCTCTATGGATTACGCCCAAATTTTTAATATCCGCAGAATACAAACGTTCCACAGCCCCCAACCAAAGTGATAAATCTGGATTGACCGGATTTTTGATAAGTACAATCTTATCCGTTCCTTCCAACGCATCCGCAATCTCTTGAACAATAAAAGGACTTACCGTGGAGCGCGCACCGATCCATAGCAAATCTACGTCATGCTCCAACGCCAAATCCACATGTGCCCTGTTTGCAACTTCTGTGGCCGTTTTTAAACCTGTTTCTTCCTTCACCTTTTGTAACCACTTTAATCCAATGGCCCCTACTCCTTCAAAATTACCTGGTCGTGTTCTGGGCTTCCAGATTCCAGCACGGTAGTAATTGACATCTGTATCTTTTAAGTCATTTGCTATTTTTAACACTTGGTCTTCGGTTTCGGCACTACAGGGTCCTGCAATGACCAATGGATGTGGCAAAGCCATATCATCCAGCCATTTTCTCATTTCTTTTGAATTTTCCATAGGTATGTTGTTCGTTGTTCGTTGTTCGTTGTTCGTTGTTCGTTAAAAACTATCTTTTACTTGGTAAGCGGTATTCCTTTTAAAATTTGTTTTATTCTATTGGTATTGTTCATTTCTTCGTAAACGTTTTCAAAATCATTGTCGACAAGAAGTTTTTTGAACGTTTCCAGATTTTGAATGTATTCTTCCAAAGTTTCAATCACGTTTTCCTTGTTCTGTTCAAAAATCGGCGTCCACATATCTGGGGAGCTTTTTGCCAAACGTACGGTACTTTCAAAACCACTACCTGCCATATCAAAAATATCGCGTTCGTTCTTTTCTTTTTCGATTACGGTCTTCCCCAACATAAATGAACTGATATGCGACAAATGGGATACATAGGCAATGTGCTTATCATGAGCATCTGGATTCATGTAGCGGATACGCATCTTCATCTTTTGAAATATCTCCAAAGCCTTCTCTTGAAGCTTGAAAGCAGTTTTTTCTACTTCACATATAATATTGGTCTTTCCCTCGTACAATCCATTTATAGCGGCTGATGGCCCTGAAAACTCGGTACCGGCAATAGGGTGACAGGCCAAGAAATTTCTACGCTTTGGATGCGCATCTACCGTTTTACAAATTAGTTTTTTGGTCGAGCCTGCATCCATCACCACAGTTTCATCGCCAACAGCATCTAAGATTTTTGGTAGTTCCAACGTTAGGGCATTTACTGGAATACTTACGAAAACAATATCTGAAGTTGCTAAAACATCATAATCACCTTTTTGATCTATAATTCCAAGCGCCAACGCTTCATCTGTATGTGATTCGTTTTTGTCAATACCTGTTATTTTTGAACTCGGGTATAGTTTTTTGAAATCTTTGGCAAAAGACCCTCCAATCAATCCGATACCAACAATCGTTACGTTCATTTATAAGTAGTTTTAAACAATGAAACCGATATTAAAAACATCGTTTATGTATTCAGCTCTCAATTCTAATCTCTAATTACTCAAATCTTTCTATTGCTTCCTTTATTTTTTCTTCTTCAACACAAAGTGAAAATCGTATGTATCCTTCTCCATTACTACCAAAAATAGTTCCTGGAGCAATAAAAACATGCTTATCATATAACACCTCATCAATAAAATCCTCGGAGGATTTTGACCCTTTGGGTAATTTTGCCCAAACGAACATTCCGGCGGCATCTTTATCATAGGTAGCGCCAAGTTTATCGACTAATTGAAACATTAGTTCTCTACGCTTTCTGTAAACGTCATCCAATTTCTCAAACCAATCGCCACCACTTTTAAGGGCGGTAATCGCTCCCTTTTGAATTCCATAAAACATACCGGAATCCATATTGCTTTTAACCTTTAAGACTGCCGTTATATGTTCTGAACTCCCAAGCACCATACCCACGCGCCAACCGGCCATGTTAAAGGTCTTGCTAAGGGAATTCAATTCCAACGCAACTTCTTTGGCACCTTCTACCTGTAAAATACTGGTTGGATTATCATTGAGCACAAAACTGTATGGGTTGTCATTTACAATGAGCAAGTTGTTTGTTTTTGCAAAGGCCACCAATTCTTTCATTTTCGCTTTATCTATCTTGGCTCCAGTGGGCATATTCGGGTAGCTTATCCACATTAACTTCACCTTGGATAAGTCTGTTTTCTCCAGAGCTTTTATATCTGGCAACCATCCGTTCTCAGCTGTTAAATCATACATAACCGGTTTTGCCCCGATCAAATTTGTAACGGAACTATACGTTGGATACCCTGGGTTTGGTATTAAGACCTTGTCGCCTACATTTAAAAATGCCAAGCTGATGTGCATAATACCTTCCTTTGAACCCATAAGTGGCAAAAGTTCGGTGTTGGCATCCACATGTACCCCAAAACGTGACGCATAAAAATTGGCCATGGCTTCCCGTAGTTCCGGTAATCCCTGATAGCTTTGGTATTGATGTGCCTTACTGTCTTCCAACACTTCTTGCAACGTACTTACTGCTTCTTTTGAAGGTGGTAAATCTGGACTACCAATGCCCATATTTATAATAGGTTTTCCTTGACTTATTAGACCACGGACTTCCCTCAGTTTTTTTGAGAAGTAGTACTCCTGAACGCTATGTAACCTATCTGCTGTAACCATTATTGCAATGCATTTTTATATTCTCCCAATACCCTAAAATCTTCCGACATTATTTCTAGTAACGACTTGGCTTTTTTGAAAAAATCATATTCATCAAAGGTGATATCGACAAAAAAAGCATATTTCCAGGGTGTTTCGATAACGGGAAGGGATTGAATCTTGGTCAAGTTCAAGTTACAATCGCTCATAACATTTAAAACTGTTGCCAAACTTCCACGTTTATGATCTGTTATAAATCGTAACGATGCTTTATTTATCTCTTCTTTTGGCAAAACCTTGTTCTGCTTCTTTAAGATGATGAAACGCGTAGCATTATTTTTTATCGTCTGGATCTCATCGGCAATAATATCCAAATCGTACAAATCCGCAGCAACTTTTGGTGCAATAGCGGCGATATTTGCCAATTTATGCTCTTTTATGCGTTTTGCCGTTTCAGCAGTGTCCACATCTTCTACCAACTTTATATCCGGATACTTCTTAAAAAATGCTTTGCATTGTAAAAGTGCCATGGGATGCGAGTGTACTTCTTTAACATCCTCAAATGAACTTCCCTTTAAGACCATAAGGTTATGATGAATGTTCAGATAGTGCTCACCGATAATGTGCACATTATTGTGATATACCAAATTGTAGTTGGGGATTATGGAACCCGCAATGGAATTCTCGATCGCCATTATGCCTTTATCAATAGAACCGTTGCATAAGTGCTGTATAATAGCATCAAAAGAAAGGCATTCCACTAAATCAATTTCGTCGCCAAAAAAGTCTTTTGCCACTTGATGGTGGTTAGATCCCCTGATTCCCTGTATTGCTACTTTTAAAGACATTCTTACTGTATTAAGACCATTCGACTAGATTTCGACTTGGCTAAATCACCGTCTCGGGGTCGTCTAGAACGAAAGTTCAGGACAAAAAAAATCCCGATTTGCATCGGGACCCTGTATTATATAGCTACTATATTTCAGAACAGTCCCTTGCTTCTCTTAAAAAAGAAGTAAAAATAAAATCCGTTCCAGAAATATGTATTTGTCATTGTTTATTAAATCTTTGGCTAAGATAGGTATTCGTCTGAAAAACAAAAGCTAAACCTAAAATTTTTTTGATTTTTAGCTAAATCTTCAAATGTGTTGCACATTGTTTTGTATAAACACACTTTTTTTAAGAATTTAAGATTTAGTATTGCTTTTCAATATCCAGTTTGGTCTTGTTATTGGATTTCTTCGTTTTTCATATTACTTATAATTTGCTCTTCGAGAAATCTAAAACTGTATTTTTGAAATTCAAAATAACACCAAATGTCCATTGTAGTAAGCAATATCACCAAAAGCTTTGGAAATCAAAAAGCATTGAACAATGTATCCTTTTCTATTCAAAAAGGAGAAATTGTTGGTTTTTTGGGTCCTAATGGTGCTGGAAAATCTACTATGATGCGTATTTTGACCACGTACTATAAAGCCAACTCCGGCGAAGCCGAGGTCAATGGATACAATGTTTTATCATCTGAACAGAACGTACAAAAAAGTATTGGCTACTTACCAGAACACAATCCTCTTTATCTTGATATGTACGTGAAAGAATATCTGGCATTTAATGCAGATGTATACCAAGTTGCTAAAGAACGGATTAATGCTATAATCGAACAAACTGGCCTTACTATTGAAGCACATAAAAAAATAGGGCAGCTATCAAAAGGTTACCGACAACGTGTTGGACTTGCTGCTGCACTATTGCACGACCCCAATGTACTCATTCTGGATGAACCAACAACTGGGCTTGACCCCAACCAATTAATCGAAATTAGAAAACTCATTAGGGAGATTGGAAAAGAAAAAACTATACTACTTTCTACGCATATCATGAAAGAGGTTGAAGCGGTTTGCGATAGGGTCATCATCATTAATAAAGGAGAGATTGTTGCCGACAAAAAACTAGAAGAACTCCGAGAAGCAGAGGAACAGATTATAGAGGTTGAGTTTGATTACAGAGTTGAGGAAATGTTGCTCAATAAGCTACCTAACACCGTTCATGTTAAGAATATGGGAGGTTTTGTTTATGAAGTAACCTTCAATACCACAAAAGATATGCGACCAGCGGTTTTTGATTTTGCCCATGACAACGAGCTCAAAACATTGCAGCTGAGCAGAAAAAATAAAAATCTAGAAAGTCTTTTTACCGAGTTGACAAGTTAGCTTCTGTTATTTTATTCTTCCCAAATTTTCGTCCACATCCTTGTTTTTAAACTTAGCTTTTTTGGTGTTTCCAAAATCATATTTTACCGAAAAAGCAATCTCCTGCGCATCTACAAAATATACCCCTGCCGCCTCCACACCGTTTATGGTATAGCTTTCTTCAAAATTCATCGCCTTGGTGATATCATTTAAACGAATGGCGCACTGTAATTTTTCAAAGAATGTTTTTGTAATCGTTGCATCCAAGATTAACATACTATTACGTTTAAAAATACCTTCTTGCCGTTCCGTTAACAACCATCCACCAAAGGCTATTGTAGCATCTTTTTTAATCTTGAACTGTTGGTTGGAGTACGCATATATATACGGATTAGTATTGCCCAGTGTTGCTGTGCTATCTTCAATTTTATTGTAATTGAGACTTATGGTATTTGTAGAAGTCCATGTTTTATGTGAAAAAGGCAACGTCAATCCAACCGTATACCCTGATTCTTTTTCTAGATTTATCGTGGATAGAATAGCTCTTCCAAGTAGCTCATCATATTGGATGGTAAAATTCACAGGATTTGTTTTTCGATAATACGTCGCATTGATTGATTTATTTTTCCATTGAAAGTTGGCGGACACCTCATTGGTCAATGTTGGCAACAGGTTTACTTCATTTATAGCTTCCAAAAAAGGATTAATGAATGTTCTTATGGTACTGGTTCCACTAAAACTTGGGCGCTTAATACTTCGGGCAAAATTTACTGATACTGTTTTAGTACTATCCAATTGCATATTCAAACTTACTTTTGGAAATAGGTTGGTATTTTCACGGTCAACAAGAGGTGAAGTTTGATTCTCAAGTTCGCTCCTAACCTTGTTGTATTCAACCCGTAATCCCAATTCATAGTCTATTCCTTTTTTTATGTTTCCTGAAAGCGCAGTATATCCCGAATGCAATCGTTCCTCATAATCAAAATCAAAAATAGTTGCGGAGTTATCTGTTAACTCTAGTATTTCAGTAAAAGCACCTGCTCTCGCCTCATTAAAATTTGCGCCAAGTTCCCAGTTTAAATTATCGGAAATAGTGTGTTCCAAATCTACCCGTAATGCCAAAGAATTGATTTTATATTCCTGTCCCCTATCTTCATCTAAACTAAACCCATCACCATTAAAATTGTTTGAGATTTGCGTATCCAACGTTTGCTTATAAAAAGAGTATTGAAGTCCTGTAAAAAGATTAAGGTCTTTGGCCACTTTTTTACTGTAGTTAAAATTACTGCTGAAATAGTCTTTGATGTTATCATTTTCAGAATCTGAGACAATGTTGTCTTCCCCAGCTTCAGTTCGAACAAAAGTTTCAGTTTCTATTGGGGCATCGTTTGTTTGTCTTCTGAAGGTAGTATTGAATGAAAAATAGTCGTCTTCTTTTAATGGATAGAAAAAGCCTAACCCACCATTTATTTCTTTACGTTCATTTAAATCTATCAGTACCAGATAATCTGAAAAAATGTTTTCTTCGGGTATATCAAATGCAAACGTATGGCTTTCCCATTGTCCCAAGTCATTGTAGGCAAAATTTCCTTGAATCGTCCATTTTCCGTTCGAATAACTTCCATTTGAGTTCAAATAATTATTAAAGTTCCTTCGAAACGAAGCAGTCTCGCTAACGTTCATTTTTACACCTTTACTTGAATTTCGTTTTCTCGTAACCAACAATACCGCCCTACCTTCCGCTTCATATTTTGCAGATGGATTTGCAATCAACTCAATGCTTTCTATATTGTCTACGGACAGTGCTGTCAACTCGTCAAAAGTGATTCTTTGCCCTCCCATATAGATCAACGGATTCCCCTTTCCAATAATTGAAATGGATTCCCTATCCGCTGCAATCTGTACGTTTGGCAATTTTGCCAATACATCCAACGGATCCGGAATCGACGAAAAGACAGGGTTTTGAACATCAATCTTTAGATTACCGTTGTTGTTTGTAATTGGGTTTTTGGCTGCTACTACCTCAACCGCTTCCAACTGTTCGGCACTTTCCCTTAAGGTAATCTTCAGTTCAATATTTTTATTGAGAAGAAAGGGTGCTTCATAGTCTTGAAAACCCAATGCCGATATTTTCAAATAATAACTGTTCCCTTCAACATCATTAAAATCAAAAGTACCATCATACAAATGTGTATATTTTATTAGGTTTTCTTGACTTTCATCAAAAAGAAGGACATCGCCTACGGGGATATCATTTCTATCTTCATCGATAACACGACCCAGTAATGAATAGTGAACTTGACCAAAAATTGATGAAACCGCCAAACAAAAAATAAGAAGATACAAATGCTTCAAAACGTCTAAATTTTGAAACAAAGGAATAAGAGGAAATCATCAGAACGAAGAAATAGAGGTCTGATTTAGGTACTAGTACCCGTACTCTTTTGTAATAATTCCCTTCTATTGGACACGTTAAGTTTACTGTAAATGTTAGTAATGTGGGTCTTTACGGTGCTAAGACTGATAAATAGTTCACCAGCAATTTCTTTATTGGTCTTTCCTTGAAGAATAAGGTTTTGAATAGTGGTTTCCTGTTTGCTCAGGTCCTGAATTACAACCATCTGTTTTTTCCTTTTTACCCTAAAAGTTATATAGCTCAACACAAGTACAGTTAGGAACAATCCTAGATTCATCCATCGGCTTTGCTGTAATTCTTTTTCCAATGCAACATTTGTGAGGTAAGCCAACTTCTTTTCCAAGAATAGATATGTTGAAGGGTTTAAGTCACTTTCTTGGAGTTCCGAAAGCAAGCTCAGGTAGTATAGTTCATTTTCTGCAATATCCTTGTCCAGCAATTGTTTGTCCTCCAGTTGTTGTATTCCGATCAATTTGACCAACAAAATCTGGAGGGAGTCTTTTACAAATCCTTTTTGCGATGCTATCGTTTCTTCTTCAGATCGGTATTGGCCCGACAAATCTTCTTCGAACCGTTTAAATTTTTCCCATTCCAGATGTGCTTTATTGGTTGTTGTAAAGTCAGCGAACAAAGCTCTGCCCTTTTTAAATTGTATAAAGCCTTTATTGGAATGAATAAAATCTACTTCGGTCTTTATCGAATCGTTCATCACTTTTTTGATACGGTCAATGGACAGTCGATAGAGGTGGTCCGAGTCTGAAATATATTTTTTATTGAAAGCAAACGAGCCGTCTTCGTTGATTCTGGCAATAGCAACGGGGCTCCCACTATTTTTTCCTTTCAGATTATCGATTGACAGCTTGCTCAATCGTACATCCGTTTCCCATTCTTCAGGATGTTCCAGATTGACAAAACCGGAAACTGCTTCCTGGGCCGAAACCCTTAGGGTAGTGACAACTAAGACTATGATTAAAAAATATCTGTACATCATTAAACTTGAGTGATAAATTTAATGTATTTAACGTAGTGAAGCAATTCGATAAATTGTTTTCTCTTGGTATACCCAATACAACTTTTTCTATTATTATTTTACCGCAAACATCATATTATTCCAGTATTCAAATCGGTATTTTTGCATTTCTATATTGATTTGATACATGAAAAAGAACCTCGCTAGTTTGGAATTGTCGGAAGAAGAAATGAAAACCTATGGCCATCAAGTGATGAATGCTATTATCACACATTTTCAAACACAAAACAATGAATTACCAGTTGCCATGGGTTCTAGGGAAGAGATGGATTCCTTGTTTTTAGAAGAAGCTCCAGAAAAAGGTTCAGCACCAATCGATGTTCTCAATTTTGTACTTGAAAACGTGATGACGAAAAGCACCAACTTATCTCATCCAAGAACGTATGCATTTGTTCCCGGACCAAGTAACTTTGTGAGTGTTATGGCCGATGCTCTTGCCACAGGCTATAATATCTTTTCCGGTGGATGGGCCGCGTCGCCAGCGGCGGCCGAATTGGAAATTATTACCATACAATGGCTCTTAAAAATGTTTGGTCTTCCACAAAAAAAAGGTGGTGGTATTTTCACTAGCGGTGGCTCCATGGCGAACTTAACAGCACTAACAACAGCACGGAGGATTAAATGTGGGGAGGATTTTTCGAAAGCGATGATATACTTATCCGATCAGGCGCATTCATCGAACATTAAAGCAATTAGGGTGCTTGGATTTAAAAAAGAGCAGATTCGAATCATTCCTACAGATATTGAATTCAAGTTTTCCATTAACAAACTCAAAAACTGTATTGCAAAGGATAGATTGAAAGGACTTCAACCTTTTTGTCTGATAGCTACATCGGGCACAACTAACACAGGTACGATCGATCAGCTCCCCGAGTTGGCCAAAATTTGCAAAAAAGAGGATATATGGTTTCATATTGATGGTGCCTACGGTGCAGCTGCGATTTTATCCCCAAAAGGCAAAAAGTTGATGAAAGGTATTGAAAAAGCGGATTCATTGACCGTAGATCCCCATAAATGGTTTTTTCAGCCTTATGAAATGGGATGTCTTTTGGTTCGAAACCATAAACACCTTAGCCATACATTCACAGAAAAACCTGAATATCTTAGGGATATCGAAGGAAATACATCAGAGATTAATTTTTACGACCACGGTATTCAACTGACCAGAAGATTTAGAGCATTAAAATTTTATATGTCCATAAAAACGTTTGGCTTAAAACAGTTTAGGGATGCGATTACCTACAATATCGATTTAGCCGAGGAAGTGGAAAAAATACTTAGGGCAAGCAAGACTTGGGAAGTCGTTTTCCCCGCTACCATGGCAATCATCAACTTTAGGTACAATCCTATGGGGAAAAAATACAACCAAAAGGAACTAGATGCCTTGAATCAATTTATTTCAGAGAAAGTGGTTACGTCTAGGGAAGCACTTTTGGTAACCACGCTATTACATGGTCAAGTAGTTCTAAGAATGTGTCTGATCAATCCAAGAACAACCATTGATGATGTAAAAGAGGCTTTAGCGCTATGTCGAAAATTTGCCAATGAACATGAATTAGAAAGGCAAAAAGTGGTTAATTAATGAAGTTGAGCAATATCCAGCTTTAAAATACTATTATATATTTTAGCTTTAAAACTTCAAAGCCAAACCAACACCATTTCTATTGTTTGTAGGCACCAACCTAAAAGTAGTTTTATTGTCGAATTGCCTGTTATAGGTTAGTATGGTGTTTTTTCTATTCTGATTAGATAAATGTAAAAATACACCACCCAAAATTCCAAAACCTAAAGACCCAAGAGCTGGACCAAGAGCGTCACCGTCATCTTGAGATAATTCATAACCAGACCAGACTGCTGTGCCTACTTGACCTATTAAAGCAACAAATGTTAAGGTAGAATTTAATTCGGCCTTTTTCCAATAGTTGGCAGCCTGATTGTTATTTTCAATCAGCTTTTTAAACTCTTTTTTTGATATTTGTTTATCGTCTTGATAGAACTCTGGCTCCCAAAAACCTTCAAAAATAGTGAGTTCTTGAGCATTTATTTTTATCGTAAAGACAAAGATGAAACAAAAAGAAAGCACTAGAGAAAACTTTTTCATAAGGGTATGTTTTAAATTCAAAAGTATTCTGGTCCTTTTCTATCTTGTTTGTCAAAAAATCTTTTTTTAGAAACTAATTGCCAGATTACTAAAAGTTCTATTCAAATCATCTTGCACTTTTGGGTCTGAACAGTTTATCAAGATGGATACTACTATACTTTCATTTGGGTAGACAAAGAAATTGGAATATGCCCCAACACTATTGCCAACATGCCCCACATAATTCCTACCTTCATTATCTTGGCTTACTTGAAATCCCAATCCATAATATGTTGGTTTTTCATTTACGTTTTGTGAAGTAAGTATCTCTCTCAAAATATGTGGCTTTACCAATTTTTTGTTTAAAATGGCTTGCCCCATTTTAGCAATATCGCTACTGGTAGATAAATATCCGCCTCCCGCTAGTTTATAGAAATTGTTTACCGGAACCGCCGTTTTAAAACCTAATTTGACTTTGGTGTAGTTACAACTTCGTTCAACTACTCTTTCTTGGTCTCCAAACGGGCCCGAAGTGACTTTCTCTGGTATTGTATTCTCCATTCCCAAAGGATCGAGAACATTTTCTTTTACATATGCTTCAAAAGGAATTCCACTAGCTTCTTGCATGGCTAGGGATAATAAAACAAAGTCAAAACTGTTGTATAAATATCCTTTTCCAGGTTCAAAAACCAGTGGGTCGTTTTTAAATATTTCAATGCCCTCTTTTATCGAATACGTTTTGTTCAGCGCAAACTCTTTGCCACAATATCCTCTTATTCCCGCTGTGTGGCTCGCCAATTGGCGTAACGTAAAATCATTCTTCTTTTTTGGATACATGGGAACATAGTTATAAAACGAGCTATCCAAATCCACTATTCCTTCCTCGACCATCTTCGCGAGAGCCATTCCGGTAATACATTTTGAGATACTTGCGATACGGAATAGTGTTTTTTCAGGATTTACTTTGACTTTTCTTTCCAAATCAGCATAGCCATATCCTTTTTCCAGTAAAATTTCACCTTCTCGTTTTATGGTTATGGCCATTCCGGGGATTCTATTTTCGACTACCAGATTATGGCAAATCGCATCTGCCAAGTCCAATCCTTCAAGTCCTATTACAGATTTGGCCTTTGGTGATGGTTGAAACAGATTCTGAAAGTATGCAAATAAGTTCATGGTATTATTGCTACACTATCAATCCTTAAAAATCAATCGACCATTAAAAAGTTCTTCCACCTCCACCTCGGGCGGGCGATTACTACTGATTACATCACCCACACCTCTTATGACACCGCTTATTCGTTGTTGTGGATTTACAAACGTATCATTTGACCCTCTATGATTAATAGTTACATTTTGAGCAACTAAATTTTCCGCCTCTATTCTAGAATCTCCCGCAGCGATGGTTATATTCAAATCATTTGTAGTTCCACTAAGTTTAAAATACGCTATGCCGTTGGTTAAAATTCGAACGTTTTCAGAGATTATATTTAAATCAAAGGAACCGTCTGTAGTTTCGGTTTCAGGATTAGTGAAGCTTTCTGAAATTAAAGAGAGCCGAGGGTAGTTTAAAGTTCCTTCGCTGGAAATCAATAAACCCGTACTACTTCGTATCTCTTCAATATTTGGGGAGGTTACATAGATTGTGGTCAAGCCATAATCCCGGAAAAAATTACAGCTATTCTCATTTCTTACAACAAGACGATTCTGCTCTACAACTGCAGACACCTCATTTCTAAGAAACTCTCCCGTTTCAATTTCTACGAGCTGTTCCTCTCCCTGCTTCAATACTAAATTGATGTTTTCAAATACAGTAATATTCAAAAAATCAGCAACTTCAACAGGTTCACGAACCAAATCACCTGCATTCTGAAAACAGTCAGGAGTATTTTCCCCGTTACAGGATATCAATAAAGAAAATAGCGCAAGGAAAAAAGACCTGCGAACTACATTCCCAAGAAATTTATTCCCCCAATTAAAAAATCTTCTGTCCAACATCTATTTTCTATAATCTAATCCCAACTCCAAATTCAACGGTTTCAGCCTTTGCCGCATGGGATTTTAGCGTAACTGCGCCAAATACCTTGTCCCCAAAATAGCGTTTTAACCCTATCCGATTGTAAATCCTTCCTTCAAAATCAAAGGGATAGTACACGTAATATCCCAATTGAGCGATTACACTCAATTTGTTTACGAACAATTCATGTCCCAAGAAAAGTCCAACACGTTTATAATCTGTATCGGGAGCAACATCAAGCTCAGGAAACGAAATGGATTGATACCGAATCAATTCTTTTAAAAAATTGGAGAAAAATACATCCGTTCCAAACTGTATGGCACTTTTTCTTCCCAATCGCTTATCGGCATAGGCAGAAAGCATCCAGAATCCGTAGCGCCCAGAATTAATGACATCACTAGTATTCGCACCAGCTCTTAAGGCAAAGTTATAACGAATGGGCTCTGTTATTTTTTCATTTGTTTCTGGTTCAATGAATTCGAACGATTCTTTTGCATTCAAATCATACGTCAGACCAAAATTAAATGCCATTGTGTTCGTGGACGTGTTGGGCGCTTTAAAATTAGCGTTGGAATAATGTAACAATGAAATCCCTGCCTTAAAACCCAAGCCCGCTATGAGATTCTCCTTATGATAATTGAGCATTATCATGGTCGAGGCCAAAATATGGGAACCGTACGCATTGTTCCTAAAGTTATCGTTTTTATCGTAGGGATTTGTATTGTAGGCCAAACCTTGACCGACACGGAATTGCAAATTCCGTTTTAAGAAATAAAAGTTGTAGTGGGCATATAGTCCAAAGTGATTTCCTAGCGTAGGATTATTGGTGTCTTGGTAAACGAAAGAAAAACCCGTATCCGGGTAGCCAAATTGCGACTCCCACTCTTCATTTCCATATCTTTTCCTATTGAAGCCTAGAATAACTCCACCAGGATGTTCCGTAATCAAATGGGATATATCTGGATTGTGCAGTAAAATCGAGCCGTTAAACTGACTTGCATCAAGTACATATTTTTTATACAGCTTTGGGTCTTGTGACCATCCTAAAGCAGTAATCAGAAAAAACAATGCAAAAAGCAGGTATTTCATGGGCGATAAAGGTAAAGTATGAAATACGAAGTAGGAAATTGGAAGTGAAAATAAAGTTAATCTTTAAGATTTGAGGTGGATGACGAATGACGGGTGACCGATGATAGATGACCAAAGCTCAAGCAGTCTTCAGTTGGCAGTAAGAAGTCCCCTTTCCTGACTCCTAACTCCTAACTCCTAACTCCTAACTCCTAAAAAACTAAAACACCGCTGCCGCAATCGCCTTAATATTATCTGATTTCCCCATGGAGTAATAATGCAATACTGGCACATTGGCCTCCTTTAATTCTTTTGATTGCTGAATGCACCAATCCACTCCTACTTGCCTAACTTCTTTGTTGTTTTTGCAATTTTCGACGGCATCAACCAAATCCTCAGGAATATCTACACGAAAAACCTGTGGCAATAACTGTAAATGTTTTTTTACCGCTATTGGTTTTATTCCCGGTATGATAGGAATATGAATTCCCATATCCCTTGCCGCATCAACAAATTCGAAGTACTTCTTATTATCGAAGAACATTTGGGTGACCACATAATCGGCCCCTAGTTCTACTTTTTCCTTCAATCGCTTTAAATCGGATTTTAAGGATGGTGCCTCCATGTGCTTTTCAGGGTAACCGGCTACACCGATACAGAAATCGGCGCAATTATCAGTTTCAATAACCTCGTGTAAATAGCTGCCACAGTTTAACTCTTGAATTTGCTTCACCAAACTTGATGCATAAGGATGACCTCCCTTTGTGGGCTCAAAATATTTTTCTTCGCGCATGGCATCACCCCGAAGTGCCATCACATTATCAATCCCCAAATAATGACAGTCCACCAATAAATACTCTGTTTCCTCTTTGGTAAATCCTCCACAAAGTACGTGAGGTACGGTATCAACATTGTATTTATGGGTTATTGAAGCACAAATACCCAGCGTACCAGGACGCATTCTAGTTAGTTTTTTATCCAAAAGACCGTCACGATCAATATAAACATACTCTTCACGAGAGGTCGTTACATCTATGAAAGGTGGATTAAATTCCATCAACGGGTCAATGTTATTGTATAACTCCTGAATGCTTTTCCCTTTTACTGGAGGAATAATTTCAAAGCTGAAAAGTGTTTCTCCTTTTGCTTTTTTAATATGGTCGGTTACTTTCATTTCATTGTTTGTTGTTCATTGCTCGTTAACAGTTGACGGTTGTATAATTAAACTGACAACCATAAACCAAGAACTATCAACTATTTTATTCATCAACTAGATTAGGAGCTAACCATTTTTTAGCTTTTTCCAATTTAATTTCTTTTCGATTGGAAAAATCAGCCACTTGATCTTCTTTTATTTTTCCCAACCCAAAATACTTTGCTTCCCGATTGCCAAAATAATATCCACTAACACTGGCTGCGGGCCACATGGCCAAACTTTCTGTTAGTTTTACCCCAATATTTTCTTCGACCTTTAGCAGTTCCCAAATAGTGAGTTTTTCCAAATGGTCAGGACATGCGGGATAACCTGGAGCTGGGCGAATACCCCGATATTTTTCTTCAATCAAGTCTTCGTTGGATAAGGTTTCATTTACTGCATAACCCCAATGTTTTGTCCTTACCTCTTTGTGTAAATATTCTGCAAAGGCTTCTGCTAAACGATCTGCTATTGCTTTAATCATAATTGAGCTATAATCGTCAAGATTCTCTTCGTATTGGGAAGCTAATTCCGCAGTACCAAATCCAGTGGTAACACAAAAACAGCCTATATAATCCTGTTTTTCCGTGGTTTTTGGAGCAATGAAATCAGCCAAGGCATAATCGGGAACACCTTCTCTGCGCTGTAATTGTTGACGTAGGGTTCTGAAGACCCCCTCCCTGCCTCCCCCAGAGGAGGAGTACACTTCAATATCATCATTATTAATGCTATTGGCAGGGAACAGACCAAAAACAGCTTTGGCCTTTAATTGTTTTTCGGTCAACACTTTTTTGAGCATAGTTTGAGCATCTTCGAAAAGCTCGGTTGCTTGTTGTCCTACGACTTTGTCCGTGAGTATATCTGGATACTTTCCATGTAAGTCCCAACTTCTGAAAAAGGGTGTCCAATCTATAAAATCCAATAATTTTTCCAATTCCAAATCCTTTATGATTTGAATGCCAAGTTGATTTGGTTTAACAATTTCAGCGCTCTTCCAATCAATTTGAAATTTATTTGCTCTTGCAGCTTCAATCGTTTTATATTCTTTCTTCTTGGTTCGACTTAAAAACTTATCGCGGAATTCTTCGTAATCCAGTTTTATTCCGTCTTTATAGACTTGAGAAGTTTCTTTTTGCAACAAATCACCCACAACGGTTACCGCTCTAGAGGCATCATTCACATGAACTACAGCTTGGCTATACTGAGTATCAATTTTTACGGCGGTATGTGCCTTACTGGTCGTTGCACCTCCAATCAAGAGCGGAACTTTAAAGTTTTGCCGTTCCATTTCTTTGGCCAAAAACACCATTTCATCTAGCGAAGGTGTTATCAATCCACTCAAACCGATTACATCTACATTATGTTCTATAGCAGCATTGATGATTTTTTCAGGGGGAACCATAACCCCTAAATCGACAATCTCATAATTATTGCATGCCAAAACTACACTCACAATGTTCTTTCCAATATCATGGACATCTCCTTTAACGGTAGCCATAAGGATTTTTCCTGCAGCCCCCCTTGCCCCCAGGGGGGGAGCTTTTAATTCTTTATGTACTTTTTCTAGAACTGCTTCAAGGTTTCCAAGCACTTCACTATTCGTAAATCTCATGACGCGATATCCTTCACTTTCTAACCAAGCTGTACGCTTCTTATCGCTTTTTTTGTTTTCAGGTAGCTGATGAATCAGTCCATCAACCTCAATTATTAGATTTTCTTTTAAACATATGAAATCAGTAATGTACTCACCTATAATATGTTGCCTTCTAAATTTATATCCTCCCAAGCTTTTATTGCTTAATGCATTCCAAAGCATTTTTTCTGCAGAAGTAGGCTGGTGTCGCATTTTTTTTGCATACTCTTTTAGCAAATTATATAAGACAGGATTTGCGGTTTTCCAGTGTTGCTCCCCCTTTGGGGGTTGGGGGGCTGATTTTTCCTTCTCTTCTTCTATGTAGGGAAGTAAATATGCTACTGCCTTTTTCATTACCCGTGCAGACTTTACTACTTGGGGAAGGAACATTTTTCCACTACCAAAGAGGTCTCCAACAACATTCATACCTGTCATCAAGTTTCCTTCGATAACCTCAATAGGTTTATCGGCCACTTGTCTTGCCTCCTCAACATCTTCCGTGATGTATTGGTCAATCCCCTTGACCAAAGCTCTCGTAATCCTGTTTTGTAATGGTTCTTCACGCCATGATAAATCAATAGTATTCTCTTTGGCTTTACCAACAACAGTTTCTGCAAATTCCAGCAAACGTTCCGTAGCATCATCACGGCGATTCAAAACCACATCTTCTACATGTTCCAATAAATCCTTGGGGATATCATCATAGACTTCAAGCATCGTAGGATTGACAATGCCCATGTTCATACCAGCTTTAATTGCGTGATATAAAAAAACAGAATGCATGGCCTCCCTTACGGGATTGTTGCCTCTAAACGAAAACGAAACGTTGCTCACACCTCCACTGACACTACAATATGGAAGATTTTCACGAACCCATCGTGTACCTTCTATAAAGTCCAGAGCGTTCAACCTGTGCTCATCCATTCCTGTAGCAACGGGAAAAATATTAAGGTCAAAAATGATATCCTCCGCTGGAAAACCAACTTTATCCACCAATACCCGATACGAACGTTCTGCAATTTCTTTACGACGCTCCAAATTATCGGCTTGACCTACTTCATCAAAGGCCATTACAATGACTGCCGCTCCATAGCGTTTAATCAATGTGGCCTGACGGATAAATTCTGCTTCACCTTCTTTTAGACTGATTGAGTTTACCACACATTTTCCTTGAACGACTTGCAGACCTGCCTCAATAATTTCCCATTTTGAACTATCTATCATAATGGGAACTCGGGCAATATCAGGTTCGGCAACAATTAAATTCAGAAACCTGACCATAGCTTCTTTGCCATCGATCAAGCCATCATCCATATTGATATCGATGATTTGGGCACCGCCTTCAACTTGATGTCGCGCAACTTCCAATGCCTCATCAAACTTTTCTTCTTTTACCAAACGAAGAAATTTCTTAGAACCCGCTACATTTGTGCGTTCCCCCACGTTTATGAAATTACTTTCAGGAGTTATGACCAATGGTTCAAGGCCAGATAACTTAAGGTGTTTAGTTGTTGGTCGTTGGTTGTTGGTCGTTGGCAAATTTTCCATAATCAATTACTTTTTAAAATAATTAATAAATCCATTTACCAATTTCTTACAACTAATAATATCGTTATTGATACTATCGAACTTAGGCTTGTTGATATACTTCAAATCTAGTGATAAGTACAATTGGGTTTCCAACTCATATAGGGAACCTCGAGCAATGTGTAAAAATTGAATGGTATCTGGAGCCGTCCTTCTTCCGCATCCTTCTGCAATATTTGAGGGGACGGAAATAGCGCAACGCCTCATTTGATGAATCAACCCATAGGTTTCTTCCTTTGGGAATTCTTTGGTAACATTATAGATTGTACCCACCAATTTTCGAGATTCCTTCCAAACGTCTAGCTCTGTATAAACTTTCATATTATTCCAATGACTTCTATCAACTAAAAACGGTCAAAGACCTAGGTTCAAATTCTTTTACCAAATCGGCAATCGCGGTAATATGCTCTGGCGTTGTTCCGCAACAGCCCCCTACAACGTTTACCAAACGCTTCTCTACATATTCTTTTATTTGCGCTGCCATTTGTTGAGGAGTTTCATCATATTCTCCAAAAGCATTTGGTAAGCCTGCATTTGGATGTGCACTAATGGCATGTTCAGATTTAGCTGAGATGACTTCTAGATGGGGAACCAATTGTTTTGCTCCCAAAGCACAGTTGAATCCTACTGATAGTATTGGAATATGGGATATTGATATTAAAAATGCTTCTGCAGTTTGCCCAGATAGAGTCCGGCCTGAAGCATCGGTTATCGTGCCACTTACCATTATTGGAACTTCAATATTACGTTCGTCCTTTACTTCTTCAATAGCAAATAAGGCCGCTTTTGCGTTAAGCGTATCGAAGATGGTTTCTACCAAAAGAATATCTGCACCACCATCCAATAAAGCTTCTATTTGTTGCTTGTAAGCTATTCGTAATTCTTCAAAAGAAACCCCCCGAAACCCAGGATCATTGACATCTGGTGACATGCTTGCAGTTTTATTTGTTGGACCAATACTTCCCGCAACAAAACGAGGTTTATTTGGCTCTTTGGTGGTAAACTCGTTCGCTACTTTTTTTGCTATTCGTGCCGATTCATAGTTCAACTCATACACCAACTCTTCCATATAGTAATCGGCCATGGCTATAGTAGTACCAGAAAAGGTATTGGTCTCTACAATGTCAGCTCCTGCTGCAAAATATTTACGGTGTACTTCGGCAATTGCTTCCGGTTGTGTTAGCGATAACAAATCATTATTTCCTTGCAAAGGATGCACCCAATCTTTAAAGCGTTCTCCCCTAAAATCTGCTTCAGTGAATTTATAGCGTTGTAGCATGGTACCCATTGCACCATCCAACACCAAGATTCTTTTTTGTAAAAGCTCTTCTATTTTGACCATATATTAGCTACCCTATTTGTATGGGTATATTTTAAATCAAGAAAAATGAATAAGGGTAGACCGGTCGTCTTTATTCGGTTATCTCCCTGCTTTAGCAAGTAGAACGTAGCACCTTCATAGTTCCCAATGAGCATTGGAATAAGCTAAGGGTTGCTAAGGCTTCACGGGGTCTATTCCCTCCACCTTTCTTGATAACAATTTCAATTTTTTAATGAACTATAAACAAAGAAACAGCACAAAATGTTCTAAACCAAAAAATGATTAAAAAAAAGCCTCCCTATGGAGGCTTTTCGCTAACTCAAATAGAAACTTGTAGCTTCTAGATGATACTCTGCACTACTTCTTTCTTCGCTTCCTTTTTAGAACCGTCAAAACCTTCAACACCACCAACGGTAGTATATTTCATTACATAGCGCTTATTTGGGTTAATGATTTGGTAAGCGTATTGGCACATCACAGCAGCTTCGTGAAAACCAGAAAGAATCAATTTCAATTTTCCTTCGTAGGTGTTGACATCACCAATGGCAAATACTCCTGGAATGTTGGTTTGATAATCTTTGGAATTATTGACCTTAATTGCGTTTTTCTCTATCTCCAATCCCCAACTTCCTATTGGGCCCAACTTTGGAGAAAGCCCAAACAATGGAATAAAATTATCCACTTCCAAATAGGTATCTTCCTTTTCTTTATCGTTATGTTTTATGACCACACCGCTCAAATCGTCATTGCCATGTAAGGCAGAAACCTGAGCTTCGGTGAATAATTTAATCTTACCCAATTTTGCTAGTTCCGATGCTTTCTCAACTGAATCCAACGCTCCTCTAAATTCATTTCTTCTATGTACCAATGACACCTCAGCGGCAACATCTGCCAAGTAAATGGACCAATCCAATGCGGAATCTCCACCACCGGCGATAACCACTTTTTTGTTTCGATAAATTTCTGGGTCCTTAATCATATAAGAAACTCCCTTATCTTCATACTTGGCAATGTGTTCCAATTGTGGTTTACGTGGCTCAAAGGAACCCAATCCACCTGCGATGACCACAACAGGAGCATTATGTTGCGTGCCTTTGTTTGTTGTCACTACAAAAGAACCGTCTTCCAATTTATCTAGGGTTTCTGCTCGTTCGCCCAAGGTAAAACCAGGTTCAAAAGGTTTGATCTGTTCCATGAGCCTATCCACTAAATCCCCAGCTAAAATCTCTGGATACGCAGGAATATCATAAATAGGTTTTTTAGGATAAATTTCTGAGCACTGACCACCCGGTTGGGGAAGTGCATCTATTAAATGTGTTTTTAACTTTAATAAACCTGCTTCAAATACGGTGAACAAACCCGTTGGGCCAGCTCCAATTATTAATATATCTGTCTTTATCATACTATTTCTTTTCCTAATAAAACCAATTTTTCCTGATTGTACTCCTTTTGAATTTCCAATACTTTTTGTCTATGGTTGACTACTTCACCAATGATGATGATAGCAGGATTGGATAACTGCTGCTCCTTTGCCTTGTTCTCAATTGAAGCAACAGTACCAATCCCTATTTTTTCTCTTTCTGTCGTACCATCCTGAATAATGGCCACAGGGATTTTTGATTTGTCTTCCAATCGGAACAACGCCATAATCTCTTTCAATTTGGACATTCCCATCAGAATTACCACTGTTGCACTTGATTTTGCGGCCAAGGCGACATCTTTGGATAGTTTGTGTTCTTTAGTTGTTCCCGTAATTACCCAAAAGCTTTCTGATGCACCTCTTTTGGTTACCGGGATATTTTGAGAAGCGGGAACGGATACTGATGACGAGATACCAGGTACTACGGCAACCGCTACTCCATGTTTTGCGGCATACTCCATTTCCTCGGCACCCCTACCGAAAACGAAAGGGTCCCCTCCTTTTAAGCGTACCACATGCCCTTTGGTGTTGGCACGTTGCACAATCAGTTCATTGATTTGTTCTTGTTGATAGGCATAGCAACCTTTTCGTTTGCCTACAAAAATTTGTTCGGCATTTGGGGCGTATTCCAACAATTCTGTGTCCACCAAAGCATCGTACAAAACAACATTTGCCTCTTTTAATGCTTTAATCCCTTTTAGGGTTATTAAATCGATATCCCCTGGGCCTGCTCCGACTACGGTAAGTTTTGGTCTATGCATTGGTAAGCTCTAATTTTCTATAGTTTTCCAATCGCTCTAAAACAGTTTTTGCATCTTTTATATAGCTAGCTGCAAAATCTTTTGATGGTCTATTTTGATTCAATTGTAAAGCCAATTCTTCAAAACTTTTATTGAAGCTAATTTTCTCGGATTCTACAAAAAGTCTATCAAAATCTTTAAGTATTGAAGCCTGTGTATTCGTCTTCACTTTTTCAGAAGTAAGAAGTGCTTTTGCAGAATTAACTATAGATTGGTAGGAATAGTAAATACTTGCAGCCCATTTTTCTTGCTTTAAAGCTTCTTCGGCGTTTTCAATTTTTTCCTGACTTTCATAAAAGAGCGTTGCTACCAAATCCACAATTACTCCTGCACATTCGCCGACACCTATTTCTTTCTTGTACTTTTCTGCATTGCCCCAATCGACAAAATCGTCTTGAGTTAGATTTTCAATATTGGTCAAAGGCTTCAAAAATTCGTAAAAATAAGGTTCACCTTTTTCTTGATAATAGTCTACAAAAGATGCGCCATTACCATTTTTATTAAAATCATCCAAAATCAATCGTAATGCTTGTGGGCCTCTTTTACTAGGGATTTTCACAACTTTATCTGCAAATCTCCCATTACCGTTACCAAAATTTCCCCCACCCAATAAAACCTGTAAGGCTGGGGCAACCAACTTATCCTTGGTGCGTATAGACATTCCCTGAAAACCAATATTTGCCATGTTGTGCTGTCCACAAGCATTCATGCATCCGCTTATTTTAATAACAACATCTGGGTTATTGATGTACTCCGGATATTCGGCCTTAATCACCCGTTCCAATTCTGCAGCAATTCCAGTACTACTGGCTATCCCAAGATTACAAGTATCCGTACCGGGGCAAGCAGTGATATCCAAAGCTTTGTTGTAACCAGCTTCTACAAAGCCAAGTTCTTTTAGTTCTGTATAAAAAAATGGAACGGATTCTTCTTTTACAAAGGGAATCAAAATGTTTTGTCTGAGCGATAATCTAATTTCCCCAGCGGCAAAATCCTGTACTAAATTTGCAAGCTTTCTAGCATCCGTTGTATAAAAATCACCTAATAAAACTTTTATTCCAATTGCCACAAACCCTTCCTGTTTTTGTGGTATCAGATTGGTGGATTTCCATTGTTTAAATTCTTCTTGATTTTCTATTTCGACTAGCGGCACTTTTGTTTGGGCAACCACTGGTTTAGAGTACTTTTCAAAATCTATAGGATACGATTGGTGTGGAACCGCTAGTTGTTCTTGTGCTAAAAGTTCCTTGAATCCATCCAGGCCTAAATCTTTGAGTAAAAATTTCATACGAGCTTTAGCTCGGCTCTTTCGCTCTCCATACCTATCAAAAACACGGATTACACTTTCCATCAACGGAATTATCTTATCGGTTGGTAAGAACTCGAATAATACATCCGCATGTCTTGGCTGTGAACCCAATCCACCAGCAAGCATTACTTTGAAACCTCTTTGGCCATTCTCTATTTTTGCTATAAATCCAAGATCATGCATGTACGAAAGTCCCGTATCCTTATCATTTACAGAAAAAGAAACCTTGAACTTTCTTCCCATTTCCTGACCTATCGGGTTTCGTAGGAAATATTGAAAAAGTGCGTGTGCATAGGGAGAAACATCAAAAGGTTCATCAACATCTATTCCTGCTGTTTCACTAGCTGTAACATTTCGTACAGTATTACCACAAGCTTCGCGAAGCGTGACATCATCCCGTTCCAGCTGTGCCCATAGTTCTGGGGTACGTTCCAAGTCTACATAATGTATTTGTATGTCTTGACGTGTAGTGATATGCAAACGTCCTCGAGAATATTCATCGGATACATCGCATATACGAAACAATTGATTGGAGGTTACTTTTCCATAGGGTAACTTAATACGTACCATCTGCACCCCTGGTTGGCGTTGGCCATACACTCCTCTTGCTAGACGAAGACTTCTAAATTTCTCTTCATCGACCTTACCTTCTTTAAACTGTCTAATTTTTTTATCCAGTTCTATAATGTCCTTTTCTACAACGGGGTTCTCTATTTCTGTTCTAAAACTCTGCATTTTTCAATGTATCGTTATCTAGAATTTCTAGATAAATTAATTTTATATATTTCCTATCGATTTAATAGGTTTATTGGTTCAATACTTTTTAAGTCCTCTGTCTTTAAGATTCCTTACGCTTAGTCACCGATAAATCCAGCGCCTACGGTATTGTTTGTTTGCGTATCTATTAAAATGAAAGAACCGTTTGTTCTATGGTCTTTAAAATTATCATAGAAAATAGGCTTGTTCAACCTGAAGCTTACTTGAGCAATATCATTCATCGTCAAAGCATTTGCTTCGGTATCTACTCCAGAATAGTCCGGAGCAATCTTATGATGAACCGTTTGTACTTTAGCCAACACTTTATTGACCCCGTGCTGCACCACGTATTTGTTACCAGGCATCAATTGTTTGGAATCCATCCATGAAATGGTAGCTGTAAATTCTTTCTCAATTGCTGGTAAATCGTCTGCCTTTACCAACATATCTCCCCTACTTAGGTTAATTTCATCTTCTAGAGTAATCGTAACCGATGATCGCCTTGCCGCTGTTTCGTATTTTTGGTCGTAGAAGTATATCTCCTTGATTCGAGACCTTGTTTGTGATGGTAGGGCAACTACCTCATCGCCAACACTCAATTCGCCACCATAGACCTTACCGGCAAATCCCCTAAAATCATGATGTTCTTCTGTTTTTGGGCGTAATACATATTGTACGGGAAAACGTGGCGTACCTACGTTAGAGATAGCGGCCATATCCAATGCTTCTAGATGATCCAACAGGGTATCACCAGTATACCAAGGCGTGTTTTCCGATTTTTTAACTACGTTATCTCCCTTCAATGCACTCACTGGAATAAAGGTTATACGTTGCTCCCGATAATCGCGCTTTGACATTAATCCCTCAAAATCAGCTTTGATTTCATTGTATCGTTCTTCAGAAAAATCTACCAAGTCCATTTTATTGATAGCAACCACTACATCTTTGATTCGCAACAAATTATTGATGAAGAAATGTCTATTTGTTTGTTCTATAACTCCTTTTCTGGCATCTATCAATATGATCGCAGCCTGTGAAGTTGAAGCTCCCGTTACCATGTTTCGGGTATATTCAACATGACCGGGAGTATCAGCTATGATGTAACTCTTTTTGTTGGTAGAGAAATAAATATGCGCAACATCTATAGTGATTCCCTGTTCCCGTTCAGCCACAAGACCATCGGTTGCCAAGGAGAAGTCAAGGTAGTCATATCCTTTTTGCTTGCTCGTTTTTTCAATGGCCTCCAGCTTATCGGAAGTCAATGATTTTGTATCATATAACATTCTTCCGATAAGCGTACTTTTGCCATCGTCCACACTTCCTGCAGTTGCTATTTTAAGAAGCCCCATCCCAACCTTCCCCACAGGGGAAGGAGCTGCCTTTGTCTTAATTTCCATTTTTGAGTTTAAATTCGCTTTTATCATGTTTTCAGTTAAGCATAATCAAATTAATTCCCCCTTTGGGGGTTAGAGGGGCTAAAAATATCCTTGTTGTTTTCTTTTTTCCATTGCAGCTTCTGAACGCTTGTCATCTATACGTGCTCCACGTTCAGATATCGATGAGTCCCTTATTTCAGATACTACTTTATCTATACTTATGGCGTTGGATAAAACAGCAGCAGTACAGGACATATCGCCAACGGTTCGAAAACGTACCATACGCTCTTCCACCACCTCTTCTTCTTCTCGGAAAACAATAGTATCATCCGCAGACCAAATCATACCGTCCCTTAGAAAAGTTTTACGTTTATGCGCAAAGTATATGGACGGAATTTCAATTTGTTCTTGTTGAATGTAAGACCAAACATCCAATTCGGTCCAGTTTGAAATTGGAAACACCCGTACGTTTTGACCCAATTCAATTTGACCGTTGAGCATATCGAACAATTCTGGACGTTGATTGCGCTCGTCCCATTGACCAAAATCATCACGCACCGAAAAAATACGCTCCTTCGCCCTTGCCTTTTCCTCGTCCCTACGGGCACCACCTATACAGGCATCGAACTTGAACTCTTCGATGGCATCTAAAAGCGTCGTGGTCTGTAACGAATTTCGACTCGCATACCTTCCTGATTCTTCTTTTACTTTTCCTTGATCAATGGAGTCCTGAACATTTCTAACGATAAGTTCCACTCCCAATTCTTCAACCAATCTATCCCTGAACTCAATAGTTTCAGGAAAGTTGTGTCCCGTATCAATATGCATTAATGGAAAAGGAATCTTGGCAGGCCAAAATGCTTTTTGAGCCAACCTGACCAAGGTAATGGAATCCTTTCCTCCTGAAAACAAGAGGACAGGTTTTTCAAACTGAGCCGCTACTTCCCTAAATATATAAATAGCCTCATGCTCCAGTGCATTTGCCTGTAACTTTTGGGAATCCGCACTACTATTTAGCGCTTCTATTTCTTCTAGAAGTGTATTCAAAATGCTTTTTTTAATGGGTTAAGTATGTAATCCACATTCTCTGTTCTCAAGAACTTTGGTTGGATCAAAATAATTATGTTCGTTCGGCAACTGATGTGTTTTTAGATAAGCGTCCAATTGCGTATCGTTCCAATGGTAAAAAGGGCTTACTTTTAGTATTCCGTCTTTGCTTAGACTGAGGATATCCAAAGAATCCCTATGTGCGGTCTGTCCTTTTCTCAAGTTGGTGAACCAAACATCAGGCTTATGTTCTTTCATAGCTCTTTTGAAAGGTTCCAGCTTTACTTGTTCGGTAAATGTGGTATGAAGCGGGTCGTCTATCTGGGGAATTCCCATAAGTACATCCCTATGAGCCGATGTCTGTTTGGGCACATATAACTTAACATTTAAATTCAAACGATCAATCAACTCCTCTGCATGTTTGTAGGTGCGTTGTGTATTGTACCCCGTATCACACCAAATGATTGGAATAGTACTATCCACCTTCGTTACTGCATGAAGAATGGTTACCTCATATGGGCGAAAATTGGTCGTAACCACTGGCACAGATGCATTGGCAAAGGCCCAAGAAATAATTTCTTTAGGTTCCGCATCTCTAAATTTTAAATTTAAGTCCTGGATTTTTTCTTTTAAAACTATCATATCATCATACAGTTATTTACCCCAACTAATGCTGTTCCATAATCTTTCGTGAAAAAAGTAGAGTACCATTTTGGTAACCAATTCTATTAAGCCTATAGAAAACGCGAGAGATAAGGTACCAGTAACAATCCAAGATATGATGATGGTATCCAATGTACCAACTATACGCCAGCTTATGGATTTAGCTATGCTACGTTTAGGTCTTTCAGAACTTTTGTCTTTGGCAAAAGTGTTTTTGGTCTTTCTGTTATTTATCAGTAATTGATCTGCAACCATAATAAATTTATTTTCCTATAGATTTAGTAGGATAATCAAAAATAGAATTATTTATTAAAGTGAATCGTTAAAAATCCAATAAAATTACTTTAATCCTATAGTTTTAGTAGATTAACTTCATATAACCCAAATCGTTATAAAAATTTCAAGCAAAATCATTTAAAATTGAAGAATCCTAAATCAGGAAATGAGGTCAGCTAACGTATTGTTCCGATAAACTTCAAGATTTGCGTCTCTGACTTTTAGCATCAACTTGTTTACCGAACATTGCCCTTCATTGGGGCAATCCTCACATTTTTCATAGAAATTTAGGCTAACACAGGGCACCATGGCTATGGGACCTTCCAAAACGCGCATTACGGTCGTCATCTGAATTTCATCTGGAGATTTTATAAGGTAATATCCCCCACCCTTTCCTTTTTTTGAACCTAAAAAACCGTTTCTACGGAGGGTAAGCAGTATACTTTCCAAAAACTTTTGTGAGATGTTTTCGTGCTTTGCAATTTCAGCAATTTGTACCGGTACTGTACTTTCTATTGAAGCCAAGTACGTTAGTGCCTTTAAGCCATATTTTGTCTTTTTGGAGAGCATGTCACGAATATAGCGAAAATTAACAATTGCACTTGAACAGTGAACAAATCCATGAAATAGTTACCCAAGTGCTTGTGCGATATCTGCAATAATATCATCGATATGTTCCAATCCCACCGAAACACGAACCATTCCATCTGAGATACCTACAGATTCCCGTTCTTCTTTGGTAAGTTTACTATGCGTTGTTGAGGCAGGATGCGTAACAATACTTCTTGAATCTCCCAAATTGGCAGAAAGCGATAATAATTTTATAGCATCAAAGAATTTTTTTCCCTCCTTGAGCCCTCCTTTTACCTCAAAAGCAACGACACATCCTCCTGCTTTCATTTGTTTTTTAGCTACCTCGTATTTAGGATGGGATTTTAAAAAAGGATATTTGACCAACATAACTTTAGGGTGTTCTTCTAAAAATTCTGCGAGTTGTAAAGCGTTGGAACAATGCCTATCTACTCTTATTCCCAATGTTTCCAAACTTTTGGACAATACCCAGGCATTGAACGGAGAAAGTGCCGGGCCCGTAATCCTGGCAAAACGATATATTCTATCAATAAGTTCGGCTTTTCCAACAGTGATTCCCGCAAGAACACGACCCTGGCCATCCATCAATTTTGTTCCAGAATGGATGACCAAATCAGCTCCAAAATCAATAGGTTGCTGCAAATAGGGCGAAGCAAAACAATTGTCGATAATAAGCACTAATCCATTTTTCTTTGCAATTTCTCCCAGTACCCCAAGATTTAAAATGTCTACAGCGGGGTTGGTCGGAGATTCAGCATAGATAACCTTGGTTTTGTCCGTTATCAGGTTTTCTACTTCTTCCAAAGCATTGCTATCAAAATAACTTGTGCCGATGTTCCATTTTGGAAAAAATTGCGTGAACAACGTATGAGTTGAACCAAAGATACTCTTTGCAGAAATGATGTGATCTCCACTTTCGAGGAGGGCAGCAAATGTTGAAAACACGGCGGCCATACCAGAAGCGAAAGCAAAACCAGCTTCGGCTCCTTCCATTTTGCAAACCTTCTCTATAAATTCTGAAGAGTTTGGATTTGAGTACCGAGAATAGATATTACGATCTTTCTCTTCGGCAAACGAAGCCCTCATGTCTTCAGCATCATCAAATACAAAACTGGAAGTTAGATACATTGGTGTGGAGTGCTCCAAAAATTGGGTACGCTCCAATTGGGTACGTATGGCTTCCGTTTCGAACTCAAATTTGTTTTTTTCTTTCATTTTACCTTTTCGTTACTCCTTTAATAGACACCAGAACAAAGACTTTTCCACTGACTACCGACTAAAAAATCACTTTTTCTCCGCTATCCGTATAACATCTCCAAAAACACCTCTTGCGGTAACAGCAGCTCCTGCACCTGCACCTTGAATCACTAAAGGGTTTTCACCATAGGACTCTGTATAAATTTCAATAATTGAATCTGAACCATTTACTTGACCCAGTGCACTGGACTTAGGAACGGATATTAATTTCACATCCAAAATACCTTTTTCTTGTTGCAAATCGCCATGCAAATCGCCTACATATCTTAGTACATGTCCACTATCTTGGTCATTTTTTATTTTTGAAAAAACTTCATCCATTGACGCAATACTTTCCATAAAGTCTTCAAAGCCCACATTTTGTAAGTAGTCGGGAATCAAGTTTTCTATATGGATATCCGAAAACTCGTTTTCTAGATCCAATTCACGGGCCAAAATCAACAATTTTCTTCCTACATCGTTTCCTGAAAGGTCTTCACGGGGGTCAGGTTCGGTATATCCTTTTTCCATCGCTTTTTTTACAATCTCGGAAAATGGTATTTCATCCTCCGAAAAAGTATTGAAGATGTAGCTCAACGAACCAGAAAACACACCTTTAATGCGGGTAATGTTCTCTCCAGAAAGATGCAAGAGCTTTATCGTATCTATGAGTGGTAGCCCCGCTCCGACATTGGTCTCGTATAAATATTGCTTTTGATTTTTTTCCAGATGGCCGCGTATCGTTTTGTAATAATCAAACCCCAGCGTATTGGCAATTTTATTGGACGAAACCAAATCAAATCCATTGGCTATAAAGTCTTCATAATTGGATACAAAGGACTCGCTCGCTGTGTTGTCTATAGCAATCAGGTTTTCAAGATGGTGTCTTTTGGCAAATTCGATAATGGATTTGGTTTGATGGAATACATTCACAGTTTCTAAATCATCTCGCCAAGAACTATGTATCCCTTCAACATTAAGTAAAGTCTTTCTAGAATTCGACACGGCGAAAATCCTCAAATCGATTCCTTTTCGTTTTTCGATACTCTTTTTTGAGCTGAGTATCTGGTCTATCAATGTACCGCCAACATTTCCATGACCGAAAATAGCCAGATTGACTCTTTTAGAGATTCCAAAAATCTGTCCATGAACTACATTGACCGCTTTGTGCAAATCAGCACTATTGACTACCAAACTCACATTTTTTCCTGAAACTGTATTATTAAATAGCAAGGGGACAACCTGATTTTTCGCAAGGGCATTAAAAGGCTTATGAAAAGCACTTAAATCCATCCCCACGATAGAAATTACGGCTACATCATCCACCACAGTAATCTGATTTACATCTTTGTTGGAATAGTCGGTCTTAAATTCTAGATCCAATACTTTCTTAGCTTTTTGAGCTTGTTTGGAATCCACCACAAGACCTATGCCCCTTTCGGAAGAACCCTGAGAAATAATCCCAACATTGATATTGTTAAGACCCAAGACCGTAAAGATTCTTCCATCAACCCCTACTTTTCCCAAAAGTCCTCTTCCTTCCAAATTTATCAAGGCCACATGCTCTAATACTGACAAAGATTTTATGCCGCCATTTTCTGTTTCGGCACCAATTAGGGTACCTTGATTTTTTAGATTAAACGTATTTAGAATACGTAGCGGAATGTTTTTCTCCAATAATGGGATTATCGTCTTGGCATGAAGAATAGTAGCACCAAAATTCGCAAGCTCATTTGCCTCGGCATAAGAAATGGAACGTATCAACTTAGCCTCGGGCACCAAGTCGGGATTTGCAGTGAAAATACCATCTACATGGGTATAGTTAACAAGTTCGCTGGCATCCAGAAAATTCGCCAGCAAAGCTGCAGAGTAATTGCTTCCATTTCTTCCCAATGTAGTGGTTTCACCTTCTTTGTTGGAAGCTATAAATCCAGTAATTATAGGCACAACATCAGCATCCAATGCTTGAAAATAACGGATAACATTTTCTTTGGAAACAGGTTCATCCACTTCAGCATCGTTGAATGTATCGTCCGTTTTTATCAATTTTCTGGAATCGACAAGTTGTGCTTTAATTCCTGATTTTACCAGCATAGCAGCAATGACTTTTCCCGAAATCAATTCGCCATAGGACAACAACTCATCTTTCGTTTTTAAACTGTAATCTCCAGTAAGCGAAACTCCTTTTAGCAACTTAGCAATTTGATTTAATTCTTCCTGAAGATCGATTTTTGCAAATACTTCTTTCTGATAGTTTGAAAAACTCTCGTAAACCGTATCAAAATCCTGTCCCTTCGCAGCCAGCTCAAGCATAGTTTCCAATTGGTCCGTTGCTTTACCCCTAGCTGAAAGTACTACTCCAAAATTTTCTCCTGCTTTAGCTCTTTTGGAAATAATCTCGAGTACATTTTGCAATCCTTCCCCATTGGCCAACGATTTTCCTCCAAATTTTAAAATCTTTATACGCTCCTTTTTTCCATTTTTCTGGAAAATAGGCTTGAGTAGATTTTCCAGTTGTTGGAATTCGATTAAAAAAGCGTCATGGCCATGAAGCGACTGTACTTCTCCATAGGTGACATTAGCATTTGCCTGTGCTAAATTTCGAAATGTTTCCTTGTTTTCTTCTGCCGTAAAAAACAAATCTGAATTAACCCCAATGATATGAATCTTGGTATCGCTTTTCTGAATCAAATCAAAAGCATCTTCGCCATTTCTTGTAATATCGATTGTCTTTAATAATTGGTTCATCAACTTATACGCAGAGAGCTGAAAACGTTCTTGAAGCTTTTTCCCATGGTGCATTAACCAACTTTCTACATTAAAAACCTGTAGTTCCTCATTGGTACTTCGCTTAAATCTAGCTTTGAAAGACTCAGGTGTACGATAACATAGCATGGCGTGCATACGTGCATCGTGCACGGGTTGTTTGGAATTCACCAAAAACTGTTCTTGAATTTGGCAATTGGCGATCAACCAATCCGTTGACTTCCAATCTGAAGCCACTGGAATTAAATGCTGGGTAATGTTTGGGTCCAAGGCTACCATCTCCCAAGCAATACCGCCGCCCAAAGAACCGCCGATGATTGCAAATAATTTCTCTACTTCTAACTGTTCCAACCCATTTAGAAAAATCCTAGCGATATCTCCAGCCACAAAATCCTTATAGTTATCGATTACGAAACTATCATAACCGTTTCCGGGAATATTAAAGGCCAAAATGGTATACTTTTTCGTGTCGATACATTTGTTATCGCCAATAATATCGGTCCACCATCCGCCATCACCGGTTACGTTCGAATTTCCCGTTAGGGCATGGTTTACCAATACAATCGGGGCGGTATGCAGTTCCTTCCCGAACAACTGGTAAGACAATTGTAAATCTTGGGTATTCCCAGATAGGGCAGTGAAATTTGGTATGTTGATGTGTTGGAGCATTTTACTTTTTCGTTTATAGCTGTGGCTTCGGCTACGCTCAGCCACCATAAATTTCATGTTGAGACCAGCTGTTGTGGCTTCGGCTACGCTCAGCCATCGTTCTCAATCTAAATTAAGGACATTATGCGGTTACTGAGAGTAGCCGAAGTGACAACTATGCTTCCTTATAATATTTATAATGTGAATCATTTTTACATTCAGATAAACTTGGTAAAGTTTCAACCTTCCCTTTTATCAATGCTTCTTTTTTGGCTCTAGACCATCCTTGAATCTGTTTCTCACGGTAGAATGCCGAATCTATTCTCATATACTCTTCAACATAAATTAATTTAACTGGTAGTCTCTTCTTTGTATGATTCGCTCCCTTACCCTCTTGATGCTCTACCAACCTTTTATCCAAATCTTTCGTACTACCTGTGTAATAATTACCGTCGGAACATTCTAATATGTATACGAATCCTTTCATTCTTATCGTTGTTATGGCTTCGACTACGCTCAGCCACCGTGTAAAATCCACCTTTGAAACTAACTTATGATCTCTTCTGCTACGCTCAGCCACCGAGCATCAACCTAAATTAAGGGCAGCGTCAGGTCACTGAGCGTAGCCGAAGTGACAAACTAAGCCAAAACCGATTTATCTATAGTTGCAAAGGCACTTTCCAAATCTGCTTTTAAGTCTTCCAGAGCTTCCAACCCTACCGACAGACGAATCAAATCCTTTGTAACTCCCGTGGATTCTTGAGCGGCATCATCCAACTGTTGATGCGTAGTACTTGCGGGATGAATGATCAATGACTTCGTATCGCCTATGTTTGCCAACAAAGAGAAAATCTTGGTTTCATCAGCTATCTTTTTGGCAGATTCAAATCCGCCCTTAACTCCAAATGTCACAATTCCACTTTGCCCTTTTGGTAAATACTCTTTTGCATGTCCATGATATTTGCTCGACTGCAATCCTGGATAGTTTACCCAAGCTACTTCTTTTCTGCTTTCCAGCCATTCTGCTAAAGCCAGTGCATTTTCACTGTGTTGCTTCATACGAATTGCCAAAGTTTCCAAACCTTGAATAATTTGCCATGCATTGTAGGGGCTGGCGGCTCCACCAAAATCCCTGAGACCTTCTATCCTGACCTTGGCGATAAAGGCAGCTGGGCCTAATACTTCGTGGTATACCAATCCGTGATATCCTGGCGAAGGTTCGGTAAATTCGGGGAACTTTCCATTGCCATAATCAAATGTACCTGCATCAATGATTACTCCTCCCAACGATGTACCGTTCCCGTTGATATATTTTGTCAGTGAATGGATAACAATATTAGCACCGTATTCAATAGGGTTTAGCAGTGCTGGAGTTGCTACGGTATTATCTACTATAAAAGGTACTTTGGCTGTTTTTGCTTCGGATGAAATCGCTTTCAAATCCAACACATCCAACTTTGGATTTCCCAAAGATTCCACAAAAACAGCTCTTGTGTTTTCTTGTACCGCCTTTCCAAAATTGGAAGGTTCTTCGGGGTCAACAAAAGTTGTTGTTATCCCTAATCTAGGTAATGTATTCGCCAATAAATTATAGGTACCGCCATAAAGACTGCTAGACGCTACGATATGATCTCCCGTACGTAACAGCACTAAAAACGCAGTTGAAATAGCAGCTGTTCCAGATGCAGTTGCCACGGCAGCAATACCACCCTCCAAAGCAGCCAAACGTTGTTCCAGCACATCTGTGGTGGGATTGTTCAAACGGGTATAGATATACCCCGGCTCAGAGAGGTTAAAGAGATTTGCAGCGTGGTCGGCATCGTTAAAAACATAGGCCGTACTTTGATAAATTGGAACTGCTCGCGTTCCCCCGTTTGCAGATACATCATGACCTGCATGTAAAGCGTTTGTAGAAAATTTTTGATCACTCATGATTTTGTTTTTGTGCATCTATATTTTTTTGAGATGCAGGTTTTAAAAAATTTCATTTCAGATATATCCTTCGGCTACGCTCAGGATACAAAATATTAAAAGCCAAACCCTCTCCGCCGACTTTGCGGTTAGGTAAAATCAAAAAGTTATAAGAAAATGGAATCGAAAAATTTCGATGACTGTTATCCTTCCCTATGTTGATCGAATTACTTCAACAGATTCCAAGCTATGCTTGGAAAGGGTAGAATTTAGCACCTTCTTAGCGCAAGAGACTAAGGGTTGCTAAGGTTTCGTAGGGTCTAATCCCTCCACCTTTCTTGATAACTATTCAATACGTGTTTGAACTTATAGGACAAATATAACGTCAGATTTTTAAAAAATCCTAATGATTATGGAAAATTTCACAAAAACCTAGTGCTTTTATAGGATACCTCATGAAAAGTAATAATTTAAAATAGCTTATACAATACCGTCTCAATAACTCCTCCATAATCCAAAGCATCAACGGATAATAGCTTTTTTTCTTCCTTCACTTTTAAATGGAACGGGGCTGCCGTTAGTACGACACCACTTTGCTTTTTTAAACGAATTCCTTGACCAGAAATCAATTCTTTGTTAGGCACAAAATCTCCTTCGGGCACATGTTCCGTGAGTAAAAGGTATTGGAAATTGTACAGTTTATCGACAATATTCAAAATTTCTGTATTGGACAAATGTTGCAATACTTGACGTAACATTGCACAATCGCCCAATGGTAATTCGTCTTTGGCAATGTCCAAGCAACAGAATTCTAAATTTTGTTCCCTAAACTGTTCTTTGTTATGCGCTATTAAATCTGAAACAATATCAACGGCGATATATCTTTTAGTGTATTTGACCAATACCTTCCCAACATTGAAATCTCCACAACCTAAATCACAAACGGTAATGGGACGCTCAAACGATTGTAAGAATGATGTAACCACTTTTAGGTAAGGTGTCACCACATTGGGGTGATGTGAACCCTGTCCAGAATAGTAAAGAGACCCATTTTCACCCCAAAGCTTTTTTTCATAAACCTGTTCCATTACCTTTTTTGTCGACCAGGCTTTTTTGGAGGTTTTCATGAAATGGACATGGCTTATTACAACACAGAAAACTCTAAACTAGAATCCGTAAAAACAGTATGCGTCTGAGTTTTAAAGTCCTCTTCGTTGGCTTTAAAGATGTTCTCCACATAAGTCTGGGGATTTAAATCGATTAAAGGAAACCAAGTACTCTGTACCTGTATTTGGAGCTTGTGTCCTTTTTTAATGGTATGAAAAACATCTTGCAATTTTATATTGACCTCAGTTTTTTTATTTGGAACAAAAGGTTCTGGATTGGTGAAACTATTTCGGAAACGTCCTCGCATCACTTCACTACGAACCATGAGGTGATAGTTGCTCATCTTCAAATGGTCCTGCATTTCTTCGTTGGTTTCGGTACTGGAAGGGTGTACATCAATTACCTTAACGATCCAATCCGCGGCGTCTCCCGTGGTCGAGACCTTTAATTTTGCCAAAATATCTCCTGCAAGTGTAAGATCATCTTCCATTACTTCAGTTTCAAATACCAGAACATCGGAACGCCTAGACGCAAAACGTTGGTCGTCCGTCATGTATTTTCTTGGCGTGAACACGGATTTCACATCCTCAGAATAAGGCACCGGTTTTTTAACATCACTGATAAACTGTATTCCAGAAGTCTCTTTAAGCTCGGCTGTCAATTCTTGATTTTCTGATAGGAACATTTCTTTTTTCTGAACACCTTCTGGGGGCCATGTATCATATTGCTTCCATTCTTTTCTTCCTGAATCAAAAACGTATGCTTCGGGCAGGCCAGAATTTTTATCGCCCTCTCCTTTCAAGAAATGATGAAAAAACTTCGTTTCAATATTTTCTTGATAGAATTCTGATATTTCATCTCCGAAGTAATAATTACCAACAACAGTTCGTCCATCCCTTTTAGACCATCTTCCGTGGTCCCAAGGTCCAAAAACCATTGTATTATAGTTTTCTGGATTGTATTTTTCAATATTCTTGTAGGTTTCCAATGGACCATATAAATCTTCAGCATCAAACCAACCACCAACGACCATAGTTGCCACGTGGGATTTCACACTTTTTAAATGTTGGATGATTCCCCGACTCTTCCAAAGTTCATCATAATTCGGATGCTCTTTTAATTCGTTCCAGAAGAAATCATCGGTCATGGCATCTGGAGCTATGGAGGTTTGATCTTTTAAATCATACTCAAAGAAAGAATTCAGGTTACTTAAAGGCCCTTTATCCAAGAAAAATTGATATTGATCTTCTGTGCCAATATCAGGCAATGCGTACCATGCCGTATCAATGGGCTGGTCTCCATTTGGCCTCGGCGTCCCAAATAGCGAGGTAGCCCTAAAATAGCTCAGCAAATAGGCTCCATTATGATGAAAATCATCAAAAAAGAAATCTCCTATACTTGCTTGGGGAGATGCTGCTTTTAATGCTGGATGTGCATCTACCGTTGCATAGGTAGAATAAAATCCGGGATAAGAAATTCCCCATATACCTACATTTCCATTATTATTTTCCACATTGTTTACGAGCCACTCAATCGTATCGTAGGTATCCGAGCTTTCATCCACATCTTCATCCGAAGTTTTGTTGGGGATGTATGCACGCATATTTTCATAACTGCCTTCGCTCAACCATCTACCGCGTACATCTTGATAGACAACAATGTATCCTTCTTCCATCATGTGTATATTGGGAGCTATCTTTTCTTTAAATTGATTTTCACCATAGGGTCTAGAACTGTAAGGCGTACGCTGCATGATAATTGGGTATTCTTTAGAGGTATCCCTTGGAGAATAAATCGTCGTGTGTAATTTTATACCATCCCTCATGGCAATATCCACTTCTTTTTTAACGTAATTTTCTGCTACGTAACTACTTTCTTTCTGGGTATCGGTTTTTACAGTTTGCTTACAAGCTAAACTAATAGACAAAAGGGTTATGGTGCAAAAAACTATTTTGAGCGTACTTTTCATTTGGAAATATTTAATCTTCTAAAACTACTAAAGTTCAGTAGAGTATGCCAATAAAAAAAAGACCGTTACCGGTCTTTTTTTTATTTGTTATTTATTCTAGAGTTTAAAAACTGTTTTCACTTTATCCAGCATATCCAGTTTTTCCCAAGTAAAGAGCTCCACTTTTTTTTCTATTCTACCATTATAAGGTGATTCAAAAATCTTGTTGACGGTTTTGGGTTCTTTCCCCATGTGCCCGTACGCCGCAGTTTCTAAATAGATGGGATTTCTCAATTTTAAGCGTTCTTCTATGGCAAAAGGACGCATATCAAACAATTCTGATGCTATTTCTGCTATTTCACCATCGGACAAATGAACATTTGCCGTACCGTACGTATCTACAAAGATGGATGTAGGCTCCACTACTCCAATAGCGTAACTCACCTGTACCAAAATTTCATCAGCAACTCCAGCAGCCACTAAATTTTTGGCCACATGTCTTGCGGCATACGCTGCACTTCTATCAACCTTGCTTGGGTCTTTTCCACTAAAAGCTCCACCACCATGTGCTCCTTTTCCACCATACGTGTCCACAATTATTTTACGCCCAGTAAGACCTGTATCACCATGAGGACCGCCAATCACAAATTTCCCCGTAGGATTGATATGGTACGTAATATCCTCTGTAAATAAATCTTGTGTGTTTTTGGGCAATAAACTTTTCACGATTGGGATTAGAACGCCCACAATATCTTCCTTGATCTTCGCCAACATATTTGCATCGGAATCAAACTCATCGTGCTGGGTAGAAACCACTATCGTATCAATACGTTGGGGTACGTTATCATCTGAATATTCTATGGTTACCTGTGCTTTGGCATCAGGCCGCAAATAATCGATTTTACTGCCATCTTTTCTTAAATCTGCCAAGACCTGAAGGATTTTATGGGAAATATCCAATGCCAAAGGCATGTAGTTTTCGGTTTCTTTGGTTGCGTAACCGAACATCATTCCTTGATCTCCCGCTCCTTGTTCTTCTTTAGCTCCCCGATCTACTCCTTGGTTAATATCTTGGGATTGTTCGTGAATCAGTGATATAACCCCGCAAGAGTCTCCGCTAAATTGATATTCACCTTTGGTGTAGCCTATAGTATTGATAACGTCCCTCGCTATATTTTGAACATCTAAATAAGTACCGCTTTTTACCTCGCCGGCCAAAACTACTTGTCCTGTAGTCACTAAAGTTTCACATGCAACTTTGCTCTCTGGGTCAAAAGCTAAAAAATTATCTAAAAGAGCGTCGCTAACTTGATCTGCGATTTTATCTGGGTGACCTTCACTTACAGATTCTGATGTAAATAGATATGCCATTCTTTAATTTTATGGATATGTTTGACCGGCACATGTTGAAGGAGTTCAATCTCTTACTGGAGAAATACCAAAATGAATCTGGTATGAACTGCTTTAGCATTTTTAGAGGTTGCAATCAGTCAAATCTATCCTCATTATTGGAAGGCAAAAGTATATGAAAACAGAAAAAAACCAAAACAATTACTGGTTTTCTTTACAGCTCATATTTCACCTTTAAAAATACATATCTAGGCTGTACAAAATAAGAGGAAGTGCTGAAGAACAAATCGTTGAACGTGTCCAGATTGAGCTCCGTTGTATTGGTCAAATTTGTTGAATTGATGCTAAACTCCCATTTGCTATTCGGTTTTTGATAGGATAGGCTTGCATTCATAAAACCATACTCATTTTCAACAGTATTGGCCTTATCCCTATAGAAATAATAGTCGTAGTCTGCCAAAAAGATAAAGTTTTTCAAGAAAGCGGCATCAATTTTTATAAAAGGTCTATCTGTAAAAAAGGTCGACTCGGTATCGCCTGTTTTATAGGTATTGGAATTATACCGATAGCCCAACTCTACGTTTGGTGCGTTTTTAAAGCTGGTACCTAAAGAAGCTGTATAGTCTTGCGTGAAGGAAGTGGAATTCTGTGGGAATTCATTGATTATATTAAAAGTATTTGAATAGGCCAAAGATGCTCGTGCACTAACTTTTACGCGTCCAAAAGTACGTTGAAAATTACCCGACCCACTTAAGGTTTCATCCTCTAAATTTGAATTTATCGTAGTTTGTAGTTGATTGATGCCCACAATAGAAGTGTTTGTTTTAAAAGCATCAATACGTTTACTATAGGCAACATTGGCAAAAATATTCTGTAAGCTAAACATGTTAAAACTGAAAAAGTTCAAAGAAAAATTATGGTACAGTGCGCTCTCCAAATCCCGGTTACCTTGATACAACGAATTATAATTGTTAAAAACAAAGCCTTCGGCAAAACTATTGATATCAGAAAAATTTCGTCTTACACTGTAGTTGAATCGTAAACTCTCCGATTGCTTGAACTGGTAATTAATAAATACATCCGGCACAATATTGAACAACCCATCTTTAACTTCCGTCCCCAATTGTTCGTTCGTAGCTGCATAGGTGTGAACATTAAAGCCAGGGTTAATGGTCAACTTTCCAGCTATCAGCTTATAGTGCAATCCAAAATAAAAATCGGAAAAATTAAAATTGACCCTATTATTGAATTCGGGTTCTTCGAAATCAAGTTCTGAACCATTATCCAAAATCTGAAAAATACGGGAGTCAAAATTTTGGCTGCTTTGGGTCGTACCCAAAGTAAAATTGAGATTACTTTTTGGACCGGTGACCCAAAAATAATCCAACTTAGCATCAAATCGATTGGCCAACACCCGTTGTTCTTGATCAATGTCAAAGGCATCTTGGTCTTGATCAAAAGGAACCACATCTTGAAAAGGCTGTATGGAACGAATCGCATTATAAAACGGGTCATCATTTGAATGTAGGTATTGCGCCTCAAAAGCAAAAATGTGTTTCTCGTCCAATGTGAAATAGACATTTGAATTTTGGGTAACGCTAAGCGGTCGCTGTTGCATATCTTCTTGAATAGCATCGGTGACATCAGAAACGGTAGTCAAATCAACCTGTTCTTCTTCGTCTGCTAATTTGATGGTGACATCATAATCCCATTGAAAGTTGGATGTGGGATTAAAATTGGCAGCAAATTTGATAAGCCCCAATTTATTGGTCTGATCAGAATTGGTCTGGGTGGCCTCTACTTGATTACTGGTGATGAAAGTTCGGGTAACATCAGTTTCGAGCAAAGTATTGGTGTAGGAATAAATTCCAAAACCGCTTAGACGAAACTTCTCGGAAGGCTTGTAACTAAAATTGACCGCCCCAAACTTAGTATCGATTTCTTTAGCCCTGTTATTCTGTAAGGTAGAAAGCCCCAAGCTGTTCGAACCCGTAGTAAACGTGGTGCCGTTGTTGGAGCGGGTGGCGGTTCGCAGACCACCTACAAAATTTCTAAAATCCTGTGCCGTATAGGGTAACTCTCCAATATTGTTCAAATCGGTCAAAATATTCACACTGTATTCCGGACTGTAATAAAACAGTTTTGGATGCACAACATAACGTTCGTCCAACCCCATTCCACCGCTAATTTCACCAAACCAAAATTTCTTTTTCCCTTCTTTCAATTTAATATTGAGCGCTACATTGTCTTGATTGTTGGTGACGCCACTCAACTGAGAGACTTCACTGTAATTTCGAAGTACCTCGACTTTATCCAATGCATTTGCTGGAATATTCTCCGCTGCCAATTTGGAATCTCCATCAAAAAAATCCTCTCCTTCGACCATCACTTTGGTCACGGCCTTCCCCTCTACTTCAATCTCTCCGTCATCGTTGACCTCAACACCCGGGAGTTTTTCCAAGACGTCAGCCAATTTTTTTTCGGTGCCGGACACAAAAGAATCTGTATTGTACACAATAGTATCTCCTTTGATGGTTATGGGAATCTCATAGACCACTTCGACCTCTTCCAAACGTTCTGCTTGCGGCATTAGGGTTATATCGTTGATTATATCAGCATCTGTGGTAGTTATGGCCAGCTCTTTGGTCTCAAAACCCAGATAACTAATCCTTAAAATATATGCTGTGTTCGCCTTGAGCTTTATCTTATAAAATCCCTGTGGGTTTGTTATTCCGAAACCATCCAAGGCTTGATTGGACTGGTTAACTGCAACAACATTGGCCACATCCAACGGATTTTGTAATGAATCACGAACCGTACCTGAAATTGAAATATTTTGCGCTGAGGCAACTCTCGCAACTAATAATAATGCCCCTATGGTACTGAAAAGATATTTCATTAACCCCTTATCCTTATGGTATTTCCATTACCTCTACGGTTACCTCCCCTAAAACGTTCTGACATTTCTTCCATCTTTTTGGCCATAATATCATTGTATTCATCCTGACTCACTTCCTTACCTTTTGAGGGAGCTTTGATTTCAACCTTATTCTCTGGGTTCAATACAATCTTACTACATAAAATGGCTGTACGTTCGTCGTTCACTTCTAAAATCAACCCGGGCAAACCCCAATAATTACCAGGACCTTGACCTACAGGAATCTCTGGCGTATACCACGCCGTAACCGTCCTGTCCTTTGGCGGGTCTATTCTTGAAAGCAATGAATTAGATTTTGTGCTATCCTGCTGAACGCTGTCATTAGGGGTAGAACGACGATTTTCATTGGGTCGTGGGCCAAAGCGCCGAAAACTTTGGAGAGTTACCGAATCGGCCTTTTTTACCGCAGTAGCTTTATAGCAAGTATAATTTCCTATTTTCTTGGTTTCTGAGCCTAGTTTCCATTCCCAACTGGTCAAACTATCTTTTATCAAGAACACCTTACCAAACATTTCTGTCTGGTTTACATACAACTGGTCTTGTACATTTTTGTAAAGTTCACCATCACCCGTTGCTCCGAAGGCAACTCGAAAACCGGCCCGTCTGCCCGTATTGGCCGATGGGGTCTCTAACTTTTCTTCTTGCACATACGTTGAAGTAGTTCTGTCAAATGTAAGTTCAAAACTACGTTCCATAGCATTCTTCATTCGCTCCCTAATACGTTGTTTTTGCTCTTCCGGAATTTGACGATTATCTAAATTCATATCAACGGTAGTTTTACTCTGATAAATGGCTTTGCCCTGAAAGTCCTGTGCTTGAAAAGCTTTTACGAAAAAAATCATGATAAAGGCAAACATGTAGAATTTCTTCATGGTTTTAATTTTTATGATTAGACTTAAGCAATTAGAAATGGTTTACTAAAACTTCTTTATTATCAATTACTATTTAGCACCATTACAAACTTGAACTATCTTGAGCAAAAACAAGGTTAATCAGTGTTAACGTGTGTTAACCGATTTTTCTTGGCCGAATCATTGTGTTTACCTTTAAACTGTGAAAAAACACCACTATACATTATTACTTTACTTTATAAGTATTACAATAGCCCTAATTATTACCATACAGGTGTATTGGAATATCCAGAACTACAACGGCAATAAACAGCGTTTGACCAACGAGGTACAAACAAGTCTTGACAATAGTGTGGAAATCTACTTTTCAGACTTAGCAAAAACGGATATTATCGCTTTCACCAATAACAGTAAGGATTCGTTGAGCACTAGAAAAATCTTGCAACATATGGCTAATGATTCTTCTTTTCACAGGTTTAGAAGAAACACTTTTAAAGTGCACGATAGTGTAAAAAATTGGTCTAAAATCATAGACCCGACTAATCTAAAATTAAAACCTCAGCAAATTAGAGCTATGTCTATTTTTAATAGGCTCAAGGAGGTGGACAGCACTATAGGGTTGGCAAATTTGACCAGCAAAATCATCTTTGCCATAACAAAAGATAGCCTGAACTTTCAAAAACTAGATACTATTCTGCAACATCAACTGCAACGAAAAGGCATACCAATAGACTATAGTTTACAGCATATTGACAGAGACTCGGTTATTAAAACATTTCAAAGAGATACTGCAAAGCAGCTTACCTTAAGTACATTTTCTAAATCGACCTATTTACCCAGAAGGGAACAACTAAAACTAGTATACTCCAACCCGACCATCACGATTCTAAAGTATAGCCTGACGGGGATTCTCCTTTCACTATTACTTTCGGCGTGCACCATAGGTTGTCTTTTTTACCTGCTCCACGTTATCAAGAAGCAAAAGGACCTGGCCGAGATGAAGAACGATTTTATCAGCAACATTACACATGAATTCAAAACTCCTATTGCTACAATAACCGCTGCTATTGATGCAATCGAAAACTTTAACCAGACCAATGACAAAAAAAAGACTGAGACATATTTAGACATCTCTAACAAACAGCTAAAAAAATTGCACCTTATGGTTGAGAAACTTTTAGAGACGGCAACTTTGGATAGTGATAAACTAATTATTAACAAAGAACCTAACGACTTGGTCGAAATAACAAAGGTTCTTGTAGAAAAACATCAAATACTCTCACCAGAAAAAGATATTCGATTTACCAGTACTAAAAATGAAATAACAATACCGGTCGATGCATTTCATTTTGAAAATACACTGGCCAATCTAATCGATAATGCCATCAAATATGGTGGGCCTAAAATTGAAGTCAATATTACTACACGCTCGGATACTATTGAAATTTCGGTAGCCGATAATGGGGAAGGAATAGACATCAGCCATAGGGAAAAAATATTTGATAAGTTCTATAGAATCCCTACTGGAAATCAACACGATGTCAAGGGTTTTGGTATTGGACTTTTCTATGCTAAAAAAATAGTGGAAAAGCATGGTGGCAAACTTGTTTTGATACAAGGCAACGGGAACACCATTTTTAAAATAGTGCTATGAACCAACCAATAAAAATACTGTTGGCAGAAGATGAACCGGCACTGGGAAAAATTGTAAAAGAAAGTCTTGAAACGAGAAATTTTAGCGTTCTCTTTTGCGAAAACGGAGAAACTGCACTTAAGCTTTATCTTTCAGAAAAACCAAAGTTGTTGGTGTTAGATGTGATGATGCCCAAAAAGGATGGTTTTACTTTAGCCAAGGAGATTCGAGCGCAAGACAAAGAAATACCCATTTTATTTCTTACGGCCAAATCCCAGACCAAAGATGTAGTAGAAGGATTTGAGCTCGGTGGAAACGACTATCTAAAAAAACCGTTCAGCATGGAAGAACTTATTGTTCGAATTCATGCGCTCTTAAATAGAAACAATTTAAAAAGAGCTAAAAAAGATATCCCCATAGGAAATTATAGCTTCAATAGGACAAAACAAAAGTTAACGCTACAAAATGAGACAATACCACTTACACATAGAGAATCTGAGTTGTTGTTCCATTTGTCCGAAACCCGGAATGAGGTTTTGAACCGTTCTTTGATCCTAAACAAAATTTGGGGCAATGACGATTTTTTCAATGCTCGCAGCATGGATGTCTTTATTACCAAGCTCCGTAAAAAATTGCAAAAAGACCCAAATGTTCAAATCGTAAACATCAGGGGATACGGCTATAAATTGATCTGCTAAAATACTTTTCATTTCAACCTATTTTTTTCTTCTAACTCGATATACTTTGTATATTGCAAGCTCCGACCATTTTAACAAATAGCTATAAAATACCAGACCATGCATATTGCAGTTGCAGGAAATATTGGAGCGGGAAAAACCACCTTGACCACGCTACTTTCAAAACATTACAAATGGGATGCCCATTTTGAAGACGTAGTGGACAATCCGTATTTAGACGATTTCTACACACAAATGGAGCGTTGGAGTTTTAACCTTCAAATCTATTTTTTGAACAGTAGGTATAGGCAAATTCTAAAAATTCGTGAAGGAGGCAAAAAAGTAATTCAGGATAGAACGATTTATGAGGACGCCCATATTTTTGCACCCAACCTGCATGCCATGGGACTTATGACCAACCGCGATTTTGAGAATTACTCCAGTCTTTTTAATCTGATGGAAACGCTGGTACAACCGCCTGATCTATTGATTTATTTACGTAGCTCTATTCCCAATTTGGTAAACCAGATTCATAAGCGTGGACGGGATTATGAAAATAGTATCTCCATAGACTACTTAAGCCGACTTAATGAACGTTATGAAGCTTGGGTGAACACTTATGAAAAAGGCAAACTAATTATTCTAGATGTAGACAACTTAAACTTTGTGGACAATCCCGAAGATTTGGGTTCTGTAATCAATAAAATTGATGCAGAAATACATGGATTATTTTGAGTAGATTTTTAGACCGCTTCGCTTTTAGAAATTAGAATAAAAGCGTATTCATCCTGCAAAGAAGAATTTATAGCTCAAAAACGGAAAAGCATCGAAAATTCCTTCCATCACATGACCATTGACCACGAACTAAAATCAAATAAAAGTTCAAGTTCAAGTTCAAGTTCAAAAGTAAAATCCAACTCCAACCTCAGAAGCGAGCAATCGAAAACGAACCCCTAACTCCTAACTCCTAACTCCTAACTCCTAACTCCTAACTCCTAACCAAACAAACAACTTTTTAGTTTTTCCCTCGATCAGAAGGTGCATTCACTCATTCTAACTTTTTAAGCGATTCATTTACAACTACTTTCATCTTGTAACTCTAAAACAATTACGATGGAAGCAAAAAAGAATGAAAACCACAAAATAGAGAAAAATAGCATTCTGTATTTTTCTATGGGACTAGTAGCTGTGCTCTTATTAGCATATTTAGCTTTAGAATGGAAAACTTACTCAGTAAAAGAATGGGACACTGCCCAACTAAATCTACAAGATGAACTTACCGAAGAGGCCCCCATAACTTTTCAAAAACTACCCCCGCCTCCACCCAAAATCCACACTCCTCCTGTTATTGAAATTGCTGAAGATGATGAGGAAGTTGTAGAGACCGTGATTAAAGCATCAGACTCAAACCAAGATACCGAGATTGTTGATATTGACGATATAGAAGTTGTAGACAATGACGTACCGGACAAAGTACCCTTTACCGTCATTCAAGATGTACCTGTTTTTCCCGGTTGTGAAGATGCTGATGATCAGCGAACTTGTTTTCAGGAAATGATGCAAAAGCATATTCGAAAAAACTTTCGTTATCCTGAAGCTGCCCAAGAAATGGGGCTACAGGGACGCGTAAATTTGGTGTTTACCATCCAAAAAGACGGAAGTATCGCAGAGGTTAAAATGCGTGGCCCTCATAAAGTATTGGAAACCGAAGCAGCTAGAATTATCTCAAAACTACCAAAAATGACTCCAGGAAAGCAACGAGGCACCCCTGTAAAAGTTCCTTTTGCCATTCCGATTACTTTTAAACTACAATAATTTTAAATGGTTAGTTCAAGGATAGTGGGAACTTAAAATTACTAAAGTTTACCAGTTCTCGACTGCGCTCGAACTGATATTGTTCATACCAATAACCTAAAAAACCACGCCAAAGGCGTGGTTTTTTAGTCTACAGTAAAACTGCAACTACTCTTTTTTATAAGCTTCTACAAGTTTTTCAACTTGTCCTTTAGAAGCTCCCATAAATTCTTTTACTTCTTCTTTTGCTTCTCCGGCCACATTGTAGGTTGATGTAACAACTGCTTTGTAAGCTCCGTCCGTAGTATTGCTCATTTCAACTCGGAACTGTTTTTCAACTTGTCTTGTTTCCTTCATTCCATCTTCGGTAATTGAAATCATCGTACCGTCTTCCTTCATCATGCTTACTTCATCTGTAGGTGAAAGACTTACCAAACTTGGAGCGATTACCAACGCAACAACCGACATCAACTTTAACAAAATGTTCAAAGAAGGCCCCGAAGTATCTTTGAACGGATCTCCAACGGTATCACCAACCACGGCAGCTTTATGCGCATCGGTTCCTTTACGTCCGTCACTTTCAATAGTCTTTTTAGCGTTATCCCATGCACCACCTGCATTGGATTGGAAAATAGCCATTAAAACTCCACAGGTGGTAACTCCTGCAAGCAATCCTCCCAACATTTCAGCACCTCCAATAAATCCAACAGCAACTGGAACAGCAATTGCTAAAAGACCTGGCAATACCATTTCTTTAATAGAAGCCTGCGTAGAAATTGCTACACATTTATCATATTCCGCAACACCATCAGCGGCATCAAAAGTAGCTCTTTGTGCCTCTGTAGCTTTGGACATATCAGAATCAACTGCTCGCATCACTTCCAATGCAGCTTTTAATTGAGGAATATCCCTAAATTGACGACGAACTTCTTCAATCATGGCCATTGCAGCACGACCTACGGCGTTCATCGATAATGCAGAGAATACAAAAGGTAGCATACCCCCAATCAAAAGACCAGCCATTATCGTTGGTTTAGAAACATCTATGGCAGTTATATTCGCAGTCTGCATAAAAGCAGCAAATAATGCCAACGCCGTTAGCGCAGCAGAAGCGATTGCAAATCCTTTTCCAATGGCAGCCGTTGTATTACCAACAGCATCCAATTTATCGGTACGCTCACGAACTTCGGGTTCTAATTCTGCCATTTCAGCAATACCCCCGGCATTATCCGAGATTGGGCCATAAGCATCAACCGCTAACTGAATACCTGTATTTGCCAACATACCTACCGCTGCAATAGCAATACCATATAAACCAGCAAAATGATGCGAAACCAAAATCGCAGCAGCAATCAAAATGATAGGGAACATTGTAGACATCATACCTACGCCCAAACCAGCTATGATATTTGTAGCAGCACCAGTCTCTGACTGACGAACAATCGAACTAACCGGTTTTGTTCCGGTACCTGTATAATATTCGGTTACTTTACCTACTGCAAGACCAGCGACAAGACCAGCAATTACAGCAAAGAACACACCAATAGCACCATATTCAGTTCTACCAAAAGTCCAACTTTCGGGTAGCATATTGGTAATAATGAAATATGAGGCAACAAGCATTAATCCCGCTGAACCAAATTCACCAATATTTAAAGCTGTTTGTGGATTTCCTCCATCCTTAACTTTTACAAAAAATGTACCTATGATGGACATAATGATACCAACTGCTGCTAACACCAACGGTAAATAAACTGCTCCCAATCCATCAAAAGAGCCTTGAAAAGCTGGAATTTGTGTAAATGCAGCACCCAATACCATAGTACCGATTATGGAACCAACATAAGATTCAAAAAGATCGGCGCCCATACCGGCAACATCACCAACATTATCACCAACATTATCTGCAATAGTTGCAGGGTTTAACGGGTGATCTTCTGGAATACCCGCTTCTACTTTACCTACCAAGTCAGCACCAACATCTGCAGCTTTGGTGTAAATACCACCACCCACACGGGCAAAAAGCGCAATGGAAGAAGCTCCTAATGAGAATCCTGAAAGCACATTCAATACTTCACCAAGCTCCCATCCTTGTCCACTATACAACATAAAAAGTCCGCTAAGACCTAGAACACCAAGGCCAACTACTCCTAGTCCCATTACAGCACCACCGGCAAAAGCAACTTCAAGGGCTTTTCCTAGTGAAGTCCTTGCGGCATTTGTGGTACGCACATTAGCTTTTGTAGCAACTTTCATTCCTATAAATCCTGCTAATGCGGAACAGATGGCACCAACAACAAACGATAGTGCTACCATGCCGTTAGACCCTTCTTCATTACTTCCTTTAAAGAACAGAAGTATGGCAACAGCGATTACGAAGATGCTCAATATTTTGTATTCTGCTTTGAGGAAAGACATTGCCCCATCAGCGATATTTTTGGCAATTCTTGCCATTTTAGCATCGCCTACTTCTTGTTTGGATACCCATCCACTTTTAATAAAAACGTATAGGAGGGCCAAAACACCAAATACGGGCAAAAACTTTACTATTAATTCCATAGTTGTTTAGTTATTTTTTAGTTGTTTATGTTTTTTTAGTGCCAGCAAAAGTAGTAAAATACCGACTAATAAAAAAAATGCGCCTTTTATTACAAAAGACGCATTTTTCTAACACAAAATACTACTTAAATTGTAAAAGTGCGCTTCTTCTTATGTTCGCTTTCTTCGTATCTTTTAACACATTGATGGTATATTTCTACAGCCTCTTTTGCATCTCCCCATCCACCGGTATCCACTTTCTTTTCTTCTAAATCCTTATATACTTGAAAAAAGTGTTCAATTTCTTTTAATCTATGTGGGTTTATGTCACTGATATCATTTCTCTTGCTCCAAATTGGATCAGAAATAGGAACACAGATAATTTTTTCATCAGGTCCTTTTTCGTCGGTCATATGGAATACCCCAACAGGCTTTACTTCCATGACAACCATAGGATAAGTTGGTTCTGTACCCAAAACCAAAATATCTAATGGATCTTTGTCCAAAGCCAAGGTCTCAGGAATAAAGCCATAATCTCCCGGATACATCATTGAGGAAAAAAGTGTTCTATCGAATCTAATTTTATGTAGGGTAAAATCGTATTCATACTTGTTCCTACTTCCTTTTGGGATTTCTATAAGGACATCAAAGGTAACTTCTTCTTTTTTAGACATTTCAAATTTTTTATTTTGCAAAAATAACGAGTATGTGGGGAATAGGATAAAGAAATTGCTTCCTTAGTATTAATTAAAAATTAAATCCAAAGCTACCGGTAACACCAAAGGGGCGAGCGTTTGGATTATCAAGATAATTTCCCCTAAAGTTGAAATCAATCCTGAAAATCTTAAAGATATTACCTATTCCAAAGGAATATTCCCAATAAATCTGATCATCAGGAGCAATCAATGTTATATTCGTGGGTGAGTTTAATGCTATATTTTCGTCCGATAATTGGCCCCAGGCACCTCGCAATCCAACAATCTCCCTTAAGTTTAATTTTCGCAAGAAAGGTATTCTTGAAAATAAGCGACCATTGAAGTTGTGCTCTAAATGGATCGTTGCATAGGTATCTGTAACAAATTCATAAAAATCCAGGTTTGGAAATGTATTGTACAACGAGAAGAGTGTTTGGTTCCCAGGCACAACGCTCAACAGGCCCAAAGGAACCTCCCCAAAAGTTTTTCCCAACTCTATACTACTGGTGAGCCTACCAAAACCACCTATTTGCCAAGGCTGTCTGTAAGAAAACTGAATTCGCTCATAGTCAAAATCACTTTCCAAGAACCCATCTATACCTTTGGTATAATTAAAAAGTATTGTACTGTAATCATCATTGATTTCATTCCGTTCTACGCCATACCCAATTGTCCTTCTTCCGGGCGTATAAATCAATGTTGTATTAATATCAAATTGCTTTACCTCTGAAGAAATTCCACCTGGTGCTTCTGGGTCTACGTAGTCCAGAACAAAAGCTTCGGGCAATGCAGAACTCAATGTCCTAAACGAACCTCCAACCCTAACCCTGAAATTTGTGGCAGGTTCCATTTCAAAATTTAAGGTGGAAAGATTAATGTTGGTAAGGCGGTCATTGGCTCCTACGGTAACCAATGCGGATGAAGCAATGCTCCTACCCAAAACATCGTTGGTACTGGTCAAGCTTATCCCTAGCTGTTCTATATCCCTTCGGTTACCACCGGACAGAATCAATCTTGTTTTTCTATCCAAGAGAAATTTGGCAGATAATCCGTGCTTTGCCTTTTTATCTTTGAATCCGTAGGCCATATAGCCTTCAAGCCGCCACGTATCGTTCTGCCCAAAATAGGTTCTGGCCCCAAGTCTGGTTCGTATACCCTCCGCGTCATTAAATCCAAATACACTGTAGATATTACCAATATCAATGTTCCATTTATCTATTTCGATATAACCCGAGCCCAAGATGCTTACAATGTCATAATACGTTCTAAACTTAGGAACAGTTTTTAATGTATCGAGCATCGTGAATATTCCAGATTCATCTTCATTAAGCCGTTCCAAACGGGCATTTTTCCAAAATGTGCTGTCCCTGGTAAAGACTCTCGGGTCATACGGGTCGGATTTTGCTTTATAGAATTCTTCCGGACGCTTGGTATCGAATTCATAGTTATCGTAAACCGTAGTTCGTTTGCCATAAACGCCCCGCGAAGCTTCCTTTTTTGAGAAACTAAAATCACTTAGCATATAATCCCTCTTAATCAAAAAAACCGAATCGTTTACAACGTCAAAATCCTGTTCTATGTAAATTTCCTTTACCCAGTTTATATTGGCACTTTTGGTTACCTGAAGGTTAATTTTTTTAATGGCATATGTGGTATCGCTCACCCAAAAATCTCCTTTAAAGGTCAATTCATTTTTTCGCCTTGGGTAGTAAATAATATTATAACACCATTTATTATCGATAAAAGTACTATCGGAAAGCACATAGTTGTAGGTATCCACTCCTGTTTTTGAGAGTGGGCTGGTAAAACTTTTATCAAAGAACTTTAGGTAGTTGTCATAGATATCGTAATCCGAGTAAAGATCTTCAACAAAGGCAGTAACCGATTGATTTCCACTAAAACCAGCATTATTGTTACCTAGAATATCCTCTTTTTCTGCTTTTATAATGTTATCGCCATAGACCCTAGAGAAACTCTCGTTCAAAAAAATAGGCAAATAAGTTTTACCCGTTATTCTGGAGGTGTCCAAATCCTGAAACACAAACTCCAATCCTTTGAACAATTTGCTCTTTATCAAGGCACTATCAATCGTATTTAGGTCAAATTCGAGCTTTTCATATTTGTCATATTGATATTGTTTGAATTGCCGCACTCCATTCTGTCGCTTCTTCGCCCAAATCTTCTTTAAAATATCAATGGCAGGATTGTTCTTTTTGGACTGTTTTCCTGTGTAAACCACAACTTCTTGGAGCTGTTCCGCAGTTTCCCGCAATATAATTTCCATGCCATAGCTTACCTTTTGTTGCAAGGCAATCTCTTCATTTTCATATCCAATAAAAGACACCAAAAGTGTATCATACGTTTCATCTGACTCAAAATAAAAACGCCCGTTATCATTGGTAATGGTTCCTTCTGAAGAATTTTTAAATATAATATTGGCGAAAGCTATGGGTTCGCCAGATTCGTCTTTTACTATACCACCAACTTTGGTTTGGGAGAAAGCTGAACAAAAGGTTAGAAAAAGAAAAATTTGGAGGAATCTATTCATCTTTAGGTATCTGGAACATGCGAAAAACCCTAAAAAGGATTTTAAAAATATATCGATTTGGTTTTAAAGTAATTTTTTATCAAATACCGTCCCTTAAAAAAAGCCTCATCAACGTAGGTCGAAGAGGCTAATGTATCTTACAAAGATAAACAAGTTATTTATATAATACTTTCTTGACCGCCTTGACCACATCGTTATGATTTGGCAACCATTCTGCCAATAACACAGGTGAGTAGGGCGCTGGAGTATCTGCAGTATTCAATTTTACCACAGGTGCATCCAAATAGTCAAAAGCTTTGTCCTGAACTTGATAGATAATCTCCGTAGCCACATTGCCAAAGGGCCATGCTTCTTCTAAAATTACCAATCTATTTGTCTTTTTAACGGATTTTAAAATGGCTTCATAGTCCATTGGGCGTACCGTACGTAAATCGATTATTTCACAACTTACGCCATCTTTTTCCAATTCGTCGGCGGCTTTGTAAGCTTCCTTTATAATCTTACCAAAAGATACTATAGTTACGTCCGTTCCTTCCCTTTTGATGTCAGCGACACCTAGCGGAATGGTGAATTCACCTTCTGGAACTTCTCCTTTATCACCGTACATCTGTTCTGATTCCATAAAAATAACCGGATCATCATCGCGTATGGCCGATTTCAACAGCCCTTTTGCATCTGCCGGGTTGGACGGCACTACTACCTTCAATCCAGGGCAGTTGGCAAACCAACTTTCAAAAGCTTGTGAGTGCGTAGCTGCCAATTGACCTGCAGAAGCCGTCGGTCCCCTAAAAACTATTGGACAGGGAAACTGACCCGCCGACATTTGTCTGATCTTGGCCGCATTATTGATAATTTGATCAATTCCCACCAAGGAAAAGTTAAAGGTCATAAATTCGATAATCGGGCGGTTACCGATCATAGCAGAACCAACACCAATACCCGAAAAACCCAATTCAGAAATGGGCGTATCAATAACACGCTCTGGACCAAACTCATCCAACATACCTTTAGAAGCTTTATAGGCTCCGTTATATTCGGCAACTTCCTCTCCCATTAAGTATATGGTATCGTCTTTTCGCATCTCCTCGGACATTGCCTCTTGGATAGCTTGTCTAAACTGTAGTGTTTTCATCAATTGTACTAATTAAACTTAGTTGGTGCATCAAAAATGCAAGCAAAAATAGGAAAATATACAGGAATAATGGAGCGTCAAAAACTAAAAAAAAGAACAAAATTTATTATGCATGCATAATAAATTTCATATTTTTATAGCTATCTTTGAAATGTTAAACCTAAAGAGGATATGAAGATTTTAGTTTGCATTAGCAACGTACCGGACACCACTTCAAAAATCAATTTTATCGAAGGGGATACCAAGTTTGATACTAATGGAGTTCAATTTGTAATCAACCCAAATGATGAGTTTGGATTGACCCGTGCCATGTGGTTCAAGGAAAAACAAGGAGCTGCAGTGCATGTTGTAACCGTAGGTGGTGCACAAACAGAGCCCACCATACGTAAAGCGCTCGCCATAGGTGCCGATGAGGCCATACGCATAAACGCCGAACCGACCGACGGTTTTTTTGTTGCACGACAATTGGCCGAGGTTGTTAAAAATGGAGGCTATGACCTTATCATAGCAGGTAGGGAGTCCATTGATTACAATGGTGGTATGGTTCCAGGAATTTTGGCCACATTACTTGATATGAATTTTGTAAATACATGTATCAGTCTAGACATTGATGGTACCAGTGCAACCGCTATGCGGGAAATTGATGGTGGAAAAGAAAAAATAAGTACGACCCTCCCATTGGTTATAGGAGGTCAGAAAGGATTGGTCGAAGAAAGTGACTTGCGAATTCCCAACATGCGTGGTATTATGATGGCAAGAAAAAAGGTATTGAACGTAGTAGAACCTATTGAAGCCCCAAAACCGACCGAAGATCAAAAATTTGAAAAGCCAGCTGCCAAAGGCCCTGTAAAGCTTATTGATGCGGAGAATATTGACGAATTGGTCAATCTATTGCATAACGAAGCTAAAGTCATTTAAAAATCAGAATCAAAAAATTATGTCAGTATTAGTTTATACCGAATCAGATAAAGGAAAGTTTAAAAAGAATGCTTTCGAAGCGGCTTCCTATGCTTACAAGGTTGCTCAGGAACTAGGCGAAACGGTCACCGCTATTTCTATAAATTCAGCTAACGAAGATACATTGGGCGCTCACGGTGTTTCCAAAGTTGTAAAGGTCTCTAATGATCAACTAAGCATTTTTAATGCTAAGGCCTATGCAAACGCAATAGCCCAAGTTGCCGAAGCAGAAAGCGCAAAGGTCATTATTATAAGTTCCAGTGCGGATACCAAATTTTTGGCCCCTATCCTAACAGCAAAATTGAACGCGGGCTATGTACCAAATGTAGTTGCCGCGCCAGAGAGCACTTCACCCTTTGTGGTCAAGAGAACGGCGTTCAGCAATAAAGGTTTTGCACATACTGCAATTAGCTCAGAAATTAAAATTATAGGTGTATCCAACAATGCCTACGGTGTTCATGAAAATACCGTTTCCGCTTCAGTTGAGGATTTCAACCCATCATTAAGCGACTCGGACTTCGCCACTAAATCAGTTGAAGTGGACAAAGTAGTTGGAAAGGCCACCATTGCAGATGCCGATGTCGTTGTTTCTGGTGGACGAGGCCTAAAAGGTCCAGAAAATTGGGGAATGATAGAAGAATTGGCCGATGTATTGGGTGCAGCTACGGCATGTTCCAAACCGGTATCTGATTTAGGATGGCGCTCCCATGGCGAACATGTGGGCCAAACAGGAAAGCCGGTTGCCAGTAACCTATATATTGCTATAGGTATTTCTGGAGCTATACAGCATTTAGCAGGCGTAAGCGCATCCAAAACCAAAGTGGTCATCAATAATGACCCCGAAGCACCCTTCTTTAAGGCCGCAGATTATGGAATAGTTGGCGATGCCTTTGAGGTGGTTCCGGAACTCATCGAAAAATTAAAGGAATTTAAAGCCCAGAACGCTTAATTTTTGTTAATTTGCCCATTGCAAGGGGCTGTTCAGATAACTGGTATCGCCACTTATTTGAACAGCCTTATTTGGTTTTAGGAAGATGATATGAGCTTAGTACGATTAAAAATAAAGGGGATATCTTACAGCCAGACACAGAATGGTGCATATGCCCTTATTTTAAATGAAGTTGATGGGGATAGAAAACTCCCAATCGTTATCGGTGCTTTTGAAGCACAATCCATAGCAATTGCACTGGAAAAAGAGATAAAACCTCCAAGACCCTTGACCCATGATCTTTTCAAGAATTTTGCGGATCGCTTCGCAATCGTGATAAAGCAGGTCATCATTCATAAACTTGTGGATGGCGTATTTTATTCAAGTATTATTTGTGAGCGGGACAAGGTAGAGGAAATCGTAGATGCCCGTACGAGCGATGCAATTGCATTGGCCTTACGATTTGATGCACCCATCTTTACCTACAAAACCATTTTGGACAAAGCTGGAATCTTCTTAAAATTCTCCTCGAAAGAAAACGAAGAAAATGATGACGACAGCATCGTAGTGGATGAAATACTTCAAGAGGGTGAAACTGTGGAAATCGAATCTGGGGCATCATCACAAGGATATCGAGAACTTACACTAGAAGAACTCCATAAAGAACTGGATAAAGCAGTTGCCAACGAAGACTACGAAAAGGCTGCAAAAGTAAGGGACGAAATATCCAAGCGCAAATAGACCATTTACATGGGCAATACAACCAAAGGTTTTCTATTACTTTTATTATTGGTCTGTGCTACTTCCTTTGCACAAAATACGATTCCTACTGATTCACTGAACGTAGTCCCGGACACAACTATCATAAACGATATTTTATCGGAAGAACCCCCGCAATTAATACCCAATCAAGGTTTTACGGTAACCACGTTGTTACGAGGACTTTTGGGTATGATGGTGTTGATTTTGATTTCTTTTCTTTTCAGTTCCAACCGAAAGGCAATCAATTGGAAAACGGTTGGTATTGGGCTTTCACTACAACTTCTGATTGCTTTTGGCGTGCTTAAAGTACCGTTGGTTCAATATGGATTTGAAAAAATAGGTAAGGTTTTTGTCAGCATCTTGGATTTCACCCGTTCTGGAAGTCAGTTTCTTTTTGAGGGCCTTGTTGTTGACATGGATACTTTTGGTTTCATCTTTGCCTTTCAGGTATTGCCAACAATTATTTTCTTTTCTGCGTTGACCTCGGTCTTATTCTATTTGGGAATTATCCAAAGATTGGTCAGTGCATTGGCTTGGCTGCTTTCTAAGGCTCTTGGTATCTCGGGTGCAGAAAGTCTTTCCGTTGCCGGAAACATTTTTTTAGGTCAAACTGAAGCACCCTTATTGATAAAGGCCTATTTGGAAAAAATGAACAAGTCCGAAATCCTCCTGGTCATGATAGGCGGAATGGCAACAGTGGCCGGTGCAGTTCTAGCTGCCTATATTGGATTTTTAGGTGGCGACGACCCTGTGTTACGATTGGTCTTTGCAAAACATTTGTTAGCAGCTTCGGTAATGGCCGCTCCCGGTGCCATTGTCATCTCCAAAATTCTATACCCACAGACCGAAAAAGTAAATACGGACGTAAAGGTTTCTTCAGAAAAAATAGGCGCCAATATTTTGGATGCCATCGCTAATGGAACTACCGAAGGGTTAAAACTTGCCGTTAACGTAGGAGCCATGTTGTTGGTCTTTATAGCGTTTATCGCCATGATCAATGGTATCTTGGGTTGGGTCGGGGATTTCACAACCTTGAACACATGGATTGCTGCAAATTCCCCTTATGACACTTTCTCTCTTGAAGCTATTTTAGGAACTGTGTTCGCCCCGCTCATGTGGCTCATCGGAGTTGCAAATGAGGATATTATGCTTATGGGGCAGCTCTTGGGCATTAAACTTGCCGCTAGTGAGTTTGTGGGATATATTCAGTTAGCCGAACTAAAGACCATGACCAATGATTTGCATTTTACCTATAACAAATCGGTCATTATGGCGACATATATGTTATGTGGTTTTGCCAACTTTGCTTCCATTGGAATTCAGATTGGCGGTATCGGTTCGCTTGCTCCCGGTCAGCGTAAAACATTATCAGAATTTGGTATGAAGGCCGTTCTGGGCGGTTCTTTGGCCTCTCTTTTATCTGCCACCATTGCTGGGATGATTTTGGGATGATTTGGTAGAGGGTTTTAGGGGGTATAAGGTGATGGGTGAAGGGTAAAAGGTTTTGAAAGTTTGATATAAAATAATACAACCTCTAATTTTTAAACGATAATCGTTATGAGAAATTTTAGAGAACTTGAGGTTTGGAAAGAAGCGAGGGTTTTGGTGAAAAAAATTTACAACTTGACCAAAGTACTCCCAGAAACCGAAAGGTATGGTCTCACTTCGCAGATAAACCGATGTGTGGTTTCGATTCCCGCTAACATTGCCGAGGGTTGTGGGAAATATTCCAATAGAGACTTTGCCAGGTTTCTTCAAATAAGTTTAGGTTCTTCTTAAGAACTGGAAACCCATTTGATACTTTGCGAAGATTTACGATTTATAGCACCGGAACAATTAAAACCCATCATCAATAGCATCCAACTTTTACAGCGCAAAATTACATCGTTAATAAAATATAATAAATCCTAGTAGCCAACCTTTTACCTTTTGCCCATCACCCTTTACCTTTACAGGCTATGAAACAATATCACGACTTACTGCACCATGTTTTGGAACACGGGAATCAGAAAGGAGATCGGACAGGAACAGGAACTATAAGCGTTTTTGGCTATCAGATGCGGTTCGACCTTTCAGAGGGATTTCCTATGGTGACGACCAAGAAACTACACCTGAAATCTATTGTACACGAGCTGCTATGGTTTTTAAAAGGGGATACCAACGTGAGCTATTTGCAAGAAAATGGCGTGCGTATCTGGAACGAGTGGGCCGATGAAAATGGGGATTTGGGGCCCGTTTATGGACACCAATGGCGTAATTGGAACGGAGAGGAAATTGACCAGATAAAGGAAATCGTAGCTACTTTAAAAAGCAATCCCAATAGCCGTAGAATGTTGGTCTCCGCATGGAACCCGAGCGTATTGCCGGACACTTCCATCTCTTTTTCTGAAAATGTGGCACAAGGCAAAGCGGCCTTACCCCCATGCCATGCTTTTTTTCAATTTTATGTAGCGGATGGCAAACTTTCCTGCCAATTGTACCAACGCAGTGCGGATATCTTTTTGGGCGTACCCTTTAATATTGCTTCCTACGCACTATTTACGATGATGATGGCCCAAGTATGTGGCTACCAGCCTGGCGATTTCATCCACACTTTTGGTGATGCCCATATCTACAACAACCATATGGAGCAAGTAGAACTACAATTAAGCCGAGAGCCAAGACCTTTGCCCAAAATAAAACTGAACCCAGCTGTAAAAGATATTTTCGACTTTACTTTTGATGATTTTGAGTTGGTGGATTATGACCCACATCCGCATATTAAGGGGGTTGTGGCTGTATAATAATGGTTGAAGCTAAAGAATATAGTGGTAAATGGAGAATTCTTAACTCCAATATTTGGTTCGATGGTTTTTTAACATTTTCACCCGAGTTGGGAGCTAAACTCAAAATTTTTGGAAGCTTTAAAGAGCATCATAATGACTCAACAAAGAAGCTAATTATTGGCCAAACAAATGAAGGGGACTTAACTTTACTTAACTCATATCACAGGAAAACTTCTACTGGAAATAGTATAGTCACTGAAACTTATGAGCCATCAATAATTTTTGAAGGAATCTGTGCTCTAGAAGAGACACAACTCTCCTTTTGTTCAACTATTTTTAGAGCTCACAATTTGTTTCAGTGGTTTGATTTAAGTGGTTTGAAAATAACTAATGAAGGAGGTAATTCTAAATCGTATTCTATTGATTATAAGTCAAATGAAAACATTGATTTTTATTTTGGAGAGGTTGATTCTGGTTACATATCGTTCGATGCTCCGTTAACCACAAATGGAATTAACAATCGAATTGAATTATTTGAGCAGTCATATGTTACTTTTGAGTATTCAAAACCAACTAACTACTTTAAAATACTGACAGACATTTCGAAGTTTATAAGTTTCTTGACACTTGTAACTTTTGAGCAAAGCTTTCCTCTTAATATTATTCTCCTTGACGAAACTGAAACTTCAAAAAGAAAAGAAGGAAAAGTATTTGAATCAGTTAAATGTATTTATAAACACACCAAATACAATGAAAAACATAAGATTAGAAAGTCTTGGTACCATTTGCTATCCTACAATGACATTTCAAAATCATTCCCAGAGATAATCATGAACTGGTTTAATGTTTATCACGAAATGGATTCGGTAATTACATTACTTACTAATTTTTTTAGAAACAAATATCTATTTTCAGAGGAAAGATTTATGGAATGTATTAGGGCTATTGAAAGTTTTCACAGGATAAATTATGAAAACAGGAAACTCCCAAAAAACAAGTATAAAGAATTGGTGTCTCAGGTTATAACTAATTCAAATCTCAAAAATGACGATTTAAAATGGTTGGAAGCAAAACTTATGGGTAACGAACCAAGTTTAGCAATGAGACTTGATGAATTAACAAGGGATTATAAAAATTCATTTGTCTCGGAGAACTTGGATGAAAAAACCCGCCGTGATGCCAAAAACTCAAGAAATTATTATACTCACTTCGATAAGAATTCTGAAAAGAAAGCATTGAAAGGATTTGAATTGTCTGGTTTAACAAATAAATTGAGAGGCCTTCTTATCTCAGCACTTTTAACCAAATTAGGTATTGATCATACTATTTTTGAAGATAACCTTAAATATCGTTTAAAGTAATTGGCTACGAAAGCATTACGCTCTCAAAACCCCAACAATACACTTTATTGCAGCCACCACATTTTGGACGTCTTTCCTATCAAAAGCGTCTTCCTCTAAATAAAAAAGCATTTCAATTCCTAAATCCAGTACATCTGAAAATTTTGAAGCTGTACCATAGCTTTCTTTGATTAAATTCTCCAGCTCAATGTATTGTTCATCATTTAGCATAATAGCACTATATATAGGTCTATAAATGTAAACAAAAATTGAGACTTTGGACTCATGACAAAAATTAGAGATGATAACTATCTGAAAAGCCTTGGTAAAAGAGTTAAGGATATCAGAATCCAAAAAAGCATCTCGACCTATGAGCTATCCTACGAGTCCAATGTATCACGGAGTCAGATAAACTCCATTGAAAAAGGAGCCATTAATACAACAATTAGCACTCTAAAAGCTATTGCCGAAGCCCTAGATATAGAACTTAAAGAATTGTTCGATTTCTAAAAGACATCAATCCTTGGTAATGGTCAAGTCCTTGTAGCTTTATAGAGCAACACAATAAAAGCTTTCAATAAAAAACCTTAAATTTGTATCCAAATAGATACACATTGAATGTTCTTTATTGAGAAAACAATTGAATTTGACAAATGGTTTAGAAAACTAAAAGACCTGAAAGCCAAATCAAAGATATTGTTCAGAATTCAAAAAATTCAAAGTAGCGGACATTTTTGAGATTGCAAGGCAGTAGGTGATGGAGTTCGAGAAATACGGGTGAATTTTGCTAAAGGCTATCGTATTTACTTCAAAGAGAAGAAGGGGAAAATAATTGTTTTACTTGTTGGAGGAGATAAATCCACTCAACAAAAGGACATCCTGAAGGCAAAAGAGATTTGGAAAAATTTAAGAAATAAAAAATGAAAACCTCAAAATTTGATATAGCGGATTATCTGGACAGTAAGGAAATGATCGCCGAATACTTGAACACAGTTTTAGAGGGGGGCGATAATGCAGATGTAATCAATGCCATCGGAAATGTTGCAAAAGCGATAGGAATGACCAAAATATCCGAAGAAACCGGATTGAGCAGGCCTAGTCTCTACAAAGCATTATCAGATGGTGCCAAACCTCAATTTGCGACGGTTATGAAAGTTTTAAAGGCGATTGGGGGCAAAATCCAAGTAAACCCGATATCCACATAAATAGACTCGTACAAAGTCTATTATAAAACTACCAAGAAATCAGATGTACGGTAAAAAAATGTGGTCCTTACTAAATCCAAATAAAATGAAGTATTTAAAATTGTTGATTTGTCTACTAATCCTGGTGACCATTATCACAAGTTGCAAGCAAACAGAAACAAAAAGTCGCGTTAAGTATGTAGACGAAACAACTATTATCGCCCAAGAGAAAAAGGCAATTCTGGAAACACTGAACAATGAGACCAAAGCTGCCTTTCAAAGAGATTATGAGGCTTGGGAACAAAAGTGGGTTCATGACCCAGATATTACTAAAATATACCTTGATTTTCCAGAAAATACACTTTCCGAATCCGTGGGTTGGGAAGAAATCAGCGGGTTTGTAAAAACCTTTTTTAAAGAACACCCAGAACCGGAACCTGTTCCAGAATTATTGGATAGCATTGATGTGCGACTATACGAAAACGGTGCATGGGTCACCTATGAGCAGCAAGACTCGCTTCGTGGGCGCAAACGCGAGACCCGACTCATGGAAAAAGTAAACGGCCAATGGAAAATCGCCGGGATGCAAACTACCATCTATGGATTTGGGACCAACCAAGAAAAATCGGATTAAGCCATGTACCTGTGCTATTTTACCATTTAGTCGCTGCCATAAAACTCTTTACGATCCATTATCTTTACAATACAAGTAACGTTTTCTATCCAACTTCAAAAATCACAAAAAGTGAGAAAGAGGTGTGTGCCCATTTTAGTAATAATTGTTCTGTTTGTTGTTCAAGGTTGTGGCTTCGAAAAGTCAAAAAACAAAGATTCAATTGATGAAACCATATCAAAAAACTATTGGGCCAAACATGTTGGAAGTCGTTTAAGAATCATCAAAGATGGTGACCTATCGGCGACTATAAGCTTGGACTCGTTGCAAAACATCCCCAATTTGTATGCTCTTGGACCAGTAGAAGGTCTAAATGGTGAGATTACGGCTTATAATGGCATTATTTCCGTAGCAACTATAGACAATGGCATCCCAGCATTTAGCACTACATCTTCCAATAACAAAGGAATTTTTTTAGCTTATGGTAGCGGTACACATTGGAAGAAAATCGTGTTGGAACACCAAGTTTCCGGTCTCGACGAGGTAGAACGTTTTGTCCAAGATCATATCAAAACAAGTGGATTAAATGAAGAAATTCCTTTTCCGTTCAGAATCGAAGGTATCGCGAGTAAGATGAAATACCATATCATATATAAAAACGATACGATTCCCCATAATAAGAAAGAGCACCAAAAGGCAAAACAAAAGTTTGAACTCAATAATGAAGATATCAAAATCGTAGGGTTTTGGGCGGATTCTATTGGAGAAGGAGTATACACGCATCCTGGCATGAGGACGCATTTGCATTTTATGGATGTGGAAAACCATAAATCGGGGCATGTTGATTCAGTTGTACTGGAAAAGGGAGCAGTGCTGTATTTGCCATTGGCGCAATGATTTTTGTAAATCGGTACTACCCCACAGACATCATAAGATTCGTGGAAGAGCAACAACCAAAAAAATGAAGACAACTAAAGAAAATAGCGAACATTATACCTGGGGGGATAGCTGTAGCGGATGGCATTTGGTAAAATCCCAAAGTTTGAGCATTATCGAAGAATTGATGCCTCCGGGCACATCTGAACAAAAACACTACCATGAGTTTTCGCAACAATTCTTTAGAATCTTAAAAGGAAAAGCCATTTTTGAGATTGGGGACCGTATCATTGAAGTTGAAGAAGGAAACGGTATACATATTCCGCCAAAAACAAAGCATTGCATTAAAAATGACCAGTCAGAAAATCTGGAGTTTCTAGTTATTTCCGAACCAACAACCCGAGGCGATAGATACGAAGAACCTTTTGAACAAGAATTTTAAAATGAAAACGATTTTCTGGAAAATACATCTAAATGCCAATCCCAAAAGGGTTTTTGATTTGCTGACCACCCCCGAAGGCAGAGAAAGTTTTTGGGCGGAAAGTGCAGAAGAAAATAATGGTATTATTCATTTTGTTTTCCCAAATGGAGAAACTTATGATAGTGAGATTTTAAAAATCAGTCCAAATGCGGAATTTCACATCGTCTACTTTGATTCGCTCGTAAAATTTAACATTGAACCTACTAAAAATGGAGGTTCAGATTTGTCATTGATCAATAAAGGTGTAACTAAAACTGAGTATAACGAGGTACACGCCGGCTGGGTTTCGGTTCTTATGAATTTAAAAGCTGTCGCCGACTTTAATTGTGATTTAAGAAACCATGACTCCAAAAGAACTTGGGAATCTGGCTATGTGAACAATTAAACAAAAAACCATTCATTTTTTATACTTTTTTAATGCTTTTTTATTCTTGTCACGCTTATAGAATTGGAGATGGCGTAGTTCAAAGTAGAAAACTTCATGATATAAATTATGAGTGTATCGACCAAAAAAATCGGCTTGAGGAGAAATCCACAAATGCTCCGATAAAACCAAAATTTAGCATAGTAACAGTTCTGTAAAAGGTAAACTAACGCAACTATTAAAAGGAGCAGTCAATGGAACTGAACTATCATTTGTTTTACGAGCACTTCAGTATCGTTCTTTAAACCGCCCATTTTTGAACCTCAGGCTATGACAGTCTATGACTCTTAAGTTGAACATAATCATTAACTATATATCCCTATATTAGTTAATAACTATATTCCAATATTGGCAGTAAGTAGGTAATAAATGTTCATTAACCCAAACAACAATTTTAAGGAAAACTATGAGTCAGATTTCAAAAGGGAAATTGAAGCCCTGCGGAGTATAGGGATTCCTAAAGACTATGATAAGAATGAAATAGTAATACGTGAAGGTGACCGAAGTGATTTTATTTTTTTTGTTGCTATGGGGGCTTTTAGAGGATTTAGAGAAATCGATGGAAAAGAGGTGACGATAGGGTTCTCTTTTGAAGGGGACATTGATTGTTGTCCTATATCATACATACAGGATTTACCAAGTCTTGACACAATAGAATCTTTGTGCCCTAGCACAATTCTTAAGGTCTACAAAAGAGACATAAAGACCAAACTGCCAAAAGACTTAAGAATTGAACAGTTTACAAGCTACATGTTGAGCGCTTATGTAGAAACTTTGATTGGAAGGTTCTTGGAGTTCAAAGCATTCAACGCAGAGGAATGTTACACGAGATTACTTAAAAGACATTCTGAACATCTTGATTTAGTCCCTCACATGTACATTGCTGCATATTTAGGAATTACCAAGGAACGGCTTAGTAGAATCAGAAAAAAAATCGGGTTGACCTAAGTCAATTGACCAAAAGAAAAACCTACCTACATTTGAGTCATAAAAAATGATAGGGCTATGGAACAACGAATAGTATCCATCTTGATTATGTTTTTCTGTTTAATTACTAATGGCCAGGAGTCAAGTAAATCCGAAAATCTGAAATCCTTGATGAAAGAGCACATAAACTGTGATGGGAAAAAGCCTGTGTGTAGTTTTCTGCTTTATATTAATAATGAGAACTCAGGATTCTTCTTTAATAAAGGGCTTGGTACTATTGGTCGTAACGATACTCCTATTGACAAGGATTATCAGTACAACGTTGCCAGTATTACAAAAACCCTTGTTGCGGCCATTGTGCTTCAACTGTACGAAGAAGACAAGTTGAGTATTGAAGATCCCATCAAAAAATATTTAGAACATTTGAATTTTATAAAATATGAGGAACTTCATGTTGATGAGGGACAAAAACATCAAGACAGCATAACAATTGAAATGCTCCTTAATCATACTTCAGGAATTGCAGATGTCTTTACAGATGCAGAGACCAGGTTTAACATAAGTGTTTTTTTTCATCCCAGAAGAAATTATACAGCTCAAAAGTTTTATAAGAGATATTTCAGATATAATTTAAACAAGAAGCCTGCCAATATACCCGGTGAGGGCTATCATTATTCTGATATAAATTATATGCTATTAGGATTTATCATAGAAAATATAGAGCAGAAATCTCTCGCTGAAGTTATACGTAAAAGGATATTGAACCCCTTAAACCTACAAAACACCTATTTTGAGTTTTATGAAAAAGAACAAGGAATTGGTAAACGGGTTGATGCTTTTATCAATAAAATAAATATAACAAAGCGAGTCAATACTTCATATGAGTGGGCAGGAGGCGGAATAGTTTCTACTGCTGAAGAAATGGGAATCTTCATTGAGGCTTTATTTAATATGAAATTGTTCAAGGATAAAGAAACACTGAAAAAAATGATTGATATATCAAAGACTTCAGTTTTTGACAAATCTTATGGTTTGGGAATATACAAATGGAAATTGGGAGGGAAAGTGTTTTATGGTCACGGGGGATTTTATGGTTCTATTTTGGCATATTCTCCAGAACACCAAATCACAATTTCCGCGAATATTGCGCAATCTTCACCCACCTTTGACAGCGGGGAATTGATTGACAAGGTTATTGATATTGCTTCACAATAATAAAAACTACTGCCAATAATAGCTATAATTTATAGCTGCGTTTTTTCCAACTTTAACATATAAACCGTTAATGGTAGGATTTCATACAGAGAAGTCGTTTGGACGTTTTCCGCAACGAAATCGTAGCCGGGACTAGTGTTGCATAAAGCCAAAGTGGCCGTTGCAGAAGTGGTCCGTGAACAAGATACGGAACTAAGAAAAGCTTTCTGAAGATTTCTCTATTCTGATTCTTTCTAAAATTGTTTATTCTTTAGCAGCATATATGTATTCCACCAAAGACAAAGCACTACATTAAAAATGGTCAGCCAGAAAATCTAGGATTTCTAGTTGTTTCCGAGCCAACAACCCAAGATGATAGACACGAAGAACCTTTTCAATAAAAAGTAAACCGCATCACAGTCAAAAAAGAAAAAACACCCAAGCTTTCACTTGGGTGTTTTCTTAGAAACAATTAAACAAAAAACCACTCATTTTCTTTTTCACGCTTGTTTAATGCTTTTTTAATCGTGTTACTCGTATAGAATTAGAAACCGCGTAATTTCCTTCCAAACCAGATAATAGATTACCTCCAGCTTCCAGTCCTATCAGTCCTTCTTCGTAAGTGATATGCCAGATTAGGCATATTCCTTCTCCTGCTTCGTCAAAATCAACACCTTCAACGGCCTCAAGGGTTGGTGGTAATCCTAAAATGTTGTTCTTATCATCAGTAATTACCCATCTTTGTATACTCCCATTGAGTTTAGTATCGTCCAACCTAATTCCGCTTACCATATCTGGAGTACCATCAACAGTAAAAGTATAAGGGCCACCAAAAATTTTCCCGGCATGTAGTGGGTTTCTATTGACCACTACAAAATTGGAAAGTGCAAAATTACCAGTTAGGTCGTTCAAATTCTGCCCACCTTCAAGTCCAGACAGCGCTCCTGAATAGGTCAAATGGAAGATATAGCATGAGCCTACTCCAGCAGCATCAAAATCAACCCCTTTTACTGCATCTAAAGTCGGAGGGATACCTAAAATGTTTTTAGCATCGTCTGTAATCACATAGGTCTGTGCATCACCCGTAAGTTCCGAGTCGTCCAATGCAATTGCACTTACCATGTCTGGCGTACCATCTACGACAAAGTTATACGGACCCCCTGAAAGAGCTCCAGCATTTAATCCATTTCTATTGACAATAACAAAGTTGGAAAGTGCAAAATTACCGGATAAATCGTTCAAGTTCTGCCCACCTTCAAGTCCGGACAACGCACCTGAATAGGTCAAGTGAAAGATATAGCAAGAACCTACACCGGCACCATCAAAATCAACACCCATAACAGCTTCTAAAGTTGGTGGGATTCCCAAAATGTTCTTAGCATCATCCGTGATTACATACGTTTGGGTATCACCGGTAAGCAACGCGTCATCCAATGCAATAGCACTGACCATATCCGGGGTGCCGTCCACAATAAATTCGTAAGGGCCACCTGAAAGAACACCTGCATTCAATCCGTTTCTGTTAACAACAACAAAGTTGGAAAGCGCAAAATTACCCGATAGGTCGTTCAAATTCTGTCCACCTTCAAGTCCGGATAACGCTCCTGAATAGGTCAAATGAAAGATATAGCAAGAACCTACGCCGGCACCATCAAAATCAACACCCATAACAGCCTCTAAAGTTGGTGGGATTCCCAAAATGTTCTTAGCATCATCCGTGATCACATACGTTTGGGTATCACCGGTAAGCAACGCGTCATCCAATGCAATAGCACTGACCATATCTGGGGTGCCGTCCACAATAAATTCGTACGGACCTCCAGTTAGAACACCTGCATTCAAACTGCTCCTGTTAACGGTCAATGAATTTGATAGGTCATACTGTCCAGATAGACCACTCGTATTTAAATCAACCTCCAATCCTTGAAGACCATCTTCATAGACAATATGCCAAATAAGACATATTCCAGATCCAGCTTCGTCAAAATCTACACCTTCAACAGCTTCCAAAGTTGGGGGCAGGCTTAAAATTTTTCCAGCATCGTCCGTAATTACATAGCCTCTGTTACTACCAACCAAATCGTTGGCATCTAAAGTAATTCCACTTACCATATCGGGGATTCCGTCTACAGTAAAGGTAAAGGGCCCTCCAGAAAGGACTCCTGCATCTAGTACAATTGGGTTGTCATCATCGGTTTCACCCTTACAGGAGACCAATAAAACACCAACGCCCAATAGCATCAATAAAGATTTTAAGTTTTTCATTTTCATTTTGTTTTTAAATTGTTCAACAAAAGAAAAGTGAAGTTGTTGCAGAACTATCACGCCAATGTCATAATTCATTATGCTTTGATTATTAACGGTTTATAGTAAAATCAACCTTATTTTGTAAAGATTTGAGGCAAAAACAGACTTTTAAAGGAGTATCACGTTAAAATTTTATACAGAAGAGTGAACTTTTCGTGATACTTTACGCTTTAATTCGTTGTATTATGAAAAAAGTATTGATTGTTGAGGATGATATTGAAATCATTCGTCTTTTAGAGATACACCTTAAGGATTTGGGCTGTAACATTCTTACAGCGACCAGAGGCGATATAGGGCTTAGAAAGGCAATCAATGAAAATCCTGACCTCATTATTTTGGATGTGATGCTTCCAGAAATGGATGGTATTGAAATCTGTCAAAAAGTACGGGCCAATAACATAAAATCACCAATATTGATGCTTACCGCCCGTTCCGAAGAAATAGATAAGGTGTTGGGGCTGGAAGTGGGTGCAGATGATTACTTGACCAAACCATTCAGTGTTAGGGAATTTATAGCAAGGGTAAAGGCCATTTTTAGGAGACAGAAAATGGACATCTTGGAAAATGCTTCGGGTGAAAATCCAAAACTGATGCAATTTGATGCGCTATCCATAAATATTGATATGCGCAAAGTGCTCCTAGATGGAAAAAAAATAGAACTATCTCCCAAAGAATTTGAACTTTTAGTGCTTTTATCATCCAACCCGGGAAAAAGCTATGACCGCACCAAATTATTGAATATGATTTGGGGCTACGACTTTAAAGGATACGAACACACTGTAAACTCTCATATTAACCGACTCCGCGCCAAAATTGAACCAGACATGAGCAATCCAAAATTTATATTGACCACTTGGGGCGTTGGGTATAAATTTAATGAAGAGCTTATAGGGGCATAACCAAACCATCGTACATGAAAAACAACATACTTTCGGTCAGATTCATACTAAAGCTCACCGTTTCTTTTTTGGCAATTCTCCTGTTGGCGGGCATAGGGTATACGATTACTTCCATCTATCTTTCCAATAAATATTTTTCTGAAACTACACAGCGCTTGCACGCCAATCTTGCCCAGGACCTTATAGACGAAAAGTTTAAGGATACACATCCTTTTGATTCTACCGGAACGGTAAACAAGGCTTTGTTCGGGGATATTATGCACGACATGATGGCCGTAAACCGTGCCATTGAGGTTTATCTGTTGGACAAAGATGGGAACGTACTTTATTCCGTTGTTCTAGACCATGATGCACCCGAAACAAAACAAAAGAAAGTAGCCCTTGCTCCCATAGAACGATTTATCAATGAAAAAGGAAGTAATTATGTGTTGGGCGATGATCCAAAAGATGTATCCAAACAAACTATTTTTTCAGCAGCCCAATTTAACAAAGATGGTCATGAAGGCTATGTTTACATTATTCTTGCAGGTGAAGATTTTTTAGCCACGCGCAGTGATCTGTTCAATAGCTATTTTATGCGTTTGGGATTGGGTGGTTCCCTACTGACCTTGGTTTTTGCCACGCTATTGGGAATTCTTGCGATTTGGTACCTTACCCGTAGTTTGCGAAAAATCATCTATGCCGCAAAACGCTTTCAACAGGGTGACTTACAGTATCGTATAGAAAACGCAGAGAAAACAGATTTGGCAAATGTCGCCAGCACCTACAACAGCATGGCCGATACTATTCTATCCGATATTGAAAAAATAAAGTCCGTAGAACAGCTTCGGCAAGAATTGATAGCCAATATCTCGCACGACCTTAGAACACCGCTTTCGGTAATACAGGGTTATATTGAAACATTGCACATGAAGGATGCGGAACTTTCTGCCGAAGAACGGGGAGATTATTTAAAGATCATTTCGAGAAGTAGCGAGCGGCTTTCCAAATTAATTTCGCAATTGTTCGAATATTCCAAACTGGAAGCCAATCAGATTCAGCCAGAAAAAGAGCCTTTTTTGATCAGTGAGCTCGCCAATGACATCCATCGAAACTATTCCATATTGGCAGAACAGAAAAATATTGACCTACAATTAACCATGGACACTAATGTGCCTTTGGTATTTGCGGATATATCACTTGTAGAACGTGCCATTCAAAATCTAATGGACAACGCCTTAAAGTTTACTCCGGAAGGTGGTGAGGTCATCGTAAAAATCAAAACGGACGATGACCATGTTGAAATAACCATAAAAGATTCCGGCCCAGGAATTCAAAAAGATAATCAGGCCCTGATTTTTGAGCGTTACAGACAGACCAAAGCAGGTAAGGAAAAAGAGGGAACCGGTTTAGGTCTTGCCATTGTCAAAAAGATAATAGAAATACATGATAGCAGCATAACGGTCTTGAGCAAACCCAACGAGGGTACTTCCTTCAGTTTTAGCCTTCCCGTTTATTCGGTAAACTAGGGCCTGTTAACACTAAGCCTAAAAGTGGTTTTTTTGCCCTTTTCCCGTATTTTTTCGTTCGTTTTTGAACATGTAGCCTGCTACTTTTATCAAAAACAGCCTCAAAACCCGAAAAAATCATCAAAAATTCCATGATTTTCGTTTAGTGTTATTAGGCCCTAAATCATATTTTTTATCTTTAGTGTGAAAAACACTGCTATGATTCTTACCGATTCCCTTTTGGATCTCTTTTTAGAGACCCGAAAGCATTCTGAGGATATCTGTCAACCTTTGGAAATTGAAGATTATGTTGTCCAGCCCGTGGTGGATGTAAGCCCTCCCAAATGGCATCTGGGGCACACTACTTGGTTCTTTGAGGAGTTTGTCCTTAAACCCCATGCAGCCGATTACATTTTGTTTGATGAAGATTTCTCTTTTGTCTTTAACAGCTACTATGAAACCATTGGAAAGCGTGTGGTGCGTTCGGATAGGGGAAATCTATCCAGACCATCCGTAAAAAAGGTGTATGCGTATCGAGACTATGTTACCGAGGGAATTAAAAAGTTTTTTGAAACCAATCGGACGGATGAAATTAACTCGCTCATGGAAATAGGTATCCATCACGAAAAACAACACCAAGAGTTATTGTTGACCGATATTAAATTCATCTTGGGCAACAATCCTTTATTGCCTGTATACTCCAACACTTTTAACGACCATCCAATAGAAACCCACCAACAAGATTGGATTACTGTAGAAGATGGCATCTATGAAATAGGCCATAATTCTGATGATTTTTGTTATGATAATGAATTGGGAAGGCATAAAGTGTATCTGCATACTTATGAAATCTCCAACAAATTGGTCACCAATGGGGAATATATCGAGTTTATAAAAGCTGGCGGCTACCAACGTTTTGATATTTGGCATGCCGAAGGATGGGATTGGGTGAATCAAAACAATGTTACATCACCGTTATATTGGCACAATATTGAAGGGGAATGGCACAATTATGCGGCACAAGGCCTTCAACAAATTAAAAAAGAAGCACCCTTGACCCATATTTCTTATTTCGAAGCTTTTGCTTATGCGCAATGGAAGGGGTATCGTATCCCCACTGAGTTTGAGTGGGAAGCTGCACAATCTTTCTTTCCTTGGGGCAAGCGATGGGAATGGACCGAAAGCGCCTACCTGCCCTACCCCAATTATCAAAAAGCCGATGGTGCGCTCGGTGAATACAACGGGAAGTTTATGGTAAGCCAGAAAGTACTAAGAGGAGGCTCTGTAGCAACACCTGAAAAACATACAAGACATACCTATAGAAATTTTTTCCACCCCCAATTAAGATGGCAGTTTACCGGTTTAAGGTTGGCCAAATAATCACGACATACTATTTATGCAAGACAACGAAGCAACTACGTTCACCTCAACTTTTGAGCAGGAAGTCTATGAAGGTTTAACGGCACATCCAAAACATTTATCCTCCAAGTATTTTTATGACGAAGTCGGCGATAAGCTGTTCCAAGATATTATGGCAATGCCAGAGTATTATCTAACAGATTGTGAGTTTAACATTCTGGAAGAGAACAAAACCAAAATTGCCGAGCTTTTTGGCAAAAATGGGGCACCTTTTAGTTTGTTTGAACTTGGAGCAGGCGATGGTAAAAAGACAAAAGTATTACTCCGTCATTTTATTGAAAAGAATATTCCTTTTGACTATAGGCCAATAGATATTAGCCAGAATGCACTGGACCAATTGGAAGCCTCTTTAAAAGAAGAGATTCCGCAGGTTGAGATAAATACATTACAGGGTACTTATTTTGATACGTTACGGGATATTGGAAATGCCAATGGAAGAAAGAAAATTATTCTTTTTCTGGGCTCTAATATTGGAAATCTATTACATCCGCAAGCCGTTGAGTTCTTAAAAAATATGAGAGATTCCATAAATGAAGGAGATTTGATATTTATGGGATTTGACCAAAAGAAAAATCCGCAGACCATACTTGATGCCTACAATGATAAAGCAGGTATCACCGAGGCCTTCAATAAGAACATTCTAGCCCGCATCAATAAAGAAATGGGCGCAAATTTTGATCTGGACAAGTTTTTGCACTGGGAAGTGTATGACCCAGAAACGGGTACAGCCAAAAGCTACCTTGTATCAAAGACAGCACAAGATGTTTTTATCGAAAGTTTGGAGTTGAAAGTTCGTCTTCAACCTTGGGAAACCATCCATACGGAAATCTCACAAAAATATGATGATGCTGTCGTAGCGTGGTTGGCCAGAAAAGCGGACCTTAAAATAATAACAGAATTAACGGATTCTGAAAAGAACTACAAGAATTACGTTTTTAAAAAATAATCTATGAAAGCAATTTGGAACAATACCGTTATAGCCGAAAGTAACGATACGGTCGTTATAGAAAACAATCACTACTTTCCCGAAGAGAGCATTAAAAAAGAATTTTTTAAGCCTAGCGATACACACACCACCTGCCCATGGAAAGGTGTCGCCTCTTACTATACGATAACCGTGGACGGAAAGGAAAATGCGGACGCCGCATGGTTTTATCCAGAAACCAGCGAACTCGCTAAGTCCATAAAAGGAAAAGTCGCCTTTTGGAAAGGAGTCACCATTGAAGCTTAGTGCTTCAATGGCAACCTTATTGTTTTATACTTCCAGAACAGCATTTTCAGCTCCAGCATAATCGTTCCATTGGAAACGGTCTGCCTCGGAGTCGTTAACATACGCTCCGTCTACCAAGTATCTAAACTCGTACGTATTTTCTTTTGGAAGTTCAAAGGTCCCTTTAAAAGTTCCGTTTTTTAATTTTCTCAAAGTACTTCCTTTAGGGTTCCAATTGTTGAAATCTCCAACAACTGCAACTTTTTTTGCTTCTTCGGCAGGCACGGTAAATGTCACTTTACAAACCGGCTTGCTTTTCAGGTATTGTTTTTTTATTGCCATGGTATTATTTTTTACATTATAATTAAGCGCAAAACAATAGATAAAACTGCTTATTTACAATAAGTTAAAGTCGATTTATCATATTGATAAAATGCACCTAACTATAAGATTACTTTTACAAAAGTAACAGATGATTTTTCAAAAAAATGATTTTTAACACTTAGGATTTAAGTATATTCATAATAGCATCAATCTCATTTTCGGTGTTGTAGAAGTGAAAACTTAAACGAATTCCGTTTCCGCGTAATGCACAGACCACATTTTCTCGTTTTAACTTCTCAAAAAGCTCCTTATCGCCATTTATATTGAAAATAGTACTGTGTTGATTTCTATTCACCACTCGTTCCTCCAACAATCCCAAAGATGAGAACCCCGTTTTTGCTTTAGCCGACAGTTTTTCCAATTGGGCCGTAATATGTTCCATACCAATATTTGCCAAAAAGTTGAGGGAGAATTGAAGGCTGCCAAAATTAAGGGAATCCAAGTGTCCAGGTTCCAAATGTTTACAGAAAGAGATATCCGTTTTCTTGTCCACATCCCAATCTGCGGAACCGTAACCGATACTTTTAAAATTGAAGTGTGGTTTCGCTTTATCCTTTACCAAAACAAAGCCATTACCATAACCTGATAAAAGCCATTTATACGTGCTGGTCAACAAAATATCGACTCCCGAATCCTGAAAATCGAATTCTTGTGTGCCACAAAATTGGGTGCCATCGGCCAATATCAGAAGGTCCTGGAATTCTTTTTTTAGTTTTTTCAGAAAGTTAAGGTCTATTTTAATACCATTTACCCATTGTATCAAACTCAGTGCAAGTACATCGATTGTTCCTGTTCTCACCTTTTCGTAAATACGATCTTCTAGGTGTTCGTCAATGTCAATATACGCAACCTTAAAATCCCTGGTTTCAAACGGCCAATTTAAAGATGGATAATCTTCTCTTAGCAAAAGAACATTTTTTTCTCCCCGCAGTCCATCCAATACCATATTAAGACCCAACGTAAAGTTTGGAACCAAGGCAATATTTTCTTGTTTGCAATGAAAAAACTTACCGACTGTTTCTTTGACACCCAACATAGCATCAAAACTTTTCATTTTCATAGCGCTACCACCAATTAGATAATCAAGGTCGTGCTCTTGGCGCCACTCCATCAAATCCTCATACAGCAATCCTGTTGCAGCTGTATTGGCATAAATACATTGGTTTAAGACAGGAAACTTTTTTCTTAGGTTTTGCATTACTACTATTTTGAGCCCTTTTGGATTATATTTGTTTATAAAGATAGCCATTCAATGTTATCAAGAAAGAAGCAGAAAGATACGGTTGATTTAGAACAGCATGAGCTTTTGGAATATGCTCAAAAACGCGTGCGACAAAAAAAGCGGTTGTTCTCACACTTTGTTATTTTCCTTATTGGATGTGTTTTTTTAGTCATTGCCAATAAAGTACTTAACTATGGTGACCCCTATGATTGGTCAATCTGGGCTATACTTTTATGGGCGTTTTTGTTCGCTATCCATGCATTCAATGTTTTTGTTACCCATAAGTTCATGGGGCAAAACTGGGAGCGAAAGCAACGGGAAAAATTAGTGGAGAAACAAAAGCAACGCATTACCGAAATTCAAAAAGAAATAGAAACTGATTTTCCGTTATCCAAAATCAATAAAAAAAAAGACCTTTGAAGCAATTGACCATTATTGCAGCGGCCGGAGAAAACAATGCTCTGGGAATAAACAACGATCTTCCTTGGCATTTACCTGATGATTTTAAGCGATTTAAAGCTTTAACTACCGGACATAAAATCATTATGGGCCGTAAAACCCTGGAAAGTTTTCCCAAAGCGTTACCCAATAGAGAGCATATCGTAATTACGAGAGATAAAGCCTATACCGCTAAATTTCCGTGTATATTGGTTCATTCTATAACTGATGCCATTGCATTAACAGATGATACAAATCAAGCTTTTATTATAGGTGGTGGTGAAATCTACAAACAAGCTATGGAATTTGCGACAACCATTGAATTAACGCGAATCCATGCATCTTTTGAAGCGGATACTTTTTTTCCAGAAATTGATGAAAGTATTTGGGCTCTCGTCAAAAAGGAGCATCACCCAAAAGATGAGAAACACAATTATGAGTTTACCTATTTGACCTATAGCAAGCGACAGGTTTAAAAATCTTTATACGCTACGGTAACATTATCACCATTCACAAGGTTTTGAAGTACCTCAACATTTGAATTGGAATAAAAGGAATGCCGTACTGTTCCTTTTTCTTCTGCCAATAGTTGATTTTGAAGTAAAACAGCTTGTGTCTGTCTTGCAACAGCTTCTCCTGAATCTATGATGTGAACACCGTTAGGAAGAAAATCCTCTAATAACGGCACTAAATAAGGGTAATGGGTGCATCCCAAAACAAGACAATCAATATTTTTTTGAAGCATTGGATCTATATACTTCTTTAATAGCGCTCTGGTTTTTTCAGAATTGACCTTACCCGCTTCTATTAACTCCACTAGACCTGTACCCTCCTGTTCAATTATCGTAATTCCTTCGGCAAATAGTTTTGATGTATTATGAAATAAATTACTTGAAAGCGTTCCTTTTGTCGCCAAAACACCAACATTCTTTGTCTCTGTTTTTAACGCTGCCGGTTTTATGGCAGGCTCGATTCCAATAAAAGGTACATTGTAATTCTCCCTTAAATAATCAATGGCATTCGTGGTTGCGGTATTACAAGCAACTACTATTAGTTTACAGTGCTGTTCCAGCAGAAGTTCTGTATTCTTCATGCACAGCTGCGTTATTTTCTCTTTTGATTTTGTTCCGTATGGTGCATTTTTACTATCCGCTAAGTATACCGTATGCTCATTGGGAAGGAGCTTATTTAGTTCTCTCCAAATTGAGGTCCCTCCTACACCAGAATCAAAAATACCTATAGGTTTGAGCATCTTCAAATATATACTTTAGCTATTGAAACAAAAAAACCGCTTTTCCATAGAAAAAGCGGTTTGTAAATTTTTATTCAAAAGTTTAAAAACCTAATTCCTGCTTTACTGCTGGAAGTAAATCTTGACCTTTCGCTACTATTAAGCTTAAGCCAGGACTAGCATCGATTACGTAATCAAAACCTTGCGCCGCGGCAACTTTTTCGATAGCCTGTTTTGCTTTATCAGAAATAGGAGCAAACAGTTCTTGTTGCTTCTTTTGCATTTCTTGTACCGCAGCCTGCTCAGCTTCCTGTATATTTTTCTCAAATCCTTGCAACTCTACTGCCCTTTTCTGATTCTCTTCTTCAGATTTAGAAGTGGCCTCATTGGAATATTGAGTGTATTTATTTTTGAGCTCTGTCATGGAACTCTCTATATCTGCTTTGTATGTTTCCTGTAATTTTTTAAGCTCAGCTTGGGCAGCTTTCATCTCTGGCATTTCCGATAGCAATTGTTGCACGTTTATGTGTGCCGTCTTGCTCTGCGCATTTACAAAACCAGTAGCTGCAACAAATAAAACTATGGCTACAGCAATCTTCTTTACATTTTTCATGATCTAAGTTACTATTTTGAGTATTAATTTAATTTTTATGATTTAATCGAATCCTTTGGTTGTTCCTGTGCTTTTTTTCGCTCTTCCAATTTGGCTTTTCTCTTGGCCTCGCGCTCTTCCAGTAATTTCTTTCTTCTTTCCTCGTACGCTTTTTTACGTTCCTCCCTCAATTTCAACTGCTCCGTCCTTCTATCTTCAGCTGCTTTGGCTTTCTCTCCCTGTGCTTGTTCGGCTTTTGCCTGACGCTCTTTTAAAGCTTCACTTATTTCTTTATCCTCTGCAGCTTCTTCTTCTCTAAACCTATCCAAACGGTTTTTTTCCTTCTCCTTCTTATTTGATTTGCTAACCTTTCTTGTCCTCCCTATCTCTCTTAAAACCAAGTCACTGATATCGTGCCTTTTTTCGGAGTACAACATTACGACATCTGCTGATTTATCAAAAATAAAATCGTATCTTTTATTTCCACCTATTTTTTGAACCTCATTAAAAACTTGATCTTGAATCGGCTGAATCAAAAGTTGCTTTTGCAAAACTAAGTCCCCTTGTGGGCCAAAACGATTCTGTTGGTAATCCAGCATTTCAGTTTCCAAAACCTGAATTTCCTCTTCGCGTTCTGCAATCAATTCATCTGTTAGAAGAACTTTTTCAGCCATTAAGTCCTTCTTCATCTGTTCTACAACGCTTTGCTTTAGCTCAATTTCTTGTTTCCATTTCTGAGCTTTTGTATTTAATTGCTCAGTTGCATCCCTATATTCTTCAACATTTTCCAAGATATATTCCATATCCACATAACCAATACGTACGCCTCGTTGAGAAAATCCATGCAAGGACATCATAAAAACTAGTAATGGCAAAAGAACTTTGGTATTCATTTTTGATTCCGCTTTTTACATAGAAAATATCGTGCCAAAATAACTAAATAATTTAAAATGAGTTATTTAGAAACTACAAAAAATATATTTTCTTTAAGTTAAAATTGCTGCCCGATGATGAAGTGTGTCTCCCAGCCATTTGGACCGACCGAATTTGGATTTGCGTCTGAATCGAATCCATACCCAAAATCAATGCCCAAAAGACCAAATGCCGGCATAAAAATACGCACCCCCACTCCGGCAGATCTTTTTAATTCAAACGGATTAAAATCAGTAAAATTGTTAAAGGCATTACCAGCTTCTAAAAACGAAAGTGCATAAATAGATGCCGATGGTTTTAAAGTAAGCGGATAACGCAATTCCATGGAGAACTTATTATAAATGGTACCTCCATCTCTTTCTTGGATACCTGTAATTGGATTGGTACTAAACGGTGTTAAGGAACTGTTCTCATATCCCCTTAATTGAATGATATCCCTACCATCCAAAGTAAAGTTTCCTAGACCGTCTCCCCCTACAAAAAATCGTTCAAACGGAACGTCTCCAATATCATTATTATAACTACCCAAAAAACCTAATTCTGCATTCGTACGTAAGACCAACTTATCGACCAATCTTGTATACCAATCTCCTTTAAACTTTATCTTGTAAAATTCCAGCAGTTTAAAACGTTCCTCTTCCAATCTTTCCAATTCATCACTAAGTTCTGCAAACTCGACTTGCTCCTCTACAGAACCTGGATTTTGTCCAATTTCAAAAAGTCTTTCTGTAGCTTCATCAATATCACTTCTAATTCCTTTAAAATCCTTACCACTGAACAGGGAATAGGGCGGTGTAAACTTTGCGGTAAGTTCAAAATTAGAACCCGATAGTGGGAAAATACGATTTGGTCCTTGTGAACTTCTTGATATTCCCAATGTATAACTCAAAGAATTTGAACTACCATTACCAAAATTGAACAGACCATTATTAAAGTCGTTAAATTGATAGAGCTGATAACTCAAAGAATGAGAAATTGTAAAGAAATCATCTGGCCATTGTACTCGTTTTGCAAGACCTGTAGAGATACCGGTAATTGAAAAACCCCTATCTGGGTCTCGATCTATCCTACCACGGTCATCAAATGTGGTTGCAAACTGCTGGGTTCTTGATAACGAAAGATTAAAACGTACAGGTTTTTTACCTCCCAACCATGGTTCCGAAAAATTTAAACTATAAACCCGAAAGGTCCTACTGGCCTGTAATCGTAACGCCATAGTTTGCCCATCTCCCATAGGAACAGGTTTATACGCTTCTCCATTAAAAAGATTTCGCAAGGAGAAGTTATTGAACGATAGACCGAGCGTACCGATAAATCCACCTCCACCTATACCACCTTGCAATTCTATCTGACTAGAGCCGGCCTCTACCAAACTATATGCAATGTCAACAGTACCAGCATTCGGATCTGGGTTTACAATATCCGGTACAATCTGTTCCGCATCAAAAAAGCCTAATTGACCAAGCTCTCTGATACTACGCACTATGTTATCCTTACTATATTTTTGACCCGGTCTTGTGCGCAGCTCCCTAAAGATTACATGGTCATTGGTTTTATCGTTTCCAGAAACCGTAACGTGATTCAAGAATGTCTCTTTACCTTCTATAATCCTTATCTCAAAATTTATGGTGTCATTTACTGCAGATACTTCTACAGGGTTAATACTTGAGAAGAGGTAACCGTTGTTTTGGTATAGGTTGGTAAGATCTTGACCATCCGGTTTAGAATCATCGGCTATTCGTTTTTTTAGCAAAACCCCATTATAAGTGGCCCCTTTTCTAATACCCAGTATTTGGCTCAGTTGTCTATCTGTGTAAACCGAGTTTCCAACAAAATTAATATCCCCAAAGTAATATTTATCGCCTTCCTCAACAGTTATTTTTAAGTCGATGTTCTTATCGTTTACTTTGACAAAGGTGTCCGATAAGATCCTAGCGTCCCTATATCCTCTTTCCGCGTAAGCATCGACCAAACTGGAAAGGTCTTCTTTATAGTCGTCTTCTATGTATTTAGATTTCTTCCAAAAACGATAGATTTTTTTCTTTTTGGTTTTCTTTAACGATTTTGCAAGTCTTTTATTGGAAAGCTTTTCGTTGCCTTCAAACTCTATATTTCTAATCTTAACCTTATCTCCCTTTTTTACATTGACCACCATACTTTGTGTATTGGTACCAATAGTGTCAGCAGCGGTAGCTATAGTTACCTTAGCATTTAGAAAACCTTGTTTCTTATACTTGTTCTGTAGGTAGTTTTTGGTATTGGCGATTAAACTTTCGGTTATTTTCTTTCCTTTCTTAAGATCGGTATCATTGATAATATCCTCTACTTTTCTCTTTTTAACACCAAATACCGTTACCTTGGATAGCGTTGGGCGTTCCGTAATATTTAGCTCCAGAAATATTTTATCACCTTCGATTTTGGTGTAGTACATGTCCACATTACTGAACAATTCCAAACTCCATAATTTTTTTATAACCGCACTTATCTCATCCCCGGGAACCGTAATAGGCTGTCCCACGCGAAGACCTGTGTAGGTGACAACAGTCTGTTCATTGTAACTTTGTAATCCAGTTACCGACAAACCACCTAAAATATACTTCTTCCCATCCTCAAAAGACGTCTCTTGTGAGAAACTTTGGGTGGTGAAAAGAAGTAGGAGTAGTAGTTTTAGGAATAGTTGAATAGGATTTTTGGTATCCTTAATTGAGTTGTTCGCTAGTTTTTCCAAATCGTCGTTCTCTATTTTGGTAACTTAATATTGCCTCTACCAAATGATGCTCGCTAAAATCAGGCCAAAATACATCAATAAAATATAATTCGGCGTATGCAATCTGCCAAAGCAAAAAATTGCTGATTCTATGTTCTCCGCTGGTGCGGATAAGCAAGTCCACGTCTGGCAAAAAATGCGTGTAAAGATGAGTATTTATAACGGCTTCGTCAATATTTTCAGATGAAATTATATTATTTTTAACTTTGATTGCAATCTCTTTTACAGCAAGTTTTATCTCTTCCCTAGAACCATAGCTCAATGCTAGAGTAAGGGTCATTCCTGTATTTTTTGATGTTTTTGAAATAACTTCTGCCAGTTCTTTTTGAGCCTTGATTGGCAAAGAATCTATATTGCCTATTGCATTTAACCTTATATTATTCTCATTGAGAGTTTTCAGTTCTTTTCGCAAAGAAGAGACCAAAAGCTTCATTAATGTTTCCACCTCAATTTTTGGTCGTTTCCAATTTTCGGTAGAAAAAGCATATAAGGTTAAAAACTGAATTTGGAGCTTTGCGCAGTTCTCTACGGTCTTTCGAACAGCCTCCACACCATTTTGATGACCAAATACCCTGAGTTTTCCGCGTTGCTTGGCCCATCTGCCGTTACCATCCATGATAACTGCAACGTGCTGGGGAAGCTTGTCTGCGTTTACGTCCTTTAAAGTGTACATTTTTATTCAAAACAATCCTGGCAAGGTTTACGCCCAAAGGTATACGTTAGCGTAATACCCGAGAAGACATACCAGTCATCGCTTAAAATATTCCCAAATCTAAATTGCTCAAAATTGGAACCTTCAGGATTGCTTCCGTCCAAATTGTCCGTAAACGTATACCTTGCCCCAATCTCCGCACCAAGAATCAAGAATTGATTTAGTCGATACTTTGCACCTACCGTCATTGGAATTGCAAAACTACCTTCTTTTTGGTTAATATCCTGCACTTGATTGGCATCAAAATAATTAAAATCGTACCTAAAATAGGTAATACCCGTGTAAAGATAGGGGGTGAAGGCAGGTCCAAGCTTATGAAGATTGTACTCTACGAAGTTAAATTCTATACCTGCGGAGGCTTCCAGGACAGAATTATCTATAACATATCCACGTTGTTCTCTTGAAGATTTACTCGATTTTGAATCATCTGCAGTAAAACTTCCATACGTCACACTTCCGCGCCACGCATATCTTTTACTTTTGTTCCATTTAAAAATACCGCCAAAGGCAGGTCCCGAAGGCAATATATAATTTGTTCTCCCTACATCACCAATTACATTGGCGCCACCAGCAAAAACACCAACCTCATAAGTTTGAGCATTGACCTTGAACACAAAGCACAATAAAATAGCCAAAACTATTCGCATACTATCTATTAATTATACATATTAGGGTAAAGGAAGGTCTATAGGGTATGATGTTATAAAAGTTCTCTTTTGTTAAACAGATTTTAGTTGCTTTTATTGTTTTTGAAAGGGTCAATTACGCTTATCTTGGCCCCAAAGCAATTTGTTCCGAAGTGTTTTCAGAAAACTTTCCGATTTGTATTCGATCATTTTAACTGTGAAACCTGATTTTTGCACTCTAATTTCCTTTCCATTTGGAATACTCGCTATTCTGGAATCCAAAGAGACCAAATGATGTTCCTCCCTACCGGAAACCTTTAATCTAATCTGCGTGTCGTCTGAAATGACCAAGGGTCGAGCATTCAAATTATGAGGGGCAATAGGGGTTAAAACCAAGGATTTTGCCGAAGGTTCGATAACAGGACCACCACAACTTAAAGAATAGCCTGTAGAACCCGTCGGCGTAGATATTATTAATCCGTCCGCCCAATACGATGTTAAATATTCATCGTTCAAATAGGTCTCAACAGTTATCATGGAAGTCGTATCCTTTCGACTGACCGTAATCTCGTTCAAGGCAAAATTAATAGCTCCAAATTCGGTTAAATCCGAATTTAAGGCAACTTCTATTAAGCTACGTTCCTCAATTTTATACTGGTCTGCAACGAATTCCCTGACCACTTTTCGAACATCTTCTTTTTTAAAGGTCGATAAAAATCCCAGTCTTCCCGTATTAACCCCAACAATGGGAATCCCCAAATCTTTCACATAGGTTACGGCCCTGAGCATTGTACCATCTCCACCAAAACTCACGAACATATCAAAAGAATCATCTAAACCGGAGGTTTGCGTAAATGTTCCATAGTTTAATTCTAGATTATATTCAGCGACCAATTGGCTGAACTCTTTCTCAATATAAACCGAGGATTCAACTCCTTTGAGCTCATCCAAAAGTTCCATAACACAGGTCTTGTCCTGTTCATGAAAGGTTTGGCCGTAGATAGCAACTTTCATGTTATACGTTAAGGTATTTCTCTAGATAATCGGAACGTTGTTTTAAATCCTCAAGGAATTGGTCATCACTGTTACCAAAAATTATGGTGTAGTTGTAACGCCTGAAGGTCTGAGCAACTTCATTTAGGTTTAAAGTACCCACTTTTAAAGTAATCTGGACTACATCGTTCCTGGAATCAGTTATAAATGCACCTAACAAACGGGCATTATTACTTTCCACTATCTGGGCTATTTCACTAAAAGAGTAGTCTTTTATTCCAGTAGCGATTACGAGTATGCCACCAGGCTCTCTAAAAAAAGGAGTATCGATAAAGACCGAAACAATATCTTCCAAGTCATAATAGCCTATAATGACACCATCATCTTCCAAGACCGGAAGAACATTCGCATCGTTTCTGGAAAACAATTCTAAAATATCCAGCCAAGCCGTTTGCTTCGTCACAAAAAACGTTTCCAGTTCAACCCTAAAATCTTCAATTTTCTTCTCTGGCTCAAAGCATGCCAAATCATTATCGGACAATACGCCTAGGTAAATCCCATTCTCCGTAACCGCTACATGGGAAAATGTAGTCTCTTCAAAAAATTGGATGACCTCTTCCAAAGTCTCGGTGACTTCAAAAATGGGTATTGTTGTTATTATTTGATCTTGAATCTGCATTATGCTCGTATTATGTGCAAAATAGTAATTTAAAATCGCAAAAGGTATGCCTAATTCTTATTTTTGATGCTCAAAAATTTGTATTCATGACAAAATTAAGCGTTAACATTAATAAACTGGCAACGCTGCGAAATTCCAGAGGAGGCAATATGCCAAATCTGGTAAAATCCGCAACAGATATTGAATCCTTTGGCGCACAAGGAATAACCATACATCCAAGACCCGATGAAAGGCATATTCGCTACCAAGATGCATATGATTTAAAGAAAGTAGTCACTACGGAATTCAATATTGAGGGAAATCCCATACCTAAGTTCATAGACATGGTATTGGCCATAAAGCCCACACAGGTAACCTTGGTACCAGATGCAGAAGATGCAATAACCTCCAATACAGGATGGGATACCTTAAAACATAAAGATTTTTTGACCGAAGTCATCAAGACTTTTAAGGACAATGGAATCCGAACTTCCATATTTGTAGACCCAAATACAGAAATGGTAGAAGGAGCCTCCAGAATTGGAACTGATAGAATTGAACTGTATACCGAGCGTTTTGCAAAAGAATTTTCAGAAGGAAAAAAAACTGAAGGCATTCAACCCTTTATAGCAGCTGCAGAGAAAGCAAACGAATTGGGTTTGGGCATCAATGCAGGGCACGACCTTAATCTGGAAAACATTAAATTTTTTAAAGCGCACATCCCCAATCTATTGGAAGTATCCATTGGCCATGCACTTATATGCGAATCGCTTTATCTAGGCTTAGAAAATGTCGTGAATATGTACCTACACCGGTTAAAGTAATGGAACTGCTACATTCAAAAATACTGGGAGAAGGAAGGCATTTATTGATTCTACATGGTTTTTTGGGCATGTGCGATAATTGGAAAACGTTGGGCAACCAATATGCTGAAAATGGCTACCATGTCCATATTATAGACCAACGAAATCATGGAAAAAGCTTCCACTCCACTCATTTTGATTATGATGTGATGAGTGAAGATGTGATAAACTACATGAATCATTTTCAAATTGACAAAGCTGCTGTCATTGGACATTCCATGGGCGGAAAAACGGCCATGCAACTCGCAACATCCAAACCAGAGTTAGTATCAAAATTGATTGTTGCGGATATTTCACCAAAATACTACCCACCTCATCACCAACCCATTGTTAATGCGCTACAAGAATTGAACTTTGATGAGATAACAAGCAGAAAAGAAGCGGACGAAGTACTTTCCAAAAATATAACGGATTTTGGAACCCGTCAATTTCTGCTGAAGAATCTTTATTGGGTAGCACAAAAAAAACTTGGACTGCGTTTTAATCTAGACGTCTTAAAAGATAAAATGGATGAGATTGGGGAAAACATTAGCTCGACTGCCAGTTATATGGGTCCAACCCTATTTTTACGTGGAGACCGCTCTGAATATATTCAAGCCAACGACTTTCAAGAAATTGAAAAACACTTTCCAAACGCCAGCATTGAAACGATTGAAAATGCAGGTCACTGGCTACATGCTGAAAACCCAAAACAATTTTTTAAGAACACACTGCGGTTTTTAAATTCATAAAAATTGGCTGTTTTTATTATGCATGCATAATTTTTTTACCCATTTAATTGCCTGTATAACAAATTTAATATAGATTTGGTTAATTCTGGTTTAACCATAATTTAACATAAGTTAACTCTAACAGCTACTTAACATGAAAAAAATTTATGCCTTATTCCCTCTATTAGGTTTGTTCCTAATCGCATGTAGCGATGATGACACGGATGGAACCACTGTTGACCCTATAGCACCGGACCCGATTGTTTACACTTCGGGAACAGCCGACTTTTCTAACTATGTTGCAGTAGGAAATTCACTGACAGCAGGTTTTTCGGATAACGCTTTGTTCAGGGCAGGTCAAGAAGCTTCATTCCCAAATATGCTTGCCACCAATTTTGCCTTAGCTGGTGGCGGTGCTTTCGAAATTCCATTTATGGCGGATAATCTTGGTGGTGCAACGATAAACGGCTCCCCAGAAATTCCCAACAGGTTCATTTTGCTTTTTACAGCAGATGGACCCGTTCCCACAGTAAAAGCTGGTGTAGGCACTACCGAAATAACGGATAAATTATCAGGCACATTTAATAATATGGGAGTCCCAGGCTCTAAAAGCTATGAATTATTGGCCCCTGGATATGGCAGCTTGGCTGGTTTGGCACTGGGAGCAGCAAACCCATATTTCGTTCGCTTTTCTTCTGGTGAAACTGCTACTGTAATTGGTGATGCTGCCGATCAAAACCCAAGCTTTTTCTCTTTATGGACAGGTTCCAATGATATTCTCTTGTACGCAACTAGTGGCGGCACAGGAACTTTTCAAGCTGATCCTATGGTGAGCCCAATGGATTATGCCAGAAATGATATTACCAACCCAACAGTATTTGCAGGTGTTATAAATAGTGCGTTAGAAGCGTTGACTGCTGGTGGGGCAGATGGGGTAATAGCTAATTTACCCAATGTTACCGATATACCATTTTTTACAACAGTCCCTTTCGCACCATTAGACCCTTCAAATCCCGCATTTGGCGCACAAATTCCTGCTCTTAATGCTCAATTTGCTGGATTAAATCTGGTTTTCCAAGCACTAATGGTTCCTGAAAGGCAATTTATTTTTTCAGAAACTGCAGCTAGTCCTGTCATCATTAAAGATGAGAACCTACCCAATCTAGCTCAACAAATAGCAGGTGCTTTGATAATGAATGGAGTTGATCAGGCAACAGCAGGCTTGACAGGCCTGTTATATGGTCAAGCCAGACCTGCAAACGAAAACGATTTATTGGTTTTGCCCAGTAGACAAATAATTGCCGAAGCCAATGAAGAAGCTATTGCAATGTTAACAGGGATGAATGTTCCAGAAGAAACAGCCGCCCAATTGGCAGTGAACGGAGTTACATTCCCACTTGAAGACCAATGGGTATTGACACCAGAAGAACAAGAAGAAGTAGAAACCGCTTTAACAGCATATAATCAAACTATAGAAGCGCTCGCTACGCAATACGATTTAGCCCTTGTAGATGTAAATTCATTGTTGACCGAGTTACGCGCAAGTGGTATCACGCAGGCAGATGGTTCGGTGGTTACTTCTACTTTTGGAACCGGAGGCGGATTCTCATTGGATGGAGTACATCCTTCGCCAAGAGGGTATGCGATTATAGCGAACGCTTTTGTAGCGGCCATAAATACCAAATACGGTTCTAATCTTCCTGGAGTTAATCCACTTGATTTTACAGGACTTTATATTGACTAGATACAATTTTATTTAAGTATATTAAAAGCACCGTTTTAAAACGGTGCTTTTTTAATTTAAAACCAATAGATATGAAACTTATTTTAAGACTCTTGCTAAATGCCCTAGCAGTAATCATTCTTTCTTATGTGCTACCGGGAGTTGGAGTGGATTCGATTACAACAGCGATTATTGTTGCGCTCGTTCTCAGTATTTTAAACTTTATCGTAAAACCTATTCTCGTTTTATTGACCTTACCGATTACCATACTAACTTTAGGTCTGTTTTTATTGATTATCAACGCTATTATCATCCTAATTGCCGCCGAATTTATTTCTGGTTTCCAGGTTTCCAGCATTTGGTGGGCTATCATTTTCAGTCTTTTACTTTCGTTTTTACAATCAATTTTACAGTCTATTTTAAAAGAGGACAAAAAGAAATGATTCGCTTTGGTATTCAACACTTTAAAAAGTTGCTGCAAACAAGAAAATATATTACTTTTGCCACCCATTTTTGAATAGCAAAATTAGGTAGGAGATGAACATTACTAAACAGCAGATTGACGAGCTTAATGCAGTTGTAAAAGTTGCCATAAGCAAGGATGATTACCAAGATAAAGTTGAAAAAATTCTAAAAGATTACAGAAAGCAGGCCAATATACCAGGTTTCCGTAAAGGTCAAGTACCTATGGGGCTCATCAAAAAGCAATATGGCAAAGCCGTATTGGTCGATGAAGTAAATAAATTACTTCAAGACAACCTTAATAAATACCTAACCGAAGAGAAGTTGGATGTATTGGGCAACCCCCTACCCAAGCAGCAAGATGACTTTGACTGGGACAACGAAAATCTTGATTTTGAGTTTGAACTTGGCCTAGCACCTAGTTTTGAGGTACAGGTAAAAACCAAGAAAGCCATTACGCAGTACAAAATCATTGCTGATAAAAAAATGATTGAAGAGCAAGTAGGCCGTATTCAAAAACAGTACGGGAAATTGGTCTCTAAAACTGAAGTAGGGAAATTGGATGAAGTTACCGGCACTTTCACCAATGAGACAGAAGAAATAGAGCACAAAACTACTATTGAACTGGATAAAATCAAAAGTAAAAAAACTGTTGATGTGCTTAACGGTAAAAAAGTTGGAGAATCTTTAACACTTAAGACCAAAGGTCTTTTTAAGGAAGATTATTTACTTTCGAGCGCTCTTGGAATTGATAAAGAAAAAGCGGATAAACTAAACATTGAAGTTTCCTTTACCGTTGAAGAAATCAACGAAAGAGAGCCTGCTGCACTGGATCAAGAACTTTTTGACAAGTTGTTTGGTAAGGACAATGTAAAATCAGAAAAGGAATTAAAGGAAAAAATAAAAGAAGATTCCGAAAAACAGTTCGAGCAGCAGTCCGATCAAAAACTACTCAACGACATTACAGAAAAACTTATTGACAATACCAAGTTTGATCTCCCGGCAGATTTTCTAAGAAAATGGATCCAAATCAGTGGTGAAAACCCATTGTCTGATGATGAAGCTAAAGAAGAATTCGAAAAATCTGAAAAAGGCCTTCGTTACCAACTCATCGAAGGAAAAATAATCAGGGATAACGATCTTCAAGTGCAAATGGACGAGTTGAAGGAATTTGCAAAAGGCTTCATCAAATCACAAATGGCCCAGTACGGTCACCTAGACCCACAAGAAGAAGAGTTGGAAAATATAGCCATGCGTGTTTTGGGCAACCAAGATGAAGTAAAAAGACTATCAGAACAATTGATGAGTCAAAAATTATTGGATTTTTATAAAGAAAATGCCAACCTTAAAGTAAAGGAAGTTACTTACGATGATTTCGTGAAGGAAGCTTACAGCTAGATTCAATCTAAAAGAAAATTGAGTATCTTTACAGTGCCGAAAATTTAAATTTTCGGCACCTTTGTTTAAAGCAAATTCGAAAAAAATTCTATGGATTACGGAACAGAATTTAAAAAATACGCCACCAAACATCATGGGATAAATAGCATGTACTACGACCAAATAATGAGTAGTATGTATCCTATGAACATGACCCCTAACATTATTGAGGAAAGACAACTGAATGCAATTGCAATGGATGTTTTCTCAAGATTGATGATGGATCGTATCATATTTATGGGCACGGGTATAAACGACCAAGTTGCCAATATCGTACAAGCACAGTTACTCTTTTTAGAAAGTGCAGATGCCGTAAAGGACATCCAAATTTATATTAATTCCCCTGGTGGAAGTGTTTATGCAGGGTTGGGAATTTATGATACCATGCAGTTTATAAAACCAGATGTAGCAACAATTTGTACAGGAATAGCCGCCTCTATGGCCGCTGTACTATTGTGTGCGGGACAGGAAGGAAAACGAAGCGGTCTTACCCATTCTAGAGTAATGATACACCAACCGCTATCTGGAGCTCAAGGACAGGCAAGTGATATTGAAATTGCCGCAAAAGAAGTTCTTAAAATAAAAGACGAATTATATCAAATCATATCCAACCATTCCGGACAAACGTTTGACAAAGTCTATGAAGATAGTGACAGAGATTACTGGATGAAGGCGGAAGAAGCCAAAAAATACGGTATGATCGATGAAATTTTGGTAAGGGAAACATCCTAAATCCGACTACTTTTGTCGGAAAATGGCGTTTTAATGCAAACCAAACCCCATTTTTTTACGTTATTAGTGGTTGAACTTATGTGTTAATATAGTATGGCAAAGGAAAACTTGGAATGTTCATTTTGTGGAAGAAAAAAGCCAGAGACCAATCTTTTGATTGCTGGCCTTGATGCCCATATATGCGATAGATGTATTGAACAGGCCCATAGCATCGTTGCGGAAGAATCCAAACAATCCAAAAACCAAGACCTTTCCTCAGAGTTGGTTTTAAAGAAACCAATGGAGATACGAGATTTCTTGGATACGTTTGTAATTGGACAGGAACGCACAAAAAAAGTAATGTCCGTTGCCGTATATAACCACTACAAAAGACTCTTGCAGCCAAAAGGCAAGGATGAGGATATAGAAATACAGAAAAGCAACCTTGTTATGGTTGGGCAAACAGGTACCGGTAAGACCTTGATTGCAAAAACCATTGCCCGAATGCTCAATGTTCCTTTGGCCATTGTAGACGCTACGGTGCTTACAGAAGCAGGATACGTTGGAGAAGATGTTGAAAGCATACTTACACGTTTGCTGCAGGCTGCGGACTATAACTTGGAAAAGGCAGAAAGAGGAATCGTTTTTATAGACGAGATAGATAAAATTGCAAGAAAAAGTGATAATCCTTCCATTACAAGAGATGTCTCTGGCGAAGGTGTGCAACAAGGCCTTCTAAAACTACTTGAAGGAACTGTGGTAAATGTGCCACCAAAAGGAGGCCGTAAACATCCCGACCAAAAGTTTATAGAGGTCAATACTGAAAACATTCTATTTGTAGCTGGTGGTGCCTTTGATGGTATCGAACGGATCATTACCAAGCGTCTTAATATGCAAGCCGTAGGGTATAGCGCATCAAAAGCTGAAGACAATTTAGACAGCAAAAACATCCTACAATATATTATACCAAAAGATTTAAAAGAGTTCGGTCTTATTCCTGAGATTATTGGAAGGCTGCCCGTGCTTACACACATGAATCCTTTGGACACAAAAACATTAAGGGCAATCTTAACGGAACCAAAGAACGCCATCATCAAGCAATATGAAAAGCTTTTTGACATGGATGGGATTTCTTTTACCATTACAGAACAGGCTTTAATCTATATTGTAGAAAAGGCTGTGGAATATAAACTGGGCGCTAGAGGTTTACGTTCTTTGTGCGAAGCGGTTTTTACCGATGCAATGTTCACATTACCGAGCAGTGAAGAAAAAGAATTTAAGGTTACAAAGGCTTACGCCGAAGAAAAGCTATCGCACGAGACCATCAAAAAGCTAAAAGCTGTATCCTAAAAAAATTAAACTACTTTTTTAGTTACTTTTTCCAAAAGATTTAAGCATACTTCTGCTATAATCTTCTCATCGGAATACAATTGATGGCCAAAATTTGATATCACATTCAGGTCAACACCAACTTCATTTGCCCATTGCGCATTTGGTTTAAACGCATCGCTGTCTCCAAAAATGAGGTTCAATGCCGTATCAGGTGCTTTTTCTTCCAACCTAATTCTAGTAGGTGAGATCGCAGTTAAGGATTTTACGGGCAATCCCTGTAACGCGGCTTTCCATGCAATGGTTCCACCAGTACTAAAGGCCAAATAATGACTTGGCTGTTTTTCTTTCTGTAAGAGATGTGCCACCGCAGTTTCAATACCTCCTTCAACGAATGCTTTATGTATATTTTTTTCAGTAGAAACTGGAACATCGATGTTTCCAAGTTGTTGGCAATCGTAAAAGACAATGTCGTAGTACTGTTGCAAATACCCAAAATAGGAAGTAATCCAAAGTCCTTTTTTAACTCCCCACATATCTGAGATAACAACTAATTTTTCTGCCATAGTACAACTGATTATTTCCTAATTAAAAGATTGGTTGGTTTAAATTTCATCAATAAACGCAGAAAAGCACCATTTAATTGTTCATCCGAAGCAATTCTTCGATGTAAGCCCTTTCATTGGAAAGTCGCGGAATCTTATGCTGCCCTCCTAATTTATTCTTGGATTTTAGCCAATCGTGGAATAAATTCTGTCGTGCCACATGAACTTTTGGCATTCGCAACGTAATATTATTGTACCGTTTTGCTTCGTAATCGGAGTTTAATGATTTTAGGGCATTGTCCAAAAACTCGGTAAAATACGCAACATCTTTTGGTTGCTTTCTAAATTCTATGATCCATTCATGCGCCCCTTTTTCGTTCTCGACCATAAAAATCGGAGCTGCTGTATAATCCATAATTTCAGCATCGGTCTTTAGAGAGACCCGCTTTAGGGCCTCCTCTGCATTTTCTATAATAAGCTCTTCACCAAAAACATTGATATGGTGCTTGGTACGACCTGTTATCTTAATTCTGTACGGATTTTTCGATGTAAACCTAACGGTATCGCCTATATTGTAACGCCAAAGTCCAGCATTTGTCGTAATGACCACGGCGTAGTTCACACCTACTTTAATCTCCCAAAGGGGGATGGCCTTCTTACTATTTCCATAAGAATCCATTGGGATAAATTCGTAAAAAATCCCATAATCCAACATCAACAATAAATCTTCTGAATTATTTCGGTCTTGGATACCAAAAAATCCTTCCGAAGCATTATAGGTCTCATAATAATTAAATTTTTTACGCGGCAATAACTTCTTATACTGGTCTTTATAGGGCGTAAAACTTACGCCGCCGTGAAAGTATACTTCCAGATTTTCCCAAATCTCAAAAAGATGGTTCTTGCCGGTTTTCTCCAACACATCGTTCAATAACACCAACATCCATGAAGGAACCCCTGCCAGGCTTGTTACATTTTCACGAATACTTTCTTCAATGATAGCTTCCAATTTGGATTCCCATTCGCTCATTAGCGAAACCTTACTGCTTGGTGTACTACTATACTCCGCCCACAAAGGCATATTGTCGATTAAAATTGCAGAAAGGTCACCAAAAAAAGTTCCGTTGTCTTCATAGAGTTCTTTGCTACCGCCCAATCTAAGACTCTTTCCATTAAATAATTGGGAGTTTTCGTTGTTATTCAGGTACAAGCAAAGCAAATCCTTGCTCGACTTATAGTGACAGTCCTCCAACGCTTCCATACTAACAGGTATGAACTTACTTTTTGCATTGGTCGTGCCACTGCTCTTGGCAAACCATTTTATAGAAGTGGGCCAAAACAGGTTTTGTTCCCCTCTACGGGTCCGCTCGATGATGCCCGAAATCTCTTCATATTTGGTAATTGGTACGCGATCAGCAAAATCCTCGTACTTTTGGATATCCCCAAAACCATATTGCCTGCCAAGCATGGTATCCTTGGAAAAATCCACTAAATATTTCAACACTTCATCTTGTACATCCAAAGGATATTTTAAAAAAAGTTCAATTTGGTGGTAGCGTTTTTTGAGCAACCAAGATGCTATGGAGTTGAATAGGGGTATTGGCATTTTTAGGTATCTTTAACCCAGAATTATTGTTTAGGTGTATTAGCTAAAATAGGCTATCTACCGTTCATTATCAAATCAGGTTTAAAACGTACGTATCCCAATATGCTTTACGAAGGAGTGCTCCGCAAAATGCAGACCGAAATAGGAAATCCCATTCAATACTTTTTGGTTTTTGAAAACGATTTCTTGAACATGAACCAACTGTTGAACAAGGAATTACAACTGGATTTTATAAAGTTTCAGTGCCTTAACTGCGGAAAGGACAAGCCTATTTACCGACAGGGTTTTTGTAAGTCCTGTTTTTTTGAGACCCCATCTGCAGGGGATTGGATCATGAAGCCAGAACTTAGTACGGCGCATTTGGATAAAGAGGACCGCGATTTGGAATACGAAAAACGAGTGCAGCTACAACCGCACGTCGTTTATTTAGCAAATTCCAGCAACGTAAAGGTTGGGGTAACCAGAAAAACACAGGTACCTACACGTTGGATAGACCAAGGTGCACACGAAGCCATTGAAATAGTGGAAGTTCCCAATCGCTATTTAGCCGGAATCACAGAAGTTGCTCTAAAAGCCTATGTAAGCGACAAAACAAGTTGGCAAAAAATGCTGACCAACCGTATTGAAGATGTGGATTTGATGGAATGGCGCGACAAACTACAGGAAAATATTCCAGAAGAAGCTTCTAAATATTTTTTAAAGGAAAAAACAGAGACCCATATGAATTTCCCTGTATTGCAGTACCCAGAAAAGGTAAAAAGCCTTAATCTGGATAAAAGTCCCACCTATAAGGGAATCTTAAAAGGTATTAAGGGACAATACCTCATCTTTGAGGATAACACCGTTTTTAATATCCGTGGAAATGAGGGATATTATGTTGGTTTGAACGTCAGCTAAATACTCAAAAAAACTATTGGTATCTTTATCCTACGTGGATATCAAACATGTCAAATATGAACTACAAAATATCCTTTCAGGAAAGAACGGCCCTAGCTATGACGCACTTATCCAAACAGTTGCCAATCACCTTAGAAGTCGCCAAGAAGCAGGCCCAATGGCTGAAGAGAAACACCAAAACAAAACAGCGGAAGCCAAAAAATTAATAGAATATGCTCAAAAGCATAAGCTGTTAATAGATAATGTTGATGAAGATAAATTTATTTCAAGTGGTGCGGAACAAAAAGTATTTGTCAAAGATGAGTACAATGTACTTAGGCTAAACGATGCTATTTACTATGCTTCTTGGAAAGATTATTTTCAAAATCTATTGCTCAACAACTATTTTTTCTCAGATACAGCGTATCAACTACTGGGGTTCCACCAGAATGAAAAAGCTCTTTTTGCAGTGGTACAGCAACCTTTTGTGAAGGCTGATAATTTAACTGATTTAAGCCAAGTACATGCATTTTTAACTGCCAATGGATTTGAAAATACCCGAAATCATGATTATTATCACCCTGAATTAGGTGTCATTTTAGAAGATTTACATGACGAAAACGTTTTGACCAAAAATGAATTGCTTTATTTTATAGATACTGTTTTTTATGTTGAGCCAAAGATTTTTTGGAAGTAATCAAAATATGTTATGAATCCATTGAATTCAAATAAAAACCAAACAACATCTATTTAAACTCTATGATTTTTTGAATATGGATTTCTTATCTAGTTAACAGTATCCTTCTTCTTCTTTTTACTTAAGAGTCCTCCTAAAATAGACTTAGCAGCCTCTTTTACAGGCTCTTTTTTGGTTTGGGCCGAATCTACTTTGACACTATCCTTATTGGAACCACCCAGCAAAGAGCCTAGTGCTTCCTTCACTCCTGCACTATTTCCAGTTTTTGTAGAATCCGTGTCATCGGTCTTAAAGACATCGCCCAATAAATCCTTAGCGGTATTCTTACCTTGATTCAGTAGTTTTTGTTTCTGTATTTCTACCAATTGGTTGGTCAATTTTGTAACGCCAGAACTTAAATCCGTACTCACTGTTGGACTGGTATAGTTTCCGCCAATATTCGCGACCACAGGAATAGTCAAATCTTCCAAACTATTATCATCCAGCTTGGCGATAAGCCCGTTCACTTCGCTGCCCAAATATTTAGCAGGTACTTGTAGGGTAGCTTTATATTGCAATTCCTTATCGAACGTATGGCTACCATCAACATTAACGGCAACATCTTTATAATTTAAGGTGAAAGGTTCCACATTGACCGCTCCATTTTTAAAGCTCAATGCAGTTTTTAAATCACTAAAATCTAAGTCTTCAGTATTCAAAAAACTTAACTTACTATCCAAAGCGGAAAGTAAGGGCGCATTTTTAGTATCAACTTTTGTAGACAGTAGTTCTGCCAACAAACCGCCAGAGATCGTTGCTAGATTAGGCGTAAAATCTTCTTTCAGATTTCCAGATATCTTAATATCGGAATTCAGCTTTCCCTGAAGTGCACTTGCCAAGGGAGCCAATACTTTAAACAATTCCAAAGACTGGAAAGACTCGCTTATCCCAAAATTGTCCATTCCCAAATCTAAATCAAAGGTTGAAACTTTCTCTTTGGTGGAAACCGAACCTGCAACTCCAAGAACGCCACCAAAAAGGTTTGATTTAAAATCCTTCAATGTTGCCGTTTCATCTCTTATCACCAATGTCCCTTCAACATTTTTGAGGCTCAAGTTATCGTACAAGACCGTATTTGCTTTAGCATCAATCGTACAATCCAGAAAGGACGGAATCTTAATTCTTTCTTCCGTATTTGAAGACGGGGGTTTTTCATCAGTAGTGGTTTCTTCGGTTTGTGCCTCACCTTCTTCCTCTTCCACCATAAAATCGTTCAAGGCAAACGTATTGGAAGTCAATGCAAAGTTCCCTTCAACTTTTTCATCATTGAACATAAAGCCCAATAGGTTCGTCAGCGTACCTGTAGTACTAAAATCGGTACTTCCAGTTTTTCCATTAAAAGAATTTAAGGAAACCGTTTGTGGGTTAAACGTAAGGTCGGCCTTGCTTACCACAACAGGGTTTTTAAGTTCTTCCGAGGCATATTCAAAGTCACTGATGTCAACAGAACCACTGGTTTTGGTATTCTGATATTGCTTTTTCTCCAAGGAAGCCATATCAAAAGCCGTAGTAACATCGGCATTCATAATCCCTTTAAGGTCATAGTTAGCTGGAACGGGATAAGCCTGAGAAATATTTGCGAGGTTTATTCTGCCATCCATATGCGCATTCACTTTGGTATTGCCCAACAAATCCGTAATCTTTGAGTTTAGATTGAATTTATCCTCATCAATAGTAAAGGACAGTCTTTTGATATCTACATACGTGTCTTCCGTTATTCTGGTAGTATTATTGATTTCTGTGTCAATAAAAACATTGCGTACCGCTTTTGGTAAATCTGGATATTTGAACGACGCGTTTTCCGAGTTCATTTTTATGCTGAACGTTGGAATGTGGGTTTCGTCCACAATACCTTTAAATTGTCCTTTCACCTCAAAATTACCAGTGGTTTTTACATCTTCGATATTTTTTGAATAGGCTTCAGGGATGACGGCCAAAAAGTTTTTAAAATCTGATGATGGTGTCTCAAATGTGATGTCCACTTCTTGGTTTTCCTCGTTCACTTTGATGAATCCGTCAAAAACCAAGGGCAACTGATTCACCAAAGCCTTATTCTCTAAAAATGAATATTTGTTTTCTTTTAAATCGATGCCGATAAGGGCATCTAAAGAAAGTTTGTTGTTGTTCAAATATTTGGTGCTGTCCATTTCAAAGGAAACCAAAGCATCTGTCAAGGTCTTTAGTTGTGAATTCTCCAATGATAGATCCCCAGTACCAGAATGGTTCATTTCTGAAATGACCAAGTGCATTCCTGTCGCAAAATCATCATAAATGATTTCAGTATTATTGATTGCATAGGAATCCAATGCCAAAGTAAAGTTGTTGGAGGTTTCTTCTACCGCTGCCGTTGCGCTTGCTTCGTCTTCTATAGCGATATCATAATTGGCATTCTCGTCTTTATCCACCTTAATATGGAGTTTTGCACCGTCCAAGTTCAAGCTTTGGATAGCTATGGGGTCTTCGGCACTTTTAAAAAGTTCTTTGATGGACATTTTTAATTCGATTTCTTCGGATGCAAATAGGGTATCTCCTTCAAAAGGGGCCTTATTCACCAAAGAAATGTTTTTGAGTCCCACGTTTGCATTGGGAAAACTTTTTATCAGACTAAGGTTAGCCTCGTCAAAATCCAGCGTAGCATTGATGCTATTGTTCACCTTGTTCTTAATGATATCCGCTATTTTACCTTCCAATAAAAAAGGAACCGCAGCTAGCAATACAATAAAAATTAGTAGGGTTATTCCAGTAATCTTAAGGGCCTTTTTCTTCATACTTGAATATTTTAAGACAAAATAAAGAAGAAGCTATTAATCCAAAGGTATCTCCTCCCCTATTTTTAAGTTAAATCTTTTTCGCAATAGATATACGAAAAGATAGAGCAACGGGGTGTCAAAAGCCGCAATAAAAATTTTGAACAGGAATCCACTGACCACCAATCCATAGAATTTATCCCATGGCAATACGCCAAAAACACATAATAATCCCACTACGGTCAAGGTATCTACTAACTGTGAGGAAAATGTAGAGAAGTTATTTCTGAGCCATAGCATTTTCCCTTTGGTCACCCTTTTCCAAAAATGATAGATAGAAATATCGATATACTGTGCAAAGAGGTAGGCCAACATAGATGCCAATACACCTAACGGAGATAGACCAAAAACCTTGGTGAACGTTTCGTCATCAATTCCTGAATCGGCAATCGCGGGAACTTCATTGGCAATAAAGATGATGAGCATGGAGAACACCGAAGCGAAAATACCTGCCGTGACAACCTGATTGGCTTTCTTCTTTCCATAGATTTCAGAAATCAGATCTGTAATCAGAAATGTTATGGGGTACGGTAAAATCCCAACGGAAAGCTCGAATAAAGGAGCGCCAAAAATGGTCATATCCCCAAAAGGTTCCCAAAAAAAGAACTTTTGAAAAATAAGATTGGAAACCACCAAAGAGGTGATGAACAATGCGCCCAAATACAAATAAATGGTAAACGCAACTTTCTTATCTTTTTGCGTCATTCCCTTATTTAATGTTTAGACTGAAGGGCATTTTGGCTTGAATTCCCTTTTGTTGGGTAATCTGTTTAAATTCTTTTAAAATCTGATACGCTTCAAGACCTATTTCTTCTTGGATCAGAGCATCGCTAAATTTAGATTTGGCCCCTCCAAAATCTTCCAACAACCGTTCAAAATCAGATTTATATTTTGGATATTTTCGAATTCCGTACTCATCTAACTCAGCCATCTCTGCCGCCGCTGCAATGGCATCGTCCAAACTTCCCAATTCATCCACCAAGCCGTTCTCTTTTGCATCCACACCGCTCCAAACCCTACCTTGAGCCAAGGAATCTACTTGTGCCACGCTCATGTTCCTTCCTGCGGCAACACGTTCCAAAAAGGTTTCATAGGTGTCCTCTATGCCTTCTTTGAGCACACTTCTAAAGGTGTCGTTCATTGGTTCGAACAGCGAGTAATCGACCGAGTTTTCATTGGTTCCTACCTGCTCCGCGTTTATTCCCATATCACCTGCCAACTCATTCGCATTGGGAATTACTCCAAAAACACCAATGGAACCGGTAATTGTGGTGGGTTCCGCAAAAATCTTATCTCCTGCAACACCAATATAATAGCCCCCAGAAGCGGCAACATTCCCAAATGAGACCACAATAGGTTTAATTTCTTTCGCCAATTCAATCGCTCTCCAGATAATATCGGATACCAATGCACTACCTCCTGGAGAATCTATACGAAGAACGATGGCTTTCACGCTCTCATTATCCACTGCTTTCTGCAAGGCCGAAGTAATCAAACCTTGTCCAATAGCTTCCTTGCTTCCCTCTCCATAAATTATCTCGCCCTGAGCGTAGACCACGGCAATTTTATCCTTTCCTTTTCGCAACCTTTTATTTCTTGTTACCTGAATGTAATCGGTGAATTCAACATAATTTACGTCGGTAGTTTCATCCAATCCAATTTTTTCCTTGAGCAACGCTTCATACTGGTCAGCATGCAAACTGCCATCAATAAGGCCAGAAGCTACCGCATAGGATGGTGTCCTGCCCCCGAGCGTGTCTGCAATAGCGTTTAAATCTTGTTCGCTGATCTCACGGGCAGCCGAAATATCAGAAACCATCGTATTCCATAATGAAGTAATCAATTCCTTGATTTGCGCACGGTTTTCAGAGCTCATGGTATCTGATAAAAAAGGTTCCACCGCGGCTTTGTACTTTCCGTGACGTATCACTTCCATCTTCACACCTGTTTTTTCCTGTAAGCCTTTAAAATAAAGTACTTCTGTGGCAAGTCCTTTAAAATCCATCCCACCTACGGGGTTTAGGTGCATTTCATCCGCCGCACTGGCCAAATAATAGTCTTTTTGGGTATAAAAATCGGAATGGGCATAGATAAACTTACCTTCTGATTTAAAATCCAATAAAGCTTTTCGTATTTCTTGGGTCTGTGCAAGGCCCGCTTGTAAAAAACTTGTTGCGATACTTATTCCTTTGATTTTTTCATCACCCTTTGCGACTTCTATAGTATGTAAAATATCGTCAAGGCCCGCTTCATCACTTAAAAGTCCTACAAAAGGGTCGGTTTCATCACGGCCTACGTAATCCTTTATTGGATCTGTAAAACGCAATTCCAAAATAGAGTTGTCTTTAACTACCACACCATCTTCCGCACTGCCCACTAACGCCGCAAAAATGAAAAACATCACCACCACAAGTCCAAATGCTACCAAACATCCCAATATTGCGGCTAATAGATTTCTTAAAAATTTCATGAAAGCAAATTTTATTTTTATTCAAATATAACCATTGTTGTATTGTTTTGTTTACTTTGTTTTCTTGATTATGGATGGAACAAAAAAGACATATCTTTCTTTGGGCAGCAACATGGGAAACCGCCATTTAATGCTCCAAAAGGCAATCTTTGGTATTCGGGAAAAAGTAGGTGAGGTTGTACAAGTATCGGCAGTATATGAAAACCCGGCGGTTGGGTTCAAGGGAGCAGATTTTTTGAATGCCTGTATCCTAGTTGAAACCAAATTATCGTCCACAGAAGTCCTGCATACCATTTTACAGATTGAGAGCGACTTTGGCCGTGAGCGGAAGGACTCGGATGGCTACCAATCCAGAACACTGGACATTGATATTATTCTTTATGGGAAAGAAATCATCAAGACCGAAAATCTAGAGATTCCCCATCCTAGAATGGATACTAGAAATTTTGTCCTGAAACCGTTGGCCGATATTGCACCACAATACTATCACCCCATTCTTAACAAGGACATTCGTAATTTACTACAACAATGTAAAGACAGAGGCCAGGTTAAGAAATCAAAATACAAACTGTTCAAAAATAGGTCAGCCCTTTTTTCGCAATTACAATTTATTGCCATAGAAGGCAATATTGGGGCAGGAAAGACAACACTCTCCAAAATGATTGCCGAAGACTTTAATGCCAAATTGGTCTTGGAACGATTTGCGGACAATGCTTTTCTACCTAAATTCTATGAAGATAAATCCCGTTATGCCTTTCCTTTGGAAATGTCTTTTTTGGCAGATCGTTACCAACAATTTACGGATGACACTTCACAATTTGACCTTTTCAAGAGTTTTATGGTGAGCGATTACGATATCTTTAAGTCATTGATTTTCGCAAAGATCACACTTCAAAAAGAGGAGTTCAACTTATATCGGAAGGTTTTTAACTTCATGTACAAAGAGGTGAAAAAACCCGAAATCTACCTTTACCTCTATCAAAATACCGAAAGATTGCTGGCAAACATTAAAAAGCGGGGAAGGGACTATGAGCAAAATATAGATGCGCAATACCTGGATAAAATAAACAGAGGGTATCTAGATTTTATAAAAGGACATCCAAACCAAAACAGCATGATATTGAATTTGGGCGACTTGGACTTTGTGAACAATCCACAGGATTATGAAAAGGTTTTGAAACAATTGGATGAACAGATTCTTTTATTGTTATACCGATAATTCAAGAGAATTTTAGGGAAATGTTTGCATATAACGAATGGTTTTATTTTATTAGCCCTCTCTAACAGAGAAACTAACTAACTCAAACTATATGTTTAGCCCTGACTTTTCAGGGCTTTTTTGTTTTTAGGAGGTTGAGTTTTGACCAAATATCCCAAACTACCACTCCTGCACTTACAGAAATATTCAGCGAATGTTTTGTGCCAAATTGAGGGATTTCTATAACGACATCGCTGGCAGAGACCACTTCTTGCGATACCCCTTTAACCTCGTTTCCAAAAACAAGTGCCGTAGTCGATGTCTCCGCTACATCAAAGCTATTGAGCATAACCGCTTGCTCTGCTTGCTCAATCGCTGCAATTGTCACTCCCATGGTTTTAAGTTCCTTAATGAGTTCCAAAGTATCTTTTCGATATTCCCAATCTACGCTTTCGGTTGCCCCCAAGGCCGTTTTTCGAATATCCTTATGTGGAGGCGTAGCGGTAATCCCGCACAGGTATATTTTCTTTACCAGAAAAGCATCTGCTGTTCTAAAAACCGAACCAATATTGTTAAGACTGCGAATATTATCCAAAATCAATAGAATAGGAGATTTTTCAGCTTTTTTAAAATCGGCCACATCTAACCGATTTAACTCATCATTTTCCAGTTTACGCTTCATATTTTTCAACCATTGCCCCTAAAATATCAACAAAAATTCTTGGAGTATTATTAAAACGGTATTTTCGTTTTTACCCGAATGGCAAAAATAAAAGAATAAAATCGCTTTGGCAGCTTCATCAAAAACAAAGAAGGTAACACCCTTAATGCGGCAATACAATGCTATCAAGACCAAACATCCTGATGCCTTGCTATTGTTTAGGGTTGGCGATTTTTACGAAACTTTTGGAGACGATGCCATTAAGGCGTCCAAAATCTTAGGAATCATTCTCACGCACCGTAACAATGGTGGCGATAAAACGGAACTGGCCGGTTTTCCACACCATTCTTTAAATACGTATTTGCCCAAATTGGTAAAAGCAGGACAACGCGTAGCTATTTGTGACCAACTTGAAGACCCCAAACACACCAAGACCATTGTAAAACGTGGCGTAACCGAATTGGTGACGCCCGGGGTTGCGCTCAACGATGACATTTTGTCCGCAAAGAGCAACAACTTTTTATGCGCCCTTCATTTTGGACGAAAGAAATTTGGAATCTCGTTCTTGGATATTTCTACCGGAGAGTTTCTAACTTCGGAAGGGTCTGCCGAACAAATGGACAAATTGCTCCAGAATTTCGCGCCCAACGAAATTTTGGTTTCCAAAAACCATAGGAAAGAATTTTCAGAAATTTTTGGGACACACTATCATAGTTTCTTTCTTGAAGATTGGATTTTTCAAGAAGATTATGCCCATGAAAGCCTAAACAACCATTTTAAGACAAAAAGTCTTCAAGGCTTTGGTATTGAACAGCTCAACCATGGCATTGTTTCGGCCGGAGCAGTATTGCATTATTTGTCCGAGACACAGCATCGGCAACTACAGCATATCAATAAAATCCAAAGAATAGCCGAAGAGGAATATGTTTGGATGGACCGTTTTACCATTCGCAATCTAGAATTGTATCAGTCCAATAATTTGAATGCGGTTACCCTTTTGGCTGTAATCGACAAGACGATTTCCCCAATGGGCGGCCGACTTCTAAAAAGATGGTTGGCCTTGCCCTTAAAGAATATTGATGCCATACGGCAGCGCCATCAAGTAGTCTCACATTTGAAAGAAGAAGAAGGGTCGCTTGAAAAAATCCAGCAATGGATCAAGCAAATTGGAGATTTAGAGCGTTTAATATCGAAACTGGCCACTGGAAAAATAAATCCGAAAGAGGTTATTCAACTTAAAAATTCCCTTGAGGCCGTTGTTCCCATAAAGCAATTGGCATCGGAAAGTTCGAATACTTCTTTACAGGAAATTGGTAAAAAATTGGATGTCTGTGAAGCACTTCGCACCAAAATAAAAGAGGTGCTGAACGAAGCGGCACCCATAAATTTGGCAAAAGGCAGTACGATAGCTGAAGGGTATTCCCCAGAATTGGACGAACTAAGGGATTTGGCATTTTCGAGCAAGGATTATCTGGATAAAATGCTACAACAAGAGACGGAAGAAACGGGAATTTCATCGCTAAAAATAGCATCCAACAACGTTTTTGGATATTACATTGAAGTGCGCAATACCCATAGGGACAAGGTGCCCGAATCCTGGATACGCAAACAAACCCTTGTCAATGCAGAACGCTATATCACCGAAGAGCTTAAAGAATATGAAACCAAAATTCTTGGTGCCGAAGAGCGGATCTACGGTTTAGAGCAGCAATTGTTCGAACAACTTTTGGTATGGATGCAGGAGTATATTGGCCCCGTTCAAAAGAATGCATCATTGATAGCGCAATTGGATTGTCTTAGCGGATTTGCGCAACTCGCTAAGGAGAATGGATATGTACAGCCCGAAATGAGCACCACAACAGATCTGGAAATTAAAGATGGTCGACATCCTGTGATCGAAAAACGGTTGCCATTGGGAGAAAGCTATATTACCAATGATGTAGTCTTGAACAGGGATGCGCAACAGATCATTATGATTACGGGACCAAACATGAGCGGTAAATCCGCCATACTTAGGCAGACGGCGCTTGTTGTGCTTCTTGCCCAGATGGGGAGTTTTGTTCCCGCTTCTTCTGCCAAAATTGGGGCTGTGGACAAGATTTTTACCCGTGTGGGTGCCAGTGATAATATTTCTATGGGAGAATCTACCTTTATGGTAGAAATGAACGAGACCGCCTCTATCTTGAACAACCTTTCCGAACGTAGTTTGGTGCTTTTGGATGAGATCGGTAGGGGAACCAGCACGTATGATGGCATTTCCATAGCGTGGGCCATATCCGAATACCTGCATGAGCACCCAACAAGAGCAAAGACACTCTTTGCAACGCACTACCATGAGCTCAACGAAATGACGAATACCTTTGGTAGAATCAAAAATTATAATGTATCCGTAAAAGAATTGAAGAACAATGTTCTTTTCTTACGGAAACTGGTTCCTGGCGGTAGTGAGCATAGCTTTGGTATTCATGTGGCAAAAATGGCCGGAATGCCGCAACAAGTGATCTTAAAAGCCAACAAGATCCTTAAAAAACTTGAAAAATCCCATTCCAGTGAGGAAATGACGGATAAGCTGCAAGCGGCACAGAACGAGATGCAGCTGAGCTTTTTTAATTTGGACGATCCGCTTTTGGAGGAGATCAAAGAAGAAATATTGCATTTGGACATCGATACGCTTACGCCTGTTGAAGCTTTGATGAAACTCAACGAAATCAAGCGCTTGTTGGGAAAAAAGAAAAAGGCAAGTTCTTGAAGCTATTTGTCTATTCTTCCCTTCGCAAGAATATAATCGGAAAAGAAGATTCCGCATCAAGTGCGGAATGACAAACCCCAAAGAATTTTCGGATTGAAAATTCTTTGGGGTTTGCAGAAATGTATTAAATTTGCATCCGCATCAATAAAATTGATGTTTGTTGATGTTCTTTAAAAATGCGAAAATAGCTCAGTTGGTAGAGCATCACCTTGCCAAGGTGGAGGTCGCGGGTTCGAATCCCGTTTTTCGCTCGACTTCGACTCCGCTCAGTCTACAAGGGTGGAGTTTTTTTATAAAAGTCCGAACATAGGCTCGAGTGGTGGTCCCGATAGCTATCGGGAGGCAGACACTTGATATTACAGCACTGTTGGCCGTTCAAAACGGTTAATCGGAATGCTCGAGTGGTGGAATTGGTAGACACGTTGGACTTAAAATCCAATGGCCATTGTGGC
>JBCCEC010000003.1:0-128535 GCA_039030475.1 Bacteroidota bacterium
ATTGAAGATAATTTGATTTGATTTTACCAGATACTTTGCGAATGAAGCGCGGAAGTTCGACGTACGCTGCAAGGTGGCGGGACCGCGCGATCGCCTCACCGACTGCTGGTCCCAGCCCGGCCGACTGGTATAGTTTTATTGATAGGGGTATCTTTAACAATATTCTATTCATTGCAACTTTGGATTAGGATAATTATCCGATTGGTCCTCTATAGTATTGTCGAGACAGGTAAAATCTTTTTCAACTAAAATAGAGAGTGCGGTTGGGTCGTTCCAATCCACTTCATTGCTATAGCCCACACGTTCACTGGTTGCCCAAGTGTGCCTTTCTTGTTCTGGAAAATATATGGTAATCGTATCATCTCGGTAATCAGATTTAAGTGAGGTGATATTTTCCTTTGCTTCAAGAACATATGTAAGGGTTTTGTTGGCGAATCGGACTGTTTCCAGATACTTGCCTTCTTTGTGGAACGATTCAACTTCGGTTTTTGTCAATCGAAGGCGCACAGAGTTTCCTTTGATTCTAATTTTCATTTTTTTCATTTTTGCCCACCAATCCTTTGGTGAATTCGTTGAGTGTTTCTACTTTTTCTTCAAAATCCCCTTTGATGGTTTTTCGATATTCATTGAGATTTTTTACCAAATCATCAATATTCTCCGGAATCACATCTTCAAAAAATTGACGCAGACGTTTTGCAGTGGTAGGAGATTTTCCGTTTGTGGAGATAGCCACTTTTACATTGCCTTTTGTAACGATACCTCCCATATAAAAGTCGCAAAAAGGGGGATTGTCCGCAACGTTGACCAAAATGGAACGTTTTCTACAATGGTGGTATACTTTTTCGTTTACCGCAGGTATATCCGTAGTCGCTACTACGATATGTTTTTTCTTCAGATACTTTCTTTTGTATTTACCCGTATACATTGTCACCCCATGTTTATCCGCTAGTGCGGTGGTATTTTTTCTGTACATTGGTGAAATCATCTCGACCTTGGCATTGGGGCTCGATTTTAATAAAAAAGTGAGTTTCTCTTCTGCAACATTACCGCCGCCTACTATTAAGACCTTTAGGTCGTTTACTTTTAAAAAAACAGGATAAAGTTCGTTGCGCTCCATCTATTTTCAGCTTTTTTGGAATTACGTCTTTAAAAGGATACTGAACAAATAAAGATACATCGATATCCAATAATCAATTCAACGTTTTAGAAAAAATATGATGGTTTAGGTAGTTTATATGATTTTGTTATTGAATAGTACCAAAGTTTTACCAAAATAGAATGTTCTCAAAAGGCAAGGTCATTCAAATCCTATTAATCTGACTAAGAAGGATACCATAATTTGTTCATTGGATATATTTAGGTAACAAAAGAAAAAACTATTTTCAATTTCTAATCAATGGATAGTCTTGGTCGATTCCCTCAAAATCAACTTATGTTTCACAATGGTCTGGTGGTGATTATTCTGTCTTGGTACTTCACGGGTTATTTGCAGTAAAAGTCGTTTTAACGCAATAGCTCCCATGATATCTGCATTTTGACTTATTGTAGTAAGGGAAGGACTTGAATTTTGTGATAGTTGACCGTCCGTAAATCCTATGACCGATACATCTTCGGGAATTCGTAGGCCTTTCTTTTTTATAACGTTCATCGCTTTTATTGCTGCGAGCTCATTTGCTGCAAGAATTCCGTCAACAGCGTTTTCTTGGATAAAAGCGTCCAATTCTTTTTCAAAATTTCTATAGCCGTTCAATTCCAGTACCCATCCTTTAGCGTTATTTTCATAAAGTTTATGCTGAACAGCTGATCTATATCCTTTTTTTCGTTCTTTACCTACATTGGTCTTAGGAATAGTTGAAATGAATGCAGGTCTTTTACAGCCTGTAGCGATTAAATGTTCGACAGCATGTTCCGATGCTCCAAAATCGTTTATGCAAACCTTCTCACACTCGATGGAGTCACATGTTCTATCGACCATTACAACGGGAATGCCGTGGTCGATTAAGCTCAAGATATGCTTGTAATCCCTTAGTTGTTGGGTCTGTTTGGACATGGAAATTATAATGCCGTCTACACTACCGTTGCAGAAGTTCTGAATGATTTGATGTTCGGTCATGAAGGATTCCTTTGAAAAACAGAGTACACTCTTGAACCCTCTTTTACTGGCAGTTGTCTCTATCGCCTGTACCAATTTAGAAAAGAATTCACTCGAGATTTCGGGAACGATAATACCGATGTGATACGAAGCACTTCGTTTTAGGGCCACCGCAGCACTATTGGGAACATAACCTAGTTGTCGAGCTATTGCTTTTATCTTCGCAGATGTTCGGGAACCAATTTCAGGACTATCGTTAAGCGCTTTTGACACTGTGGATACCGAAACATTTGCTAGATCTGCAATATCTTTGATTGTTGCCATATGCAATTATGATTTGGTATGATGAGCCGTTAGAGGATTTTTAAGTATACCAGCTGATTGTTCCGTCGTAATGTTCCTTTGCGGCGATATCAATGTCCACTCTCCCATGAGGATATGGAGTCGTTTATAGGGTGTTCCATCAAGTTTCGATTTCATATCGCGTCTTTTACAAGTGCGGTTCCTTGGCTTGGCACAGTTTGAAAATGTGATAGCTCAATACTGAACTTATCCTTATAGGCTTTTGAAGCCTTTTGGGTAAATGGCTCGATAGCGTCCTTATGTATCAAATTTAGGGTGCAACCACCAAAACCTCCGCCCATCATCCGTGCTCCAAGAATCTGAGGCTCGTTCTTTGTAAGTTCGACCAAAAAATCCAATTCCGGGCAACTTACTTCATATTTTTTGCTTAGACCTTCATGGGTTTGGTACATGAGTTTTCCCATGGCCTTTAGATTATTGTTTTTAAGCGACTCAACCGCTTCCAAAACCCTTACGATTTCTTCAACAACATAGGAGCAGCGCTTGTGAAGTAGGACACCTAGCTTATTTTTTGTTTCATCGAGCATTTTGAAGGTCACGTTTCTAAAAGATGCATCGATACCAAACCGATTGACTAATAGGTCCAACCCTTTCTTACATTGCTCCCTGCGTACATTGTACGCTCCAGTAGACAGGTTATGCGAAACGTTGGTGTTTAAAAGTAACAAGCGAAATGGATCAATATCCATTTGAATGTATTCAAAATCAAGAGAACGACAGTCCAAAAGCATTACATGTCCGTTTTTCCCCATGACCGAAGCGAACTGGTCCATAATACCACATTGGGTCCCTACAAAATTATGCTCAGCGTTTTGTCCTATTTTGATAAGTTGCCATTTATCGAGCCCAAGGTTAAAAAGTTCATTGAGCCCAAAAGCAAGACCACATTCAAGGGCAGCAGAGGAGCTTACTCCAGAACCCACGGGAATAGAACTTTGCATTTCGCAATCAAAGCCTTTCAAGCTATTGGTCAGTTTTTGGATTTCTGTGAGTACACCTAGAATATAATTATGCCATCCTTCTGTGCCTTTACCAATATTTTTTAGGGCGACCACTAAAATACTATCAAACCCTTCACTTTTAATGGTGCAACGGTTTTCATCACCATTGGTTGCAATCTTCATGCGCATACTCTTGTCAATTGCAGCTGGAAGTACAAAACCATCGTTATAATCAATGTGTTCTCCAATAAGATTGATTCTTCCGGGAGAGTTCACAGTAACGGAGACTGTTGAAGAGTGGTTCATGGTTGTTTTTTACAAAGATCTTGTATAAACTTCAATTTTGAATGTTTTGAAACAATAAACATTTCTTAATTAAAAGTATCTGTTTTTTTAACGATGTTAATTACCCAGATTGACACGACACAAGAAATCAAAAGCTTGCTTTCAGAAATATAAGAAAAGATTGGATAAACTAATTAATACGATGTTTCTTATAATACAACAGTGCCTGCACCAAAAGTTACACTCTGTTGGCATTGGTTAATCTAATAACTCTGATTATGGCAGACTCGCTATCGTATTTTTAGGGTGAAATATGTTTGGACTCCTATTACAATCACAAAAGTAAAACCGATAGCATAACAGCAATAGTATCATAATTGTTTCTTGCTAGCGTTCAAAATTGTTAAGTTTTACTCCTTTTAAAATCTTTAAAAGGTCAGATTGAAAACAAAAAGGTATTGATTATATTTTAGTTGTATTGCCAGAGATATTGATCGTTTTAACAATAACAGATTTCTTTTCTATCCTACTTTCTGAGGGCTGTGCTCCACCTACAGAAATAAGATACTGTCCTGGCGTTACAACTTTATCTCCTTGCTTGTTCACGATGCTCAGCTGTTCACTGTTCACTTTAAAAGTTAAGGTCTTCTTTTCACCTGCTTTAAACGCCACCCGATCGAATGCCGCTAAAGTTTTGTGCGGATTAAACTCATCTGCATTACTGTTTTGAATATAGACTTGCACCACTTCTTCCCCATCCAATGTTCCAGTATTTTCAACATCTACTTTTACGGTGATGTCATTGCCCGCTTCAAGATTTTCAGGTACTTCAAAATTGCTATACTTAAAAGTGGAATAACTCAAACCATATCCAAATTCAAATAAAGGGTCTCCTTTAAAGTAACGGTAGGTCTTTCCTTTCATGTCATAATCACTGAATGGGGGTATATCGCCAATATCTTTATAGAATGTCACAGGCAACCTTCCAGCAGGATTATAATCTCCAAAAATTACATCAGCTATTGCCGTGCCTCCTGCTTGTCCTGGATACCATGCTTCAAGAATTGCGGGAATGTTTTCATTTTCCCAATTTATGGACAGTGCACTGCCATTTAACAACACCAGAATGGTAGGTTTGCCCAAAGCCTTTATTTTTTTTATCAATTCCGTCTGGGTCTTGGGTAATTTGGTGTGCACACGATCACCCCCGGAAAAACCCTCTACTTTCACTTTCATTTCTTCACCTTCCAACAAAGGGCTGATGCCCATGCATAGGATTACTGCATCCGCATCTTTAGCAATCGTAATGGCCTCTTCTTCTAAATTATCCTTTGGAGCTTCCCATAACAAGCGCATAATCGAGTAATCTGTATTGTCCTGTACACATTCAAAGCGGAGTTTATATTTTTTGCCTGCTTCCAATTTCACATATTCATATATTTTTTTCGGATGGTGTACATCTTGTCTTTGCATTAGCAATTTATCATCCAGAAAAAGTTTCATGGACGAAAATGCTTCTCCGCCCAAGGCATAATTCCCAGTTTTTTTGACAGTGAGAATACCGGTCCATCTTACAGAATAAGCATCATAGGACATGTCTTCAAAAGGGGAGGTGGTCCTCCATGTGAAGTCTACGGTTTTGTCAATACGGATATGTTTTGGGGACCCTTCAAAACCAATATTATCATAGTATTCGGCGTTTAATCCTTCAACTTTTAAAGAGTCGTCCGTAAATAACACGGACTGCGGTACGGCTTCAAAAACAGGAAGCCCTTCGGCCAGTTTACATCCTATGGCATAGGATATTTTGGCATTGGGTAATTTTTGCTTAATTCCTGTCAATGGGGTCACAGGTTTTGTTGGATAGCCGTTATAGTTGCCCAATAGTACTTCTAGGTCGTCTGCGTTAGAGCCGATGACCGCAATTTTTTCAACCTTATTTTTATCCAATGGCAGTATTCCATTTTCATTTTTTAACAACACCATGGATTTACGGGCAGTCTGCAAAGCCAGAAGCCCGTGCGTTTCGGAATCGACCACATCGTAAGGGATGCTTTCATATGGTACAGCTCCCTCCGGTGCGAACAATCCCAATTTAAGACGCGCAACTAGTAATCGCTCCAAAGAAACGTCCAGTTCTTTTTCTTTAATAAGTCCATCTTTTACCGCTTCGACCAGAGCGGGATAGGAATCACCACAGTTTAAATCTGTTCCTGCCTTTACTGCCACGGCAGAAGCTTCTTTTGCATCGGCACTTATTTCATGGGCACCTATTTCATAAAAGTCTTTGATGGCCCAACAATCAGATACAATATACCCGTTGAATCCCCAGTTATCTCGTAGTAGGCTGTTCAGTTCTTGGTTTCCGCAACAGGGCATTCCATGATAACTATTGTAGGCACACATTATGGAATAGACTCCAGCTTCTTTTACCACTTTTTCAAAATGGGGGCTGTACGTATTCAGAAAATCTTGTGGACTGGGTGTAGCATCAAACCGATGCCGGTCTACTTCGGGGCCGCTGTGTACCGCAAAATGTTTGGCCGTAGCCACAAGTTTAAGATAATGTGGGTCATCCCCCTGTAATCCTTTAATGAAGCGAACTGCCAATTCACCCGCTAAGTAGGGGTCTTCACCATAGGTTTCCATTCCACGTCCCCAACGCGGATCTCTAAAAATATTGATATTGGGTGTCCAAAAAGTAAGTCCTTGGTAAATTCCCCGTTTACCTCTTGCTGCAAATTCGTGGTGCTTGGCACGGGCCTCGTCTGAAATTGCTTCGGAAATTTTTGTCATTTGATTTTTGTCAAAAGTGGCTGCCAATCCAATAGCTTGTGGAAAAACTGTGGCCTTTCCCGCTCTGGCTACACCATGTAGACATTCGTTCCACCAGTTATATTCGGGAATACCCAATCGTTCAATGGCTGGAGATTGATAATTCATTTGAGACACTTTTTCCTCCAAGGTCATTGCGGCTATCAACTCTTTTGCTTTTTGTTCAAAATTGGGGGTAGGAGTTTTTCCCTGACTGTTCGTTCCATTTTTTGACTTGGTATCCGAACAGCTGTAAACAATACATAACACAAGTACAAGCTGGCATAGGGGTTTAATAAAGTTCATTGCTATTTTTTATAGGGATTTTGAGAATTCAATTGTTTAGATGTATCTATTATAATATTAAGTAATGAAAAATGAGTATTAGTCCAGTGCTTGCAAAAAGCCTGAATAAGCCCTTTTTTTTCCGAAAGTACTATCAAATAAAAGTGGCCAATCTGGGAAACCGTAACGGGGCGTTACCCATGAGTCATCATCTTTAAGTCCCCAAACAGAGAGTGCATATTTATATTCTTTGGGAAGATTATTATAAACACTTACTACTTCGTATACTTTTTTACCTTGTGCCTGCATTCTTAGTTCTGTAAACTCATTAATGTCTCCCTTTGGATTGGTTTTGACATCCAGTTCAGAAAAATGGACCAAAAGTTTGCGTTCCACAATAAGTTCTGTAGCGGATTTTATCATTGCCTTACTAGGAAAACTAAAATCGATATGCATTTGATAGCCAACACCATCTATAAGATTGTCAGCTATTAAGTCGTCTATGATAACAAACGCTCCTTTTTGCTTCTTTTCATCGTAAATTAAACCATAATCGTTATAGAATAATTTAACCTCTTTATCAGCTTTTCTGGCATAACGGAAACATTTTTTCACATAGTCTGGGCCCATACGCTCAAAAAATATCGATTTTCTAAGTTCTGAGGTGCCATCTGCAATTGCCTCGTTAACTACATCCCATGAATCTACTTTTCCTTTATATCTGGACACTACAGATGTAATGTATTCTTCTATAATTGTCTCAAACTCCTGGTCGGTTCCCTTAAAATTTTTCAAGAAATCCGGTATGCTTTCATACCAGATAAGGGTATGTCCGTGAAGGTTCATATTGTTTGCTTCGGCAAAATCCACAATTTGGTCGGACTTGGTCCAATCATATATAAGATTTCCTTCGTCATCAACATCCTGTAATATACTTTTCATTTTCATAGCGTTTTCTGCGGTGATGCTGTTGAATTCCTTTTGATATACAGTTGTATAATCCGTGTCTTTGATACGCTGTGGATTAACGGCAACACCCACTAAAAAATCGTTTGCCATAGTTTTTAGGGATGTATTGTCACCAATATCAGCATTCGGGTCATAACTTTTCACATTGTCCTTTACGACCAATGCAACATTATCAAATTGAACAGTTTGTCTTTTAGGACCAGAAAAAACATCTATGCCCACTTTGACCCTGCCAACTTTATTAATATCAATACGCTTTTCATGGTTGCTTGGGTCATAGGCATAGCCAAACTCTCCTAAGTTGATTTCTATGGTTTCCCATTCACAGGTGTTCTTTGTGAATTGATATAACCAATTGACGTTGTTGTTGCAGCAGTCTTTTGGGCCGTCTACTAAAACAATATTAATCACTGTGCCGGGAGCTCCCCCGCAGTTAACATCCATTTTCAAGTAGACATTATTTATAGTCTTTTCTTTAAGTTTCTTTTTTGGGATCAACCGAAAAGTAATATCGGATTGGCTAACGATGTAGCCCTCTGTCGTTGAACCGTTCCAAATCAATTCGTAATATTTTCCATCGCTATTGGCTTTCTTATTTTGTATTCCGTAAAGATCCAAATCCCCATAAGAGCTCCAAGTGTTTGGCAATATGCCCCCTCCATCAAAATCAGTAACTAGAAATTCTTTTTCGCCTTGGGTAAAACTTAATTGGGAAAAAAGAAATGTAAATAAAGAAAGAATCAAGGTTGATTTTGTTTTTCCCATAGTAACCGCATTTAAATTTGTGTTAGCTTGATTTAACTGTTCAAAAATATTTGTAGGATCAGTTCCTACAAAGGTTATATGTAGCAATAGCTGTAAAATTTGATGCATTGATGCATTCAGCTAAAAAAGGCTTGGATTCATGAATCTTTGTATTTCCATGTTGATAAGAAGTTTTAGTGTTCTAAATAAAAAGGTGAACATAACTGCTATATGCCCACCCCTTTTGATTTACTTTTTAGTTTGAACACTAATTCATTATTCTGGACAGGATCCCAGATTATCTATATAGAAGGTTCCCGAAACATCTTCTCCTGGGCCAATAAAGAATGTTGGTTGATTGTATTGACCAGTAGGCGCCAGCGCTTCACCATTGGGAACTCCTAGCGCTTCACCTCCATCTGCAAAACCGGCAACAGCGTTGGCAAAATCAAACCTAAGCTCTTCCCAACCTGTACCCCCATGTTCAACAGCGACTTCAACCTCTCGTTCCGTTTCATTATTAGTTGGATTTTGTTGCATGTTTAATCTAACCGTTACGACAGCATCAGACCACATAAGCACTCTCACTTCTTTATCGTCGTCACTAAAATCCGCTGGTGGATCTAACACGGTACCAAATCCGTCAAAATTACCTCCACCATCTTGAACAATTTCAAGAACATTTGAAGCATCTGGATTTGCCCCAGATAAATCTGGATTGGGTATAACTTGTACATCTACGCCGTTGAATCCAAAGAAAGATTCTCCATTTTCCAAGGTTACGGGGCTCTCAAAAATGGAGGCGCAAGGATCGGGTTCAACAGGAGTTGCTGGTGGGGCAGCTCCGCCATCTGGACATATCCCAAGATCGTCCAAGTAATATGTTCCTGCTACATCCGCGTCTCCAGCGCCTATAGTCATTTGCGCCCTTATGTAAATACCTGTAGGAACAAATGGAGCGCCATCTGCTATTCCAAGCGCTTCTCCGCCTCCACCACTGAAATTGGCGAGGCCATCGTTAAAATCAAAACGTAGTTCTTCCCAGCCATTACCGCCATGAATTAGGGTAACTTCCACTCCGCGTTCCGAGGTGTTATCAGGTTCTTGTTTGATCTCCAGTCTTACAGGTACTTCAAATTCTGACCAAAATAATAGTCTAACAACTTTATCTTCTGCGGCAAAATTGATGTCACCGTTCATTTGTATTCCATAACCATCAAAAGGGTCGCCTCCTGAATCTATAATCTGAAGAACGTTGGAAACTTCTGGATTTGCTCCAGATGGATCTGGATTCTCAACAACTGTTGGGCTTTCAATATTACCAAACCCAAACGTGAATGCTGGATCGTTTCCATTATCCCATGATGCAGGTGCACTGAAAATTTGTGTACAAGGGTCAGCTGGTGGCACTATTTCAAATTGTTGTTCGGTTACCATACCGTTGGCCGCAATAGCTCTGATGGTCACGAAAAAATTCTCATCCGATTCAGGATAACTGAAGGTTAAGGACTGTTGTATTCCAATAATTTCCGCAACTGCCCCTGGAAGTCCGGATGTAACTTCAAATGCAGTAGCTCCTTGTGCTGTTGGACTCACGGTAACAGAAAACGGTGGTTCTTCATTATTAAAGGCTATATTGGCCTGAAGTTCAGTTGGTGCTGGACCTTGTACCAATATGGCATCAAACGCTACCTCTCTATTGCAGGAAATTATAGAAAGTAATGTTGTTGCGAGAATGCATAATCGCAGAGTGAACTGTCGCATATTTAGTTTGTTTGATTAATTTAAAGACAATATAACTTTTTACTTCCTTTGGTTTGGCAACGAACATTTTTTTGGAAGAGGTTTGCAACATTTGAAGCTTAAAATGCTACAAATTTTATTTTTACTGGGGTTAAAATGCTTTTTCTTGAATTATTAATTCTTCTAATTGATGGTGAACGTTATAAAAGAGTGTCCTAAGTTTTTAAAGCTTTTGGTTCTATTTGTCTTTCTTCTAAATGTCAAAGGAGCTTTGTCACAAATTGACTTTGGGTCTTTAGAATTTAATTCTGTCAAAGAGAACATCTTTCAACGTCCAATAACCACCATGGTAACGGACAAGTTTGGTTTTATATGGATAGGAACCGATGGGGCAGGTCTATATAAGTTCAACGGTTATTCTTATACGTACTATGTACATGATTTAAAAGACACCAATAGTATTAATAGTAACTCTATAAGCTCACTTTTTGTTGATGCATCAGGACAATTATGGATAGGTACGGATGCGGGTCTATGTGTATACGATGATCGATTGAATTCCTTCACAAGGTTCAATAATAACGTCAATGATATTATTCGACCAAACTACACTAATGTATTGTGCTTTGCACAATATGAGGATAAGTTCCTAGTAGGAACTTATGATGGGATTCGGGAAGTGGATACAGACAAGGGTGCCTTAAAAAAATATGCCTTGTCGGGAACTGCAGTTTTGGACTTACAGTATTCGACCAAGGGAAATCTTTACATCGCAACCAACAAAGGATTAAAACTAGAACAGTACCATAAAAAGGGGCAAATTGAAAAAATGCCCTTAAATAAGCACATCACAAAATTACATTTGGACAAACGGGAAAACCTATGGATAGGGACTTTAAGGAGTGGAGTTTTCAAAGGGGATTTAAAAAAAGCGCGGCCAACTTTTGACAAATTGGATATTGTTCAAAGTGCCGTAATGTCCATCACAAGTGGAATGGAACATATTTTTATTGCTGTAGAAAATGAAGGTTTGGTCATTTTAGATATGAATGGCAAGGTTGTGAAGCACTATTTATATGATGCAAAAGACAAGTATAGCATAGCTTCCGATTCTGTTTGGTCCATTTTATTGGATGGCGAAAATAGACTTTGGCTCGGATATTATGAAAATGGCTTAGGTTTTTTTGATAAGCACTACAATAAGTTTAGAGCGCTACAGAGAGAAGATGTAGAAAATAGTATTCAAACCAATGATATAAAAGCTTTAGCTAAAACAGAGGACGATAAAATTTGGATCGCCCAAATAAATGGAATCGATATTTTGGATGCACAGACAGGTGCTGTTACAAATGTATATGGAAAGCAAGGCTCTGTTTATAGTGGCATAGAAAAAGGAGTATATATTGAAGATGTCTTTATTGATAGTGATGGAAATGTTTGGATAGCTACATGGGGCAATGGAATCTTTCTTTTGAAAAAAGGCACAAAAACGTTTTTAAATTTTACTAAAACTAACACATCTGGAGTGCTCAAAACGGATAAGGTCCGTTGTTTTACAGAAGATGGTACGGGAAAAATATGGATTGGTTCTTTTTTGGAAGGGGTGTACTACTATGATCCTAAAACGGAAGAAATTATGGTGCCTGAAGGTGATTCATACACTAATTCCCAAATCACACAAAAAGACGTAAAAGTATTGTATCATGATAGTTATGGCTATATCTGGATAGGAACTTCTTCTGGGCTTTACCATGTTAAAAAGAAGAGTGAAAATGAGTACGATGCGGTAGCCCACAATATTGCGATTTCTTCCAAATTTGGAGGCCACCCCAGTTCTAGCCGTATATTGGATATTTATGAAACGCAAGACGGAACGGTATGGTTTGGAACCAATGGAGGCGGACTGTTCCTGTATAAAAGGGATGGACATGGTTTTGAACGATTGGAACTTAAAGGTCATAACCTAACCTATGTAAACGCCATATTTGAACCACTCAAAAATGAACTTTGGTTAAGTAGCAAGCAAGGGGTCTTAAAAATAGACAGAGAAACAAATGACTTTGTCCGATTTACTACTTACGACGGATTATTGGAAAATTTCTTGATTGATCGTGCCGTAGTAATGGATAAAAATAGTCGAGTATACTTAGGCACCAAAAAAGGAGTGAATATCATAGAACCACAAAATATAGTATACAATCCGTACTTGACCAAACCGTATTTAAAGGACATTAAACTTTTCAATAAAAAAATTGATAAGACAGACCAACTCAGTCCTTTGGATTCGACCCTAGAGTCCAATATGATAACATTGAGACATAATCAAAATGTTTTGACCATTGATTATGAGGCGATAAGCTATACAAGGCCAGAAAAGAATCAATACGCCTATTTTCTTGAAGGTTTTGAAAAAACATGGAACTACGTGGACTCCAAAACCAGTGCCACGTATACCAATCTTGCTTCCGGCGACTATACTTTTAAGCTTAAAGCATCAAACAACGATAACAAATGGAACGAAGCTTCGGTCATATTGCAAATTAGGGTGATGCCCCCATGGTGGAAGACCATTTGGGCTTATCTGCTCTATCTTCTCCTTTTTTCACTTTTGGTATTCTCTATTATGTTCTTGTATAAAAAACGAGTAAATGAAAGAAATACGTTTAGACTTGAACGTGAGCGTAGAAAACAAAAAGTAGAGCTACAACAACAGAAACTTCAGTTTTTCACAAACATTTCCCATGAGTTCAGAACACCTTTAACGTTGATAATCAATCCTATAAAGGAATTGATAGAATTAAATGAGTCGAGTTTTTCCACATCTGTACGTCAAAAACACAATATTATCCATAAAAATGCGGAGCGTCTATCGAGATTAATCAATGAGTTAATGGATTTTAGAAAGCTTCAATCTAATAAACTAAGGTTAAGATTAAGTCAGTTTAACCTCATAGAACATACCAAAAACATACTCAGCTTTTTTAATGAAGAATCAAAAAGAAGATCAATTCGGCTAGAGTTAAAGTATGAGAGTAAAAATCTGGATGTTTGGGCCGATAGGGGAATGTTGGAAAAAATCTTATTCAATTTATTATCCAATGCCTTTAAGGTAACTCCAAATGAAGGTAAGGTTCTGGTAAGACTAGTTTCTGGCGAGAAAAGAATACTACCGTTAATAAGTGAAGAAACTTCAATACCTGTTGTCGAAGTTAGCATAAAAGACAATGGGCCCGGGATAGATCAAAAAGACTATAAAAAAATATTCAAACGGTTCTATCAAATCAGCGAGTTGAACAAATCTTACTATGGGAGTACGGGTGTAGGTTTGGAAATGGTAAAGAGTTTTGTGGAGCTTCACAAAGGAATTGTGGAAGTTGAAAGTGATCTTGGAAAAGGTTCCGTTTTTAGAATAATCCTACCCTATGGGAAGGAGTTCTACCAAGGTTCGCAATATTCCCAGAAGAAAAAAGAACAGCAGCTTGTAATCCCTGCTGATATGCCAAAATCAAAACCGGAAATTTATAAGATCGAGGATATTCTATCTAAAAAGGAATCCAAAAAAAAGCTACTTATTGCCGAAGATAACATAGACCTTCAAGACTACCTTGTTTCAATACTGGAACAGGATTATGAACTTGTTTTGGCATCCGATGGTCAGGAAGGATGGCTAAAAGCCATGGAGCACCGTCCAGATATCATCATTACCGATGTAATCATGCCGCTTATGGATGGAATAGCATTTAGTGAAAAGGTAAAGAACGATCCATCGTTAAACCAGACACCCATTGTAATACTTACCGCCAAAGAACTGACAAAGGATAGGATAAAAGGGATGGAAGCGGGAGTGGAAGCTTATCTGGTCAAACCTTTTGATACAAAAGAACTCAAAGTAGTTTTGGAGCAGTTGCTACTGAAAAAAGATCGTCTGCTACAACAATATGCCAACGTATCCGTACCTAAAACAGACAAAAAAGAAACCGATTTGGACAACGACTTTATCCAAAGGGTTGTGGATTATGTGCAGGATAACATTGAAAACTCTTCCTTGAACGTAGAAAAACTATCATCCCACCTCTGCTTGAGCCGAAGCCAAGTCTATAGAAAAATTAAAACCTTGACAGGTCTATCCCCTATCGAATTTATCCGAAGAGTACGTCTTGAAAGGTCAAGGACACTTTTCCAAAATGATAAAAATCTTAATGTCAGTGAAGTTGCACACAGGGTTGGTTTTCTGTCAGCTTCGTATTTCACGGTTTGTTATAAAAGACAATTCGGGGAACTTCCAAAGAGAGGTAGATAGAACGTTATTGGTATTTTTCCCATTAAATGAACAGTGATGTTATCACTCTTTCAAACGTTGCTCATCCGCATAGTTATACGTGTTGTTCCAAATGCAACATATGACACATTTATTGCATCAAATCAAGTTTCCTTAACGTACTGTTAAATCTAACTTGCACAGTAGCAAATCGAACTACATCTGCTCCTAACTGGAATCATGTTCACGATTTGGTCTGAATTAAATCTAAACTAATCAAACAAATGAAGCTAAAGAACTTATGTCTTGTCCTATTCTTGGTCATAACAAGTCAAGTGATTGGACAAGTTATTACGGGCACCGTAACCTCCAGCGATGGACCGCTACCTGGAGCAACCGTTATTGCAAAAGGTACTCAAAATGGAGTGGTAACCGATTTTGACGGAAAATACACCCTTGGTAAGTTGAATAATGGAGATGTTTTGGTGTTCTCTTATGTAGGATTTAAACCAAGAGAAATCACGTATACAGGTCAAAACCAAGTAAACGTTGAACTCCTTGAGGACTTGTTCAATTTGGATGAAGTGGTCATTGTAACCTACGGAACACAAAGGAATACACCCGTTTCCGTAATTGAGGCCGATGAGTTGAATGAATTTCCAACGACCGACATTGGGCAGGCATTACAAGGTAGGGCGGCAGGTGTTAACATTACAAATGGAGGCTCACCAGGATCGCAAACTTTGATACAGATACGTGGAGTCAACACTTTTGGCGATGGGACGCCACTCTTTGTAGTAGATGGTGTTTTTACCAATAGCATCAATAGTCTTGATTTGGCAAGTGTTGAGAAAATCGATGTCTTAAAAGATGCAGCCTCGCTGGCAGTTTATGGTTCAAGGGGTACCAATGGAGTAATCCTCATAACGACCAAGAAAGGTCGGGTAGGAAAAGCATCTTTTAAATTGGAAGCCTCTACGGGTGTTCAAGAATTTAATAGACGCTACGACCTTCTTAATACAGAACAATACATCCAATACCTAAGAGAAGTCAATGCTTTGGCAGGACAAAACGGAGGACCGGACTTTCCGGTCGGGAGAATCAACGACAATCCTCAATTTGATGGCAATGGTGTAGATACTGATTGGCAAGAAGCCTATTTTCGCCAAGCACCTATGTACAACATTAGTGGTAATGTAAATGGTGGTAGCGAAAAAGCAAAATATAATTTAAGTTTTTCCCGACTGGACCAACAGGGAGTTTTCGTAGAAACCGGATTTACACGTACTACCCTTAACGTAAATACAGATGCCAGCATTTCTAATTGGCTCGATATTGGCCAAACACTTTCATTGGCTCATAATGAAACCATATTTCCTGAGAGGGATGGAGGGCGTGACCCCTTGCAGAATATTATAGGGCAGGCTCCCTATGTTCCAGTTGTTGCGGAAAGCGGTCTTTTTGGAGGGACTAATGCGGACGACCTTAACGATTCCCGAAATCAAATAAGAATACAGGATAACCAAGATAATTTGACAAGATTTTCTTCTGCGATAGGTAGTCTTTACACGAACTTCAAAATAGCTAAAGGACTTTCATTTAGGTCTCAATTTGGTCTTAACGCCAATTTATTATTGTTGGATTCTGAGATAAGGGCATTTGAAGAAGATGGAGGAAGATTCGCAAACCCAATTAATTTTGTCAATAAGACAAGACAAACCTTATCACAAACAATCTTTACCAATACATTGGCTTTTGATAGGGATTTTGATAAACATTCTGTTAATTTCTCAGCTGTTTTGGAGCAAACACAAATACGGCTGGAGTCAACTTCCATATCTGACAATAATGAGGTGTCTTCTGCCATTCCCGAAGCTTTTTCACCCAATGCAAGGGCTACTTCGTTTTCAGTTCCCGAAAATCTAAACTCTGTTCTTTTTCTTGGAGGATATGAATTTGATAATCGATACTCTGTTAGTGGTTCCGGAAGACGTGATACATCATCAAGATTTTCACCGGAAAATGCATCACAATGGTTTTTTTCTGGTGCACTGGGATGGAATGTATCCAATGAAAAATGGTTTAATGTAAAAGCCATCAACAGTTTAAAATTTAGAGCTAGTTATGGTGAAACAGGAAATAATAGAACTGGTAATACCGTAAACGCATTCTTGCCCACACTTGGTCTAAACCTTCCAGCTTCTCTGGGAGATGAAACATCGCCAGGTATTAGCCCTAATAATGCTGCTAATTCCGATTTGCGATGGGAAACACAGATTAAGCAAAATTATGGTTTGAATATTGGGTTCTTATACGATCAAATTCAGTTCGGTGTCGACTACTATAAGAACCGTAGTGAAGATCTTTTGATTCCCGTTGAATTGCCTTCCTCGGCAGGAATTCCAGGAAACGCGCAAACTGGCTCTACTGTAATTAGGAACGTAGGTGTCGTAGAAGTAGATGGTTTTGACTTCACCTTGGGGTATAACGACTATGAAGGTAAATTTAAATGGAATTTTTGGGCCAATTTAACCACCAATCGAAGTATTGTAGAAAGCCTTGGTATATCAGGTGAACCAATAGAAAGGGCAAGGCTAAACCCTCCCTTCGCTTCTGCGCTGAACAGGTTGGCCGTGAACGAAGCTCCGTTTCACTTTTTCGGTTTGGTGGCAGATGGAGTTTACTCTACCCAAGAACAAGTAGATGCCGAACTACCTAATAATGGCGATGCTGCGGTGCCAGTTCAACCAGGAGATGTACGATTTCTGGATTTAAATGGAGATGGGCTAATAAATTTGGATGATAGAGCTGTTATCGGAGATCCTAATCCAGATTTCACCTATGCAATCAATCTTAGAGCCGAATATAATGGTTGGGATTTTGATGTCTTGTTCAACGGTGTACAGGGTGTGGATGCCTTTAACAGTAATATCTTTTATTTAGAAGGTTTGGATAACGGACTTAACTACGGAACCCGAGTATTGCGCAGATGGCAAAACCCTGGTGATATCACGGATATACCTCGATTTAGATTTGGATCAAACATCAATAACGAAATCTCTTCAAGGTACATAGAGGACGCATCATATCTAAGGCTGCGAAATGTTACCGTAGGATATACCTTCCCCAATACTTTGATAAACAAGTCTGGCAATGGGATTATTAAAAAGTTACGGTTTTATGTACAAGGACAGAACCTACTGACATTTACAAACTACACGGGATTAGATCCTGAAATAGCCCCTTTTTACAATGCACAAGGTTTGGTCGATGGTCTAGGTATTGATAGAAGTGCCCAGCCCCGACCAATTACAGTCTTGAGTGGGGTTCAAATAGAATTTTAAATAAATAAAAATTGTTAACATGAAAAGAATCGGTAATTATTACATAAAGAGCACAGTACTACTCTTTACGCTATTCTTCTTGGCTTGCGATGATAATGTACCTGTAGAAAACACAAATGCACTGAATCCTGAGATTTTCTTCGAATCATTAAGTCAAATCGAAGCTGCGGTGAATGCAAGTTATAACCAATTTCAAATTGTTTATCAGCGTACTGGATATATTTTTCCCGATGCAATGTCTGATGAAGTGGAATCCAGTGGCGATGCTAATTTTGCACCTTATAATAGATTTGAATTCAATGCCACTCTTGACAACATTGCACAATATTGGACCGCTTGTTTTAATGGGGTAGGTGCCTGTAATTTTGTAATTGGTAATGAAGAAAGAATGCGAACCAATGCTGAGACTGCCGATTTTACTCAAACGGATATTGATAATGCTTTGGGCCAAGCGTACTTTCTAAGGGCCTTATATTATTACCATTTGGTCAAACGTTTTGGGGGAGTACCCTTAAAGTTAAACTTGGAAACAGCTTTGGAAGATGAACCTAGAGCTACGGCAGATGCAGTGTATGAGCAGATGATAGCGGACCTAATACTGTCCACTCAATTAACGTTTCCTAAAGGAGCTACCGAGGTAGGAAGAGTGACGCGTGAAGCGGCTTACGCGCTTTTGGGAAAAATATACTTACATAGGCAAAGGTATTCAGAAGCCCAGCAAGCATTTAGCAATGTCACAAATCATACTTTGCTTCCTATGGAAAATTATAGGGATAATTTCAGTGAATCCGGGGAGCATAATGATGAATCCATGTTTGAAATAGGATATAATGGCGAAGTAGGAACTGAACAGGAACGCTGGGCACAGACCGGGATAGGAACTTCTGAAGTAACTTTCCGTTCGCAGGATTACACCGGATGGGGAAATGCAAGACCTTCCGCAAAAGTAATCGATGAATTTGAAGAGAATGACCCTAGGCAAAGTATTGCCATTTTATTTACTGATAGCCTTTATGGTCCAGCTAACAACCTTGTCTTTCCTGGTCAATCAGGTTCGGTTGGGGCACCGGTCTGGTATAAATTTTCACAATTATATGATGAAGTGACTGTATCTGAAAACAGTGGCGTAAATGCTCGGATTATGCGCTATGCAGATGTTATCTTGATGCAGGCCGAAGTTGAATTGAACCTGGGGAACAATGAAGTTGCTATAGATTTTTTGAATCAGATACGGGATAGAGCTGGAATGCCGCAATATGGAACTGCTACCATGGATGCTAGAGGTTTTCCTGTAAATACGTCTGAACAGATATTTAATGCGATTGTGCATGAAAGATTCGTGGAGCTGAGTGGCGAGCAGCAACGTTTTGATGATTTGGTACGATGGAATTTGGATGACCAAGAGCTTTCCATTTTCCCCGATGCCAACTTTAATAACCCGGATCCCTCTCTACAAGTGATAAGGAACTATGACCCCAGTGTGCATAGGGTCATGCCAATACCGCAGAACGAAATTGATAGCAATACTGCCATAGGACAGGGTGACCAGAACCCTGGTTACTAAGGCATTGAGTTAGTTAAGTTTAGTTGTAATGAGCGAGAATTCCAATTTTCGCTCATTTCCTTTTTTAGTATTTTAAGGGAAGTATTTAAATGGAGCATAAAACAAAATAAAGTATGTGGAGGAGTTTCATAGTATTGGGCCTAGTAGTATTTTTTGGTTGTAAGGATATCAAAAAAGAAGAAAAAGCTGAAGATAAGAAAGGAGGAAAGGGGAAAAGAATTTTCACCAAGCTATCATCGGAAAACACAGGAATAACATTTGAAAATAGACTTGTGGAAAATGATACCCTCAACTACTTTACCTATCCTTATATCTATATGGGAGGCGGAGTATCTGCAGGGGATATCAATAATGATGGCCTTACAGATCTTTTCTTCACAGGAAATATGGTGGACAATAAACTCTACCTCAACAATGGAAATCTAAAGTTTACGGATATTACTTCCGAATCTGTTCTGAAGGGGGATAACAGATGGTATACGGGGACGACCATGGCCGATGTAAATGGTGACGGTCTTTTGGATATTTATTGTCTGGTAGCGGGCCAATCTGGCAATAAAAAGAACCAACTCTTTATAAATCAAGGCGACAATACTTTTGTGGAAAGTGCCGCTGAATATGGTCTAGACGATGCTGGTAATAGTGTTGATGCAACCTTTTTTGATTTCGATAACGATGGCGACCTCGATGTGTATGTTGCCAACTATCCCATAACACCATTTGAATACAATAGTTATCACTACAAGATGCGGATGGATCGGGTAACCGACCTAGAAACGGACAATCTCTATAGAAACGATGGGAATCGATTTACCAAAATTACTGAGTCTTCTGGGGTAAAATTGTATAGTCTTTCTTTAAGTGTCACTGCGTCCGATTTAAATGAGGACGGCTGGACGGACCTCTATATTTCCAATGACTTTGGTACTCCAGATTGTTTGTATATCAATCAAAAGGACGGGACGTTTAAAAATGAAATCAAGGGTGCCACCTCCCATACCTCATTTTATGGGATGGGTGTTGATGTTGCCGATTTCAATAATGACGGATTCATGGACATTGTTCAAATGGATATGGACGCCGCTTCAAATCGCAGGTCCAAGGCAAATATGGCCAGTATGAACCCCGAACTCTTTGCAAACATTGAACGCGCAGGATTCCAATATCAATACATGCAGAATGCGCTGCAAATGAATACGGGATACAGCATTGATGGCATTCCAAAATTCAAGGATATTTCACGCTTGGCAGGCATATCCTCCACTGATTGGAGCTGGGCTCCGTTACTGGCGGATTTTGACAATGATGGTTTTAAAGATTTGTTTGTATCCAATGGGACACGTCGGGAAATCAACAACAAAGATTATTTTGAGAGCCTAAAAGGAGAAAAAAAGCATAAAGATAGCTTGTTGGTCAAAAGTCTGCGAATTCCTTCTGAACCTATAGAAAACTTCATCTTTAAGAATAACGGTGACCTTACCTTTTCAAAAAACAACAAAGTATGGGGGATAGAAGATAAAGGTTTTTCAAATGGAGCAGTTTATGCTGATTTGGACAATGATGGCGATTTAGAGTTGGTGACCAACAACATAGATAAAGCCGTTTCTATTTTTCAGAACCATAGTTCTGATACTAACAACCATATCGCTTTAAATTTTAAGGGAAGTACCAAAAACAAGTACGGTATAGGCGCAAAAGTCCATTTGTATCACAAGAAATCGCATCAAGTGCAAGAGGTTACCCTAAGTAGAGGATTCCAATCCTCTGTGGCACCAAAACTCCATTTTGGTCTGGGAAAAGATGAAATCGTTGACAGTCTTATTGTTTTTTGGCCCAATCGAAAAATGCAAAAGCTTAAAGGAATTAAAGCCAATAGTACTTTGGTTCTGGATTTGGAAAAGGCTGGATATAGTATTAAAAAACCCGAAGTTGCCAGTCACTTGTTCGAAAGTTTTTCCGATACCTTGGCGGTGTACAAGCATAAGGAGAATACTTATGACGATTTTAAAAATGAAATTCTATTACCGCATAAAACCTCTCAATTTGGTCCAGGTTTAGCAGTGGGAGACTTAAACGGGGATGGGTTGGACGATTTTTACATAGGAGCTGCATCTAAATATCCAGGAGGTCTATTTTTTCAAAAGCCTAACGGCTCTTTTGAACAACAAAAACTGAAAATCCTGTTACAGGATAGAATGTATGAGGATATTGGTGCTCTCATCTTTGATGCGGACAATGACGGGGACAACGATCTTTACATTGTGAGTGGCGGAAATGAATTTGACACAAATTCGCCCATGTTACAAGATAGACTGTATATAAATCAAGGAGAAGGTAATTTTGTGAAAAACCCCAAGGCACTTCCAGTAATTCTTGAAAGTGGTAGTAGGGTCTATGCTTGCGATTTTGACAAAGATGGAGATAAAGACTTATTTGTTGGGGGAAGACTTATTTCGGGGAACTACCCTTACCCGGCTTCAAGCTATATCCTGGAAAATATAAGTTCTCCTGAAACTCCTAAATTTATCGATGCTACAAAGAAACTTGCGCCAAACTTGAATAATTTAGGCCTGGTTACTTCTGCACAATGGATGGATTATGACAATGATGGATGGAAAGACCTTGCTATTACAGGTGAGTGGATGAAACTAAGAATTTTTAAGAATGAGGCAGGAACCGGATTCAAAGAAATGACCGAGGAGCTTGGTCTTAACGATACCAGGGGCTGGTGGTTTAGTCTAAAGGCCAATGACATTGACAATGATGGAGATCTAGATTTGATAGCTGGAAATCTTGGAGAAAATTACAAGTACAAAGCTTCAGGGAATGAAACCTTCGATGTTTTCTTAAATGACTTTGACGGAAACCGCACCAATGACATTGTTTTAAGCTATTATGACGAGGGTGAACAATACCCGGTTAGAGGTAGGGAATGTTCCTCGCAACAGATGCCATCCATAAAGGAAAAGTTCAAAAATTACGACGCATTTTCGAAGGCTACGTTGATAGATGTTTATGATGAAAAAAAACTAAAGAACAGCATACATTACCAAATCTCTTCCTTTAAAAGTGCGGTATTTATTAACGAAGGTGGAACGTTTACCCGAAAAGATTTACCTCTCAAAGCACAATTAGCACCAACGAACCAAATCTTAGTTGCAGATTTTGATTTGGATGGCACAAAGGATATCGTTCTTGGCGGAAACCTATATGCATCCGAAGTAGAAACGCCAAGAGCCGATGCAGGTTACGGTACCTTTCTGAAAGGAGGGTCCAATACAGATTTTAAAACCCTGGATCCACAAGAAACAGGACTTTATATGGATGGTGATGTTAAGGATTTGGCTATGATTATGGTAAAAGGGAAATCTTATATTCTAGTAGCCAAGAACAAAAATTTCTTAGAATTCATAACTGTAAAAAACAAAATATCGCTTTAGCAAACGAAATTTAATTATTGGCTTGTATAATAATATCTGCAATTTCTCCAAAAGGCCAAGTCAAAGTCTGTCTATTGAAAATAGCAAGACCATCATTGGAAACACCGCTGTTTCCATTATCCCACCAAACACTGGAAAAACCTCTCTCGGCCGCCGCTTGGGCATAAAATGTTGCATGGGCAATACGGTCATCTAAGTTACTTTGGTTGCCAGATGCCCATTCCCCCAATACCACGGCTTTTCCATTGTCAGTGAATTTAGCTTTTATCCTGTCCATTTCGGCTTCAAGTTGTGCTTTATCATCATCGGTTCCCCATGTGCTATCCGTACCTTCTAGAGTAAATGGAAATGGAAAGTAAGAATGTAGTGATATTATTGTCCTTTCATCGTCATTTGGAATAATAAGGGCGTCCATGACAAAGGGTAGTGTACTGGCTGCATAGGTGGAAATCATAATTTGCCTTAAACTATTGTTTCCCCCAGTAGCCCGAATAGCATCCAAACTTACCTGATGGTATTGGTTTACCATGTCTCTGCCCTCGGCGGTTCCGCCGGACCACTCTTCTGGTGAGTTTTCAAGCCGTGGTTCGTTCAACGTTTCAAAAATAACATAGTCACTGTAATTTTTGAATCTATTCGCAATCTGTGTCCATAGTTTGGAAAGCCTGTCCTTTACTTCATCGCCTTTTTCATAAGTAGGAATGATCCAGGGGTCATCATGATGCACATTGATGATTACATACATATTATTGGCCCTTCCATAATTGACTACTTCCTCAACCCTATCAAACCAACTTTCCTCCACGGTATAATTGGGAGCATCTCCTTGATGAAAACGCCAAGTAACAGGTACTCTCAATGTATTAAACCCTCGGTTGGATACTTCATCGATCATAGCTTGGGTAGTGGCGGGATTACCCCAAAAAGTTTCATCTGGACCCTCGGCATCTAGACTATTTCCCAAATTCCAGCCTGTCTTCATTTCAGCAACAATTTCGATCGATGAAAGGTTTCGCATCACACCATCATCAAATTCGCTGGCCGTACCTCTTTCTTCAGTAGGGTTTTCGTTTGCAGGTTCTTCTTGGGAAGGATTCTCGTTTGGAACAATGGTTATGCTCCCAGATTCCGAACCACATGAAATGATGTGAAATAATACAACAAATGCCAATAAGATATTCTTCATCTTAATCATCGATTTTTACGTGTAAAGTTAACCAAAGCTGTCGTCGGTAAATATTAACGATGATGTAAAAGCAGCAAGAAATGTAGCATTGGAATGCTTTTGGTTGTATAGTTAACCTAGTATAAACAAGGATTTATTAGTCAAATTTATTTATTGCGACTTAGTTGCAATAACACAAAAATATTACTTTTGCATTATGCAGTAATGCGAATTCGCCGTATTACCAATGTTCAAATGACCGGAAGAGCACTAATAAAATAAAGAGGTATAGGTGCTTTAGCTTTCATCTAAACCGTTTCACTATCAAGTTTGATAAATTTTAATGATATGAACAACGCTAAAAATTTTGAGGTAATAATAATAGGGGGCAGTTATGCTGGACTTTCTGCTGCGATGGCATTGGGGCGTTCATTGCGTAACGTATTGATCATAGATAGTGGCCGATCCTGTAATAAACAAACACCACATTCCCATAATTTTATAACACAGGATGGGACAAGACCTAGTGAAATTTCTGCAAAGGCCAAGTCACAGGTGCTAAATTACCATACTGTAGAGTTTCTTGAGGACGTTGCGACTACCGGAAAGAAATCCAATAATGGTTTTCAAGTGTATACCAAGTCAGGAAGACAGTTTTTTGCCAAAAAACTAATTTTTGCGACTGGAATTAAAGACACAATGTTAGATGTTAAAGGGTTTTCCGAATGTTGGGGAATTTCAGTTGTTCATTGTCCGTACTGCCATGGCTATGAAATCCGTAATAAGAAAACAGGAATCATTGCAAATGGGGAAAAAGCTCTTCACCTGGCATCATTGGTCAATAACCTTACCGATGATCTTACTATTTTGACCTTGGGAAAAGCAGATTTTGAACCTGAGCAAATATCAAAACTGAACGAGCACGGTATAAAGGTTATTGAAAAAGAAATTTCAGAATTGCAACATGATAGCGGATATCTCAAAACCTTGGTTTTTGAAGACGGCAGTAAAGAAGATTTTGATGCAACATATGCAGTTGTCCCATTTAAACAGCATTCAAATATGCCTTCTTTATTGGGCTGTAAGCTGAACGAACTAGGCTACATAGAAGTGGATATGATGCAAAAGACAACAATTGATGGTGTGTTTGCAGTTGGTGACAACAGTTCAAGAATGCGTTCCGTGTCCAATGCTGTGGCAACGGGAAACATAGCGGGTGCTGCGGTCAATATGGAGCTCGTACAAGAACAATTTTGACATCAACCAGGGAAAAGAATATCATGGTGGAAGTCTTTTTTACTTATCGCAATCAGAATTAAAATTTTAACTAAGGTTTTCATCGTTCTAAGCTTTATCATTTCGCGGCTATTGCCTCCAATTCCACCATGGTGGTCTCGAACAGCTTGCTGACTTCCACCACAGTTATTGCGGTTCTGATATTGTTCGAAGTGATCCATTCCTGGATGATACCGAAGTTTTGTCCCAACTCATCAAAGGAAGTAGTGTACAAAGTAATTCGAGTGATATGCGTGTTCTTATATCCAGCCTCGGCCAGAACCTCTTCTAGGTTCCCAATGGCCAACAGCAACTGACCTTTAAAATCAGCTGTGCTCGATACACCATCTGCATCAATTGCAGTCTGACCTGAAATGTATAATGTGCTTTCAGGATTCTTTACTTCAATGGCCTGAACGTAGTGACGCTCATCTTGCCAGGTCCAGGGGTTGATTTCTTTTCTTTCCATGTTTTTCTTTGTTTTTTCTTGAGCATGAAGGCTTGCTATCATAAGCAAGGCCGTTACCAAAATTGTAATTCGTTTCATCCCAAATGTTTTAAAAGGTTATGCTGCAAAGTTGGGAAAGATGCATATGCCGTACCTGTGAGCCAACTCACAGAAATGGTTGGTACAGTTGTGATTTGGGTCACAAAAACACTTGCTAAGAGTAGAGTCGGCTAAGTGTTTCTCGGGAAACACCTAAATAAGCTGCTATTTGGGTCTTGGAAACTCTTTGCCCAAGGGAAGGGTATTCCCTTAAGAACTGTTCATATCTTTCCCTTGGACTTGCAGTGAGCAAGGAAAGGATTCGGCGTTGAGAACTCACGAATCCCCCATTTGACTTTTGGAGCCAAAATATCCTCATTTTTGGAAGTTCCTTACTTAGTTTTCTGTAACCATCCAAAGAAATGTAGCATACACGGGTAGCCTCTAGGCACTTGAGGGAATAGGTTGCCTCGGATTGGGTGAAAAAAGCATTGAAGTCACTCTCCCACCAATCTTCCATGGCAAAGGACACGATATGTTCGTTCGCGTCCTCATCGTAGTGAATCAACTTCACCAATCCAGAAATAATGAAATATGCGTATTTGATAAGATCGCCATTCTGAAAAATGAAATCACCCTTTTTGAAATCCTTCGTTTTGAATTGTGTAAGCACAAAAGCAAATTCTTGATCTGTCAAATCAATGATTTCCTCTAAATGTTTCCTGAGTGTTTCGTGCATTGAACTTTTATAACAAAAAAAATGAAGGCCATAAAGGGCAATATGGTGCTAAAAAAGAAGATCAACCTCTATTTAAAGTTCATTTTGACAGGTCATACAACCTACAAGTTTGCCCGCTTTCTGAAATTACTTTATTTAAAAGAATATAACAAACAATCGACCTATATCCCAAATTACGCTTTTGAGGTTGTAGCGCAAATTTGCTATTATAAAAGAATTTAAGAAGTCATAAAACATAACTTCTTTCAAGAAACTTATAACTCTCTTTTTATTCGAAGTACCTGTTCAGTTCTTATGCAAACTACTTATATATGTTATCAATTTCTTTGATATCAATTACTGGGCTTTTCCCTTTTGACAACTTTTCTACTACCAATTCTGCTATTAGTTGGGCATTTTTTGCTGTAAGAAAAGGTTTTTCACCAGGAACGGCCGGAATAAAATTCTGTTTAATGATTAACTTATTCTCAATAAAAATCTCATATCCAAATCCTTCATCTAATGCAATAACTTCATACCTGTAGCTATGTTTTTTGGTTTTCTTTTTTGAACTAAGCTCCAAATAAATCAAAGATAGTATCCCCGACAAGAAGAGTACAGACATAAAAACCAACAATGATTTCATTTTCCTAAATTTAAATTTTTAATGGGCCTTTCATGAGGTAAAGCACTATCAATCAAAAAAGCTTAATCATCTTCATCGTAATCTTCAAAAGCGAAGAATTCATCAAAATCATCTAAATAAAGACTACCTGTTCTACCTAGACCTATAAATGCCCTGGTATCATTTGAAAATGAAACCGGATCTTGCCTTGAGGTACCTTCAAAACTGGTCTTACTTTCCCATGTATCGGTAGAAGGGTCATATTCCCATACGGATGTCAAGGTTCCACTGCTCTCACCACAGGCGATATAGCCATAACCGTTGAGCGCAAAACCAGTAGCATTGCTCCTTGTAATTGTATAATCATCTTCCTCATCCAGATCCAGTTTTTGGGTCCAACTTTCAGTTGTGGCATCAAAGACCCAAAAATCATCCAAATAACTTCCGTTAGATACTCCGGTACCCAAATAAACCTGACCGTCTATGGTAAAAGTAGTGGCGGCTCTTCTTTTGTTACCGCCAAAACCTACAAGTTCTGACCAGGTATCGGTTGCTGGATCGTATTTCCAGAAATCCTTACGGTCATTTTCTCCATCATATCCCGTACCAAAATAACCGTACCCGTTTATCCCAAAAGCGATAGCACTTCTTCTTGTTGTGGAAGGTAACGAAGCAATTTCGGTCCATGTATTTGTACTTGGGTCATAGGAATAAAAGTCGCTCAACTCATCAAGACCATCGTATCCCGACCCAACATAGCCCACACCATTTATCTCAAAACCCACCGAAGCGTTTCTGGCAACTCCAGGGAAATCTGCCTCTTGTGACCAAAAGTTTCCATCCATATCATAGGACCAGACAGAATTAAGGTAATCGTCACCATCGTACCCCACTGCTATGTAACCAATGTTTCCGATAGTGAAACTGGCCGAACCACTGCGCGGACTTCCGTCAAACACGGATCGATTGATCCAATTTCCCAAATCTTCGTCATCGTCATCATCGTTTGAACAACTTACCAACGAACAAATCGTAATACCGACAAGGGAAATAACTTTAAACGATTGTCTCACTAATTTCATTAACTATTATTTTAAGGGTTAATCTTTATTCAAAACTAGACCTACCATCTCCTTCAAAAAACAGAAATAAATAAAGCCAATGATTTAACCTATGAACTGGAAATTTTTATCTACGAACTCCAAACCAATGTTAGAAACCCAAAAAAGGGTTCATAGATAAAATTCAAGTATTCATAGGTTAAGTACCCGTGTTAGTTTATTGTCGTTTATCGCATTGCTTTCTCCCCATACTTTTACCATCTAAACACCCTTATGAAACAAACACTAAAAAAAACATATAGGCTTTTTATTCCCCTTACAGGTTCAATTCTAATGCTGCTACTTCATTCCTGTAGTGAAGATGCATTGAACAGTTCGGATTTTGAGGCCGGTGAAACCTTTACCGATAGTGATATACGTGTACTGTTGATGGATACTTTAACCGTCGAAACATCGACCATGAAGTTTGATAGCATCATTACTTCAACGACCGCTCGAATGTTGATTGGAAAATATACCGACTCCATTTTTGGAACGGTACAGAGTTCAAGCTACGCAGAGTTATTACCCGCGAGCTATACCATTGATGTGGAGGCCGAATATGATAGTATCGTTTTTTATCTGAAATATGATGGGTACTATTATAATGATACCCTACAAACAAGTGGCATCCATCTAAAGCAGCTTAGCGAGCAAATGAAACCAGAAGATGATGAAAATTTGTATAATACTAGCGCGGTCTCTTACGGCGAAGAAGATTTGGGCTACATAAGTTTTATCCCCAGGCCTTTGCAATTGGATTCTCTGGAGGTTAAATTAAGTGATGGTTTTGGCATCGATTTATTTGAAAATCTTCAGGACCAGACGTTGACAAATTCAGATGAATTTACAGAATATCTTAAAGGAATTGCATTTGTACCTGATGAAGTGGACAATGGTTCAGTCTTAGGTTATTCATTGTCATCTAGTTTGATGAGACTGTATTATAGTATTGCTGAAGAGGATGAACAAGAACAGTATTATATTGACTTTACTATAAATACAGCTGATTCCCCTATTCCCTTTTTTAATCAAATTAGTGCAGAAGAGCCCAACGATTATTTAGAAACCCTTACGGATCAAGAAATAAACCTAAGTAGTTCCGAATCGGGAAACCAAAGCTATATACAATCTGGTACAGGTATTGCAACAAGGATACGGTTCCCCTATATTAAATCCATCTATGATATTCAGGGACAAGGCACCCTGTTGGACGCCGTCCTAAAGATAAAACCAACGGAAGGCTCTTACAACGACCAACTACCGTTAAGGGAAAACTTATCGGTTTATATCGTAGATCAAAACAACGATTTAACGGAACAGCTATTGGTCGCAAATACTTCAGCGGTGATAGCCTTACTAAACACAGATGACCAAGAATTCAATGATATCTATTACGAAATATCCTTGGGCAGCTACATTGAGGAACTATTGCTTGCCGAAAGTGACACGGACGAGGCACTCATACTTTTACCGGATGATTATAACGCTACGGTTGATAGGTTTGTACTCAACGGAAACAATAGTTCTGACTACCAAACAACATTGGAACTAACCTATGCCATATATGATGAAAATGAATAGAGTGCCCTTATTTGTCCTCCTTATGGGGACTTTGTTATGGGCTGATCTTTTAGTGGCCCAATCAGAAGGGTTGACCAGTTCTCCTTATTCCTTGTACGGACTTGGAATTATTAACCAAACCAGTATTGGACGGTCCAATGCTATGGGTTACACAGGGATAGGGTTAAAAACTGAAACAGAAATCAATAATCTCAACCCTGCCAATTATTCACTTATTCCCCAAAATTCTTTTTTTTATGATGTGGGTGTTCGCGGCGCTTATGACAGTTTTAGCAACAAAGGTTCAAATGAGGCCAAGACTACCTTGAACTTTTCCAATTTGGCATTTGCATTCCGTATCGCTGATCGATTGGGGGGTGGCATCAGCTTGATTCCTTATAGCGATGTAGGATACGCTCTGGTTGGAATGCAGACCAATATTGAAGGCTCCAACGAAACGTTTGAAAGTAGTGTGACGGGACTCGGAGGACTGAGCGATCTTCGATTTAACATTGGCTATGGCGTCATTAAAAATCTACGGTTGGGAATCGACCTCTCCATACTCTTTGGAAACATTGAAGAAGATGAAGCTTTCGTAATCAACAGTAGTGCCTTTCAATTGACCGAAAGCACTAACTATCGTGGTGCACGAATTGGTCTTGGCATGCAATACGACCTAACCGATAAGTTTACCATTGGTAGTACGGTGCAGTTTCCAACAAGTTTGAATGGAAACCTGGAACGTTCCGTGCTCAAAACATTGGATGGTTTAGAAATAACTGTAGAAGACGAAGAAGCCGATACCGCAGCAGATTTTAAAATTCCTTTAGAACTTGGTTTTGGAGTAAGCGGCACCTTTTTCAACAGTCTGACCTTAACTGCCGATTATAAGAAAAACTATTGGTCCGATACTGGACAACAAGAGAATATTGGTGAATATGCCAATCAGGATGTTTATGCTTTTGGATTGGAATATGTCAAAAATAAATCAGCTTATAAATATACCAATAGAATACGATACAGGGCCGGTTTCAATTATGATAATGGCTACTTGGCCATAAACGATACAAAAATAGATGGGTATACGTTGACTGCGGGAATAGGTTTGCCCATAGGCAATAGAAGTAATTCAATAGTAAACCTATCATACGGCTACGGGTCAAAGGGTCAGATTCAAAACATACTGGTTAAAGAAAACTATCACCTGATCACTCTCAATTTAAGCTTGGAAGATCTTTGGTTCAGAAAACGGAAGATAGATTAGCTTAAATCAATTGTACTAAGAAACCTGTCAAATAGCTATCCTATTGCAAAATTTCACAAAATATAATAAGTTCCAATTCGCGTATTATAAAAAAGTAATGCCGTAAGGCGTATCAGTTCGACAAATATGATGTGAGTAGGATGAATTTCAAGAAAACAAATACATTATAGCAAAAGATTGTGAACAATCGTCATTTTAAGAGTTGAAATAGAGGAATTTGTTATGAGAATCTTCTTATCTGTAGATAACCATTTGCACTTAGTTGATTTGTTTTTCATGTAGACGATTTTCATCCGTACTTTGACCTATGTTATGAATACGATTCTAAATGTATGTGACAATCGAAGCGTAACGATACACATTGTTCATCGATACAATATTAATCTCGTACACAACTTATTAATGTATGACCAAGCTTGCTTGAAAAAATCTCAATAAGCTAAAACAAATAATAAATAATCGACCATGAAAAAAACAGTTAAAAGTATAATAAGTTTTCTAGTAGTTGTGCTTGCATTCACGGTTACAGCTTGTGGACAACAACAAAGAGGTGGAGGAAACCAGCGAGGCGGTCAACAAGGACCACCGCCGTTACCTAGCGCAGATGAAATAGAGAAAATGGTAGGTGATTTGGCCGATGAACTTTCTTTAGATTCAGACCAAGAATCAACTGTATTGACACTTTATACCGATCACTTTGAAGAAGCAGAAAGTAAAACGAAATCCGGTAGACCGGACAGAGATGAAATGGAAAAATTCAGAGAAAATTTCGAGACTGAAGTAAAAGCGGTACTTACGGAAAAGCAACAAGAATTGTTTGATGCATATCAAAAGAAAAAGCGAAAGGAAAGGAGACCTAGAAGGCAATAAAATACTTGATTTTAAATAGTAATGCAAAAATGAAGTTAGAAATGAAGAATGTATGTTTTGAAGTTTGCGTTAATCATATTGGTAAGAAATAGTAACCGATATTTATGGAGAGATAAAAATAGTTTGGTTGAGTTAGTTTTAAGGCCCGCATGTTTCTTCAAAACCAGCGGGCCTTTTTTTCCATTCACTACGAAAGATATTCAAACCCTTTTCATTTTAATTGTTGATATAAATTAAACTGTAGTCGATAAACTCCCTTAGTTTGTTGATTCCTTTTCCAACCTTTTATCAGTAATTTTAAGTTTACACAAAATGTTTTATGAAAATTTTATAAAAAAACGAAAGTGCCTCCTGGTTCAAAATCCACATGGGGCAGCAATAAAAAAAGAAATGCTCTCTTGTTTAAGCAGAGATACCGGCTATAGTCGAGTATGGATGCTTCAGACCTTTTAAATTATCCTGAGCCGGATAACGAAAACTGTCATGCATTTATCAATAGTTATAAGGTAACGATGGCACCATGCAATTTGAAAAACAACCTTTTGGACTGTGTCTGAAGAACAAAGCTGTAGAATGGATATAAACGAAAACAAGATTTCTTATCTTACTTTTTGTAATTTTTATGGAAAAGATATATTGGAACAAAAACAACAATGTTGACGGATCATATCAAAAACAGTAGTCCTGCACAAAAAAGAATCACTTTTTTTGAGCCCTTTATCATTATTGCCTTTTGGATACTATTGTTTGCGTCTCCAATATTGTTTGGCAGGTTCGAGGATAGTGTAGATTGGAATCATATCCTTGACATTTGGAAAAACCATTTCTCCTTGCTGGCCGTGTTTCTGTTGCATCGATTCGTGTTGATGCCCCTGTTCTTTTTTAAGGGTAAAAAAATCACCTATTTTAGTATCACCTTGACCCTGTTATTAATAGGTACGTTCTTAATATATTCCTTCAATGGAAAAGTAAAGCGACCACAACCACCGCGCGAAAGAATAGAAAGGCAATTTGAAGCTAATACCCAAGGAGGTGTGGAAAGGGTTCTCCCTCCCCCTGGACCTCGTCGGCAAAATAATCGTGGACCGCTTCCCTATTATGCCAATTTCTTGATGTTGGCCATACTTTTGGTAGGCTTCGATGCAGGGCTACAGATATCCATCCGTTGGATGGGCATGGAACAGGAAAAATTCAAGCTTCAAAAAGAAAATGTTGAAAACCAGTTGGCATTTTTAAGAAATCAGGTGAGTCCGCATTTTTTTATGAACACGCTCAACAATATACATGCTTTGGTTGATATTGATTCCGAAGAAGCCAAACAATCCATTGTAAAGCTTTCCAATTTAATGCGGCACTTATTGTACGATACCAAGGAAAAACAAAACCCCATTAAAAAAGAAGTGGATTTTATCCAAAGCTATATTGAACTGATGCGGCTTCGGTTTAGTGATAAGGTTAAAATTGAAGTGGACATCCCTAACGAAATTCCAGATAAATCCATTCCACCATTGTTGTTTACCTCATTGCTAGAAAATGCTTTTAAACACGGTATCAGTTATAATAATCTATCTTTTATAAAGATTGCAATGTTATTTCCAGAAGATAGGTTAAGTTTTCGTGTGGAAAATAGCAATCATTCCAAAAAAACGGAAGCTCCCTCGGGAATAGGTATCGAAAACACAAGAAAACGATTGGATATACTTTACAAAAAGGAATACGACCTTAATATCTCGGATGATGGTGAGACCTACACTATAAACTTAAATATCCCACTATGATACGTTGTATTGCAATAGATGACGAACCTCTTGCGCTAAAGCAAATGGTAGGATATATTGATAAAACTCCGTTTCTGGAACTACACGGACAATTTGAAAGTGCTTTGCAAGCTATTTCTTTCTTGCAAGAAAACAAGGTAGATTTAATGTTTGTTGATATCAATATGCCAGACCTTACCGGAATGGACTTTGTTAAATCACTGAATCATCCACCCGGGGTAATATTTACAACGGCCTATAGCGAATATGCGCTAGAAGGTTTCCGCGTTGATGCAGTCGATTATTTGTTGAAACCGATAGGCTATGCCGACTTTTTAAAAGCGGCAGAAAAGGCAAGGGAAAGGATACTGTCTAACAAGGACGAGCGTCCCGAGGTTCATGGCGATGGTAAATTTCTATTTATAAAATCGGAATATAAAATCTTGCGCATCAATTTGTCCAACATTAAATATATTGAGGGCATGCGTGAATATGTTCGCATTCACCAACAATCAGAGAAACCCATAATGACCTTAATGAGCATGAAAAAAATGGAAGAATTTCTTCCTGAAACCAGCTTTATGCGTGTTCACCGGTCATATATCGTCAACCTTGCCAAAATCAATACGGTAGAACGTAATCGCATTATTTTTGATGAAAAAGTCTATATCCCTGTAAGTGAACAATACAAACCAAAGTTTCAGAAATACTTGGATGATAATTTTTTGGTTTAATAATTGAATTTCTTCTTCAAGGGCCTACGTACTATTCGCATAAACAATGACATATCAAGTGCAGTTAGAATTATAGCCTAAAGTGCTTAAAAAAACTAGGGATCATTCACCAAGAATACTCATTAAGGCAAACTAATGTATACCTAATTGCAACTTCTGATTAAAGGTATTCAGAAATCAATTTCAATTAAAAGAGTTCAATAAAACTTGTGTAGTCTCTGCAGAACACTTGTTGAGAAAACTCCTCTGTTCGTGGATAATAATCTGAATACCATTGGTTGGCATAGGCTATCCGAATGATTTTTTTAAAGTTGACGATGTACTTAATGGCAGTGTTATGGCTAAGGTCCTTTCTGGTCTTTAGAAAATACTCAAAACCCGTTATGAATTTATGGTCCACTCTTTGCGCGGGAAAATCTCCAGAACGATGAGCATATTGGATATAGCTTTTCAGATGGTTGTACGCTGCCCTATATCGGGTCAGGGTACCTTGGGCATAATCCTTGCCCAAAAGACTTTGCATTTCCTTGTTATGGTCCTGAAAAATCTCCAATGTGCCCCACACTTTTTTTGATTTTCCCAAATACGTATTCCTGATGATCGAAGCCGAGACCCTTTCACCGTCCTTTAGATAACTTTCATAGATCTGGAAACACCTGTTCCTTATGCTATCGAGGAACCGATTGAAGTTGGTGGTTTCTTGGGTCGTCCCCCTCAACCGACCATTTTGGACATCCCAACGCCTCAAATCCATCTTGCGGCCGATACTGAACTCACTTCGCTTGCCATTGATGGTTATCCGCGCATAGATGAGCACCATTTCGGTGTTTTTTGACCCATTTTTCTTGGGGTAGAATATGATGTTCATAGTCCCGAACATTGGCAAGTCTTTTAAAAAGCTCACCAGAAGTTACAAAAACAACCTATTGGATTTACGCGTAAGGATTTCGTTAACACTTGATTTCAGTGACTTTTGAGGATTCTTCAATGGTCATTTTGGGGTCACCGAAACACGCACCTTTTAACAGTATTTATATGGTATTATTTGAGGTCAAATAAACTAAAAAATCCTGTAAACATTTCATTTACAGGATTTTATATAAATTTGGTAAACTACCAAGCGGTCTGGACGGGACTCGAACCCGCGACCCCCTGCGTGACAGGCAGGTATTCTAACCAACTGAACTACCAGACCAATGATTTTATCTAATATAGACTCTGACAACAGTCAGATTCAAATCTTGTTACAATTGCTTTTTGCAAAGCGAGTGCAAATATACATTCTCCAAATTGATTCGGCAAAAGAAATTTAAAAAATAAAATATAGGGTTATGCAAACGTTTGCCGCTCAATCATAAAGGCATTTAGAACTTGAGAAAAATTGGAGCCAATATCTACACCAATGTATTTTATACCGTATTGTGCGCACTTTAATTTGAGATTTTCTTGATACTGTTTTACCTTTTCGTTGTAAGCATTCTTAATGTTATCGGCATATAAATCGATATGGGTGCCCGTTTCTACATCAACAAAACGTTTGGGCGTATTTTCAAAATCAAACTGAAGTTCATGTTTGTGGTCCAACAAGTGAAAAAGAACCACAGCATGCTTGTTGTATTTTAAATGGCGAAGTGCTTCAAATAGTTGCGTCTCCTCTGTTTCTGTCTGAAACATGTCTGAAAATAAAAAAATTAGGCTGCGACGATGTATTTTTTCTGCAATTTGATGCAAATAGGTATACGTCTTGGTTGTTTGGGAAACACTAGTGTTTTTTGAGACCTCGTTTAGTTTGGAGTATAACATCTGAAAGTGGCGCTCACTACTTTTCTCGGCGGCATGGAAGTTATAAGCATCAGAATATATGCTTAGCCCAACCGCATCACGTTGTTTTTTGAGCACCTGCATAAGAGCGGCTATGGACAGAACCCCAAAACCTATTTTATTGAGCTTTTCTATCGAAAGTTGTTTCACTTCTGGATAATACATCGATGCTGAATTATCCAAGATCATATGGCATCTTAGGTTCGTCTCGTCCTCATACCTTTTAGTATAGAGCCTATCCGTTTTGGCAAAAAGTTTCCAATCTATATGTTTTGTGCTTTCCCCTGGATTGTAAATCTTATGTTCTGCAAATTCGGCAGAGAATCCATGGAACGGACTTTTATGGATGCCGCTTATAAAACCTTCGACAATCTGGTTTGCCAAAAGTTCTAGATTTTGAAAAAGCTGGGATTTATGAAGTTCAGACCTTATATCCATTCTGGGTTCAATATAAAACAAAAAAGGTTTGGCATATGCCAAACCTTTTTTAAAACTCGTTTATAAAGCTAAAATTTATAATACAGCTTCTATTGCATCTGTGTATACTTTCTTTGGAGATACACCAACTTGACGGTTAACGATTTCACCATCTTTAAAGACAAGTACCGTAGGAATGTTACGCACACCATACTTAGCTGCAAATTGTTGGTTGGCATCTACGTCCACTTTTCCAACAACCGCTTTTCCTTCATATTCAGTACTCACTTCATCAATAATGGGACCTACCATTCTACAAGGACCGCACCAAGCCGCCCAAAAATCTACAACGACGGGTTTGTCGCTTTTAAGTACTACTTCATCAAAAGTTGCATCTGTTATTTCTAGTGCCATTTTATTTGTTTTATTGTTTGCAAATTTAGTCAAATATCAACCACTTTCCTTACGGTGTCTAAATTCGTTTTATCTATAGCCCTATTGCTCAACTCTATAGCGACTTTTTTGTTTCTTCTTTAGGGTACACAGCGATTAAATGAGTCCTTACTTTTACCGCAGTTTCAATTGTGTCCAACTGTATTCTCATGGATTTGGAAGAAACCAGTGGCATATGGCATGAAATACAGTTGTTGCTTTCCATAGTCTTGGTAATTTCTCGCTCCGTACATGTTGTTTTTGGTTGTGTATGACAACTGATACATTTCAAATTAAAAACATTGACCTTGCCCCTTTCATTCTTGTGAGGGTTATGACAAGTTGTACAATTCATTTTCTGACTCTTTTTAAAGCACATACTATTGGTCAGTAGTTCATATTGATTACCGTGAACATCCAAAGGAACATTATCTTGTTTGGGCTTGGACGTTGAGAATTGATCAAGGTCGTCACCTACTAAAAAGCTAAAAGGAGGCTTAATTGATTTCCTTCCGCCTGAGTGGCACAAGGCACAAGCGTCCAGCCGTTGCTGTTGGGAGAGTGCTGAATGCTTTATCATATACTTTGAAACTTTGGCATCAGGATTCTTTTGATGGTACCCCACATGTTTTGCCGAAGGTCCGTGGCAGCGTTCGCAATCAATACCATAAATAATTTGACTTTTGTCATAACCATTTCCTTTTTTATCGGAAGTAGTGCTTTTTGCAAAAGTGGAGTGACATTCAAAACATCTGGCAACCACAGGTCTGGGAGAGGCAATTCCTTTTAACCCTGGACTAGAGGTCCAGTTTTTATTAGGGGTGAAGTAAGAGGTTTGTAATTGAAAAAGTTCATTGTTTTCCCAACTTAGATATGATTGTCCTTTTGTGCCCGAACCTATAACGATATCCATGCGAAGATTGAATAATTCTAGCTGGTTGTGTATAAAATTAGCTCTTTGGTAAAATCCAGAATCTGTTGCAACCATGGTAAATTGAACACGGTCATTTAATATGTGTGTGTTTCTACCTAGCTCAAAACTACCTTTGATATTTGAAGAGTCCGCCACGGCAGAAGTTCTAAAATGAGCTGTTTTTACGTGTACATCATAAATATCGGTGTGGCAGGGAACACAACTGTTAGAACCGATAAAGGCTTTTCCGTTTTCATGCACCGCGATGGGTTCAATAACATAGTAATCGGAAGATATATCACGATTTTTATAAATAAAAATGGCCAAAACCACAAAAAAAAGACATAGAGCTATCCAATAGTTCTTAAAGTGAATTGATTTAAATGGATGTATGAACATCTCGGGCTTTAATTCAACTTATAATGGACCTCTTGCTCTTCAAGTGTGTTTAGTAGCTCACTTGAAATATTAACCTTTTGTTTTCTACTAGATAGGTTTAGCTTTATCTCATCCTGCATTTCATATACAACAAAGTTTAATGGATGGTCTCCCTTATGTGAAATGAGCGTATCTTTTAAAATCTGTATTCGTTTTTCCTGAAGCGCATCGATATTAAGCTTAATGGTCAATTTTTTGGCATAGGCATCCATTACGTCTTGTAATTGTTTAAAATCATTGAATTGTAATCTTGGATCTCCTTTTTTCCCCGTCTCCCGATTTACCCATCCTTCGCGCACAAAAGCTTTCATATGCACAAAAGAATTGATCATAAGAAAATGCCTGAATTTGAGGTACTCTTCACCAAAAATTCGAAACTCATGGGTGTCTGTGTAGTCTTCCAGCGTAAAAAGACCCCATCCCTTTCCGTTTTTTGAAATTCGATGCTGTACGTCGGTAATTACTCCTGCAACCGTTAGTTCTCGGTTCACATAATGTTCCAAATTGGTAAAGGCCGACACACTACTATTGCAAAATGCACCTATTTCTTTTTTGAAATCATCTAAAGGATGTCCAGAAATATAAATACCAACGACTTCCTTTTCTCTCCTCAGCTTTTCCATCGTACCCCATTTTTCACTGGGTGGTACTTCGGGTTCGGGTATTTGTGCTTCACTGATGCCCCCAAACATGTCCATTTGGCTAGAGTTTTTGTTCTCCTGGTATTTTGCCGCTGACTTGATTACCTTTTCCAAGAACGTAATATTGTCGCCTTCGGTATGAAAGTACTGCGCACGATGCGTATCCCCAAACGAATCGAATCCCCCGGCAAGAGCAAGGTTTTCAAAAGATTTTTTATTCGCTGAACGCAATTCCACACGCTTGGCCAAATCAAAGACCGATTTGTACGGGCCGTCCTCTTTTCTGTTTTCTACGATGGTTTCCACCGCAGAACGACCAACACCTTTTATGGCGCCCATGCCAAAACGAACGGCATTGTCTTGGTTTACGGCAAACTTGTAATAAGATTCGTTTACATCTGGTCCCAACACCTCTAATCCCATACGTTTGCACTCCTCCATAAAGAAAGTAACCTGTTTTATATCGTTCATGTTGTTGGACAATACCGCCGCCATATACTCGGCAGGGTAGTGGGCTTTTAAATAAGCGGTTTGATACGCAATAAATGCGTAGCACGTGGAATGACTTTTATTAAAAGCGTACGAAGCAAAGGCTTCCCAATCTTTCCATATTTTTTCAAGAATATCTCTAGGGTGTCCTTTCTTCTCCCCGCCATCCAAAAATTGCGGCTTTAGTTTCTGCAGCAATGCAAAAATCTTTTTCCCCATTGCTTTTCGTAAAACATCTGCATCACCTTTAGAGAAACCCGCTAACTTTTGGGAAAGTAGCATCACCTGCTCTTGGTAAACCGTAATCCCGTAGGTTTCCTTTAAGTATTCCTCCATATCCGGGAGGTCATAGGTGATTTCCTCTTCACCATGCTTACGCGCAATAAAACTGGGGATATATTCCATTGGTCCAGGACGGTATAGCGCATTCATGGCAATCAAATCATCAAAAACCGTGGGCTTCAGATTTTTCATGTGCTTTTGCATCCCAGGAGATTCATACTGGAAAATCCCTACAGTATCTCCTCGCTGGAACAACTCATATGTTTTTTCATCATCCAAAGGGAATTCATCTGGAACCAATTCTGTTCCGGTACGTGCTTTTACAATTTTTACGGTGTCCTTGATGAGTGTCAGCGTTTTTAGTCCCAAGAAATCCATTTTCAAGAGGCCTGCGCTCTCTACCACTGAGTTGTCAAACTGCGTCACGTATAAATCCGAGTCTTTGGCCGTAGCTACGGGCACAAAGTTGGTGATATCATCGGGTGTAATAATTACGCCACAGGCATGGATTCCTGTATTGCGCAGAGATCCCTCTAGCACACGAGCCATTTTTACGGTTTGCCCTTCCAGATCATCGCCTTCAGAAATATTTAAAAGCTCATTTACCTTTTCCAAATCGTCTGAACGGAACTTTTTCTTTAGGTCGGACTCGGCCACTCCAAAGATTTTGTTCAGTTTGGACATGTTTGGGATGAGCTTTGCAATACGGTCGGCATCATTTAATGGTAAATCCAGAACTCGTGCCGTATCACGAATTGAAGATTTTGCCGCCATGGTACCGTAGGTGATGATTTGCGCTACTTGGTTGGCTCCATATTTATTAATGACATAATCCATTACCCTGCCACGGCCCTCATCATCAAAATCGATATCGATATCGGGCATGGATACCCTATCCGGATTTAGAAAACGCTCAAAAAGCAGATCGTACTTTAAGGGGTCGATATTAGTGATGCCCAAACAATAGGCAACAACAGAGCCTGCCGCAGAACCACGGCCCGGTCCTACGGAAACATCCATGTTTCGGGCTTCGCGTATAAAATCCTCAACAATCAAAAAGTATCCAGGATATCCAGAGTTTTCAATGGTCTTTAATTCAAAATCAATCCGCTCTGTAATCTCATCGGTAATCTCGTTATATCTTTCTTTGGCGCCTTCGTAAGTGATGTGTTTCAAATAGAAATTTTCCCCCCGTTTTCCACTATCTGTTTCGTCTTTTTTTACCTTAAATTCTTCCGGGATATCAAACTTTGGAAGTAAAACATCTCGGGCCAAGTCGAAAGGTTCCACCTTATTAACAATTTCCTGTACGTTCAAGATGGCCTCGGGAGCATCTTTGAACAATGTCTTCATCTCATCCGAAGACTTAAAATAGTATTCTTGATTTGGCAATCCGTAACGATATCCTCGCCCTCGTCCTATAGGGGTAGCCTGTTTTTCACCATCCTTAACGCATAACAGAATGTCATGAGCATCGGCGTCTTTTTTATCACAATAATAGGTATTGTTCGTAGCGACCAATTTAACCTGATGTTTTTTGGCGAGTGGAATCAAAACTTGGTTGACACGGTCCTCATCCTCTTGACCGTGGCGCATCATCTCTATATACAAATCATCACCAAACCGTTCTTTCCACCATAGCAAGGCTTCTTCTGCCTGATTTTCGCCAACATTCAATATTTTATTGGGTACTTCGCCATAAAGGTTTCCAGTAAGCGCAATTACATCTTCTTTGTACTGTTCGATTACTTTTTTGTCGATTCTTGGTACGTAATAAAATCCATCTGTGTAAGCGATGGAAGACATTTTGGCCAAATTTAAATACCCATTTTTATTTTTGGCAAGTAACACGATTTGGTAACCGTAATCTTTTACATTTTTGTTGGTATGGTTTTCACAGACAAAAAATTCGCAACCAACAATAGGTTTTATTTCTTTTTCTGTTGGTACGTCTCCATTTGCAATAGATTCGCTATTTTTTTCTTTAACTGCTTTATTGTGGGCCTTGATTTCTTTCACAAAGTGAAAAGCGCCCATCATGTTTGCATGGTCTGTCAATGCTACGGCCGCCATCCCATTTTCTGCTGTAGCTTTTACTAAATCCTTAATATTGATTGTGGATTGAAGCACGGAAAACTGGGAATGGTTGTGAAGATGCGAAAAAGGTGCATCTGCCAAGTTCTCTACGTTTTCATTGATCTCTGCTTCGGAAATCTCATTGGTGTCTTCTGCCCACAGGGCATCAGCAATTTTTTTGGAGGCTTTCTTGAGATTGATGTGCTTTAGGCCAATACGTTCAATTACTTGTGGATTGGATTCCGAGAAGTGTTCAAAATAATCAGGTTGAACGTCTAGTTCGTTGATGGAAAAATGCTTCTTTCGAATCAATTCCAAAAAACACCGTGTTGTTGCTTCCACATCTGCAGTTGCATTGTGTGCCTCGGCAAAAGGCGCTCCAAAAAGATGTTCATGTAGTTCTGTTAGTGTAGGTAATTTAAATTTACCGCCACGTCCTCCCGGAATTTTACAAAGTTCTGCTGTGGTTTCGGTACACGTATCCAAAACAGGAAGCTCTTGTAATGGATTTTGTACATTTTCACGATGGAACTCCGCTCCCATAATATTTACATCGAACCCTACATTTTGTCCAACAACAAACTTTGCTTTTGAAAGTGCGTCATTAAAACGTTCAAGTACTTCATTTAATGGAACGCCCTCTTGTTCGGCCAGTGCGGTCGAAATTCCATGAATCTGTTCCGCCTCATAAGGAATATTGAATCCTTCAGGCTCAACCAAATAATCTTGATGCTCGATACACTTGCCCATATCATCGTGCAATTGCCAAGCAATCTGAATGCAGCGAGGCCAATTGTCGGTATCGGTGATAGGAGCGTCCCATCGTTTAGGGAGGCCAGTGGTTTCGGTATCAAAAATTAAATACATAATATAAGGTTCTGTAAATTCGAGCGTAGACTTGAACTAAGTAAAAAGTAAAGAATAAAAATAAGCAAGAAGACAGATTTCATAAAAAAGAGTTGTAAAGATTTATCAACCAATAAATAATACAAAACATATTGACCGTTGAAGGATTTAGGTTATATTTGCACCCGCTTAACTAGAAAGCGAATAAAAAGAATTAATAACAAGGGTCGGGCACCCTACAAATTAATGTGATATGCCAGTAAAAATTAGACTTCAGAGACACGGTAAAAAAGGCAAGCCATTCTATTGGGTGGTTGCTGCAGATTCAAGATCAAAAAGAGATGGTAAATATTTGGAAAAGTTGGGAACTTACAATCCCAACACCAATCCAGCTACAATCGATTTAGATGTTGATGGGTCTGTAAAATGGTTAAGTAATGGTGCGCAACCTACTGATACTGCTAGAGCGATTCTATCGTACAAAGGTGTGCTATTAAAACACCATTTATTGGGTGGTGTGCGTAAAGGAGCGTTAACCGAAGAACAAGCCGAAGAAAAATTCAAGGCATGGGTCGAAGAAAAAGAAAAAGCCATTGCCGATAAAGTTGGTGGCTTGGACAAGGCAAAAGCAGATGCTAAAGCCAAAGCTTTGGAAGCTGAAAAAGAATTCAGTGATAAACGTGCTGCCGCTGCTTTGCCAGAAGTAGAAGAAGAGGTTGCTGAAGAAACTGCTCCTGCCGAAGAAGCGGTAGAAGCAACTGAGGCCGTTGCCGAAGAAACTCCAGCTAAAGAAGAAGCTGCTGAGCCAGAAGCTAAAGCTGAGGAGGCTGCTCCTGCTGAAGCTAGCAAAGAAGAAGAGTAAATATTCGTACGATGCGCAAGGAAGATTGTTTCTACCTAGGCAAAGTCGTTTCAAAATATAGTTTTAAGGGTGAGTTGTTGGTGAAATTAGATACCGATGAACCCGATATCTACGAAAACATGGAATCAGTATTCGTTTCAATAGGAAACAATCTGATTCCATTTTTTATTGACCGTTGTCGATTGCACAAATCGGCATTACTCCGTATCGATTTTGAAGAGGTGAAAGATGAGTCAACTGCGGATAAAATGATTGGGGCCAAATTGTATCTACCGTTGGAGATGCTCCCCCCTTTAACGGGAGATAAGTTTTATTTCCATGAAGTTATTGGATTTAGTCTTATTGATGAGGTTCATGGAGATATTGGAATTATAAAAGCGGTGAACGACAGTGCATCCCAAGAGCTTTTTGAAGCAGAGAAAGATGGAAAAGAGCTGTTGATTCCTATCAGCGATGATATCATAAGCAAGGTGGATCGCAATAATAAGCAGATTCATGTACGCACACCCGAAGGACTTGTGAATTTATACCTGAGTTGAGGTATGTCAAAGCAATTCCAATTCAAACAATTTACCGTTCATCAAGACCGCTGTGCCATGAAAATTGGTACCGATGGAATTTTATTGGGTGCATGGACATCGTTAAAACATCATCCAAGCAGTATATTGGATATAGGTGCGGGAACAGGGGTAATCTCATTACAATTGGCACAGCGGTCCAATGCAGAAACAATCGATGCTATTGAGTTGGACGAAAATGCCTATGAACAATGTGTGGAAAATTTTGAAACCTCACTATGGGCGGATATGCTGTTTTGTTATCATGCAGGCTTGGATGAGTTTGTTGATGAGATTGAAGATCAGTACGATTTGATCATTTCCAATCCACCGTTTTACTCAGAGAATGTTGCAAGTGGAAATACTTCACGAGATAATGCGCGCCAAAACGGTTCTTTACCTTTTAACGAATTGTTGGGTGCAGCGGCAAAGCTCCTTTCCAAAAAGGGAATCTTATCTGTAATTATACCTTTTAAGGAAGAAAGCGATTTTATTTTTATGGCAGAAAGTTTCGGTCTCTTTCCAAATAGAATTATGCGGGTGAAAGGAAACCCCAAAGCAGAGATAAAACGAAGTTTACTCGAATTTAGCTTCTCTGAAGTAGAACCAAAAATCGATGAACTGGTAATCGAATTAGAGCGACATCAATATTCCCAAGAATATATTGATTTGACCAAAGCATTCTATTTGAAAATGTAACAGTTGCTTCTGGTATTGTTATATTTCATTAGTACATTTGATAAAACTTTGCTGAATGAAACCTGATTTATTTGAAGCCCCAGATTACTATAATCTTGATGATTTACTTTCTGAAGAACATAAATTGGTGCGTGATGCCGCACGCCAATGGGTGAAGCGTGACATTTCACCAATTATAGAGGAATATGCCCAGAAGGCGGAATTTCCAAATCAGATTTTGAGTGGTTTGGCGGAAATTGGAGCATTTGGACCCTACATTCCAGAGGAATACGGTGGAGCTGGCTTGGATCAAATCAGCTACGGTTTGATTATGCAGGAAATTGAAAGAGGGGATAGTGGAGTGCGTTCAACAGCTTCAGTACAATCCTCTTTGGTGATGTACCCTATTTTTGCTTATGGTACTGAAGAACAGCGAAAGAAATATTTACCAAAATTGGCTACAGGAGAATGGATGGGTTGCTTTGGATTAACGGAGCCTAATCATGGTTCTAATCCTAGCGGTATGGAAACCAAGTACAAAGATATGGGTGACCATTTTTTATTAAATGGTGCCAAACTTTGGATTTCCAATTCACCTTTTGCTGATGTAGCAGTGGTTTGGGCAAAAAATGAGGAAGGAAGAATACACGGGCTTATCGTAGAACGTGGAATGGAAGGTTTTTCCACTCCCGAGACCCATAACAAATGGTCATTACGTGCCTCGGCAACCGGAGAACTTATTTTTGATAACGTAAAAGTGCCCAAAGAAAATTTACTGCCCAATAAAACTGGATTGGGTGCGCCTTTAGGTTGTTTGGATTCTGCTCGTTATGGCATTGCCTGGGGCGCTATTGGTGCTGCGATGGATTGCTATGATACCGCACTACGCTATGCAAAAGAGCGTATCCAGTTTGGAAAACCAATAGCTGCGACGCAATTACAACAGAAAAAGCTGGCAGAGATGATTACCGAAATCACCAAGGCACAGTTATTGGCATTCCGATTAGGACAGCTTAAAAATGAAGGTAGAGCTACAACCGCCCAGATTTCAATGGCTAAGCGCAATCATGTGGATATGGCCATTAAAATTGCTCGTGAAGCCAGACAGGTTTTAGGTGGTATGGGTATAACAGGTGAGTATAGCATCATGCGCCATATGATGAATCTGGAAAGTGTTATAACTTATGAGGGCACCCATGATATTCACTTGTTGATTACTGGAGCCGATATTACTGGGCATCCTGCTTTTAAATAAGGTAAAACGTTCATTTTATTTTTGGGATAAAGGGAAAAGGTGAAATCCTTATATTGGCTTAGCGCTATTTCGTTGATGATTGCCTTATTGTTTTAAAACAAAATGGAATGGATAATAAAACACGAAGAACTTTTTTAAAACGTATCGGTCAAGGAGTACTGGGATCTTTAACCTTACCGATGTTTGGCAATTCACTATCCGAATATTGGAAAGCTGAAGGATTAATGGAAGGTGATTATAGTTCAGAGGCCTACTGGGAATTGGTCAAATCCCAATTTAATATGGCCGAAGGGCTTCACTATTTCAATAATGCCTCTCTGGGAGCTTCTGCCACTTCAATACGCCAGGCTACGCTCGAATTTAGAAATCTGTTGGATGGTTTTCCTTCAAAATACATGTGGGGCGGATGGCAAGAAGAAAAAGAACGGGTCAGAAAAAATGTTGCCAGTCTCTTTTCGGTGGATAAAGAGGAAATTGCCTTGATCCACAATACTACCGAGGGTATGAACCTTATTGCACGCAGTTTTGATTTACAAGCTGGTGACGAAGTAATTCTAGCTGATCATGAACATGCCAGCGGTACTATTCCTTGGGAAGTTTGGCAAGAGACGAAAGGAATAAAATTGGTCCGTCCAGAATTACCGATTCTTCCTAAAACGGTTTCGGAACTAACCGATGTTTACAAAAGAGCAATTACTTCCAAGACCAAAGTAATATCTATGTGCCATATGGTAAATACCAATGGTATGATGTTGCCCGTAAAAGAGGTCTTTAAAATAGCACATGATAACGGTATTTTGGTAGCTGTTGATGGAGCACAGTCTGCAGGAATGTTTAATATAGACCTGAGTGAGTTGGGTTGTGATTTTTATGCAGCTAGCTCCCATAAATGGTTGTTTTCTCCAAAAGGAGTGGGAATCTTTTACGCAAAAAAAGAAAGTCAACACTACTTAAAACCTCTTATGGTGGCGAGGGGCCATACAGATGAAAGTATTCGGAGATTGGAAAATTACAACACCCGCAATCTACCCGAAGTTTTAGGTTTGGGGGCATCAATAGATTTTCACAATACGATAGGCGCTGAGGCAATTCACAAACGTAGTTACGAACTTAAAGCCTATTTCCGCTCCAAGATTGAGAACAATGACAACTTTACCATTAAAAGCCCGGCACTTGATGAGCTTTCCGCGGCGATTCAGGTGGTTGAGGTAAATGGAAAGGACGTTAAGGGGATTAAGGAAAAACTTTGGGATACTTATGGAATCGATTGTAGACCTATGTCGAGCCACGGCTTAAATGCACTACGACTCTCTTTTGCCATTTACATTACTAAAAAAGACATTGATTATTTGGTGAACGCACTAGAGGAACTTGCAGTAAGTTAGTTTTGGTTGCCGTGCTTCAACCATTTTAAAAGCTTTGACGTTGATTTAATATTCGTAAGATCAAGACATTGTCATTTTTATGATATAATGAATAGAGTAATTGAATTTTTCAAATTGTAGTATTCGAATACTTTGATATTTAATTTGAAAGGATTGAGGGGTAGTTTTTAAAAACTGGAGTTGCTTTCCAAAACCCTTCAGAAACTCTCTTTCCAGATTTTTTGTTCTAAAAGAGTACTCTGCCAAACCAAGTTCAATCTGTGCTTCTGTAGCCTTCCTTTGAAATATTGACTTTACGGCCCATACTTCTTTTCTATCTCTTCGATGGGGGTTGAGTTGGACTTCTCCTTTTTCCAAACGGGAAAGCATGTCATCCATCATGATCGTATATTCTTCTGATGGTGATTCTAGGCTTCTCGCAGTTTCTCAATAGTATATTCCAGGAAATTCTTCAAAGAGCGCTTTTGTTTTTTCGCTTCAGCTTCCAAAACACTTAGTGCATTCTCATCAAGATCAATTAATTTTCGAACGCTTCCCATGACATATATATTATGTATAATATAGTACTATTCATTTATGTTTTTTGATTTGAATAGTTTTTTACGCGTCTTCATATCTGCGTAACGCGGGTCTGGAATATAATCCTGCTTTTCCATTTTAATGACTTCAATGCTCAAAAAACCAAATTCTGCCACTACCTTTCCATAAAATCGATAGATGCCTTTACCTCTAAAATGGTATTTGGCAGCAATAGGAGGAAAGAGAACGGTATCGAACACTTCGCCGTGTTGGTCTACCAAAGTGGCAAAATGCATTCGTTTACCAGTATGTGTGTTCGTATTTTTTACTGTTATCAGATAGCCATAAATATCAACGTGCTTATTTAAATAGCATTTTAAATCTTTTTGGCCATTAGTGTTTTTTGTAGGTTCTACCAATAATTCAAACGGACTGCACAAACAGAATCCCAGCAATTCTAACTGCTCAAAGGCAGTTTCCAGATCAGTGGTATGCAACTTGGGAATTTGGAATTTTTGATTCTTGGGCGGAAAAAGCTTTGGATGTTCCAAACGGTCATTTTTGTATAACGTTAGATGTGCTTTCCAGAGCAGTTCATGTTTGTTGAGACCAGTAAAACGGAATGCATCGATTCGGATTAGAATTGATACTTGTTCTATAGAAATGATGACCCTGTCCAGAAACCCCTCCAAAGAAGTGAAGTTGCCGTTGGCATAGCGTTCTCTAACAATGCGTTCCATGACCCTGTTTTCCAAATCACGCAGATACATCATTCCCAAATAAATGTGGTCTCTGTAAATTCTGTTGAATATGTCGCTATTATTGACACAGGGGGGATGAACCACAGCACCCATCATACGGGCATCGTGAATATAGAATTCAGAACGATAAAACCCTCCTCCATTATTGAGTACAGCTACCATATATTCCAAAGGAAAATAGGCCCTCAAAAATAAGCTCTGGTAACTTTCCACCGCATAAGAAGCGGAATGTCCTTTGGCAAAAGCGTAGCCCGCAAAGCTGGCCACTTGGTTCCAAACTTCAAAAATGAGCGTGTCGTTGTACCCCTTCTTTCTACAGTTGGAAATAAATTTATCCTTGACTTTTTGAAATTCTGCACGGGATCTAAACTTCCCGCTCATTCCTCTACGCAACACATCGGCTTCGCCTAAATCCAAATCAGCGAAATGGTGTGCTACTTTGATAACATCTTCTTGGTAAACCATTACGCCATAAGTGTCTGGCATAATATCCAACATTACGGGATGGGCTTTCTCTTTTGCTCTCCCTTTATTGCGATGCCTTAAAATATATTCCCGCATCATGCCACTTTTGGCTACACCAGGTCTAATAATGGAACTTGCTGCCACTAGTCCCAAGTAATTGTCCACTTGTAGCTTTTTAAGAAGCATTCGCATGGCAGGGGATTCCACATAAAAGCAGCCCATACATTGTGCTGTTTTTATAAGATTGTTGATGACATCGTCTTGTTTAAAACCCTTAATGTCATGAATATCTATCTCTTTATGCTTTTCTGGTTGGTTATAGGAAATTATTTCCAAGGCTTCCTTTATTTTTCCCAGACCACGCTGCCCCAAAATATCAAACTTATAAAGCCCTACGTCTTCCGCGATGACCATATCATATTGTGTGGTCGGAAATCCTTTTGGGGGTAGATTGGTGGCCGAGAACCAATGCAAAGGCCTTTCGCTTATCAATATGCCACCAGCATGTATACTCAGATAGTTGGGTTTTCCTTTTAACAATGCTCCATATTTTAAGACCAATTTCGATACATTGTCCAGTTGGGAAAGATTATATCTTCCCTCACATAAAAAATCAATTTCTTGGGCGGGAAGCCCAAAAACTTTACCCAGTTCCCTGATAACTCCCCGCTCCTTGAAGGTGACATAAGTGCCTAAAAGTGCTACATGGTCGAATCGTTCAAAAATATACCGGGTCATGGCTGGTCGGTCCCTCCATGAAAAATCGATATCAAAATCTGGTGGATTTGCACGGTATAAATTAATGAACCGCTCAAAGTATAGGTCAAGTTCCATAGGGTCTACATCGGTAATGCGGAGTAAATACGCCACAATGCTATTGGCACCACTTCCACGCCCTACGTAATAAAACCCTCTTCGTCGTGCTTCGGAAACAATATCCCAATTGATTAAAAAGTACGATACAAATCCCATTTTTTTGATAAGCTGTAGCTCCTTTTTTAATCTTGCTTTTATGGAATCATCGACTACTTCGTACCGATAGGAGAGTCCTTCGTAACAGAGTTTTTCAATTAGCCCTTCGTCTTCTTGAATGCTTCCCGTATAGCTTTTTAGGTTTTGAGGTCTTCTGCCTTTTAAAAAATCGAAATGGATGCAGCATTTTTCAAGTAGTTTTTCTGTGTTTTCCAGAATGAAACTGTATTCAGAAAAGACCATTGCCAAGTTCTGTATCGGAAACATTTTTTCGTTTTCATCACCTTCCTCTTTCTTTTGGAGCTTGCTCAGCAATACATTACTGTCGATGGCACGCAACAATCTATGCGCGTTGAAATCACTTTTGTTCCTGAACGTTACAGGTTGCTGAACTATTAATTTGTCTTTAAAATTGACCAGTTTTGAGAAAGGCAATCTCCTTAAATCTTTTATGGATATACCAATAAATTCATTTTCCGCAAATTCTTCTATATCGTTTAGAAGTACTTGTTCAAAAGGATAAACAACAAAGGCATTTTTAAAATGTGGGGCCTTATATGGGATTTCCAGTTTCTCATGAAGATGATACGATAAAAAATCATTCAGTTCTAGATAACCTTCGTTGTTCTGGGCAATTCCTATAAATGAAGATTGTACGCCATTTCTAAAATCAATTCCCAGAATAGGCTTAATACCATATTCTGGAGCCTTTCTCGCAAAATTGAGGCAAGCCGACGTATTGTTGATATCTGTCAACACTAATTGTGTTACTTGATTTTTTTGTGCTAGTTCAAGTAACGCTACTTCGGAAAATGTTCCGTAGCGCATACTAAAATAAGTGTGACAGTTTAAATACAAAGCTTTACTTACTGGTTTTAAGATGACTGCTACCTAATTGCTTTAGAGTGCTATTTTCTCGTATCTCATGTCTATTAGCGTAGCGGTCTTTGTACTTATTATTGTTTCCTATGTGCCAAAACTACTGGAGGCTGACCGTTGAAAGGGTTGTGCATTCGTCCTATAGTTTTTGCTCCCATGGCGGAAGCCCTAAAGACACTCCGGTCACCAAATCTTTTTCTAACATAGTCCATCGCTTGGTATAGGTTCAGGGACTCTTCGGTATCCTCGAATAGGTTGATTTGATAGTTGCCAGATACCAAGTGACTGAAACGAATTCCTACCAAGCGCACCAACATTCGCTTGTTGTAGAGCGTGTTGAACAGGCCAATGATTTTTGGAATTAGTATATGGTCAGCACTGGTATATGGAATGCGTAACTGCTTTGAATAGGTATTAAAATCGGAATATCTGATTTTTACCGTGATGCATGCGGTCAACTTATCGCCACGTCGCAACTGATAGGCAAGGTTTTCGGTCATGGCAATCAAAATACCTTTCAGCTTAATCACATCTATAGTGTCACGGTCAAAGGTCCGTTCGGTAGAAATGGATTTTCGGTCGCAAAACGGAATTACCGGTGTGTTGTCCACTCCATTGGCACGTTTCCAAATCACCGTTCCGTTAGCGCCCAATACCCGTTGCATAATGTCCATGGGCATTTTCTGTACCGTTAGTACTTTTCGAATACCCAAATTCCTTAGGGTTTGATAGGTTTTATCACCTACCATCGGTATTTTTTTTATTGAAAGTGGAGCTAAAAACGGTTTCTCAAGACCAAAATCTATTTTAAGTTGATTGTTTGGCTTGGCCTCATTGGTAGCTACTTTTGAAACGACCTTGTTTACAGAAAGCCCAAATGAAATGGGTAAACCTGTTTCATCCATGATTTTTTGACGCATCTCCGAAGCATATTTGTATGAACCAAAAAAACGGTCCATACCCGAGAGATCTGCATAGAATTCATCAATACTGGATTTTTCGAATACGGGAACATGTTGTTTGATGATTTCTGTGACCACATCGGAATATTTGCTGTAGGTACCAGCATTACCACGTATGACAGTAGCTTCTGGGCATAGCTCTTTTGCCATTTTCATGGGCATTCCCGAGTGTACCCCAAAACCCCTGGTCTCATAGCTGCATGCGGCCACTACCCCGCGGTCACTTGTCCCACCGACAAGTAGTGGTTTTTTTTTAAGCTCCGTATTAATGATGCGTTCTACAGAAACGTAGAAGGTATCTAAATCTAAGTGGAGAATGGTCTTTTTCATAGTTTGGTTGAGAAGAGTAGCTAATTTATGGAAATATTCCTAATAAATGGATTATATCCATAAAAAATAATACATTTTTGGATACTGAGTATTTATCGAAAAATCATTTATATCTTTGTCCTGTTGTGTTGGATTTCAGTCTAAACTAGATTGAAATCAGGTTGAAGCATCAAACGATGCTCACCAATGAAAGGCTTTCCATAAGGAAGGCTTTTTTTGTTAGTGACCATCAATTTCCCCAGAGCGCGTGCATCACGTAATGCAGAAGCGATGCGGCCAGTTTTGCGGTTTGACCATCAACATCAAACTTTGGATTCATCTCAGCAATGTCCATACTGATCAATTTCCCTGAACCAATTATAGTTTTAAGACATTCCAAAACAATCTCTGGTGTAAAACCCATAGGGGATGGCGCACTTACACCCGGTGCATAAGCAGAAGAAAATCCATCTAAGTCTATGGTTACATAAACCTTGTCCACATTTTTGATAAAAGCATCTATCCACGTATTGATCTCATCCAAAAATTGCATTTGGAAAGTATCGGAAAGTACGTATTTAACATCTAACTCTTTGGCAGTATCAAAAAGTGTGCGGTCGTTGGCATCTTTGCGAATACCTAAACATAGATAATTAAAGGTATTGTCTTCTCTCTTGGACTCCTTAGCTATTTGATAAAATGGGGTCCCGGAATTATTGCCATTGGTATTTTGACGCAAATCAAAGTGAGCATCAAAATTTATGATACCCAAAGTTTGGGCATTGTTTTTTGAGTCCAGATACTTTTTAATTCCATGATAATGGCCGTAAGCCATGTCGTGACCGCCACCCAAAACAATAGGGAACTGTTTCCTTTCCAGAAGCGAGGTAACCGCTTTGGAAAGTGCTTCTTGCGTAGCTTCCATATTTTCATCATCACAGGTTATCGTGCCAGCATCATGTAATAATACGGTACTGGCAAGATGATTTGGAAACTTCCCCAAGCTACTTTTAATGACTACAGAACCTTCTACTGCTCCTATTCTACCTTGATTTCGTTTTACACCTTCATCACAAGCATACCCCAACAGTGCAATTGATTTTTTTGAGGGCTCAGAAATCTCACCTAAAGGTACACACCGTACTTTTTCATGTAGATATAGGTACTTGTTAGTGACCCGTCCGTACCAAATGTCTTTATTTGGATTTCTATATCGTTTCATTACGTATCAAAAAGATTCTCTAAAATATCCGTTTCGACTAGATTAGGTAAAGTTACCTTTAAATTGGGAGTACGTTCCATTTCACGTTTTATAGCAAATAGGGCTTCCTCATTTCTGGCCCAACTTCTTCTTGAAATGCCATTATTGACATCATAAAACAACATGTTTTTTAGTTTACGTGATGCTTCTTCCGAGCCATCCAGAACCATACCAAAACCTCCGTTCATAACCTCGCCCCAACCTACACCGCCACCGTTGTGGATAGAAACCCAGGTAGCGCCTCTAAAACTATCGCCTATCACATTATGAATAGCCATATCTGCAGTAAATTTACTGCCGTCGTAGATATTACTGGTTTCCCTAAAAGGAGAATCGGTACCGCTTACATCGTGATGGTCTCTACCCAATACGATAGGTGCGGTAATCTCACCTTCGGCAATTGCCTTATTAAAAGCTTCAGCAATTTTCATTCGCCCTTCTGCATCCGCATACAAAATACGTGCTTGGGAACCCACGACCAACCTGTTCTGCTCCGCTTCCTTTATCCAAGTAATGTTGTCCTGCATTTGCTGCTGAATTTCTTCAGGGGCCTCAGTCTTAATTTGCTGCATTATTTTTAAGGCGATGGCATCTGTTTTTTGTAAATCTTTGGGATTGCCAGAAGTGCAGACCCATCTAAATGGTCCAAAACCATAGTCAAAACACATGGGTCCTAAAATATCTTGAACGTAAGACGGGTATCTAAAATCAATATCATTTTCAGCCATTACATTGCCTCCGGATCGAGAAACTTCCAATAAAAAAGCATTTCCATAGTCAAAAAAGTAAGTGCCTTTTGCTGTATGCTTGTTGATGGCGTCTATTTGTCTTCGTAAAGATTCTTGTACTTGTTTTTTGAATTTGGATGGATTTTCAACCATCATTTCATTTGCTTTTTCAAAGGATAGACCAACTGGATAATACCCTCCAGCCCATGGATTATGTAAAGAGGTTTGATCAGAACCCAAGTGTATAAAAATTTCTTCTTCATAAAAACGCTCCCAGACCTCTACAATATTGCCCACATATGCTAAAGAGACTACTTCTTTTTTTACAATGGCTTCCTTTGTTCTTTCAATAAGTGCAGAAATATTGGTCAAAAGCTCATCTACCCAACCTTGTTGATGTCTTTTTTTGGCAGCTTCTGGATTCATTTCTGCGCAAACTGTAATGCAACCTGCTATGTTTCCAGCTTTTGGTTGTGCACCACTCATGCCTCCTAAACCAGCGGTTAGAAAAACCTTTCCGTTTGGAGATTCTCCTTTTTGAAGTACTTTTCTAAAAGCATTCATTACGGTAATGGCCGTACCGTGAACAATACCTTGCGGGCCAATATACATATAGGAGCCTGCTGTCATTTGCCCGTATTGTGTAACGCCGAGCGCATTGAATTTTTCCCAATCATCTGGTTTGGAGTAGTTAGGAATCATCATGCCATTGGTAACAACAACTCTGGGTGCTTCTTTAGAGGAAGGGAACAGTCCCATGGGATGCCCTGAATAGATATGTAGTGTTTGTTCCTCGGTCATCTCAGCCAAATATTTCATGGTCAACAAGTATTGCGCCCAGTTTTGAAATACCGCTCCGTTGCCACCGTAGGTGATGAGTTCCTCAGGGTGTTGTGCCACGGCCGGATCAAGATTGTTCTGGATCATCAGCATGATGGCAGCGGCCTGTTGTGTTTTTGCGGGATATTCAGAAATAGGCCTCGCATACATTTTATAATCAGGTTTAAACCGATGCATGTAGATTCTGCCATGAGTTTTGAGTTCGAGGGCAAATTCCACTGCCAATTCTTTGTGCCATGTTTTAGGAAAATAGCGTAACGCATTTTGAACAGCCAGTTTTTTCTCCGCTGTAGATAAAATATTTTTTCGTTTGGGAGCTGGATTTCCTGTTTTGGGATATTCTTTTTTTGCAGGAAGGCTTTCGGGAATCCCTTGTGTTATTTGTTTTTGAAAATCTAGTGTTAATGTTGTCATTTCAATCTCGTTCATAAATTTTTTCACCCCTTTTCCAAACCATGTTAGGTTTTAACTGTCCTTGGTGATATGTAATTTCTTGATAATTGTCTGTGGGGAAAACAACGAAATCTGCAAGTTTGTTGGTTTCTAAAGTGCCACGGTCCAATAGATTTAAAGCTGCACTGGCCCTAAAGGTGATCCCAGCCAAGACTTCTGCATTTGAGAGCTTTTCAAAGGTTCCTAAAACACTTGCTTGGGCGAGCAAATGTCCCATAGGCGCCGAACCTGGGTTGTGGTCACTGGCAATGGCCAAAGCCCCACCCGCATCTAATAATTTTCTGGCTGGGGTAAAGTCACATCCTAGACCTAAAGACGCTCCTGGTAATGCTGTGGAGATGACATTGCTATTGGCCAATAATTGAATTTCCTTTTCGGTGCTGGCTTCCAAATGGTCTGCACTTATGGCATCAAAATGAATGGCCACTTCACTTCCGCTGGTAGTAAATTGGTCGGCATGCACTGTGATATCGAACCCCATTGCTTTTGCTTTCCTGAAATAGGGAGCTATCTCCAATGCAGAAAATGTACTCTGTTCAATAAAAGCATCAATCCGATTGCTAAGGTCTTCAGATTTTAATATTGGAAACAGTTGTGAGGCAATTTCTTCCAGATAATTTTTATCACCGTTCCAATCTTTTGGTTTCATATGTGCGGCCAAGCAGGTTGCCACAAGGTCGGTATTGGTTTTTTGATTGGCCTGTTTTATGGCCCTGAGCATTTTGAGCTCTTCTTCAATGGAAAGTCCGTAACCACTTTTTACTTCTATTGTAGTGGTTCCATTTCTTAAATGTGATGTACTTCTGGAAACAACACCTTCGACTAAATCTTCTAGGGAGGCTTTTCTGGTTTGGATTACGGTATCCCAGATGCCACCGCCAGCTTTTGCAATTTCAAGATAGGTTTTTCCAGAGTTTCTATAGGCGTAGTCCCTAGCCCGTGAACCGCTAAAACAGATATGGGTATGCGCATCCACAAATCCGGGAAGACAAACGTTTTTTCCTTCAATATGGTGGATGTCGACAGTGTTGGACTTTAACTCCTCAAAAACACCAACAGTCCTAATTTTTCCATCAGAAACAACAATCCCCCCATTTTCAATGCGTATCAGTTGTTCATCGGACAACGCTCCTTTTAACGGAAGCCCCGACATTGGGAGCAGTTGGGTAAATGGGCCTATCAATAGTGGTTTGCTCATATACTAATATGTTTCAAATTCTTCAAGGTGAGGTGCATTCCATTTAAGGTTTTTGGCTGCCATAATTTGTTCTATCAGGGTAATTATCTCTCCTTTTTGAATGACTTCTATTCCCTTTTCAATATCATCCGAAAAAACACGGTCACTGTCCGCAAAAGAAACTTTGGTTCTTATGAATTTATGAATTTCATCCAAGACCGCCCCTGATTTTAAAGGTTTTCTAAATTCAAAGGCTTGCGCAGCAGTCAACAATTCGATGGCCAATATCTTTTCTACATTTTCAATAACTTGAAGCGCTTTCCTGCCACTAATGGACCCCATACTCACATGATCTTCCTGACCTAAAGAAGTTGGGATGCTATCTGCACTTGCCGGAACGCATAGACTTTTATTCTCACTGGCCAATGCTGCTGTGGTATACTGCAAAATCATATAACCAGAATTGATTCCAGTGTCTTCCATCAACAATTTAGGTACTCCCGGACTATTTCCTTCCAATGCTAAATAGATTCTTCTGTCCGAAATATTCCCCAACTCTGAAGCTGCGAGAGTAGCATAATCCAAAGCCATGGCCAAAGGCTGCCCATGGAAGTTACCTCCACTAATGGTAAGCTCATCGTTAATGATTACAGGGTTATCCGTAACAGAATTTAGTTCAACTTCCAATAGTTCTTTTAAATGTAACCATGTATTTCTGGATGCGCCATGTACCTGAGGCATGCAACGAAGGGAGTAGGGGTCTTGCACGCGTTCGCAATCGATATGGTCTTCCAGAATTTCTGAACCTTGTAGCAATGTCCGTATTCTTCCAGCCACATGCTGACTTCCCTTAAAAGGCCGAAGTTTATGTAGTTCTTCGTGAAAAGGTTTCATGGAACCTTGTAGCCCTTCCAACATCATTGCGCCAATAATGTCGGCATGTTTAAGGCAATGCTGTAGTTTATGCAATACAAGTACACCATGGGCAGCTATAAATTGTGTTCCATTGATGAGTGCCAAACCTTCTTTGGGCCCCAGTTCCAAGGGTTGGAGTTGAGTTTTTTTGAATAGTTCCGTTGTGGTGATTGTTTTGCCCTCGAAATGTACTTTTCCAAGACCTATTAGTGGAAGAAATAAGTGTGATAGGGGGGCCAAATCTCCTGAAGCGCCCACGGAACCTTGTGATGGAACAACAGGTATTGCATCATGTTTCAAATGCCATAACATTCTATGGATGGTACTGACAGCGATGCCCGAATACCCTTTAGCAAGGGCATGGATTTTTAAAATCAGCATGAGCTTTGATAGCTGCTTGGATATAGGCTTGCCAACACCAACACTATGGCTTTTCAGAATATTGGATTGAAGGATTTTAGTATCTTCTTTAGAGATTTTGGTGTTGCATAAAGGGCCAAAGCCCGTATTTATTCCATAGACTGTATCGCCTTTGACAACAATATTTTGAACTCGTAAGTTACTGGTCTCGATTTTTTTGAGGCAATCTGAAGAGATAACTCCTTTGATAACTCCATTGACAATACCTAAGGCAATACTTGCGGTTAAATGGTGTTCACCAAAATGAAATGTTTCGGGCGGTTGCATAAACGTAATTTGAAATATATAAAGGTATTGTGTCTTATTAATAATTACCAATACTTATTTTTATAGTATTTAATAACTATGATTTATCAAATAGAATTACGACACTTTATCTATTTTTTAGCTGTGGCCGAAGAATTACACTATCGAAAAGCGGCAGAAAAACTGTTTATATCCCAACCTGGGTTAAGCACGCAGATTAAACAGATGGAAGGGATATTGGAAACGCAGCTGTTTATTCGCGATAAAAAGAAGGTGCGATTAACGCCCGCAGGTGAATTTTTAAAATCTGAAGTAGAGTTCATATTGAATCATTTAGAACAAACCAAAAAGCAGTTGAAATTGATTGGAGAAGGGCATCAAGGAGAAATCCGAATTGGGTTTTTAGGTTCTGCCATGCAGCAAGTGGTTCCAAATTTGTTGTTGGATTTAAAGAAAGAGTTTCCTTCCATACATACGAGCCTTGAAGAACTTTCAAATCGAGCGCAGCTTAGTGCCATTCTGCGGGATAAATTGGATTTAGGATTTGTACGCTTATCCAGAGTGCCCAAAGGATTAAAGTTGAAGCCTGTTTTTGAGGATACATTTTCTTTGGTCCTGCCTTCAAATCATCCTGTCGATTCCAATACTTTTGATGGAATCCATCAATTTTCCAAAGAGGACTTCATATTATTCTCCCAAGACTATAGTCCGCTATATTATGACACGGTGATGAGCATTTGCGAGGATGGCGGTTTTACGCCCAATGTTTCCCATAAATCCGTACACGCACAGACTATTTTTAAACTGGTGGAAAACAAATTGGGCATTGCCATTGTACCCACGGCATTGCAATACGGGTTTCAAATGAAGGTGAAGTTCATTGAATTGCAGCGTATAAAACAGCGTGCTGTTTTATCTATGGTTTGGAAAGAGGACAATCGGAACCCAGCATTGAGAAATTGTATGGAATTACTCTTAAAGTTGTAGCACGAAAACGTTTCAAGACGTAACTTTGAGAGACGTATAAAAGTAGGATTATGATATTTGATATTATTAAGAAAAGACGGAGTGTTTTTCCAGCACAATATAACGATAGGGCGATTGAAAAGGAAACTGTTGAGCGACTTTTAGAGGCTGCAAACTGGGCGCCCACCCATAAAAAGACTGAACCATGGCGGTTTAAGGTTGTAATGGGGGATAAAAAGATGGACTTAGGAAAATTTCTATCGGATAAGTACCAAGAAGTAGACCCAAAACCAAAGCAGATAAAAATAAGAAAGCTACAAGAGAACCCGGCCCGTTCTGGAGCGGTTATTGCCATTTGTATGCAACGTGATCCAAATGAAAGTCTGCCAGAATGGGAAGAGTTGGCAGCTACGGCAATGGCTGTTCAAAATATGTGGCTTGCGTGCACGGAGCTAGATTTAGGATGCTATTGGAGTTCTCCTGGCCTCATTAAGTATATGGATGAATTCTTTGATTTGAACGAAGGGGAAAAATGTCTTGGATTTTTATATATGGGGTATTATGATACAGCAGTTGAGCCTTCGGAAAGAACACCTATTGAAGAAAAAGTGGAATGGTTATAAAGAGAAAAGTTCTGAAATATGAGTAATCATTACATAGCCAAACCAACCGGCATATAGAACCGTTATTAGAAACTTTAAAAACGTGCCGGTTAAAAAACCTAAAAAAGAACCAAAAGCTGCTTTTAATGCTCTTTTTTGATCAACATTGTTTGAAAGCTCTCCAATAAACGCTCCGAGAAAAGCTCCAAAAATAAAACCACCTGGAATTGGTAAAAACAAACCAATTAAGAGACCAATAACGGTTCCCCACATTCCAGCTTTGCTTCCACCAAACTTTTTTGTGCCTGCGGCTGGAATCACATAATCTAAAACAGTAACACCTAAGGCAAGAATAAGTGTGCCTCCCAGAATCCACCAATTATCAGGTACCGCTTCGGTCAAATAAAGCAGCAAAAGCCCCACCCAACTTATTGGAGGTCCGGGCAATACGGGGAGGAAACTACCCAAAATCCCGACAAGCATCAGAACAAACCCTAGAATAAGTAAAGCGATATCCATTTTTGTTTTTAACTATTAGACAAATTTAAGGATCAAATGTTACACAACATTGTAAAAGCTTTTCAGAATTTGTAACTAGTAAATTAGTTTAAACTAAATATTTAGTTATATTTGTTTTATGTAAAACTAAAAACTTAGTTCAAAAATGAAGCAGCTCACCAAAGCAGAAGAGGAAGTAATGCAAATCTTGTGGCAATTGGAAAAATGTAACGTAGCCGCGATACTCAATGAATTACCAGAGCCTAAACCAGCATACAATACGGTTTCTACCATAGTACGAATATTAGAGGATAAAGGCTTTGTGGATCATGAGAAAGTTGGCAAAGGACATTTCTATTTTCCGTTAGTAAAGAAATCAGACTACAGCAATCAATCCATCAACAAACTAGTGGAAGGCTATTTTCAAGGCTCTTTTAAAAGTATGGTTTCCTTTTTTATGCAGAAAAATGACATTAGTCTATCTGAACTGGAAAGCATTATGAAACAAATAAAAGACGAGGAAGAATGATACGGTATCTTTTAGAATTTCTGGTGTTTCAATTGGTTTTTCTGTTGGTCTACGACCTGTTTTTAAAGCGAGAAACTTTCTTTCAATGGAACAGGGTGTATTTGATCGGCACCTATATCCTATCACTCGTTTTGCCTTGGATTACGATTGAAGCATTTAAAACGACCGTTCCAGAGGGATTTTCAAACTATACGCAGTTTGTATTTCAACTCAATGAGGTACAGGTAGGAAATACTACTAGTGAAGCTGCTTTTCTCTCCTTGCAAGAATGGGGGTATCTTATTTTCTTCATGGGAGCCTTGTTTACGACATTTTGGTTTGGCTATAAATTACTTCGTTTGTATCGTTTGTGGAAAAAAGGGGTCGTTAGCCATCATACTAAGTATACTAAAGTTGTGGTAGCAAAAAGTGAACTTGCTTTTTCATTCTTTAGGTATATTTTTTTGGGAGCGAAAGTTTCTAAAGAAAATGTTCCCAACATTATTGCCCATGAACTTGTACATATTGACCAGAAGCATTCTTTGGATTTACTGTTCTTTGAATCGATGCGGATTATTTCTTGGTTCAATCCCTTGGTGTATCTCTACCAAAACCGAATTTCTGAACTTCATGAGTTCATTGCAGATTCGGAAGTATCTAAACATAATAAAAAGGAACACTACCAGATATTATTATCTGAAGTATTCCAGACCCAAAGCATCAGTTTTGTCAATCAATTTTTTAAAAAATCATTAATCAAAAAACGAATAGTCATGTTACAAAAAGAAAAATCAAAACGAATTTATCAGTTAAAGTATCTGTTTTTGCTACCTATTATTATGGGGATGTTGTTGTATACCTCATGTGAAAATGGGGTAGGTGAAAAGAATGGTATTGAAAGCTCAATTGAAAAGAAGGGCAATGAAACCTTTCTAGTGGTGGAAGATTTAAATGCAATGTCGGAAGACGAAAAGAATAAGCAAGATAAAGTGATAGATGAATTGATGAAAACGAACATTGCACAAACCCTAATAGTGGAAGATGGTACTAACTCCATAAAAATATATATAGATGAAGGCAAGGTTCAGAAAATGGAAGTGGAAAAAGACGATATCAAAGCTAGTACATCTCAAAATTCTAAAAATTCAATTCCATTTGGGGAAATTGATGAAGTTCCAATATTTATGGGGTGTGAGGGAGCTACGGACACCAGGTTATGTTTTATGGAAAAAATACAAACGCATATTAAAAAGTACTTTTATTATCCAGAAGAAGCACAAAATAGAGGTATTGAAGGTCGTGTGAATGTCATTTTTACAATAACGGAAGAAGGCTTTGTTGAAGACATAAGAACAAGAGGTCCCGATAAAATACTCGAGGATGTAGTTGTGGATATCATTTCAAAATTGCCAAGAATGCAACCTGGAAAGTATAAAGGAAAGAATGTAAGTGTTCCTTTTTCTATTCCCGTAACGTTTAAGCTACAGTAACACCTTTATAGAAAACTATATAGTTTGTCCAGCAGTAATATGGAATCAAACCCAAAGGCTGTCTTTGGGTTTTACCGTTTACTTTGAAGGCTGATTCTTCAAAAAATCGTAATTTCAGCCAAATATTTGGGGCTGTATGCAGAAGTTTTTAGTGTTATGTTTTTTTGGTTTGCTTGCCTCTTGCGAACTGTTTACCTCAAAAGAAGATAAGACTCAAGAGATTGTCAACAAGGAACTCTTAGAGATCGACTGGAACGATGTTGACCAGTATCCACTTTTCGAAAACTGTGATGAAACTGCAACAAAGCAAGCACAAAAGGAGTGTTTTCAAAGTGTGATGATGGCGTATTTTTCCAAGGCGATGGATGGACTTCAATTTCAAGTGGACAACGACTTGAACGATACTACCTATATTGATTTTTTAATAGATGAACATGGCTTTATCACGATATTGAATGTTGAGGAAAACACGGAAATTCTTAATGAAATAAGCGATTTTAATACGAAAGTATCCAATAGGCTAAATTATTTAACGACCGTAGCTCCAGCATTAAAAAGGGGGATACCCGTTGCACTAAAATTTAGGCTTCCCATAGTTCTAAATACCAATTGAAAAGTTTGGCTACAGAAAAGATTATTTTAGGAATTGACCCTGGCACAACGGTTATGGGTTTTGGGATTATTAAGGTAGTCAACAAACAGATGCATTTTGTTCAGATGAACGAGTTGATGCTCAAAAAATATAACGACCCTTATACCAAGTTAAAGCTCATCTTTGAACGGACCCTAGAACTTATCGATACGTTCCATCCAGATGAAATTGCCATTGAAGCGCCGTTTTACGGAAAAAATGTACAGTCCATGCTCAAATTGGGTCGTGCACAAGGCGTGGCCATGGCCGCAGGACTCTCTAGACAGGTTCCTATAACGGAATACATGCCAAAAAAGATCAAAATGGCCATTACAGGAAATGGAAATGCAACCAAAGAACAGGTGGCCAAAATGCTGCAAAGCATGCTAAAGTTGAAAACATTGCCCAAAAACTTGGATAGCACAGATGGACTTGCCGCCGCGGTTTGTCATTTTTATAATGAAGGAAGGGTTGAAGTTGGCAAACATTATACTGGATGGGACGCTTTTGTGAAACAGAATTCAGGTAAAGTCAATAAACAGTAAACAATTATCAATCAACAATAAGGAATTAACAATTTACAATAAGCAATTAACGATAGTAAATAAGTTGCTAACCCAAATGGCAAATTAATACCTACTTATATGCACAGAAAAAATCCATTGTACAGCAAATCCTATGATTTTGCGTTGAAGATTATTCAACTATATAAAAGAGTGAATAAAGAAAAAAGAGAATATATTTTATCTAAACAACTTTTACGATCAGGCACTTCAATTGGAGCGAATGTTTCTGAAGCGAATGGGGCTATTTCCACAGCAGACTTTTCAGCTAAAATTGCTATTGCTTACAAAGAAAGTTTGGAAACAAAATATTGGCTTTCACTTTTAAAGGATTCTGATTATTTGGGCGTAGTAGAAGCAAAAAGATTAATAGCGGATGCGGATGAACTTTCCAGAATCATGTTTTCTATTCTTAAAACCACAAGAATTAATAAATAATCTATCGTACATTGATAACTGATCATTGTTCACTGATAATTGTACATTGAAATGAGCGGAATCTACATCCATATCCCTTTCTGCAAACAAGCATGCCACTATTGCGACTTTCACTTCTCCACTCAAATGGGAAAGAAAGAAGCTATGGTCAAGGCACTTCAGAAAGAAATGGAATTGCGTAAGGATGAGTTTAAGGATGAATTGGTAGAGACCATATATTTTGGTGGGGGCACCCCCTCTGTTCTTACAACTGTTGAGATGGCCGATTTGATAAAAACAGTGTATGCCAACTATGCCGTGGTTGAAAACCCAGAAATTACTTTAGAGGCAAACCCAGACGACTTAACGGAGGACAAAATTCTAGAATTGAACCAGAGCCCAATCAATAGATTGAGTATTGGGATTCAGTCCTTTTTTGATGAAGATTTAAAGTTGATGAATAGAGCACATTCATCGGACGAAGCAATTCGATCATTGTCAATGGCAACCCATTATTTTAAAAATTGTTCTATTGATTTAATTTACGGAATTCCAGGCTTGGACAATAAAAGATGGAAAGCAAATATCGAAAAAGCCCTTTCCTTTGGGCTTCCGCATATTTCCAGCTACGCCTTAACGGTAGAGCCCAGAACTGCATTGAAAAAGTTTATAGAAAAAGGAATCGTAGACGCTGTAGATGATGACCAAGCGCAAGAACAGTTCTACATTTTGGCAGACATTTTAGGGGCGCATGATTTTGTCAATTATGAGATTTCCAATTTTGGTAAGGAGGGTTTCTTTTCTAAGAACAATACGTCTTATTGGAAGGGAAAAAAATATATGGGTATAGGTCCATCTGCACATTCTTTTGATGGAAGAAATAGAGGCTGGAACATCAGGAATAACATAAAATACATAAAAGCCCTTCAGCAAGGGGAACTTCCCTTAGAGATCGAGACACTCACCAAAAGAGATCGATATAACGAATATGTAATGACAGGCTTGCGAACCATTTGGGGCGTTTCTTTAAATAGGGTGAAGGAAGATTTTGGAACCAAATATCTAGAATACCTGAATCAACAATCCGAAAAATATGTAGAGCAGCACTTACTTTTTGTGGATCAAGGAAAACTGATGGCTACTAAAAAAGGAAAGTTTTTGGTCGATGGGATTGCCTCTGATTTATTTATTCTGAACTAGTTTCAGAATCTTACAAACAATTATGGACTCAAAGAAAGGGTATCTTTACATATTAACAAATTCTTCAAGAACTATGTTATATATTGGGGCTACCTCGAATATTAAGAAACGAATCAAGAAACATACAGCGGGAACGGGTGCCGTTTTTACGAAAAAGTATCATTTAAAGCATTTAATTTATTTTGAAATATTCGATACTGTTGGAAATGCTTTTAAAAGAGAAAAGCAAATGAAAAACTGGAGAAAAGAGTGGAAATGGAATCTAATTAAATCAAAAAACCCTGAGTTATTGGATTTGCTCAAGGATTTGGATTAAATACTGAAACAAGTTCAGCATAAATGATTGCATCAATCAAATACAACTCAAAAAACTTTAAAATAGATTTATCCAAGCCATTGGATATTTCAATTCCGTTAATTGGTACGGATGACAATGTAAACGCTTGGTATCTAAATTCCCCTAAAATTGAACCACATCAAAAAGACGATTTTATTGGAAAAGTTTCTGAAGGGGCAGCTGTTAATTTTAATGATATTTGGTTCAATCCTCATTCCCATGTGACCCACACCGAATGTCTGGGCCATATTACTGCCGACTTTCATTCTGTGAATCAAAACCTAAAGCAATTTTTTTTCTTGGCAGAGGTGATTACCGTCGCTCCAGAAAAATTAGGAGATGATATGGTCATCTCGGAAAAACAGTTAAAGTATGCTTTGGAGAACAAGAAAAAGGAAGCTTTGATCATAAGGACAATTCCTAATTTGGAAAACAAACGTTCTATGCAGTATTCCAATACAAATCCTCCGTATCTGTTAGAGGAAGCGATACATTTTTTAGTCAAAAAAGGAATTATGCATTTGCTCATAGACCTTCCATCGGTTGACAAAGAAAAAGATGGAGGAGCACTTTTGGCGCATCATGCTTTTTGGAATACAAAAGGACAACAAAGGCAGAATGCCACAATCACCGAATTCATATTTGTTCCCAACGGTATCAAAGATGGTTGCTATTTTTTAAACCTTCAAGTAGCGCCTTTTGAGAACGATGCCAGTCCCAGTAGGCCAATCTTATACAAAATCTTGGAAAAATGAAAATCCTTTTGAAACTAGAGGAGCTGATGCTTTTGCTTTTAGGGTTCTTTCTTTTTATGAGAATGGAGTTACCTTGGTGGTGGTTCTTTGGATTGCTGTTAACACCAGACATTGGAATGTTAGGTTACCTGGGCGGTAGTAGAATAGGGGCTTTCTTTTATAATTTATTTCATCACAGGGGGGTAGCAATTTTACTATATTTAGTAGGAATTAGTTATTTGTCGCTATCCGTTTTAGAGTTGGGTGGGATTATAATTTTTTCTCATGCGTCTATGGATAGGATTTTTGGATATGGTCTCAAATATGAGAAAGGATTTAAATTTACCCATCTGGGAGAAATAGGAAAGAAAAATGGATAGCATAATAGAAGCTTTTTTAGGGTTGGTTCTGGGAGCAATACTTATGTATTGGTTGTTTTCTATTTTCAAAAAGAAAGAGAATAAAGAACTCACAAAACAACAGTCTACAGTATTGTTGGATAAAATACAAAGCGTTTGCAAATTGGTTTCGGTAGAAGGGGATTTTGCAGAAATCTATCATTATGAGAATACCAAAGAACGGTTTATGAGTCTTTTGAGCAGTAAGAAAAAAGCCTTAATAGTCGTGAAAGCGAAAGCGCATATAGGGTACGACTTAAAGAAATTGGACCTAAAAGCGGATAATAAGAACAAACGAATAATTCTTGCCAATTTTCCAGAACCCGAGGTGTTATCCATTGAGCCCGACCTTCAGTTTTATGATATAAAAAATGGACTTTTTAATAGTTTTTCTCCAGATGATCTTACGAAATTAAATATGGAGGCAAAAGACCACATAAAACAAAAAATACCGGAAAGCGGATTGATGGCAACTGCAAAGAAGGAGGCTTTGCAAGCTGTGTTATTGGTAGAGAAAATTGTAGAGACCATAGATTGGACATTGGATTATTCAGCGTTGGAAATAACAAACAGAGAAAAACAATCAATTGAAGAATAGAGAAATTATGAAAAGAGGAATTATTACGATACTATTGATTACAACCTTTGCGGCAACCAGTTTTGCACAAGTTGAAGATACTATGAAAACATTCGATCCTGCCTTTTCACATACGGTCTTTTTTTGGCTTAAAAATCCAGAAAGCAGTAAAGACCAAGCAAAGTTTGAAACGTCTTTGAAATCGTTTCTTCAAAACTCTAAGTTTGCAAAGACAAATTTTATTGGGACACCTCCTAAGGCCACCAGAGATGTTGTAGATGGTTCATTTACGTACTCATTGATCGTAACCTTTGAGTCTGCTGAAGCGCAAGAAGGATATCAAAAAGAAAAAGCGCATCTTATTTTTATTGAAGAATGCAAAGATCTTTGGGAGAAAGTCATTGTATATGATTCTCAAGGCATTTAAAATGAACATAGAGGAATTAAGGGATTATTGTATTCAAAAGAAAGGGGTAACTGAAGAGTTTCCCTTTGATGAGGTTACTTTGGTTTTTAAGGTAATGGGTAAAATGTTTGCTTTGATAGCATTGGAAAGAATGCCGCCGCAGTGTAATTTAAAATGTGATCCGGAAAAGGCAATAACATTAAGAGAAGAGTATGATGGGGACATAATCCCAGGATATCATATGAGCAAGAAGCATTGGAACACGCTACTTTTGAATAACCTTCCACCAAGGGTGATTATAGAGTTAGTTGATCATTCCTATAATCTGGTGGTTTCAAAATTGACCAAGAATTTAAAAGAACAATTGGCTGCGCTGTAGCCACAGTTGACCAAAAAACAATGATTTATCGTATGATTTATTCCATTCACCGATAGTTTTCCCTAATTTAACCAAATTGTAATCCTTTTCTTAATGTGTTTTTGGATTTTTGTAAACTAAACGATAAAAGTTATGAATGTTCTGTTCATAGAAGATGATATGATAGAAACCATGAAATTGCAACGTGCGATTTCTAAGTTTCAATCTAAGCACAAGATCGTTGAGGCTAAAAATGGAGAAGAAGCCTTAGAGCTATTAAAAACAGGTAGCTTACCAGATATTATCTTGCTTGACCTTAACATGCCAAGAATGAGCGGAATAGAATTTCTAACCATTTTAAAAGCTGATGACAAACTCAAGTTCCTTCCTATTATAATCCTTACCACATCGGAAAATCGTGTGGATTTGTTAAAGTGTTTTGAGATTGGCATCGCAGGCTACATCATAAAGCCTTTAAAATATGAGGATTACGAATCAAAACTCAGGAAAGTTTTTGATTATTGGGAGATTAGCGAACTAATCAAAGCCTAACAAAAATACCGATTTCACAACATAATTTTTAATATCAGGTAGTGTAATTCCTACTTTTAAGTCATAATATCTTGTTATGAAAGGAATTGTATTCACCGAATTCTTGGAAATGGTCGAATCCATATATGGATTGGAGACTGTTGATTCCCTGTTGGAAAATTGTGATCTTCCCTCCGGAGGGGCCTATACTTCTGTAGGAACTTACGATTTTAATGAAATGGTAAGTTTGATAGCCGAGTTAAGTACTGTAAAAGAAATTTCCCAAGAGAATCTGTTGTATTCCTTTGGGCATCATCTGTTCGTTGGTTTGGTAGAGGCACATCCAGATGTGGTTTCTAGCTACAGAACGCCATTGGGACTTCTTAATAGCATAGAAGATCATATTCATATTCATGTAAAAAAACTTTATCCAGACGCTGAACTTCCTCAATTCAAGGTGCTTTCAAAAACAGATAATTCCCTAGAAATGATCTATAGTTCATCCAGAGGCCTGTATGCACTGGCCCATGGACTTATTGTGAGAACGTTTGAGCACTTTGAAAAAATAGTAAAGGTTGATTATAAACTAATGAATGAAAACGGAACAGAAGTCAAGTTTGCAATCGTCCAACACGGATAGTAACGAGCTTTCCATATTAAAGCGTGCACTTATACGGGAGAAGAAAGCCCGTAAGACTGCTGAGGGTTTGCTAGAAAGTAAAGCAAAAGAACTCTATGATGCTTCTTTGCACTTAAAAGAAGCAAACAGTCGTTTGGAAACTTTATTGAATGATGGAGGTACACGTATAGATAATGCTTTCGTAAATATTATTGATCCCTATGTGGTGATGGATATGATGTCCAACGTTATAAATATGAACACGTCTGCAAAAGAGTTTTTGGGATATGACCATACCAAGGAGAAAATATGCCTTTTGGACTTAGTTCATAAAGACTATTTGGAATACACTGCAGAGTCTTTTCAGACGCTTATGCAGGTCGGGATCTTAAAAAATTATACTGCCAAAATACTTACAAAGTCCCAAGAAGAAAAATTCGTAAATATCAATGCAAGTCTTGTTTACAATAAAAGCGGAAACCCAATAGCCGCCCAAGGAGTTATAAGGGATATTACCCAAGAAGTAGAGATAAGAAAGCTTTTGGAAAATCAGAAAAAGCAACAGGATATTATTGTTGAGAATTCTTCTTTGGGAATATTATTGATCGTTAAGGAACGAATAATAAAGGCCAATAAATCATTTATTGATCTTTTGGGGTATTCAGAAGTGGAATTGAAAAAGATGACCATCAATGATATTTCATCATTGGAAGACAACAGTCTTTACGAAGATTTGCTGCAGAAAAGTTTGGAAAGTGATATCAAGAAATTCTCCATCGTTAGAAAATTTTATAAGAAGAACGGTGAGACACTTTATGGAAAAACATCCATGAGTTCCGTATTGGATGCAAATGGGGACATAGAATATAGTGTTGCCATGATAGAGGACATCACCCATGAGAAAATTTCGGAAGAAAAGATAAAGGCTTCGGAAGAAAGGTTGATGAGTTTGATAAAAAACCTGCAAACAGGAATTTTACTGGAAGATCAGAACAGGAAAATCGTTTTGGCCAATCAAAAGTTCTGCGACCTTTTTGGTATTCCGGTTTCACCACATGTTTTAAAAGGGCTCAACGCAGAAAAATCCATCCACAAGTATAAGAAATTGTTCTTGGAACCAGATACCGCCATCCGACGAATAAACTATGTTGTAGATAAAAAAGAAGCGATAACAGCTGATGAGATGGAGCTTTTGGACGGAAGAACATTTGAACGGGATTACATACCGTTGTTCAACAATGGAGAGTACCAAGGACATTTATGGAGCTATAGCGATGTTACGTTACGCAAAAACTACAGGAAAAATTTAGAAGTTCAGAAAGAGAAGTACGGGAGCATTATTGCAAATATGAACTTAGGTCTTGTTGAAGTCGATAGCAACGGCAATATCTTAATGGTCAATCAAAGTTTTAGCGATATGGTAGGATACTCTACCGGTCACTTAATTGGCAAGAATTTTAACAAGGCCGTACCTCTTGTAGATGATGAAACAGAAGAACTAAAATTACATAACAAAAAAAATAAGAAAGGTATTTCGGACTCTTATGAAATAGCCGTAAAAGTAGGTAATGGGGAAAAGCGGTTCTGGTTGGTAAGTGGAGCACCAAGATACGATGATGCCGGTAATGTAATAGGCTCTATTGGGGTTCATTTGGATATCACCGATCAAAAAAACCTAGAATTTCAAAAAGAGAGTTTGTTGCGCGAACTGGAATCCAGTAACAAAGGACTACAGGAATATGCACATATTGTTTCACATGACTTAAAATCTCCGTTGCGAAGCGTAAGTGCACTGGCCACATGGCTCTATGATGATTATAAAGATTCTTTGGATGAAAGCGGACGCTATAACCTAAAGATGATGCAGGAGAAAATTGAAGGAATGGACAAACTCATTAGTGGGATTTTAAAATATTCTACAGTCAATAATGACGTTTTGGACCATACCGAAGTTGACGTAAACGAAGTCATCCAAGAGATAAAAGAGATTATTTATATCCCTGAAAACGTTGCGATCAAAACCAAAAAGAAACTGCCGCTCATTAAAGCGGATAAGACAAAAATCCATCAATTGTTCCAAAACTTTTTGAGTAACGCTGTGGTCAATATCGATAAAAAGAAAGGCCTGGTGGAGGTAGATTGTAAGGAACATTCCAAGTATTGGGAATTTAGTATAAAGGATAATGGGGTAGGAATACCAAAAGAGTATCATGAAAAGATTTTTCAAATTTTTCAATCTATTGGAAACAATGAAAGATCGACGGGGATAGGATTGTCCATAGTTAAAAAAATAATTGATAGATATAATGGAAAGGTTTGGTTAGAAAGTGAAATAGGAGAAGGAACAACGTTTTTCTTCACTTTAAAAAAAGAGCTTAGCATCAAAAAGAATAAGATATAAGCGATGAATACCCAAGAATAACCTAAGATAACCTTTTAACTTATTGAATAGAACAGATAAATGCATTCTTTACTGAAAAAACAGATGAAAACGCTTCTCTCCAAAGACCTAAAAGAACACCCAGGAATGGAAGAATTTATCGATGCCATTGGCCAATCATATACAGCATATGACGAACAATTGAGCAAAGAAGCCAAAAAACAGCACAAAATAGCTGAAACTTTAAAAAAAGCCATTGTATCCATACAGCACAACAAGAAGGGGAAAATCGATACAAAACAGGACTTTGATATTAAAAAACTTGTTACGGATATAGAAAAACAAGCCTGTAAGGTAGCAAAGGTCACGGCAGAAAAAGATGCACTGTTAAAAAATCTTGAACAGCAGAACGAATCCCTGAACAATTATGCACATATGGTCTCACATGACTTAAAATCTCCAATACGAAATGTGCACTCGTTGGTAAGCTGGGTTTTTGAAGACGCCCAAAATGAATTCAAAGAACACCATAGTGAAAATGTGCAGCTTATTTTTAAGAACCTGACTAAAATGGATAGCTTGATAGATGGCATTTTGAGGCACTCAACAATAGATTCCATTGAGGAAAGTGCCAAGGTAATCGACCTAAATCTTTTGATGGATGAGATACAAGAGACCATCTTCGTGCCAAAGAACATATCCATAAAGAAAAGTAAGGATCTGCCCAAGTTGTATACAGGGAAATACAGACTGGAACAGTTGTTCAAAAATCTTATTACCAATGCCATAGCTGCCACAGAAGACCGTAAATATGGACAAGTGATCATAGATGTCAAAGAACAAGACGATGGATGGCTATTCAGTGTAACCGATAATGGCAAGGGAATACCAAAACACTTGCAGGCAGGAATTTTCAACATGTTCAAAAAACTAGAGAACAATGCCGACACAACAGGTATTGGACTGGCTCTCGTTAAGAAAATAATCAACTATTACGAAGGTGATATCTGGCTTTCCTCAAAAGAAGGAATGGGCAGTACTTTCTTTTTCACTATTAAAAGACCCCAAAATGACTGAAAAACCTAACCTTGATTACATAAAGGAAATCTCTGGTGGAAACGAGGAGTTTGAAAAGAAGTTTTTGACCATCATACAAACAGAGTTTCCAAAAGAGAAGCAGGAATATCTAGATTTTTTAAAAGAGGATAATTTAGAGGAATCTGCTAAAATCATACACAAGATAAAGCACAAATTGGGCATTTTGGGACTTAACACCAGCTATAGATTGGCGGTAAAGTATGAAGAAGACCTAAAGCGTGGAGATGTACAACTCAAAGAAGAGTTTGACGAAGTATTAAAAGCTGTTGAAGATTTTGTTTTAAAACTAGCGTAAGGTGAAATGTATTATCGTAGATGACGAAGCAAGTGCAAGGGCCATAGTTATGGCGCTTTGCAGAACAATTCCAGAAATTGAAGTTGTTGCCGAACTCCCTAATGCTCTAGAGGCCCTAAAGTTCTTAAAGCATACGCAGGTAGATCTGATTTTTTTGGATATCCATATGCCAAAACTTACGGGAGTCGATTTTATCGAGACCGTTACCAATCCCCCTAAAATTGTGCTCACAACATCCGATAAGGATTTTGCTATAGAAGCTTATGGATATGAGTTCATCGTAGACTATTTGGTAAAGCCCATAACCTATGAACGGTTTCAGAAATGCGCTGTAAAATTGGAAAATGCCCTTAAAAAATCCAAACAGGAACAGTTGGAAATCAATGCTGCTCAAAGCGAAGAAGAAGATTTGTTCATAAATATAGACAGACGACTTATCAAATTAAAATTTAAGGACATTCTGTTGATCGAGGCCAAAGGAGATTACATAGAAATACTGGCCCAGAACAAACGCTTTAGAGTGCACTCTACACTTAAAAAGATAAAAGAGAAACTACCGGAATCAAGATTCCTTCAAATTCATCGATCTTATATTATCAATTTTACACAAATAATCGACATACAGGATAACAGTGTTCTTATAGAAAAAAGTGTCATACCCATTAGCAGGTCCAACAGACCAGAATTGATGCAACGCCTTAATCTTTTATAAAAAAGAAAGAAAAGTACTACAATATTTTCATTCTTACACGTTAGTATAGATAGACGCTTTTTGAAAATGCTAAAAAGATATTAGTAATCTATTAATCTACTTAGCATATGTCATTAGAAATAAAAGAAAACCGAGGAATTTTTGAAATTTTTGGTAAAGTTACCACACAGCATATTGGTGCTCTCAATTCTTATTTTGATTCAATTCTAGAAAAACACGAGAGTATTGTAATCAGTCTGGAAAATATAACGCTCTTAGATTCCGCGGCAGCTCACTTCTTTGAAAAACTATACTTAAAGTCGGTAAAACAGAACAAAGTTGTTTCGTTGATCGGTAGACAAAATATGAATATTCAAGAGATTATGAATATTACACAAACCAATTATATTCTTAGTAAGGATCGCGTATAATATCATAATCTTCCAAAACTCAAAAATGAAAGTAACAGCGTATAGCCCTTATTTTGGAATTGAACCAAAGCATTTGAACGATGACGACTTCAATACCCTAATTTCATATTTTGAGTTGTTGGACGCTGTAAAAAAACCAACGGTAAGCTTGGTAGTTCCAGTTTATAGAGCAAAGGAAACGCTAGTGGCACATATACTTTCCTTGGCAAATCTAAAAACCATAATTCCGTATGAAGTTATATTCGTAGAGAATAATGCGGATAAGGAAACCTTATCAATTTTAGAGCAACTCGGTGCCAAAGTTGTAAGCCAAAAACAGCAGGGAATAACGTTTGCAAGACAGAAAGGATTGGAAGAAGCTAAAGGTGAGATTATTTGTAGTATGGATCCAGATTCTATCTATGATCCCTATTATATAGATAAAATGGCACTTCCTTTTTTCGAGAACAAAGATTTGGTACTATGTTATTCAGTATCTAAAAGCTATGAAGACAATTTTCAGCTTTCCCTAAGAATGAAACTTAGGAATTCATTAAAGAATCTCTATTTCAGATGGAAGCTATCACGAGGATTTGTATTGAAAATAAAACATATAAGGGCAGTATGCATGGCCATGAGAAGAGATGCTGTTCTTCCTATAGGATATGAAACGGATTTACGGGCCGTATCTGGTTGCGATGATGGGATGTTGGCCATAAAACTGTACCAATCCGGTCAATTCCAATTTATACCGGTAGATGTTTATACCGCTTTGCCTCCTAAAAGAAAACCTGCAAAACCGTTTCCATTTTGCAATCTAAAATACATGCCGAGTAAAAAAGCTATACAAAAAACCTATGAGGAACTTCAAGTTGAAGGAGTATCCGAATAGGTTTTTTAGTAGCTGGGCATAACGATCACTTCTTTCTGCTACAAGAATACTTTCCATGCTCTCTAATTGGAAAGTTACAATGCATGCATTCCTCTTAAAAGGGTACTTACACCTTGGTTTTTAGCAAACAATCATACACAACTCTTATTGCAAGGTATTACTTACAAGAAACAACAACTTACAACACCCTCCTCTTGTTTTACAACAATGAATTATTAATACGTAATATTTAACCTACTTTTCAGATATGTTTAAGATTACAATATTATAAAAGAAATATATATGAAAATACTGGTAGTAGACGATAAACAATCACTAAGTGATTTGGTATCACAATTTCTGGGTCAATCATATGATGTAACTACGATGGAAGATGGTTTGGCCGCATTGTCATGGATGCAAGAAGGAAACATTCCGGATTTAATCATTACAGATTTGGAGATGCCCAACATGGATGGTTTTGAACTCATTAAAAAAGTAAAGGAAAGCGGTTACTTCTCCAACATCCCAATTATTGTATTGAGCTGTAGGGACAGTAGTGCAGATCGTATTCAATGCCTAAAATTAGGAGCTGATGACTATCTGGTAAAACCTTTTAATCCAGAAGAGCTATTAATACGTGTAGAAAAACTGCTTATACGAGCTTAATATTATGGAAGTTGTATCTGATAAAAAACTTTGTCTTCTTTACGTGGGAGCAAACCAGAAAATGGTCGATCAATTTTTGGAATGCGGTGATAAAGTAGATTTTCATGTAGCCAAGAATGCTGTTTTGGCAATACATTGGTTAGAGAAAAACAAAAAAGTGGATGCCGTAATTTGTGAAAAACAGATTCCGGGACAGTCAGGTATAGCGTTTCACAAGACGTTACGTGAAAAATTTGTGGAGCACCCTTCCATTCCATTTATTCTGGTGGCCGAAAATCGTGACAAGGCAGACTTGTCCGAAGCCGTTAAAAGCGGAATAGATGATTTTTACGTACAACCGATTTCAACTTCAAATATTCTTGATAGAGTTCAATTTTTAAAAGAACTAAAGGTCAACCTGTCCAAAGAAAAAATTGCCACCACAAAAGGAGCTATAAAAGAATATAAAATAGGCTTTTGGAAACGAAGTTTTGACATTGTCGTAGCAGGGACCGCTTTACTTCTAGGGTCTCCTTTTTTATTACTGTTCATTATAGCAATTCGGTTAGAGTCAAAAGGAAAAGTCTACTACATTTCAAAAAGAGTGGGAACGGGATATAAGATTTTTGATTTCTACAAACTACGGTCCATGTATCCCGATGCAGATAAACGGTTAAAAGAATTTCAGCATCTAAACCAATACGTACATCAAGATGAGGTCCAATCAGAAGAGGAAAGTATAGCGGAGAACGATTATGAATTCAAAGGAACGGTGCTTTTTGGCGATGATACCGAAGTGGATGAAAATCTTCACAACAACAAGAGAAAGGAAAGTGCCAAAAGTGCTTTTGTAAAATTTGATAATGACCCTAGAATCACCAAGGTGGGGAAAATCATTAGAAAATTAAGTATTGATGAACTACCGCAATTGATAAACGTGTTAAAAGGGGATATGTCCATTGTTGGTAACAGACCATTGCCCTTATATGAGGCAGAAGTGTTAACAACGGATGAATGGACAGATAGATTTAATGGACCTGCAGGAATAACGGGACTGTGGCAAGTTGAAGCAAGGGGCAGAAGTTCTAAAATGTCACCAGAAGAGCGAAAAACACTAGATATAAAATATGTGAACTATGCAAATAGTAAGAATGCTTTTTTAATAGATATGTGGATAGTACTTAGAACATTCAAAGCAGTATTTCAAAAAGAGAATGTATAATGCGTAAAAGTAAGTTCATCTTTATAGTGGCATTTTTACTTTATGGTTTCTCGTATGGCCAAGCCATAAGCGATTTTATAGAAAAGGGATTAAAAGAAAATGACATCAGTAAAAACTTACCCCCAATAGATAGCCTTATCGCCATGGCCAAGGAGTATTCCCCATTTATAAAGGTTACTGTCTCGGAACAACAATATAGAGATGGGGTCGTGTCGGCAGAGCAAAGAGCTTGGCTGGAATACATTAATCTGGAGGCTGGCTACAACTATGGCATTTTTGATAACCTGAGCAATCAGCAAATCGCAGGTGATCCTCAGAGTCAGACCCTTTTTTCCACAGAACAGAGTAGGTATAATGTAGGCGTTTCGTTACGGCTGCCCCTATCTGCGCTGGTCAATAGAAAAGCGAGGATAAAAAGCGCAAAAGGGGAAGCAAAAAAAGCACGATTTGAGACTCAGGTAGCTGAGGTAGAATTGGAGCAAAAAGTATTGGAACTGTATAATGACCTGCTGAAAACGCATCGGCTTTTTTTCATTTCAGGTTCTATTGTAGATAATTTCAGGGTTCAATCCATACGGGCAGAGAAAGATTTTTCAAATGGGGTAATCAACGTTATTGAATATACCCGTTTACAACAAATGATGAACCAAGCGACCATGAATTTTGAACTGCAGCGTTCAGAGTTTATTTCTTCGGTAATGGCATTGGAAAGTGTTATTGGAGCAGATTTGAATATTTAATAATGAAGTTTAACCTCTTATTTTTTGTTCGCCTTTTATTAAGGCATGCAGGCTTATTGATAGCCATGCCAATTATTTTGGCTTCCCTGGTATTTTACCTCACCCAAGACGAACCAAAGGTCTATAATTCCAAAGCTAGGGTATATACGGGTATAGCAACAGGATCTAACATTGAGCTGGAAAACACAAAAATAGATTTTAGGGCTACCAATACTGCCTATGATAATTTACTCAATCTTATCAAGGCAAGAACTACGATAGAGATTGTGGGCCTAAAATTGTTCACCCAACATATGGTGTTGGATAGCGCTGACATAAAGATTATTTCGAGGGAAAAATATCAGAAATTGATGGAATCCGTTCCCGAAGAGGTAAAGAAATTAGTGGTCAAAGGAGATGTGGAAAAGACTTTTGAAAACTTTATAAAACTAAAAGAATCCAATCATACCAACTACATCTATCAACTCATCAATCTAGATCATCCAGATTACAGTATTGAAAAGATCAATGGCCGTGTTGGGTTAAGGCGAATTTCGAACAGTGATTTTGTAGATATCGAATTTGAATCGGAAGATCCGGCAATATGTCAGAATACTTTGCTTATTCTTTGCGAAGTCTTTGTGGCGCTCAATGCGGATATTAAGGTCAACCAGTCAGATGCTGTTGTAAAATATTTTCAAGGGCAATTGGGAAAATCCACGATCAGTTTACGAGGAGCAGAAGATGAACTGCTACAGTTTAACCAGACCAATAACATCATCAATTACTACGAACAGACCAAACATATAGCTGCAGAGAAGGAAGAATTTGAGATAAAGTATCTAGAAGTGTTTAGACAGCACAATGCAGCTAAGGCTGTTCTGGATATTTTGGAATCAAAACTTAAAACGCATGAACTAAAGCGAGTATCCAGCGAACGTGTAATGGGACTTAGAAAAGAGTTGTCAAGCTTAAGTTTTGATGTATCCATGTTAACGTTGGGGATTGAGACCGATTCCACTATCCAAAATAAAAAGGCGAAAGAAGCGGCCCTAAAAATGGAAAGGATAGCCAAAATAGAGCAACAAATGGCTGAGAACATTGATACGATCTACGTTACGGATTATGACAATAAAAGTTTGGCATCGACCAGTGTTTTAGCAGATTGGCTGCAAAACACAATAGAATATGAAGGAACTAGGGCGCAGTTAAAAGTCATGGACGAAAAGCGCAAAGAGTTTGAAAAGTTATATCAAGAATTTTCACCTTTAGGTGCTACAATGAAGCGTTTGGAACGTAAAATAGATATAGCGGAGCGGGAATATTTAAGTCTATTGCATAGCCTTGGATTGGCAAAACTGCGACAACAAAATGTGGAGCTCAAATCCAATATAAAACTTACTGAAGTTCCATTTTTCCCCATAAGTCCAAAACCTAGTAAACGGATGCTGCTGGTCATTGTAGCAGGAATGGTAGGTTTTGTTTTGGTCGCAGCTACGATACTTGTTCTGGAACTTTTGGACGGAAACATTAATACGGCAATACGAGCAGGTGATAAGATAGAATTAAAGGTTTCATCGATTTTTCCCGTGATTAGCAGTAAAAACAATAAAATAGATTACGAGTACCTCCAAAACAAGGCGGTCAATGCCATTTCCAGAAATATTATACTAAATCAGTATAAGAAAGAAAAAGAGAGCGAACCAGTGGTCAACATGCTTTTTTCAACACAGGAAAATGAGGGGAAAACATTTATCTGTAAGCATTTGATAGCTAAGTTATGTGAACTCGATTACAGAACATTGCACGTTACCTATGATGATGAAGATTTGGGGTTAACAGGTGAATGCTATCATAAAATCCTTTATGAAGTTAGCGATCAACTCTATAAAATTTCCAATGTGCAAGACTTTGATATTAATAAGAACATTGAGGACTTTAACAGTTTTGACTTTATCATACTGGAAATTCCAAGTATTATAAAAAACCCTTTTCCCGTAAAACTGGCTTCTGCCATGGATTATACGTTTTTGGTGACAAGAGCAAATAGGGCATGGGGAGAAGCTGATAAGAATGCATTAAATCTTTTCAAAGAAGCTACCACAGGACCCGAACCGACCATTATCCTCAATGGTGTAAAAGTGTTGGAAATGGAAACCGTTGTAGGGGAACTTCCTAAGAAAAGATCGTTGATTCGTAGCTGGATCAAAAAGATGGTACAGTTTCGTTTTTTCAATAAAAAATACGGGGCCTAATGTTGGGAAGATTGAAAAATATTGGCAAAGAAAAGAACCTATCCTCCTTAATGGCCAACGTGAGCGTTGCATTTTTAGGATTGGTGAGTTTCATGCTATTGACACGGCAATTGGATAAAGAATTGTTTGGAGAGTGGGTGTTATTTATAACCTTGGCTACTTTTGTAGATCTTTTACGTTTTGGATTGACCCGAACATCGTCCGTGCGATTACTTTCTGGAGCTGACAATCAAAAACAAAAAACAATACTCGGGGCAACATATAAAATCAACCTTATTCTTTTAGGAATATTAACATTCTTGTGTTGGTCTATTTTGGGATTTTTTGAGTTGAATGGAATCGAAGTAAACAACGGCTACGGATTATTTCTTTTATACTATCCTTTTTTGGCGCTCTCCAATCTAAGTTGGAACAATGCGATGGCCCTCTTTCAGTCGGAGCAAAATTTTAGGCGTATGATGTTGGTAAGACTTTCCAACGTAGGACTCTTTTGCCTATTTCTTGTTTTAAATCAATTTTGGTTGAAATTGGGCCTTTTGGAAATTATCTGGGTAAATATTTTGGTCAACGCAATTTCCAGTGTATGGTGTTCCATTAAATATTGGGATGGATTATGCTATGTGAGACAGACTGAAAAAGCCATTGAAAAAGAACTGGTGAATTTTGGGAAGTACTCTATGGGAACTTTAGTGAGTTCAAGTCTTCTAAAAAGTTCGGATACCTTTATCATTGGAATGAGTCCGTTTTTAGGTTCTGCAGGTATCGCTATGTATGCCATTCCGTTAAAGTTGACGGATCTCTTGGGAATACCTTTGCACAGCTTTGCCATGACCGCTTATCCCAGAATGTCCAAAAAATCCATAGAAGGGGATTTGGGCGGAGTAAAAAAGATTTTCTATTCGTATGTGGGAATTATTACGCTTCTATTTTTCCCTGTAGCCTTAGTAAGTTTTGTGTTTGCTGAATATATGGTTCTTTTCCTTGGCGGGAAGGAATACATGGACTCACTGCCCTTACTTACCTTAATTTTTAGGGTATTCACGATATATATTATGCTCTTGCCCATAGACCGTTTTACAGGGGTATTATTGGATAGTATCAACCGACCCAAACTTAACCTGTACAAGGTTTTGGTGATGACTTTTGCCAATATTGTCTTAAACATATTGGCTGTATTCGTATTTAAAAGTCTAGTGGCAGTGGCAGTTGGCACAGTACTTTTTACCGCGGTCGGGATATTTCTTGGGTTTTACTATCTAAAAAGAGAGATTCAAATTAAAAGTACGCAAATAGTATCTGAAAGCTTGTCATTTCTCAAAAACCTAAAAACACATTTAGGCTGATGAATCCGTTCAATAAGACATATGGGTCGGACTATTTAAAAGAACCACTCCCTATTTTGGTGCTTTTGTCGGTGGTGATCACTACAGCCCATCTTACAGCGACAAAAGGACTGGTAGCAGGTATCGGGGTAATGGTTCTTCCATTTGCAATAGTGTATTTGGGGGCACTTTTTGTAAACCCAAGGATAGGAGTGGTAACCGTACTCATTTTCAATTTTTTTGTTTTGGGCATAGGAAGGTATATACCAATGACTTGGGGGTTGCTTATGGATGGCTTAATGGTGCTGATGTACCTTGCGCTTTTTTTTAAGGCCTTCAGAATAAAAGTACCTTGGAACAGGGCGAGTTCCCAACTTACCATTTTGGCATCGCTTTGGTTTGGGTATGCCATTTTTCAAATTGTTAATCCAGAAGCCGTTAGCGTCGCAGCTTGGTTTTATGCCATGCGAGGACTATCGTTGTACATGTGGTTGTTTATACCGCTGGTTTTTATTCTCTTCAACAAACCAAAAGACCTTCATTTGTTTTTTATTATTTGGGGTGTTTTGTCGCTTTTGGCAACGACCAAAGGTATGCAACAGTTAATTTTTGGTGTTGACCCTTTTGAACAGGCATGGTTAGATGCTGGTGGCAACGTTACCCATATACTCTTTGGAAAACTCAGGATATTTTCCTTCTATTCAGATGCAGGTCAGTTTGGTGCCGCACAAGGCCATACCGGTGTTGTTTTTGGCGTACTTACCTTATTCGCAAAAAACAGAAAGTTTCAAATTTTTTGCGCAATAGTTTGTTTAGCAGGTCTTTTAGGGATGATGATTTCCGGAACTCGTGGAGCAATTGCTGTTCCCGCAGCAGGTGGGGTCATGTTCCTCATTATTAGAAAACATATTCCAAGCATAGTCCTCGGAGCGCTCGTGGGAATAAGTGTTTTTGTTTTCTTTAAATATACTACCATAGGTAACGATAACGATCAGATAAGAAGAATGCGAACTGCGTTCGACCCTAACGATGCGTCCTTACAAGTACGATTGGAGAACCAGGCCAAGTTAAAAGGATATCTGGATTCCAGACCCTTTGGAGGCGGTATAGGATCCACAGGAAACTGGGGGAAACGTTTTTCCCCCAATACGTTTTTGGCAAATACGGCAACAGACAGCTGGTTTGTGGCGGTGTGGGCGGACACGGGTATCGTTGGGCTCTATTTACATTTGTTTATACTCTTTTTTGTACTGATTACCGGTGCATACAATGTAATGTACAAAATACGGGATGGCTGGCTAAAAGGACAGATTGCAGCTCTGGTATGTGGTATGTTCGGCATTATGGCGGCTTCCTACGGAAATGGGATTTTTGGACAGTTTCCAACCTGTATATTGATGTATGCAGGGATGGTGTTCATGTTCATAGCTCCAAAACTGGACAAGAAGATTATGGAAGAAAAAGAAGCTGAATTGGAATTGAAAGTGACATCCTGAAATAACGCACAAAAACCCATGAAACCACTCGTATCAATAATAACCATTAACTACAATGAATCCGAAGTCACTTTGGATTTATTGCAATCGATTAGGGAACTTACCTACCCAAATTATGAAATTATTGTGGTCGATAATGCTTCACCAAACGATGCCCCAGATAGCATAAAGGAAAAGTATCCGGAAATAAATCTTATTAAGAGCAAGGAGAACCTAGGTTTTGCAGGAGGCAATAATCTCGGCGTCAAACAAGCAAAAGGTGATTACCTGTTATTTATAAACAATGATACCATTGTCCCAAAAGGTTTTATTGAACCCTTGGTACAAACATTTCAAGATGATGAAACTATTGGGATGGTAAGCCCAAAAATTAAGTTCCATTGGGATCCTACACTTATTCAGTATGCAGGGTATACGCCCATGAATCACTGGACGATCAGGAATAACAGTATAGGGTACCACCAAAAAGATGATGGTAATTTTGATGCAGAGGGAGAAACCCAGTCCATACATGGAGCGGCAATGATGGTTCCAAAAAGTGTCGTGGAAAAAGTAGGCATGATGAACGAAATCTATTTTCTGTATTATGAAGAACACGATTGGGCCGAAATGATAAAACGGGCAGGCTATAAAATTTATTATCAACCAAAATCATATATTCTGCACAAAGAATCAGTTTCTACGGGAAAGTTCAGTCCGTTGAAGACCTATTATATTTCTCGAAATAGAATTCTCTTTGCCAGAAGAAATTTTAAGCCGTTCCAATTATGGATAAGTCTACTGTTCCAATGCTTTGTTTCCATACCAAAAAATAGTTTGATGTTTATGCTAAAACGTCAAAACGAACATTTGAAAGCATTTTGGAAGGCGATTTCTTGGAACTTAAAAAATAGTTCAGCCATAAAACAATAATAGCAATTCTCGGATTACACTAGTTGGTTTTAGCCAATCGTCAATTTGTAAGGCCCACCCATGAATTGGGCATGGTATTTTAAGTTGAAAAATAATAATTTGATGCTTGTACCTTAAACTGTATCAGATGGCCACAGTTTCAAAAAAGATTTTTTTACTTGGAGCGATTCTTACCCTTATTACAGTACTTGGATCCATTGTTTTTTACTTTATTTATTCCAGTGACCCCTAAACGACTGCCAATTTAGCTATCAAGAAAAATGGCGAGACGTATCTTTTTTCAGAAGAACGGACTTCGATTTTGAAAAACATGTTGATAGAACAAAAAAGTCCTGGGGTATATCCTTTTCTGAGAGTATTCTATGAAGATGACAACCTCTTTTTAGAAGTGAACGATTTGTCGGAAACGGCCAACTTGCTCTGCGGTAATTATAAAATACATCCGTATAGTGAAAAGAGTTATCAAGGTTATATTACCCTTGCAGAATCATCTTGCGTTGCCACTACTTTTGAAAATCAAAGTACGGAGAAGATTGGAGAGCAAATACGTCTAAATACAGTCAAGCTCAGAAATACGAGCTCAGAAGAGACATTTGAAGTTGAATGGCAACAAAACTTGAAAAGTTTTAAGTTCGAAGCTGTTCAAGGTTGTATCCAAAAATCCTTTCTAATTTCTACTAGTGTACAACCGGGTGAAACCGTAGTTGCATCAGAAGATTTTATTGTGGTCAATTTGGCTGAAATAAACTCTTTCTATGGTGATAAAGCCAAAATATATCTAGATAAAGAAAGTAGATTGTTATATTTTGGCTTTGACTTTGACTTTGACTTGTAATGATAAGAAGTTCAGTTCTTGTAATGGACCTTATCATTCTTACCACCTAAATCCTAACTAGTTGACAACACCATAAAAGTATTTCACAACAATTAATTTTCTTTCCAATAATGTAGGGTAATATTTACAAAGTCATTGAACCTACTAGAATGATTAAAGCCCTCAAATTTTCATTTATTTTTTTAATTATTCTTTGTCATCAGGTTTGTTTTAATGAAAATAGTCTTGATTCACTTGTTGTTGATTCAAAAACTATGAATAAGAACGATTCATTTGTGGCTAATGATTATTTACAAATCAACCTTAATATACTTTAAATTATGAATATAACAGTAATAGGTACGGGCTATGTAGGCCTGGTAACGGGTACCTGCTTTGCAGAGACAGGAGTTAATGTTGTTTGCGTGGACATTGATGAAAAGAAAATTGAAAAACTGCGCAATGGTGAAGTTCCCATTTATGAACCGGGTCTAGATAGCCTTTTGGAACGCAACTTGGATAAGGGCAGGATTTCTTTCACAACAAGTTTGGAAAAAGGAATAAAGAATAGCGATGCCATATTTATAGCCGTGGGAACACCGCCAGATGAGGATGGTAGTGCAGATTTAAAATATGTACTGGGTGTTGCAAGGGAAATTGGGCAACACATGGAGGATTACAAGGTAATTATAACCAAAAGTACCGTCCCCGTAGGAACTTCTTATAAGGTAAAAGCTGCCGTTGAAGAGGAATTGGCCAAAAGAGATGCTAACCTTTCGTTTGACGTGGCATCCAATCCAGAATTTTTAAAAGAAGGTAGCGCCGTAGATGATTTTTTGAAGCCAGACCGCATCGTAGTAGGAATTGAAAGCAAGCGTGCCGAAAAAGTGATGCGTAGATTGTACAAGCCCTATCTCATGAATGGACATCCATTGTTGTTTATGGATATTTTCTCTTCGGAAATGACCAAATATGCCGCTAATTCCATGTTGGCGACAAAAATCAGTTTTATGAACGACATCGCCAATCTATGTGAGCTTGTAGGAGCCAATGTGGATTTGGTCAGAAAAGGAATTGGTTCTGACTCTAGGATTGGAAATAAGTTTATTTATCCCGGAACAGGTTATGGTGGTAGTTGCTTTCCAAAAGATGTACAGGCTTTGGTGAGAACGGCAGATGAATATGGACATTCTTTGGAAGTTCTGAAAGCTGTAGAGAGTGTTAACTATCGCCAGAAATCGGTTTTAGTGGAGAAAATCAAAAGTCATTTTGGCAAGAATCTTAAAGGCAAACAATTTGGACTTTGGGGATTGGCATTTAAACCAAAGACGGATGACATGCGAGAAGCACCATCGCTAGTAATTATAGAGCAATTAAAAGCGCTTGGAGCTACCGTAAGAGCATATGACCCTGTTGCCATGGAAGAAACCAAACGTGTTTTGGGAGACAGTATTGAATATGCCAAAGATGAGTATGATGCCATTATTGATGCGGATGCACTCATTTTGGTTACCGAGTGGTCGGAATTTAGAATGCCCAACTTTAGAATACTGGAGAAACTTATGAACAGTAAAACCATATTTGATGGCCGTAACGTCTATGACCCAGAAGAATTGAAAGAGCAAAAATTTACCTATTACAGTATTGGTAGGGAAGTAGTAAAACATACAGAAGTAGAAACCGTAAACCTTTAAGAACAAGATTATGAAAAGAATATTGGTAACTGGAGGCGCAGGTTTTGTTGGCTCCCACTTATGCGAAAGACTGCTAAACGAAGGAAATGAAGTAGTAAGCATGGACAACTACTTTACCGGAAGGAAAAGCAAAATAGTCCATTTAATGGACAACCCTTACTTTGAGGTAATTCGACATGATGTCACCTTACCTTATTTTCTCGAAGTGGACGAAATTTACAACCTGGCATGTCCAGCTTCCCCCGTTCATTACCAACATAATCCGATTAAGACGATTAAGACGTCAGTTTTGGGAGCAATTAATATGTTGGGCTTAGCAAAAAGAATCAAGGCAAAAATTCTTCAGGCTTCTACTAGTGAAGTGTATGGAGACCCAGAACTACATCCTCAACCAGAAGATTATTGGGGCCATGTCAACCCCATAGGAGTACGTTCCTGTTATGATGAAGGCAAACGCTGTGCAGAGTCACTTTTTGTGAACTATCACACCTCCAATGATGTTTTGGTGAAGATCATACGAATCTTTAATACGTACGGACCTCGAATGGAACCCGATGATGGAAGGGTAGTATCCAATTTTATCATACAGGCACTGCAAGGACGGGACATTACCATATTTGGTGATGGAACACAGACCAGAAGTTTCCAATATGTTAGTGATTTGGTAGATGGAATGATAAAAATGATGGCAACCGAAGATGAATTTATTGGTCCCATCAATATCGGAAATCCAGGAGAATTCACCATGTTGGAACTAGCCGAGAATATTATCGATTTAACGGGTTCAAAATCCAGAATAATACACTTGCCCTTACCTGCCGATGATCCTATGCAACGAAAGCCGGATATCTCTTTGGCGCAAGAAAAATTGCAAGATTGGAAGCCAGAAATCGATTTGAGAACCGGTCTTGAAAAAACCATTGCCTACTTTGATAATCTGCTCAAAGAGCAATCCATTAAAGAATTGATAGAAGGATAATCACCGTAAAAAATAGATAAATGGATGTCATAAGAATTTTAATTCATGCTCTGGAAATCCTTTTATTTGGATATTTTGGATTTGCATCCATTTACATCTTTATTTTTTCGTTTGCAGGTCTTTTTAAACGTAGAAGCAAAGAAAAGCTATCTCATCGGCAACGGAAATTTGCGGTTCTCATTCCCGGGTATAAAGAAGATAAGGTTATTGTTGAAGTTGCCAGAAAAGCATTAAAACAAAGTTATTCAAAGGAATTTTTTGAGGTCATTATCATTGCCGATTCTTTTCAGAAAAGCACTTTGGATGCACTTGAAGAATTTCCTGTAAGCGTTGTTGAGGTCTCCTTTGAAAAAAGTACAAAATCCAAAGCCCTCAACCAGGCAATGAAGGTAATCGGCGACGAATACGATGTCGCATTGGTCTTGGATGCCGACAATATTATGGAAGAAGATTTCATTGAAAAAATCAATGATGCTTTTGATGAAGGATATACCGTGGTGCAAGGACATAGAATTGCCAAGAATACAAATACACCTTTTGCGATTCTGGATGCCATTAGTGAAGAAATCAACAATCATATTTTTAGAAAAGGACACCGTGTACTGGGATTATCCTCGGCATTGATCGGTTCTGGGATGGCCTTCGACTATCATTTTTTTAAAAATACTATGGCCAATGTTAATGCAGTGGGCGGGTTCGATAAAGAATTGGAATTAAAATTATTAAAGGACGGAACAAAGATTGAATACGTAGACAATGCGCTGGTTCTTGATGAAAAAGTTCAAAAATCAGAAGTGTTTTCCAATCAGCGTAAACGTTGGCTTTCCGCACAGTTTGTTTATTTCAGAAGCTATTTCGCATCCGGTTTACAAGAGTTGTTTGTCCGGGGCAATGTGGATTTCTTTGATAAGGTATATCAAATGGTCTCCCCTCCAAGGGTGTTATTACTGGGATTGGTAGTGATTATTACCTCTTTGTACTTTATGACAACCTTGTTTTTCCCAATCAATTTCTTACTAGTTCCCGCTGTCTTTTGGTATGCTGTTCTGGTAGTGACAGTATTGGCTTTTTCTTTCGCAGTACCCAAAAAGTTTTATAGCGTACAAACGCTAAAAGCTTTGCTTACACTTCCAAAGGCGTTCCTGCTAATGTTCCTATCACTATTTAAATTGAAGGGAGCCAATAAAAAATTTATCCATACAGAACATGGGAGAATCAATAGTCAATAAGAATTTATGAAGATAGGAATAGAAGGACAACGACTTTTTAGAAAAAAGAAACATGGTATGGACATGGTCGCGCTGGAGCTCATTAAAAACCTTCAAAAAATTGATGGTGAAAATGAGTACGTCATCTTTGTTAAACCAGATTTTGATGATACCTGTATTCCCAACGCACCTAACTTTAAGATTGTGGAACTAACCTCAAAATGGGGTTATCCGGGATGGGAGCAGATTGCATTGCCCAAAGCTGCTTTTCAAGAGGGTTGCGATGTTTTGCACTGCACAAGCAATACAGGCCCTTTGTTTTCTAAAGTACCGCTAATTACCACCTTGCACGATATTATCTATTTAGAGAGTATAAGTGTATTAAAAAAAGGAGGAACATGGTATCAAAAACTGGGGAACATGTACCGAAGGTATTTTGTGCCACCAGTAATTAGAAAAAGTAAAAAGGTCATTACGGTCTCCAATTATGAAAAAGAGCGCATCAGCAATTATTTTGGCTTTAAGGAAAACAACCGATTAACGGCTATTTACAATGGCGTTGGTTCTCACTTTAAAAAAGTAACCGATTTAGACCGCTTAAAAACCATAAGGAACACGTATGCGCTACCGGACAATTTCTTTTTCTTCCTTGGTAATACGGATCCAAAGAAAAACACCAAAGGCGTCTTAAAAGCGTTTTCAGATTTCAATAAAATATATCCCAATCAGTACAAATTGGTGATGTTGGATTATGATGAAATGGAACTTCAAAAGCTGTTGGCTTCCATAGAAGTGGAGGAAATTAGACCATTGATTCATTTAACGGGATACGTTCCAAATACTGATTTGCCGGCTATTATAAGCCAATGTGCTATATTTCTGTATCCCTCCTTGAGGGAAAGTTTTGGTATTCCAATTTTAGAAGGGATGGCATGCGGAGTGCCGGTAATCACATCAAATACTTCATCAATGCCAGAGGTAGCCGGAAAGGACACTGCTTTGATGATAGACCCCTTTAATCCAGTAGAAATTACAACTGCCATGCAGACGTTGGTAGAGGATACGATGTTGGCCCAAGTTTTGGCCGAAAAGGGCATCAAAAGAGCAAAGCACTTTTCATGGGAAACTATGGCGAAGCATGTTCTAGAACTATATGAAGATGTCCATAACGAACTAAAAAACAGCTAACATGATCAAAGGTCAAGATATTATAGTTGTAGGTATACAAGCATGGGACATTGAAATTGGCAGTAACTGTAAAAATATTGCCATGGAGTTTGCCAAACAAAACCGAGTGCTTTATGTAAACCCCCCATTGGACAGGGCAACATTAAAGCGAGAAAAGTCTACAGAAAAAGTTCAGAAAAGAATCAAAATAAAGAATGGGGAGGAAACCGGTCTCGTACAAATAGCGGAAAATCTTTGGAACCTTTATCCCAAAACGTTAACGGAATCTATTAATTGGATTCCCTTTCACTCCATATTTAAACTGCTTAATAAGAGAAATTCAAGGTTTTTTTCGAATGATATTATAACTGCTATGCATCAGCTAAATTTTAAGGATGTATTCTTATTTAATGATAGTTCCATGTTTTTGGGGCTACACCTCAAAGAATACCTATCCCCTAAAAGTTATACCTATTACATGCGAGATTATTTGATCAAAGTACCCTATTGGGGGAAACATGGAGAACGTATTGAGCCACAGCTTATCGAACAGGCCGATACCGTTGTAAACAATTCCACGCTCTATGCGGAATATGGCTCTAAGTTCAATCCCAATAGTTTTATGGTAGGTCAAGGTTGCGACGTGTCCTTGTTCAACGATGAAAAAGATACGATACCGATACCTAAAGAATTTGAATCCATTCCAGAACCTATACTGGGTTATGTCGGGTACTTAACAAGTATGCGATTGGATATCGAACTTTTGGAGTATATGGCCAAAACCAAAAAAAATTGGAGCATTGTTTTAGTTGGTCCCGAGGACGATGACTTTAAAAAATCAAAATTGCATGGGTTGGAGAATGTATTTTTCTTGGGAAGCAAAGATGCTTCCGAACTCCCAGCTTATGTTAAAGGATTTGATATTGCTATGAACCCGCAAATAGTGAACGATTGGACTATAGGGAACTACCCTCGAAAAATCGATGAATACTTGGCGATGGGAAAACCAACCCTTGCAACGAAGACCAAGGCTATGGAAATGTTCAAAGAACACGTGTATTTAGGAAGTACCAAAGAAGAATACATTCAATTGGCTGAAAAAGCCTTAGCAGAAAATAATTCAGAACTGATTAAAGAACGAATAGCATTTGCGAAGAGCCATACTTGGGAGAATAATGTTCAGGCCATTTATGATGCCATTAAAAAATCAGCATAAACCAAAAGTTATGGGACTAAAGGACAAGATTAGAAGTAGCGATACACTTAAAAAATTTGTGTACTGGTTACTGGTTCCCAAAAACCAGGCAAGACCTCGTTTATGGGTAAAATGGTTTGTGAATCCTTTTTATCATAAAAAAGGAAGAGGCGCTACTATTTGCCGAAGGACCCGCATGGATGTATTGCCATGGAACATTTTTGAATTAGGTGCAAATTCTACTATAGAAGATTTTTCTACCATAAACAATGGCGTAGGTGCTGTTAAGGTAGGTAGTAGCACCAGAATAGGCCTTGGTAATACGATTATAGGTCCGGTAACGATAGGAAATGATGTTAGATTGGCGCAAAATGTGGTGCTTTCGGGACTTAATCATAATTATGAAGACGTTTCAAGGCCCATTCATGAACAAGGGGTTTCCACAGCTATAATTACGGTAGCGGAAGAAACCTGGATAGGGGCAAATTGCGTAGTTGTGGCGGGTGTTACTATAGGGAAACATTGCATTATTGCCGGCGGAAGCGTAGTCACCAAAGATATTCCAGCCTATTCCGTAGCTGTTGGGAACCCTGCAAGGGTTATTAAAACATATAATCATGATACCGGTGAATGGGAGAGAGCGGTAAACAAGAATTTGATTGCAGTATAGTCAGGTCATGAATTAAAAAAGTAATGATGGAGTTTTTAAAAGTATTTTTCTGGGTTTCACTTCTTATCGTTTTTTATGCTTATTTGGGGTATGGAATACTACTTTTCATTATCATCAAGCTTAGAAGGGCTTTTGGGTTATCCAAAAAATTTGAAAGAAATGACGATTATGAACCAGAGGTCACGCTTTTTGTTACGGCCTTCAATGAAAAGGATTTTCTTGATCAAAAGATTAAAAATTCCAAGAGTTTGAATTATCCCCAAGATAAAGTAACCCAAATTTGGGTTACGGATGGATCTGATGACGGAACTCCAGATTTATTAAAGAAATATGATGGGGTTGAAGTATACCACAAAGATGGTAGAGCTGGGAAGATTGCTGCTATGAACCGAGGAGTGAAATTTGTAAAAACTCCAATAGTCATCTTTTCCGATGCGAATACAGACTTGGGTAAGGACTCCATTCAAGAAATAGTACGCTTGTTCAGAAATCCAAAAGTAGGCTGTGTTTCTGGAGAAAAACGTATCTATTCCAAAGATGCTGATAGTGCTGCGGGTGCAGGCGAAGGTCTATATTGGAAATATGAATCACAGCTGAAAAAATGGGATGCGGAACTGTACTCCGTTGTTGGTGCGGCAGGAGAACTTTTTGCGATCAGGACAGCACTTTGGCAAGAAGTGGAAACAGATACATTACTGGATGATTTTATGATTTCACTTCGGGTTGCCATGTCCGGTTATACCATTCAATACAATCCGGAAGCGTATGCGATAGAAACGGCTTCTGCGAATGTAAAGGAAGAGTTAAAACGAAAAGTAAGGATTTCTGCAGGAGGAATACAATCTGTAGTTAGATTAAGGGCTTTGCTTAATTTTTTCAAATATGGAACATTATCCTTTCAATACATATCACATCGTGTATTGCGTTGGACACTTTCCCCGTTGTTACTTTTTCTAATTATTCCTACAAACTTTGTTTTGGCACAAAATGAAGGTCTTTTATCATTTGGTTTGTTCAGTACCTTATTTTGGGGACAAGTATTGTTCTATGCAGCAGCACTAATAGGTTGGTTTTTAGAAAACAGACAAATTCGTTTGAAGGTTCTTTTTATACCGTATTACTTTTTTATCATGAACCTCTCTGTCTTTTTAGGTTTTGGAAGGTATATAAAGGGGAATCAATCTGTAAATTGGGAACGCGCCAAGAGAAGTTCCCAGGCAGAAGCGGTCGCTTAATCCTGTTCTTCAAAAAGAGGAAGGTCAAAGTAAAATGTACTTCCTTTTCCAACTTCACTGCGAATTCTTAATGTCCCGTGATTTTTCTCCACAAAGCTTTGGCATAGCACAAGGCCTAAACCAGTACCCGGTTCTTTTTCCGTACCTAATTTGCTAAAGTGCTCATTGGGGTTAAGGATTTTATCGATATCGGCTTCTGGAATTCCGTTTCCGTTGTCTTCAATTTCTATAACAACTTTGTCTTGGGTGAGTTTTGAATTGATTTTAATGGTGCCATCTACGGGCGTAAACTTTATGGCATTGGAAAGTATGTTTCGCAATACGGTCTTTATCATATTGTTGTCCGAAAATGAATGGATTTCTTCGGAAATGTTGTTCTGTATTTTGATTCTTTTATGATCACTGCCCAATTTCAAAAGCCGAATGGTTTGGTCGGCCAAATTGTTTAAGTTCAGTTTCTCTGGAATCATTTGAATCTGGTTGCTTTCAGATTTCGCCCAACCCAATAAGTTCTGAAGCAGGTTCAGTGCTTCATCCATCGTTTTTAAAAGGTCAAAAACAGTTTCATCCAAAAAGTTATCGTCCTTAGGGTTTATGATTCCCCGCATGATAAAGTCCATTTTTAATTTGGCTGCACTTAGTGGAGAACGTAGGTCATGTCCAATAATGGAGAACATCCTATCTTTTAGTTCATTGGATTGTCTTAGATTTTTTGCTTGCTCTGCAATTTGGTTTTTGGCACGTATCAGTTCCACATGGGTATGTATCCGCGCAATAAGTTCTTTTTCGTTAAAAGGTTTGGTCACATAATCCACTCCTCCAACCTCAAAACCTTTTATTTTATCCTTTACATTGACTTTTCCAGTAAGAAATATGACGGGTATATCTTTGTAATCCGGAATTTTTTTGACTTTTTCGCATAGTTCAAAACCTTCAATTCTGGGCATAATAATATCGAGAAGAATAAGGTCGGGCTTTCTTTTTTTAAGACTTTCAAAGAAATAGTCGTCATCGTTGGTACCTTCAAAGATGTAGTCGTTTCGCTCTAAAATAAACCGTAGCAGTTCTATGTTCAACTGCTCGTCATCTACAGCAAGGATATAGGGTTTTTCCGTAACTTGGTTTTTCATTTAAACTAGGAACGATTGATTTAATAGTAGGAAAAAGATTTTATTAAAATTAAGTATTTACTTTCAGATTGTTTCTGGAAAGGTCAATAAATTGGTTTATGTTGTTTTAAAACCTATATTAAGTATTCTACCAACAAAAACTGACCGTTCACAACAATAATTAAAGCAACCTGAAAAGTAAGATTATATTTACAAAGTAAGTAATACGAAAATAATATCCATGATACATATTTTGGTTACTGGGGGAGCAGGATTTATAGGCTCCAACTTTATTCCTTATTTCTTAGACTTGAACACAGAAATCCATTTGGTCAATATTGATGCCCTCACCTATGCCGGTAATCTTGATAATCTGCATGAAGTTGATGGACACGATCGATACACGTTTATTAAAGGTGACATATGTGATAGAAGGCTTTTGGAAAAGATTTTTGAGAAGTATGATATCCAGGGCGTGATTCACTTTGCGGCCGAATCCCATGTAGATAATTCCATAACCAATCCAGATGCTTTTATGCAGACAAACATTTTAGGCACATTTAATTTGATAGATGTAGCCAAAAAATATTGGATGATAAGTCCTGGGGTATATAAGGAGGCATATAAACACTCAAGGTTTCATCATGTTTCTACAGATGAGGTATACGGTACGTTGGGAAAAGAAGGCCTTTTTATGGAATCCACTCCCTATGCGCCAAATAGCCCATATAGTGCTTCAAAAGCTTCCTCGGATTTTATTATAAGAAGCTACTACCATACCTATGGTATGAATGTGGTTACAACCAATTGTTCCAATAACTATGGTCCAAAGCAGCATGATGAAAAATTAATTCCGACCATCATACGAAAAGCTTTAGCAGAGGAACCAATACCTATTTATGGGGATGGGTCCAATGTAAGGGACTGGTTATATGTGCTGGATCATTGCAAAGGAATTGCCTTGGCCTATGACAAGGGCGCATCAGGAGAAACATACAATATAGGCGGTAGGAACGAGCGAGACAATCTCTATATAGCCCAAACCGTTTGTAACATACTGGACAGAAAATATCCAAGAGGAAAAGACACCTCTTATAAAGACCTGATAACGTATGTTAAAGATAGGGCCGGGCATGATTTTAGATATGCCATAGATGCATCTAAAATTGAAAATGATCTAGGCTGGATGGCAGATGAAAATTTTGAAACAGGTATCGATAAAACAATAGATTGGTATCTAAAGAAGTTTGATGTAAACAAGACAAAAAGTTTAGTCCAGTAATTTTGGACAATATATCCGTATAGGTTTTAAACCAAGAAAGATGAAAGGAATAATTTTAGCAGGAGGCTCTGGAACAAGATTACACCCTATAACATTGGCGGTCAGTAAACAGTTGATGCCAGTGTATGATAAACCAATGATATACTACCCTCTTTCGACGCTGATTGAATCTGGTATTTGGGAAATATTGATAATTTCGACCCCCCACGATTTACCCATGTTCCAGCGGTTGTTGGGAGACGGCAGAAAATATGGCTGTAAATTTGAATATGCGGTTCAAGAGCAGCCCAACGGATTGGCAGAAGCTTTCATCATTGGAGAGGATTTTATAGAAAACGACAAAGTAGCTTTAATACTTGGGGATAATATTTTTTATGGAACAGGTTTAGAAAACCTATTGCAATCCAACAATGACCCAGATGGTGGTATTATTTACGCCTACCATGTCACCGACCCAGAAAGATACGGTGTTGTGGAATTTGATGATTCGGGTAAGGTGATATCCATAGAGGAAAAACCAAAAAAGCCAAAATCCAATTATGCCGTTCCTGGAATTTATTTTTATGACAATGATGTGGTGGAGATAGCAAAAAATATTCAACCCAGTAAACGGGGCGAATTGGAAATAACGGATATCAACCAAGAATACCTTAAAAGAGGAAAGCTCAAAGTGAGTATAATGGATCGAGGTACAGCATGGTTGGATACCGGAACCTTTCAATCGTTAATGCAGGCTTCCCAGTTTGTACAGGTCATAGAAGAAAGACAAGGATTAAAAATTGGTGCTATAGAATCATCTGCATACAAAATGGGATTTATTACAAAAAGTCAGTTTAAAAAATTAACCGAACCATTTTTGAAAAGTGGTTACAGTAAACGATTGCTAGAAGCTTTGGTATAGACTATGGAAGTATTTAAAACAGCAATAGAAGGATGCTTTATCATCGAACCCAAGGTTTTCGAGGATAAACGAGGGTATTTCTTTGAAAGCTACAACCAAATGACATTCGAATCATTGACCGGTTCAAAACCATTTTTTGTACAGGACAATGAATCTTTCTCTTCTAAGGGCGTGTTAAGAGGGCTTCATTTTCAAAAAGGGGAACATGCACAGGCTAAGCTAGTACGTGTTCTGGACGGAGAGGTTTTGGATGTTGCCGTAGATATAAGACCCAACTCCACTACATTTGGTAATGTAGTTTCCACGTTGTTATCATCGAACAATAAAAAGCAAATGTTCATTCCTAGGGGATGTGCCCATGGGTTTGTAACGATAAGCGATACCGCCAAGTTTTCTTATAAGTGCGATAATTTTTATAACGCCGCATCGGAAAGCGGAATTATTTATAACGATCCAACGTTTAATATTGATTGGATTTTAGCAGAAGAAGATCTGATCATTTCGGAAAAGGACAAATTTTTACCTGCTTTTAAAGAAGCAGTTTCCCATTAATTTTAGATACGTATTATGAAGATATTGGTTACAGGAGCATCGGGTCAATTAGGAAGTACCTTTAAATCGCTCATTGCCGAGGGGCATACCAAGAATCTTGATTTTGTACTTAAATCCTCCGGGGAGCTGGATATTACTGATTTTGAGGCAGTCCGGGAAGAATTGCTTTCTTCGGATTATTCCTATTGCATTAATTGTGCGGCATTCACAAATGTGGATAAGGCTGAGGTTGAGACGGATTTGGCCTATAGGGTCAATGTTACTGGAGCTAGGAATCTGGCCATCAACTGTAATGAGAGCAAAACCGTTTTAATCCATATTTCCACAGATTTTGTTTTTGATGGGTTCCTAAACACTCCTTATTTAGAAGATGATATTGCCAGACCTATCGGATTTTATGGTGATACAAAATATAAAGGGGAAAGAGCGGTTATTGGCAATCTGGAAGAACACTTTATCATAAGAACCTCTTGGTTGTATTCAGAATTCGGGAATAATTTCCTGAAGACCATGATTAGATTGGGGAATGAACGAAAAGAACTATCAGTTGTCTATGACCAAGTGGGAACGCCAACGTATGCTTTGGATCTGGCAAAAGTGGTACTTCACATCATCAAGGCCCATAGTATCGACTACGGGGTTTATAATTACAGTAACGAAGGTGTGGCCAGCTGGTATGATTTTGCCAAGGCCATATTTGATAACGCTAAAATAGATATTGAACTAAAACCAATTCTTTCTAAAGATTATCCATCTCCTGCAGAACGTCCAAAATTCACAGTACTGGATAAATCCAGAATAAAGAACACTTTTGGTTTGGCAATTCCACATTGGAAAGACAGTTTAAAAGTTGCCCTATCCAAAAAAGACGTGATAAATCAGCCTTAAGACCACATTTTGGCTTGGTTACAGAATATTTTCTTTATCTAACGTAGGATATTTAGAATTCAACGACAGTTTTTGATTGCTCGTCCTTACCTCCCTGGTCATTTAATGTTGCTACTATACTTTTGAGGTATAAATCAAAGCATAACCCCAAAATCTGACATCATGAAAAATAAGAAAGGACGCGTAGTTTATTTCGGATTCGCAAAATTGGACTTTACAATTGACTCTTACCAGCTCTGCGATGTACAGCTCGAAGCAGAAGAAATGGTAATTAATCTGCATACTCCAATTGTATTATAAACTATTGGTCCACAGTTTGCATTTTGAATTACTTGTATTGAGGATGTAGCAAAAAACGTTTAAAGACCTTTTACCTGTACTTTGTGAAAAGAATCGGCCTGTAACTTGAGTAACTCTTCGGCTTTCTCTTTTTTATAACGGTATAGTTCTTCTTCGTTTTTAATATCCTCGTAAATCTTCTGATTAAGTTCTCCATCGGTTGCGAACAATAGTTTACGTTGAGCCACTTTCTGCGTCACCCAAGTAGCGACTACACTTTCTTGTTCTTCAAACTTATAGTCATACTCCCCCTTGGGAGCTAGTAGTTTTGCAATAATGGGTGCCGTTTCTATGGCCAAAAACAAGAGAAAAATAAAAAAAGAAGGTAACCAAGGAAGTTTTTCCAAGGCATTTATACGTGCCATAAGCCCATCAAAGCCATCGATTGTAGGTTGTGAACTGTCCACAGCTGTTTTATAATCCGCGCCCAAACTGGCAATCTCATTCTCTAAATTATTGATTTTTTGTTGATTGGTTTCCTTTAATTGGGAAAGCTCGTTGAGATATGCGTCGTGCTTTTCGCGCTTTTCTTTGTATACAGGGCCTTTGCCCAACAAACCTGTTCCTGCCGTGCCTTCAGCTTCCGAAATGTAGGTGTCGTACAATGCATTGGTTTCAGCTTCTTTGATTGCCACCTCTTTTTTTAAACTGGCAATCTCTTGGTTGAGATTTTCAATTTTTGGATTGTATTGTAATGCAATTTGCTCTTGGTTGGCCAGAGTCATTTCATTTTTCTCCTCCAACAAAACTTGATTGATTTCTTTCTCAAAGATTTTCATTTCCAGCGGTTTAGAAATAACTATAGCAATGATTAATGCCAGAATTATTCTTGGTGCGGCCTGTAGCAACTCATTTTTAAAACTGTCCCTTTTTTTTATGGTAGAAACAATATATCTGTCTAAATTAAAGATGAGCAATCCCCATATAAGCCCAAAGAAGATGGAAGTGTATATATTATCGAAAACGGTATAAAGTGCATAACCGCTAGCAATAAATGCCATGACAGCGGTAAAAAATACGGTTGCCCCTATGCCTGCGTATTTGTTGCGTTCTCCATTGGAACAAGTTTTCAGGATGTCGGTGTCCGCTCCTGAACAGAAGATAAAAAATCGTTGTAACATGATAGTGTTCGTTTTGATTGACTATTAGAACGCAAGTACTGTGGTTTTGTTACAAAAAAAGCCTTCAAAATGAAGGCTTTAGCAATAATTTTGGAATTCAGATGTCTACTAGATCTAAAAATGGGTGTCAATTTTAACAACTGGTGTTTCGTCATTTGTTCTTGTGATGCTCATACTTAAATCACCATCTTTTTTTAAGATTTCGATAGCTTGATCAGCAGTCACTTTTTTTCCTTTATGGTAGAAAATTGCATCTTCTTTTGCCAATTCAAGGGCAAGTTGTAACGGGTTTTTAGGTTCGGGAGGGGCTGGTGGTTGTGGAATACTACTTACTTCTTGAAGCATAACAGCTTCTTGCTTTTTCATTTTGGACTCCAGTTTTTTCATTTCAGCTTCATTTAATCTCATCTGTTTCTCGTGCTCTTTCATTATTTTCTCCCGCTCGTGCATTTTAGCTTCTAGTTGCTCCATTAAGGCTTCCTGTTTCTGCAGTTGTGCTTCTTGTTGGTTTAATGCTTCTTCCGCACCTGGTGCCTTTGGCACAGGAGGTGGTTCTGGGAAATCTGGAAATGGTTCCGCATCGTTTCGTTGCTTATCTGACATTAGATTGTAGAGGTAAGTAAGTCGGTCGACTTCCTCGCCTTTAATATGAAAGTAGTTCTTGGACATCTCGTTGTATTTTTTTGCCAAGGCATTATATTCTCTCATCTGTTCCCTTGAAGCTCCTTTCTGAATTGTCGCTTTTTTATCATCATCGGGAAAAATGTTCACCTTTTCGTTTGCTTTGGAAAGATGTGTTTTTTTGAACTCTTTACTTACTTTTTTCAAGAAGGACGAAGGAGTATCGCTATAACTTGCTTGAACTTTTATTGCTGTGTAATCTGGTTCTTCCCAATCTTTTGTCAATTTATCTACTTTTTTGGCAAAAGCATCGAGCTCAATTTTTTTACCATTCAAGACTATTTGACTTTGGCGAATGTTTAAAACAAATCGTTTTTCCCCAATATCGTTTTTTGTCAATTCAGTTTCGACGTTCGTAGGTTGTTTTTCAATAATCGCTTTATCGCTAAAGCTGTAGAGCAAAAGTGTTGTAAGAGGAATTATAAGCAAGATTCTAATTAAAATTGATTTTTTTGATGTGTGTGTTTTCATGATTTTAAATCGTTTTTTGATTGATGAATAATTGATGGCATTTGCCATTTTGACTGACTGATATTTGTGAAGACTATCATTTGATAAGTACGATAGCAGTGTATTTTGATATTCCCTAGTTGAACTCTCCTTTTTTAAGACAGCACTATCTGCCAAGAATTCATGATTCAGTTTTATAGCTTTTTTAAAGAAGTACAGCAGTGGATTGAACCAAAACAGCATATGTACAATTTCGATAAGGAGGACATCTATGCTATGTTTTTGTTTTGCATGGACTTCTTCATGTAACAATACTTCGCTAGGAATTATTTTTGATTCAAAATCGGGCTTGTTCAAAAAAACATAATTGAAAAACGTATGTGGTATAAATTTCTCCCGCAGTAATACGTTGATAGTGAATCGTTGTTCTATTTTGGGATTATTTCTAATTCGATTCAAAATTTGAAAAAGATTCCTAAAAAAGCGAAATACAAAACCAAGTAACCCAATACTATATAAAGACCACCCGACTAAAGACCAATTGATGGTGTCCATATCATTGGGCAAAGGTGCCTCAACAACCGTAGCCGTGCCATCCATAGGTTGAACAGTTAGCGCAGCAGTTATTGGTTCTACATATTCCACAAAAACAATACTTGGGACTATAAAAGAGAACGCTAGTGCTCCTAGAAGATAAAAGCGTTTAAACACATGCATGTTTTCCTTTTCCAGTAGAAGTTTATAAAAGAACAGGAGAATCGCCATGCAGGCACCAGATTTTATGAGATAAGCTAACATCTTTACTTCTTTTTGATTTCGCTGTCAATCAGTTTCTTCAGTTCTTCCAGTTCGGACTTGCTAAGGTTGGTTTCTTGGGTAAAGAAAGAAGCAAATTGTCCTGGGCTATTGTTAAAGAAATTTTTAATGAGACCGTTCACATGTTTAGAGAAATAGTCTTTTTTCTTTACTAAAGGAACGTATTCACGCGAGCGTCCGTAACTTTTATAGGTCACAAAGCCCTTGTCGGTCATCCGTTTTAGCAACGTTGCTACTGTTGTGGTAGCAGGCTTGGGTTCTGGGTATGCATCAAGTAAATCTTTCATAAACGCTTTTTTATGCTTCCATAAAATATTCATGAGTTCTTCTTCCGATTTTGTCAACTTCACTTCTACATCATTAGATATTGCTCTACAAATATAGAATAAAATATTATTTCTACAAATGTAGAGGATATCTTTTTGAAATTGTGTAAGGGAGTATTTTGATTTAACAGTACTTACATCAGCAATCCTGTAATGAAAATTTAGATGATGGAGTCGTCTATTTTAAATGTTCGTTGTTTTTGGTTTTTTCACCATAATATTGACCAGAATGCCAATGAGCACCGTACCGATTGCAGCATAAATTGCGGAAAAAACGAGTGGAAAAAAACGAAATATCAATACACTTAAAACACCTTCAAAAGTGAAGGGCGGGGGAGTTTCTTCGTACATGGGAACACACTCACCAAACCAAAGGTAACACAGACGATTTCCTAATATTGTAAGGGCTTGCCAGAAAAAAGGAGCCGATAATCCAACGGGCAAACCTGCCAAGATAGGTGTAAAATAAATAGAGTTATTTGGGATGCTATCAAATAGCTTCCAAAAAATAAAACTCGAAATAAACATGACCAAAAAGCCGGTCACCAGAATTACAATTAAATTGGAAAACCCAAAATAACCATACCAGTAGTAATTGTAGGCAACCGCTGCCAGACCGTTGAGCAGCGCAAAAAGAAATGCTTTCGACATGTTATAGGGCTCAAGAAAAGTCTTATTGACCGCTATTTAATTCGGTAAAGTACTTATAGAAATACGGAATGGTTTCAATACCCTTTAAATAATTCCATACACCAAAATGTTCATTGGGTGAATGTATAGCGTCACTATCCAGTCCAAAACCCATTAGAATTGTCTTGCTTTTTAAGACCTCTTCAAATAGCGCAACAATGGGAATGCTCCCGCCGGTACGTTCTGGTATGGGTGTTTTTCCAAACGTAGTTTCATAAGCCTTGGCCGCTGCTTGATAACCAATACTGTCCATATTGGTAACATAGGGCAAACCTCCGTGGTGTGGCGTAACCTTGATCTTAACACCTTCTGGAGCAATAGCTTCAAAATGTTTTTTAAACAACTCGGTAATTTCATCTGGTTCTTGATGGGGTACCAAACGCATTGAGATTTTCGCATAGGCTTTACTAGCAATAACGGTTTTAGCACCTTCACCGGTATAGCCTCCCCAAATACCGTTGACATCCAAAGTTGGTCGTATCGAATAACGTTCGGAAGTGGTATATCCGCTTTCTCCGTAAACATCTCCAATGTCCAGTGCTTTTTTATAAGATTCTAGATCAAAGGGAGCTTTTGCCATTTCAGCACGTTCCAAATCGGAAACCTCTTCTACCTTATCATAGAACTTGGGAATGGTAATATGATTGTTTTCGTCATGCAACGAAGCGATCATTTTATTGAGTACGTTTATTGGATTGGGTACAGCACCACCGTATATTCCTGAGTGCAAATCTCGATTGGGGCCGGTAACTTCTACTTCAACATAACTTAAACCTCTTAGTCCTGTAGTAATAGACGGTACATCATTGGCCATCATTCCCGTATCGGAAATCAAAATAATGTCATTGGAGAGCTTTTCTTTATGATCCTCAAGGAAGTCTGCCAAGCTATCGCTTCCAACCTCCTCTTCCCCTTCTATCATAAATTTGATGTTGCAGGGCAACACCTCGTTTTTGATCATAAATTCTGCGGCTTTGACGTGCATGTACATCTGACCCTTATCATCACAAGCACCTCTTGCAAAAATTGCTCCTTCTGGGTGTAGTTCGGTTTGTTTGATTACGGGCTCAAATGGTGGGGAAGTCCATAATTCCATAGGGTCGGGGGGTTGCACATCATAATGTCCATAGACCAGCACGGTTGGTAATTTAGGGTCTATTATTTTTTCACCATACACCACAGGATATCCCTTGGTTTCGCATATTTCTGTTGTCTCACAACCCGCATCTTCTAAGGATTGTTCCACCATTTTAGCTGTCTCTATTACATCTTGCGAAAATGCGGAATCAGCACTTATGGATGGTTTTCGTAATAGCTCTAAAAGCTCGTTGATAAATCTATCTTTATGTTGGGAAATGTAATTTTTTATCTGGTCCATATGGCTTTTTAAAAGGAGTTTAAAATTACAAAAAGAACTTTTTAAAAAGAGTGTATTTGAGAAATGAAAAATTGATTTATATTTGCAGCCCGATTATTCGGGTTAACAAGCGGGCGTGGTGGAATTGGTAGACACGCTAGACTTAGGATTTAACCTAAGAAAAAGTGTTAAAATATTTAAAATGCGGATGTGGTGGAACTGGTAGACACGTCAGACTTAGGATCTGATGCCGCGAGGTGTGCAGGTTCGATTCCTGTCATCCGCACAAAAGCCGAAGAGAAATCTTCGGCTTTTTCATTTAAAAAAAATGGGTTTTCTTCACGATTTTTGACCTTGGGTACAACATAGGTACAACATTTTGTCTTTTTTCAGAACCGAATTGGCTTTAGTACTATATCCTTTCATTTGATACCAAATACAATTTTCTGTATCGAGAATTAATAAATTTTAGGTTATCTCAACCTCTGTTCTTCGTTAGAGGGGTTTATTATCATACAATATATCCGCAATTTAAACTCGTAAAATACTTCCATCAAAAGACTACGGCATAAAGCCAACGCTTCTTCCCTTACCCATTTATTCCGTTTCCTTTTGAGCCAAGATTTTATCTTCCGTTTGGTTTCTGCTCAAATATTGTTTAATCAAAAATTTGAGTATTATGACAACAAAAGCAAGTACCACAAAGAAGCGCAGTAGAACAAAAGTAGCTGCCAAAAATGAAGTGAACGGAAAGAAAGCATCCGTACTTCAAATTCAGAACTTACCACTGGGCAAAATCAAGCCTGACCCAGAACAGCCGAGAAAGACCTTTAACGAAGATGCGTTGAAGCAGCTTTCTGAGAGTATCGAAAAGCACGGTGTGTTGCAGCCAATTACGGTAAGGCAACTAAATGGCCATTATATCATTGTGATGGGCGAACGTAGGTATCGTGCAAGCAAACTGGCTGAAAAAAAGACCATACCCTGCGTCGTTAGGACTTATGAGAACAATGATGTTCTCGAAGTTCAGATTATCGAAAACCTACAAAGACAGGATGTAGAGCCTACCGAAGAAGCCGAGGCAATTGCTTACCTAAGTGAGAAATATTCACCAAGAGAAATTGCAAAGCGGTTGGGTAGAACGGATAACTTCATCAGACAGCGACTTAAACTGGCTGGATTGATTGATGGTTTTAAGCAGTTCGTTCGTAATGGCGAAATGACCATTTCTTTAGGTGTAGGTGTAGCACTCTTTGAACCGGAAGAACAGCAGATGATGTTGGAAACGATGGGCAAGGATTTTAATGCACATCAGATAAACAGGATGATTAAAGACCAGACCTATGATTTGGAAAAAGCATCTTTTGATGTTAGTGATAAAAAATTGGTTCCGAAAGCTGGGTCTTGCGTAGAATGTCCGTTCAATGCAGCCAATCAAGGCAATCTGTTCGGCGAAGGTAAAATGGTCTGTACAAAAGCAGCCTGTTTTGAAACGAAGAAAAGCAAATCATTCTTGAACCTGATTGAAAAATCCAAGAAAGAGAGCATCTTATTGATTCCTGAAATTCGACAGTATTGGGCAGATGACGAAAACAATCAGCTCATTATATCAAAATTGGAAAAGAACGGATTGAAAGTCTATTTACTGGACGATGTAGAAATTATAGAGAATCCGATTGAGCCAACAATCGAAGCTATTCAGAAAGAGTATCAGCATTATGATTATTCTGAAGATGAATTAAAGGCAGAATTCGATGAAGCTATGCAGGATTATAAAGAAGCATTGGAAAAATTCAATTCAGCAAAAGAAGATGGGTTTAAAAACGGCATCGTGTTCCATCCCGATTCATTCCGGCACAAGGAAATCTTTGTAAAGATTGTTGAAAAATCCAAAAACGATTCTACGGAATATTCGGCACCATTAGCCAACAGAAAAATGGCAGACTGTACACCTGAAGAACAAATCGTTAAAATCAACGAAAGGGAAATCCGGAAGAAGCAAATTGAGAATAACAAGCAGTTTGAAGAAGTTGCAGAAATGATTCGTGAGACGAAATACATTGATACGAAGAAGACACTTTCAACAGATGAAATGGTGGCATTCTCGATATCGCTATTTGAGAACAATGTGGACTATATGAGCCAACAGAAGTACTTCTTAAAATTCTTTGGCGACACTTCTAAGATGACCAAAGTTGAAATGGTAGAGAATTTCAAGAAGAAATTCAAAAAGGAAATGTTTCATAAGCTGATACGGTATATGCTCACGAAGCAAGTGCATTTTGGCGAAAGCAATCACGTCAATAATATGACGAATATTTCATTTTATAATGCGATACAGGGATATTATAAATCCAAGATTGCCGGCATAGAAAAGGAATATGCCGAAAAACGAGATAAGCGTGAGGAACGTTTGAAAGAGCGTATCATAGTTCTTGAAAAGCAAGTTCAGGAACTCAACGATTAGCTTTTGTTGTTGGAAGGAAGGGTCAGCATTCGTGCTGGCTCTTCTTTTTTTTAGATAATCTTTCAATTGTAAAGGGTTTTTAATAGGAAAAATAATCAATCAATATCAGCGCAAAGGTAAACTTGTAAAATACACCCATCAAAAGACTACGGCATAAAGCCATTCCTTCCGCCATCGCTTATTTATTCCTTTTCCTTTTGAGCTGAGATTTTAGCTTCCGTTTGGGTACTGCTCAAATATTGTTTAATCAAAATATATCATTATGGAAAAAGTATCTGAAAATCCGAACATCTCATTACAGGAAGCTGAAGCACATTATCAATCCAGCAGAGAAAATTATACTACAGAAGGTGCTGAAAGCCATTTGGCTTATTACAGGGATAAGCATCCCAGCCATTACCGAATATTATTAGAAAATGTTTAATCTAAAATCCCATATTATGGAAAATTTCAATTTAATACAGCTTGATTTTGGATTCGAGTGCGAACCTTTACAGGTACAGAAGAAAACATCAAGGTCAAAGAAAAAGAGAACTAACGATTTTGTTTTCAATTTTATGGATTGTCTTACCAGTCCCATCATTGTTTTTAAATCTGCTTGGCAAGATACAATACCAAAAGACATACTTAAAAACATAAAGCTATCACGACTGTTGAGTTCGATGCAACAAGAAGAAATGGCTTCTCTTACCGAAGCTTTAGCATATATGATACCCAGAACTTATGAAGCACCAATACCAACAGAATGGGTAAATATTTATACCTGGTTGGGACTTAAATATGCAAGTCAATTTAAAAATACCGACCAATTAGATACAATGAAAGAAATAGCACCTAAAGAGCTTTCAGAATATGAAGTAGGACTTTTGAGTAATTTGAGAAGATGGATTTACGATAAAAGAAGAAAAGCTCTAAAGGATAAATTGAAGGCGGCTGAAAAATCAAAAATAAAGACATTTTCTAAAAATCAGGAAGAACTTTTTTGAGTGCGAATTTGTTCTTTGTAAAAGTAATATTAGTCTTTAATTGAAAACAAATTTTATAACCCACTCAGCACATTCCCCTGCATTCCGCGAAAAGCTACATTACGGAAAAAGAGCTTCACTACATAGGTCTTGAACACAATCCCCAATTTCAGCTTTCCATTCCATTAGCCCTTCCCGTTGTAATAGGAAGGTACACTGCATTCCAAACCTTAAGTCCGCTTTGAAATGAAAAGCATATTGCGCAATCTAATTGTATTTAATTTTTTCTTGTATTTTACAATCATAATTTTTCATTGTTTTGTCTGATTCATTCTCTTTAAAAAAATACTTCATTTGCCTATTAGCTTTGTGTTCTTGGATAAGAGTTGGTGCACAAAAAATCGAAGAGAAAACAAAAGACAGCTTAGTAAGTATAATAGAAAAGCAAGTAGATAAAGAAAAACTAACCTCTTTAAAGTATCTATGCAAGGAATTTCATAGTAAAGACCCAAAACTGGTTTTAGAATATATTGACCAAGGGCTAACGTTGGCAGAAAAATTTAATGATGTAAAGACTAGAATTACTCTTCAAAGACTCAAAGGTGTATCAAACTCTGTTTTAGGAAATACTGAAGAAGCTTTACTATTTTTAAACAAAGCAATGGCTAGTGCCATTCCTCTCAAGGATACTGTTCAGATTGCTAAAACCACAAATGCGTTAGGGAATTATTATAACCGTTTAGGGAATTATAAAGAGGCTGAAGCACACTACTTAAAAGCTGAAACACTGGCTTCAAAAGTTGGGGTTTTAAAAACCGAATACCTAGCTGAATTTAATCTGGCAACCCTATACATAAATCGCGGATTACACAAAAAAGCAGGTGTGATTTATGATGAGCTTTTAAAAAAATGCCCTAACCAAGATATCGATTGTAATGCAGTTTTATTGAATAAAGCAATATGTGTTTATATGTTGGGAGAACCTTCAAAAGGATTAGATATGCTTTTTGAAGCTAAAACTATTGATGAAGCTAATGACTTCCAATTTAGAGTACAATACATTAATCATCATATTGCCTATGTGCTTGAATCTGTTGAATTATTTGAAGAAGCAATAGCCCATTATAATGAAGTGTTGGATTATTTTAATGAGCAAGGAGACCTGAAGCAGCAAGCTACTGTAAATGCAACTATAGGCGGATTGTTAATGAAATTAAATCGAAATGAGCGAGCCAAGCTTCATTTGCAAAAGTCTTTAGAATTGCAAAGGAAAAATGGATTAAAGGCTTACGGACGCATACTTACCAGTTTGGGGGATTTAGCTTTAGTAAACAACAACTTTAAAGAAGCAACTGCCCATTATAGAGAAGCATCAACGCTACTTAGAGAGACAAAAGACAAACGGGGTGCTGGTCTTCTATGGTTAAGTAAGGCTGATTTATCAATTGCAAAAAACGATTATAAAAAAGCTGAGGAACGTGCGCTAAGCGCATTGAATTTAGCCAGAAAACTTTCGCTCAAACAACTTCAAATAGACGCATACAAGAGACTTACCGTGATACTGGAAAAGCAAGAAAGGTTTGAAGAAGCTATTCTAGCCAGAGATAAATTCAAACAATTAAATGTTGGTGTAACGGATAAGCAAACTACGCTAGCCATAAATCAAAAATTGGTTCAAAATGAATTAAAAGAGAATGAAAAGAAAATAGCAGATTTAAAAAGTTTAGCAAAGAATGAAAAAACTTCAAAAAAAAGAATGGGTATCATTCTTACTTCTTTGTTTTTAGCAATTCTAGGTGGTGTTTTTTATTTTAATCGCAAGAAATTATGGAAGTCTAGGTTTGTAAAGCATCACACTGTATTTGATGAAAAAGAAGCTAAGAAGTTAATTGCTTCGCTTGATGAAGTAATGCAAACGCAACAACCTTTTCTCGATGAAGACCTTAATCTGTTACAACTCGCAGCACTTTTACCAACAACACAAAAGAAACTTTCAATTTTACTAAACAAGCATTTAAACACAAATTTTTATGATTATATAAATGGGTATCGCATTGCCGAAGCTAAATTGATGTTTCAACATAAAACATATAACGCCTATTCTATAGAAGGAATTTCGGAGGAATGTGGCTTCAAATCTAAAAGCAGTTTCTATCGTGTTTTTAAAAAAGAAACAGGGCAATCGCCTGGTACTTATCGTAAAAAATTTTTGGAGAAAAAAGTGTCATAGCTTTCTCTAGGACTTTTAAAAGTGTGATTTTGGTTAGGTTTATTCTTCAATCAAACCACATTAAATGCATTTAAAATTCATAGTTCTCTTTAGTTTCATTCTTCTAAGTATAATTTCTTGTAAAAAAGAACAAAAACCAATAGCTGAAAAAGAGGTAGTTTCTTCATCTACAGACTATCAACTAAAACAATCAAGCTTTCCATTTGAGGCTTATGTCAAATATACTGGGTTACGCTTTCGCGAAAGCGGAAAAACACATCTCTCTTATGAGATGAATCTACATAACAGTTTTGAAGTAGCTGTTAAGCTTACCGAAGTATCCATACGTGATATGGATAATCCAGAAAAAAGTATTCAAACGTATGATGCCAATTATTTTAGTCAATATTTTGAACGTCCAGGAAAAGAAGTTTCTGAAAGTCATTCAATAGAGCCAAGTGGATTTGGCGTACTCTACATAGACCTTTCCTTTCCTGATAGTGTACCCGCACCAAAAAAACTATTCCACCGTATTAAATTTCAGGTGAAGTTGGCCGAAGATAATATAATAGATACGGGCATAGAGGCCGCGGTGTTTGATGTTCCCGAGGTAACTTCTAAAGTTTTGAGCCCACCTTTTAGAAATGGGAATTGGATGTATGTGTCTACCCATCACAGAGATACTAGAGCAATCTTTGAAGGCGAAGTACATATTACCCAACGTCACGCTATTGATTGGGTGGCAATTGATGATGATGGTATTTATGTAACTGGTGACCGGTCCAAAAATGAAAGTTGGTATACCTATGGCAAAGAGGTTTTGGCAATGGCAGATGGAACCATTTTAGGGATAAAAGATAGCATACCAGAAAATATTCCCGAAGCAGATGAAATGGCAGTGCGTATGACACGCGAAAACTTCGGCGGAAATTGGGTTTTACTAGATATAGGAGATGAATTAGAGGTCTTTTATGCACATTTGATTCCTGGTAGTTTAAGAGTAAAACCTGGTGATAAAGTCAAAAAAGGTGATGTGCTAGGCCTTTTAGGAAATAGTGGAAACTCAGACCTAGCACACCTACATATGCATCTAGAAACTAATGCCGGAGGTGTCGTAAAAGGTGAAGGGCTGCCTTTTCATTTTAAGCAATACAAACAGTTGGATAATTTTTCAGAGGAGTATATGGACAATCATATTTGGAACAAAAACAAATGGGAATCTTCTGGACATATTAAGCCTTCCATTCGATACAATGAATATCCCCGAGGAGAGGGCGTTGTAGAATTTTTTGATGAGTAAAAAACTTGAGTTTTGACGGTAAAAAACACCTTATTTGAAATTTTATTGGTATTCATAGTACTGTCTTGTACCACTGAAAATCAATCTACCTCTGGCTGGCAAAAAGTATATCAAAATGATAAAAACGGACAGGCACTTTTTGGTGATAAATCAAAACTAATTGATGCAGTACGATTAGGTTATCCAGTACGAATTGGTTGGGGAGGTACGCGTGTTGAACACGTTACCGATGCTTCTTTCTTAACCATATTCCAAGGAGAAGAAGTATTTGCACAAATAAGGCCTATCATAGGTCAAGAACCAAGAATTGATAACGATTCGCTAAAAATAAGATTTAGAAAGGAGAACCAGTGGGTTAAAATGGCTGGCACGAATGGGTACTCGACAGGTTTTATGATTAATTATTTTTCTGATACTGTGAAGGGCGGTGGTGAAGACCGATATAATAGCACTACTTGGTATGTGTATTATCCCAAAAACGCAAATGGTATTGAACCGCGCCCCTTATGGCGAAAAGAATCACCAAATTGGGAGAAATGGAAACTGAGAGCATCACTTAATAAATAAAAGATGTATTAAAAAGGTTTCTGAAAAATCTTTCACATTAGTTAATTCTAAATCCACTCAGCACATTTCCCTGCATTCCACTAAAAGTTATATTTCGGGAAAAGAGCTTCACTACATACCTCTTGGACACAATCCCAAATTTTAACTTCCCATTTCGTTAACCCTTACCGCTACGCTGGTAAGGAACACTTCATTCTAAAGCCAAAATCGTGAATTAAGTCCGCTTTTTAATCGGAAAGGCATCGCCTTAATTTTCTTAACAGGATTTTCGGCGCGGACTTCTTGAGTCCTAACTCGAAAATCCTTAAAAACCAAACCGCTGTCTTACACATTTTAAGGGGTTTATAATGGATAAAGCCTTTGTTGTTTTTCGGGTCATCGAAAAACAGGAACGACATAACCAATTCTAATATAAACACAGCCACTTATTTCGCTTAACTGTCGGTACGCTCAAACGCAACTGCGTTTAAAAGAATTGCTAATGCCCTTATGGAACTTGTCAAGACTGTACGAGTTTTAGTGAAAAATAAGGTTTCTACTTCCTTGAAAACCTAAAGGTTTTACTACGTCGCAAACACACCTGATTTATTCCCGAAAAGTCTTGACAAAACCCACTCTATCCATTGTGCGATGCACAGAAGAAAAGAACAAACACCCCTTAAAATTTAATCTGTTTTAAATCAATAGGGGAAATATAAATCACTTAAATATTTTATTATGAGTACTATTAAAAATCACGTACAGTTAATTGGAAACGTTGGACAAGAACCAACAATTACGAACCTTGAAAGCGGTAAGAAAGTAGCCCGTTTTTCACTAGCAACAAATGAGTATTACAAAGACAGTAAAGGTGAAAAGCAAACAGATACAAATTGGCATACAATAGTAGCCTGGGGCAAGACTGCTGAAATTGTAGAAAAGTACCTTACTAAGGGTAAGGAAGTTGGAATATCGGGAAAACTAAAAACTCGAAGCTATACAAATGATAATAACGAGCAACGCTACGTAACGGAAGTAATAGCCGATGAAATTCTTTTACTAGGAAGTAAAGACGATAAGTAACCCTAAAAATGAAAGAGGGCGTTCCTCTCGAAAGTTGCGCCCTCTTTTTCATTATCCACACATTTAATATATGCACAATGAAAACACAAGTTAACGAAATAAAAATAAGCTACAAAGGTGGGTTGAAATCATCAATGTGGCAGAAAATAAGTAATTCACAAGATGCAGCAGAACTGCTCTTTGAGGATTGGGACAAAGATACAATCGGCATACAAGAAACCTTCAAAGTTGTTCTGTTGAACAATAGCAATAAAGTAAAAGGTGTATATCAACTTTCTCAAGGTGGAATTACAGGAACATTAATCGACCTGCGAATTTTGTTTGCGGTCATTTTAAAATCCTTATCAGTAGCTATAATTTTAACACACAATCATCCAAGTGGAAAATTAGAACCGAGTAATGCAGATAAGAGGTTAACTAACAAGATTAGAAAGGCATCCAAACTATTTGATATTACTATTCTTGACCATTTGATATTTGCGCCTGATGGCGATTATTATAGTTTTTCTGATAACGGACTTATTTAAATTGGAAAGGCTATGATACATTTAAATTTTACCGATTTGAACGAGGAAACACAAGAGCGATTACTTGCCAATTCCAAAGAAGATGTAAAGGAAAAATATGGCAAGGATATAATAGATTATGCCATGAAACATAATGCCAATTTGGATAAGATGTTGGACGAAGAAGCGTTGCGGAATTTATATTCCTACACCTATATATTCAATATCTGATTTGTAAGAATTTAAAAGAAGCACCTCTAAAAATTTAGGGGTGTTTTTGTATGTAATTAATACCAAGTCAATAAAAAAACGTATCTTTATTTCGCTGAAATTCAGCATTCAAATTTAAGTAGGGTTATCCATTTTTCGACTTTCGCCGATAACCGTACACATCGAAAAATAACATATCGGAAAATCATTTTCCTTGAAAATGGCAATCGGCTTTTTAGCCGGATTGTATGGATTTTTGTCACGCTTGCGCGTGACGAAAAGGAATAGCAAGAGGGTAACACGCTGCGCGATGTTTCGGATTCCTTTTCGTTTTCAAATAGCTGATTATCAGCTATTTGAATATATTATAATTTCTTGACAATCAACGATTTGCGACAAACGGGCTAGGAACGCCCAATTTTAGGGAAGATTTTGCGACAAATCGGCGAAATATGGACTCATTTACTGGAATTAGATTTAAAAAGGAAACTGCAAAACGTTTTCAAACTTTCTCACGCACTTACTTCAAATCGCATACTGAAGCGATGGCTACGATGCTTGATTTCTTTTTCTATAATGAAATTTCACCAAAGGAAAAATTAGGACCAACGGGGCGTACTATTGAGGCTAAATTACTCAAAAGAATCAATGCGGTTATTGCCATAATGCGAGACGTAGAAAAGACACAAACCAAACCTACGGCGGCTATGATTCAGTCCCTTTTTGAGACCGAAGAGCCAACTAAAAAACCGTTGATTGTAGAAAAGAAATATGCCGAAGAAAAGAAAGAAGTCCGTTTTCGAGAAAAGCAAAACACAAGTAATCAACTCTAATTTTTTGAGCTATGTATATCACAATCACACCGCAAAAATTAGGTAACAATTATTCACAAAGTTCAGCAGATTTTGTAGGCTATTTAGAGAAAGAAAATCAAGGTTTGGAACAGCACGAAATGGAATATTTTTTCAATCAATATGGCGATGAGATTTCCGCTGAAGAAGTGGTCAAAGAAATTGATGGAAACACCGCGAAATTGAAAAAGAAAGAACCCAAGTTTTATTCGATTACGGTCAGCCCATCTAAGTATGAATTACGAAAACTTCAGAACAATAGTCAAGATTTGAAAACCTATACTCGTGAGCTGATGAAGGATTATGTTGCTAGCTTCAATCGAGAAATTAATGAGCGACCTATAGCTATTGACGATATAAAATACTATGCGAAAATTGAGCACCAAAGAACATTCAAGGGAACAGATATTCAGATTAGAGAGAACCAACCTTTCGCCACAAAAATACTTCAGTTCAAAACTGAAATCAGAAATATTCAAGAAGGACGAGCTGAAGGGAATATTAAAAGGATGGAAAAGGAAATTGCCAAACTGGAACGACAAGCACCACACCAGCAAAATGGCAAACGGATTGTCCAGGGAATGAAAAAGGATGGAAACCAAAGTCACATCCATATCATCGTGAGCAGAAAGGATGCTTCAAATTCGGTCAGTCTTTCCCCAGGAAGTAAACACAAAGCTTCCGAAGTTGAAATGCACGGCAAAAAGGTAAAACGAGGTTTTGACAGAGACAAGTTTTTTGAGAAAGCCGAAAAGACGTTTGACAAGACTTTTGGCTACAAACGCAACTTTGCTGAGACCTACAAAGCAAGAAAGGTTTTTATAAAGAATCCCAACCTGTATTTCGCCGCCTTGATGAAATTACCAGCCAATGAAAAAGCTTTGGCTTTCAAAATGATTACCAAAAGTGGCTTGCCAATCGTTCCCAGTATTCCAGTTAGTCAAGCACAAATTGCACTTCGGGTTTTCAAACGTTTAAGACGTGGTGCTGAAGTGGCCATCAAATCAAGTTCCATCGGAATTTAGGGTATGGAAATAGACAATTTCATAACGATACTTTCAATTATTGGTGTGGCCAGTATGGTTTTTTATGCGATGTTTCGAGTTAGCAAGTATGCGCTTTTCTTGAATTTCATAATGCTTTCGTGCTTGGTTTTCTATTTAACTCAAGTGAACGAATTAGTATCGATATTGCTATATCTAGTGTGTCCTCTTATGCTAATTAATACAGGATTGTATGTTTTTCTGCATAAAACTGAAACCGTCCAGAATGGCAATAGAAAGTATCAAGTCAATTTTGCTACGACAAAAGGGAATTTTAAATTGGATAATATCAAAAGGGGCGCATCCATAATCGGTTCTGCAGGAAGTGGAAAGACCGAAAGTGTAGTGTATGGATTTTTAAAACACTTCCGGAAAGAGCACTTCTGTGGAATCATTCACGACTATAAAGATTTTGAGCTGACCGAAATGGCATATCCATTATTTAAGGATAGTGATATTCCGTTTAAGGTCATTTCCTTTGATAAAATCATCCATAAGGTAAATCCTATCGCACCACGATATTTAGAGAATGAGGAAAGCGTAAACGAAGTTTCACGGGTGCTGATTGAAAACCTTTTAGAGCAAAGGGAAAGTGGAACAACCGGAACAACTAAATTCTTTAATGATGCAGCTGAAGGTTTGATTGGTGGTTTGATTTGGAAATTAAAAACCGACTATCCTAAATACTGTACGTTACCACATTTGATAGCAATTTATCAAATGCTCGATACCGACAGCCTTATCCAGTTTTTGGAAACCAACACCACATCTAGAGCAATGGCTGACGCTTTTATTAGTGGTAAGGATTCGGATAGGCAAACAGCAGGTGTGAAAAGCACCCTGGCCAATGCGTTGAAACGAATTAGCACACAACGTATTTTTATGGCATTATCTGCAGACGAAGTACCATTAAATATTAATAGCGAGGATAATCCCGCTATAATTTCAGTGGTAAACAATCCAAAATATGAAATATCGTATTCACCAGTAATTGCTACCATTATTCACACCATTACCAAGCAGATGAGTGTGCGAAATTCTAAACCATCATTCTTGTTAATGGAAGAAGCGCCAACCATCCGTTTATTGAATATGCATCGTATTCCGGCGACTTTGAGAAGCTACGATATTTCCACTATTTATGTGATGCAAGACAAAATTCAAAACGATATGATGTATGGCGACAAAGCCAGCAAGGCAATATTGAGCAATCTATCCTATCAGTTTTTTGGCAAGGTCAACGACCCAGATACAGCAAAATATTATGAACGCTTTTTTGAGATTATCAAAGACCCAACTAAAAGTATAAGTCGTGGACATAATCTCGATTTTGATACACGTATTACGACTGGAGAAAAAGAAATTCCAAAAATTAGAGCGGATGTTTTTTTTAGATTAAAACAAGGCGAGTTTATTACTTATGCGGATGGTAAGGATAAGAAGGTACAGTTCAAGTTGTCTAATATTATAAGACAGCTTCCTGAAGAGCCTAAGCAATTTTCGACTGCTGAACTTGAGGCTAATTTTGAGCGGGTTTATGATGAGGCTAGGTCTATTTTTACATAGATAATTGATGTTCTAACTATTTGAAGCGTGCCAAAAATGCTTCCTTACGCCTTACGGCAATTGGCACACTGTTATTATTGGACATAGTCACATAGGCTTGTTTCCCTTTGTGAAATGTTTTTACCATTTCCATATTAATAAGATGGGATTTGTGGCACCTGAAGAACTGTTTCCCATCCAAAAGGTTTTCATAGAATTTAATGGGTTTGCTGACCATTTGCTTTCTATCCTTGGTATGGATGGATGTATAATTGCTATTCGCTTCCAACCGCACTATATCAGCTACCAAAATGGTTTCAAAACCCGAAACGGATGGTATAGTCAAAAGTTTGGGCTGTTCTTGCTCAATGTTTTCAAGTAACTGCTGTACTTGACTGTTGTTTTCTTTAGATACAAATTCTTCGTTTAGGCGCAAGATGGTCTCATTGAACTCATCAAAATCTATGGGTTTCATCAAATAATCAAAAGCACTGAACTTAAAGGCCTTGATGGCATAGTTGTCAAAAGCTGTTGTGAAGATGGTCTTAAAGGAAATATTATCGAACTGTCTCAAAAAGTCAAACCCTGTTTTATCATCGATTTCAATATCCAAAAACACCAAATCAAGCTGCTTGTTTTCTGCGACTTTTACTGCCTCATCCACGGTTTTACAGGCAGCAACAACATTGAATATCCCAGGTTTTCTTTCGATTAAATGTAATAAGCGTTTTATGCAATGAGATTCATCGTCGACAATAAGTGTATTTAGCATAGCAACTGTTGTTGAAGTTAGGTCAGTTTATGGACTTCAAGATAACAAAAACCAGTTACCCATTAGCTAATTTTCAATTAAACGAATGCCAAGGGTAATGATACGATTACCTTGGTGCCTAATTCTTTATCAATGATTTTAACCGACCCATTGGTGCCTCTGGTCTTATTGAGTACATCAATTCTGTTCTGCGTGATAGACAGACCCATTGAGTTCTTTTTTTTCCGTCTATTTTTATTTTTGCTTATATCCCGACCCACACCATTGTCTTCAACAGTACATATCAACTTTTGCTCTTCAGATTGGAAGTTGATTAAGATTTTCCCATCTTTTTCCGATTTAGATAGTCCGTGAACAATGCTGTTTTCGACAAAGGGCTGCAACAACATTGGTGGTAGCAGAACTTCATCAATGTCGAGTTCATCTGTAACATTGATCTCAAAGTCGAAGCCCCTTTCAAATCGTTTTTGTTCTATTGACAAATAGGTGCTAAGTAAACTGATGTCCTCTTCTAATGTAATAAGCTGTTTATCTGAATTTTCGAGAGTCATACGCATCAATCTTGCAAACTTACTGAGATAGTCACTGGCTGCTTGACTGTCATTATTCAAAATATAATCGCCGATGGAATTGAGACTGTTAAAGATGAAATGTGGGTTCATTTGTGCTCGAAGTGCTTTTAGCTGCACTTCGGCTACCGTAGCATTGAATTCGGCGTCTTTTTTGGCCGTATCCGCTTTTTGCTTGCGTCTGTAGAAAATGAATGCAACTAGGGATGCCAATATTATGCCGCCACCCCCTAATAAGGATGCGTTCTTGATAGCGCGTTGGCGTTCTGCCTCTGCCAGGGCAAGAGCTTCCTTTTTATCAGCTTCGTATTGGATTTCCTTTCGTGATATTTCTACTTTGCGGTCGGTGCTCACCAAGCTGTCATTAAGGATGTTAGCGGCTTTATAATTCTCTAAAGCTTGTCGATAGTCGCCCTTTTTTTCCTGAATGGTAGCTAGGGTCTGTAAGGATTTGGTTTCAGTATATAGATTGTTCAAGGACTTAACCGCGTTAAAACTTTCAATGGCATAATACTCAGCCCTGTCCAAATCATTACTATGCATATAGACTTCCGCAGCATTTACGTAAGCCGGCACTCTTAACACCTCTAAATTCAATGAATCTATCATTTTCAAACTGAGAGCCGTGTTTGCCAATCCTTCATTCAATTGGCCCGCTTGTGTCTGTACCAATCCCAAATTACTTCTTACATTGGCATTCTGCAGCATATCACCTGTTCGTTTGGCTTCCTTAATAGAAGCTTTAAAATAGTAAACGGCCGAGTCCGTTTGCTTTTGAAGCCCATAAATATTACCAATGTTTGATAGTGTGTTGCTTTTTCGCTGTGGGTATTTCAATAATTTTCTAAAAATGGGCAAAGCTTTGTTATAGTCCTCTTGTTCGTAATGTATTAATCCAATATTGGTCAACATCGAAAATTGATAGCGCTTCAGGGATGGGTTTTGTTCAGAAATACTATAAGCCGTTTGATAATAATCCAGAGCTGTTAATGGGTCTGAAAGAAAATAGTGGTACACCACACCAATGTTATTATTGGCCAATAGAAGCCCTTTGGTATAATTCATATCCTCAGCCAACTTCAGCGTTTCTTTATTATAAGAAAGCCAAGTAGTATCAGAAGGAGTCATAAGCATTTTCTTAGCGACATAGCTCTGTCTGAGGTTGACCAAGTTGGTATCGACTACTTTATAGTTATCAATAAGTCTCTGAATGGAATCGGCTACTTTGTGCTGTGAATAGCCTAAAAATGATAGGCATAGTAAGATGAGGGTAAATGGTATTCTCATAAATTCGTTTGGTTTGGCACAACAAAGTAATCATTAAAAACGGTAATACAATTAAAACCAGACGTTAAGCTGATTAAGACCTACGATGATACATTTTCCATAGCCTTTTCACAATGGTATTTGCATCTTACGCTTTCAAAAAAACCAAATTCTTATGAAGCGTATTATTCCTATCCTTTTCGCGATTCTTCTAATGGGCTGCAGTAGTGACGATGATTCAGGTTCTACAGACGATGATGGTGGAGTGTTGGGCGACTCATTTATCACCGCCAAAATCAATGGAAACGATTTTGAGGCGGTACCTGTGGATAGAGGTGTATCTACTATTTCGGCACAACTTGTTCAAAATGAAGCTTTTTTTACGTTTACCATTGCCGGTATTGACCTAGGTGTAGAAATCACCCAAGGTGAAGCTATTGCTTTTTCCCTGGCAGGAACAAGTTTTGACCTTGTCACGGAAGGCCTTCAGATTAACAATCCGATAACCGACCCATTGGCGCTACAATTCGCAGGTGGATATTCATCCAATGGAACTGAAGGTGAAAATTTTGATTTTGATACGGGCGGTAGCTCAGGATTTTTGAGAATCACCGCCATAGATAAAGAAGCTCAAATCATTTCCGGAGAGTTTGAGTATAACGTGGAAAATTCGGATACTGGTGAAGTGCTACAAATCACCGAAGGTGTATTTAACAATATCAGTTATACCGATGATTAGGATGTATTCTTCATAAATGACCATATATTTATGGTAATCAATTAAAACCACTTTTTAACCTATGCTGACCAAGAGAGTTCTATGTTTTTTCATTTTTACCTTAAGTGCCATTACGGTAATCGCTCAAAACTGCAATGATTTGGTAGGATGGATGAATTTGATTAAACAAGAATATCCTGAGGCCACATCATTGCGATATATAAATCGTGCGAAGATTCAAAAATTGGCCACCAATTATTTCTCGAAAGCTTATTTTGAACCCTATCGCGGAAAGACCTACGGACAACTTTCCCAGAAAACGTTGGTAAAGGATTTCAGAAAAATCCAAGTCTGTTTTGCTAAGGGAAATCATAGAAACGATCCACACTATAATTGGCTATTCCAGAACATTATTTATAACAACTATCTAGCGTACGGTAACCCAAATTTTGTCAATCAAATAGCAACGGTCGATGTCAAACGCGTACAACTAAAAAAGGAACTTGCTAACGTTTCAAAAAACAGTGTTTCGAAAAGCGAGCTATCACAATTAAAACAACGTTTAATTAGCGAGTATGCGCTGCTGCTCGATAGTGAGCTGAAACAGGCCAGTTCAGAAATTGACGCTGCCATTGCGGTAAAATCGAATATTCAGCTTGATGAAATTTTAGCTTCTGTTGGGCGATTAAATATTGAAAAATCTTCTCTTCCCCGGTTGGCAAAACTGAAACAGCAAGGGCAGCAATTATTGCCTAAAGCTTCCCGGAGCAAGCAAACTGAATTCCAATCCCGACTGGATACTAAGACCACAGCTGTCTTAAAAAAGGCTGTTGGATTAGATTTGAGCACAATAGACCAAAGTTTGAGCATTACTCAAATCAATCAGAAAATTATTGATTTTAAAAACGATTATGGGTTGTTTTCCGGCAATAGCGAAGTGAGTAAAGGCGCGCAACGGCTGATTTCGATAAAAGAAGGTCTAATTGACACTCAAATGAACTCTATTGAAAGCAGCATTGCACAGTCGAACGGCAGCACATTCCCAAGTTTGAAGAAAAAATATATGAGTCATCTGACCAGACGATCGGCCCAATATCAAAAACTGGACAAACTTCTGAATTCAAGAAAAAGAGAACTGGCCGAACAGCAACGACTGATGCAACAACGAAAAAAACTCAATGCCAGTAAAGATCGTATTACTTTTTTAGAAGCCAATGGTACCGATGAAGGAACGATGCAGTTCAAAACCTTGGGATTGAACAACGCCGCTTTTTTTGATTACATCTACCGCGGACATTTTGAGAATATTGAACTGGATGTGAACAGCAGCCATTTCTTAATGATTCTTAGCGGGTATTTAAACACCTTTGGGAGCTTATGCCCAGAACTGCTTCCCGATGATAAGGTAGAAATTATGACACAAGAATGCTCACGCGAAAATGTGACTACGGATGGTTGGGGCGTGGAAATTAGCAGATATTGTATTGCTTGGCGAACGGTGGGTACGGGTATTTTTGCTGACCCAAAATTGTATGCTGCTAAAATGCGATTAGTTGCAAAGCAAGATCAAAATGCTCTACGTACGGTTATCGATATGTACACCAATCCCAATGCGATGGGCAATTCGGTAGATCAGATCCACAAAGCCAAAGCACTGCTAAGCGATTGGTCAAATTTCTTCAGGTTAAATCCGTGCGACTCAAAAACTATAGAACAATTTGCAAATAATTTACTTGCTTTTGCCAATGGACAGCAACCTACTCGCTTAAGGGGGATGAGCGTTTACGAAAAAATAAAGATTCTAGGCGGTCCAGCTGGTGACCAAGACTATTCAAAGCTGCTCAATGACATACTTGGAAACCAGTCTAAAACTTGGGCTATGAATAGATATGTTCCCAATAGCATCAGCAATGTGCGTGAGTATAAATCATCCGATAAAACTCAAACAGTTTCTTTGACAGCCAATTATAATTTTAGTGGATTAATGGGGAAACAGACGGGCTCTGTGACTGTCAAATTTAAGGATGGACTACCGGACTGTATTTACTTTTCGGACTATCCGAACAACTGTAAGAAGCCCAATGGCGCATTAATTGCAAACTATGGATTAGGACAGTATGGGAAGTAGTGCTTTGACACATAGTATAATCAAAAAGGCCCTTTATCCCTCGGTCCATTGTGAGTAACCTTCCATTGGCCATCTTCTTGGACCAACTTAAAAACACCAGGCTTAGGGTCGAATGCCGTGGAATACTTTACCCAAGCAAATTCACCGTCCATAGCCTCATCAACAATCTTGAAATCGGATTCTGAATTTTTATCTTCTGCAAACATATCCTGAATGCTAGAAAGATTGGCAAAACCATCAGCCGTAGTATGTTTTTTAAGAGTCGCTTTGTCGCCCTGATAAAAACTTTCGGCAACAACTTTGGCGGTTTCAGAAGGGGACATATCCTTATTTCCTGAGCAGGAAATGAATAAAAGTACGAGTGAGCAAATGACTAAATTTTTCATAATGTTTTAATTTGGGTTATTGATATACTTGTGTGATACCTTCAATTTTAAATCTCTTTCCCCATCTTTTTCATTGAGTTCTACAACCAATCTACGGTCATCGCCTATTGAAAATTTAGGCATCACATAAACCAATCTAGCAACTTTACCTTCTCTTATTCTTGACGGCACGTTGTATTTAAAAATTGGTTCTTGAAATAGTTTTTGCAACGATTTCTTTTTGCCTTTTTGTCGTGTCTCAACTGAAAGATTCAAAAAATTCAAATCGTAATCTAAAGTCGATTTATTTTCAACCCGGATAACGAAATACAACTCTTCCTTATCAAAAACTATATTCTCAACACTCAAAACTACACCTTGATTTCGTTTTTGAATCGTACCTATTTTCTGTTTCCTAGAAAGAAGATAAGATGAGAATTTGGTGTAATAAAAGGTTTTGTTGTCAACCGCATCTTCAATTTTTGCTACTTTGATTGTATCATTAAGAATAGGTTTTTCATTCCCTATACTGCTTGATTTTGGCACGAAATAGTTCAGCTTTGAGAGCTGAGATTTATACCTTACAATATACGAAAAAATTGAACCATTTATGTTGATTACCAATAGATTACTTTCTTTGCCAGGCTTTGCCTGAAGTAACCCAAAATACTGTTGTTTTTCTCGGTTGTAAGTAAATACAAAATTATCTGAGCCGGTTATACCTTGTCGTATGGGTTCTGGAAAAAACAAGGCTACGTTTTTGGTGTCATTTGCATAAATGGTATCGAGTACGTGTGTAGTCTGTGCGTTAGCTTTCGCGAAAGCATAACTAATAATAAGAGCTGAAATAATGATATACTTTTTCATAAGAATGCGTTTTTAAATGCCCATTATAGGCTTCATAATTTTGGTTTTAGAATTAATCTGTAATTGTTCAACACCGTCACTTTTACCCTTCGGTTAGAACGTCGAAATACCTGCGTAAGTCCGCCCACTTGTGGAACAGTAGGAATATTGATATCACCTATGACATCATCCAGCACTTCTCTGGTTGCTTCTGCTCTAAAGTTATTCTCGACATAAATACCTTCGCTTCCATCTTGCAAGTCAAATGCTTTGAGCTTTGTTGGATGATGATTGATATTTTCAATCTCAATCAACGCACGATTTGGCTGAAAACTAATAAACCCAAAAACTGATGTATTCTTTGGCATCAACTTACCATTAATAGTTGCTGCTTTTGTAAGCCGCATTCTTAATCTAGTACTCACCGTTACGATTTGGTCGCCATCGACGACGACATAAATATTGTCATCTGTATTCCCAATAATTGAAAGTTCATTTGGTTTAGGTGCAGCTGCAAAGAAAAGTTGATGCTCAAGCCCTAATTCTTTGGCTTCAATTTTTTGTTCTCTTTTAACTTCAGCTGAGTCAATTTGTTTGGTTCTGTTTTGAGCAATTTTCCGCTGTCCAAGGTTTTGGTATCGTCTTTCTGAATATTGAATCTTGCCAGCATCATAAATGCTGTCAATAATGCGTTCTTTTTCACGTTCCGGAAGGTCTGGGTCGTAAAAGCCTAAAGAGTCAATTAGTTTTTCATCATAAATGCTGGGTGCATTATTTTCACGCACTTCCTTTAAATCGTTGATGGCATCTAGTTTAGAATCATACTCTTTTTGGTTTTCGTCCAAGTCTGGTACTAAAGTTAGTTTTAGGTTTTCATTTTTACTTTCATCATCGCCCATTACCATTACGGAATAGGAAATCAGGAATATGAAAATCACGGCCAATACAGCCGAAAAGACTATTTTATTTTTTTCTACTTTCATTATCAAGTTTTTTAAGAGTGTTTTCAAAGTATTCCGTAATCAAAAGACCGTGTGGATTGTTGGGGAAGTTTCGGTCAACAGGAATTAAATTTCCGCTGGAAACCAGTTCATAGGTGTCGATTATCGAGCCTCTATTGATTTCAAATACTGTTACCGTTCTAAAGACATAGGTTCCGCTCTGTTGCTCAATCTGAGATTCAATACTCAGGACTTTCTGTACGAGTGAATATTGTAGTAGACGGTTATACACACCATCCGCTTTTTTCTGTCGATAAAGATTATCTACTGAGCTGTTACCCAACCAAAGCGCCTTTTCTAGATTTCGCTCATAATTGCTTGCATCGATATTATAGAAGTAGTTGTGGAACAGGTTTAGATGCGCCAAAGCTTCAACCCTAAAGTTTTCTTTTTGAGTTACTATCTTTAGTGGAATTATGCTTCCATCTGTGTTAATCGCAAAGGCACTATTGAGTGCTTTTTGATTGGTGTTGTACGCCATCCATAGTGAAAAAATGCTCGACAACATTGCAAAAATGACAACTGCCAACACTATAAACCGGTTCAACTTTAAGACAGCATATATGTTTTTGTAATGTGTTTTCATATTTTAATCTTTAATCTGCCTTAGGCAGTAAATAATCTGAGTGTAAATGAGGTGGCTCGCTTATAGAGTTTGAATTTTAGGAATACTATAAAACCTACTGAGCCGAGTTGGACCACAGGTGCAAAAAAGCCCTGGCCAACGTCTGTTCCAAAAAGGTTTACCCAAAAGTTCGTATTGATTTCTGTATAGAGCGCGTTCACAAATATGTTGACCAAAAAGAAGGCTGGCACCAACATATAGACCGCAGCATACAATTTGAAAAAAGTATAGGCCAATGAGCGGAACTTCTCAAAAACTGCTAGGCTAATAACTAAAGGGAAAAATGCCTGCATTATTCCCAAGAGGAAGAAACGTTCTGCCAAAAACAGCGGATAGATAAACAGGTCTAGAATCCAAAGGATAATACCTATTATGAAAGCCAATATTTTGAATCCGTATAGTGGTGTAACCAATGCTTCATAAAGTAATGTCATTGCATTTTTTGCCGCATCTATAAGGTTAACATCCTCTTCTATGGGAATATCTTGCATCTGTAACGGCAATAATGCTGGTGCAGTACCACGATATTGAGCTTCTACCGAAACCAAAATACCATCAAAAAAGCCAAGCACTTGTGTTGAAAATATGACCAGAAGAACAATTAAAAAGTTCTTTGCGAGATCCCCTGGACTCAATCCCCAAGTGTAACCGTCTTTGTCCGCAACGCCCTCATTATATTTTTTAAGGATATTGACCAGAAAAAACAGAACAGCAAGGGTTTTCATTCCTGCAATAGTGTATTGCGAGAAACTGCTGTTCTGTATGGTTTGAAACACCGTATCGATGTATTCCAGTCCAATCCCTAAAAGAATAGTGGCGGTCATTGTTTAGTAATTGGTTTCGCGGTTATTGATTTTATCCTGCATTTTTCTAAAGGAAATTATATCCTTGTACCGTCTGGTTTTGGTAGTGATGCTGGAAACCATTTCCTTGGATTCCAGTTCTTTTGCCTTCAGAATTTCAGCGCGTTCGGCATCGCTCATTTTTAGGTAATCGCTCGATAAGACTTCATCGATAAAATCAACCGTGTCCAATGAGTTTTGGACGATAGTGCTAAACGATTCCGTGACCCGAGTAACTTCCTCTGGTTTGATATATGGCGAGTTCAGAATATCCTGTAAATCATTTTGCATAATCTGAATAAGCCGCTGATTATTTTGTCCGATTTCCTCAACTGCTCTCAGTTGTTCGACAACGCTTGATACCTTTTCTATCGCTTCTTTTGCATCTTTCAGGAATTTCACAGACTTAATCATTTGTGCTGTCTGTTTGCCTGATTCTATCAGTTGTTTTACCAAACTGATAAAATTGGTATTGTCGTAAGTAGGCATTCCCTGGGAGGTAGCGTTACCTGACATAAATAAGGTCAATACTACTGTTGTAACTAAAATTTTGATTTTTGTCTTCATATTATTGTGTTTTAGATGTGAATTGAATTATTGCTTTTTCCATATCGTTATGCTCATCGTAGAGCTTCATTATTTCCTCATTTTCTCTTCCATCGGTTAAATAAGCCGCATACACCTCTTTTGGAACTTCGAGCCTAAAAATGTTGCTTTCCTTTCCTATTTTGATGAACATTTCGGTGTATTTCCGTGGACCGGAAAGATTGTTTTTGATGGATTTTAATTGGTTCAAGTCGTGGCTGGATAGGTTGAGCCTTTTGACCAATTCGTCATAGCCTTTTTCATTATTCAGGCTATATATTACCTGTGTATTTTCCAGTATGCTTGCCGATGTTGAATTGTTCGGAAGCTGATTTATCGATTGAAGAATAATGCCAATAGCACCATTCTGTTTACGGATGGCTTGGTAGTAGAATTCGACGCTTTCCAATACGTTTTCAAACTTTAATTGCTTGGCAAACTCATCGAAGAGAATGATACCTTTTTCTGCTCTGTTTTTCCAAATGGTTCTTTGTATGGCGGACTTAATCAGCTTCAACATAACGGATAGGATTTCCTTATTGTCCTTGACTTCATCCAGTTCAAAAACAATCAATCGTTTGTCTTCGATTTTATACGTCTGGTCTTCGCTTACTTCAAATAGAAAGCTATATAGACCATCGCCGACATACTCGGACATTACGTGCAAGAAGCTCGTAACATTGAAGTAGTCGGGATGGATTTTTAAGGTAGTCAGAAGGTCTTTCTGATTCCTTTCTATAAAGCTGTAAAAACCATCTAAAGAATGATTTTCTGAAGTGCTATCGTAATAGTGGCGAAGTATCTTTTTAACCGATACCGATTGTGCTTTCGTAACTTTCAAGTCTGAAGCAAACAGTTCAAATAGGAAAACGGATAAGTCTTCCAATCGTTCAGGTGTGAGGTCGTTTGTATCACTTATATAAAAGGGGTTGATACCTAAGTTCTTTCCACTTTCGTAGCGAAGCACCGTATGCTTTTCGGGATAGAGTTTAGCGAATTTGGTATAAGAACCACCCAAGTCTATGATGACCAAGCGAACACCACTTTCAAAATACTGACGTAATATGTTATTGGCCAAAAAGGATTTTCCTTCGCCTGTTGGTGCGAATATGGCGAAGTTCCGTGCCTTTATTCGTTTCTTTTTTTCGTCCCAAACATCCTTTAAAACAGGAATGTTATGCTCACGGTCATTAAAGATGATTCCGGTGGGATCAGAATTATAATTGGTGTTATTGATGAACAGGCAAAGTGCGTGCTTTAAATCTGTTACGAACAAATCATTATTCGAAAAATTGGATGAGAAGCAGCAGTAACTATTTAAGATGTAATTTTTACGTTCTTCACCTCTAGGATAATATGGGATGATATCCAGTTCCTTAAACTCGGTCTTTATTTTTGAACCAATCCGGCTTAGATTCTCAGGGTTTTTATCCCAGAAAACAATGTTTAAATGACCACGAATAATTCGGGCATTATCATCGGCATTGATTTGGTCTAGAATATGTTGAATTTTCCCTAAAACCACTTTGTTCTGTGAACCGAAATTTGAGCTTTTGTTGAGTTCTTCAACTTTCTTATCGAGCAGCTTGCGCCACTTCTGTTTATCATCCAGATATAGGATTTGGTTGACGATGTGGTTTTCGTTAAGCGTAAGCCCTAAGCCATCAATAAACCCTTGATGAAATACAAAATCGTCAGAAGTGAATTTCTCATTGGTCTTGCTACTCTGTACACTTTCGCCAAAGCACAGTTCGCTATTGATAGCTAGGGCATCAAAATGGTTCTCGCCAATATTGAGGCTTTTTTTATCTAATATGATATCGGTATCAAAACCTTCATTAAAGCCATTGAAATAACCATTGGTCAACTGCTGTATATCTTTCGCTTTAAGCGAAATGAATTTCATTTTTCGACTGTTGTTAATGAATGAGACAGAATCGCTAACAGAGCCAACGAAACGCTGTACGTTATCATCTAGTTTTTGAATAATCCTTTTAGAAACTTTCCGGAATGGATTGACATATTTCGGATTGTTCAATGCCTTGTTCTTGGTTAGAATAAAGAATAAAAAGCAACGGTGTTCCATATACTCACGACCTTTAAAATGTTCGTGGGTCGCTTTCTCTAGGAATGTTTTATTGGATAGTTGTTCTGAGGTATATGACTTTTTTAGATAGACATCTTGCTTATGTACAACTGTTCCAATTGGTAAAGACTTCAGGGCTTGAAACCAAGCACCGTGCATATCTTCAAAGTCCTTTTCAGATAATGAATAGATTTCTGGTAACGTGCCTTCATAGCATAAGACTACATTGCCATTGTTGGCAAAAATGATATTGTCTTGAATATCTACAATGGGTTGATATGCTGAAAGGTTAATCTTATTCATAATTAAAACCAGAATTTCTTTTGTTGCTGATGATTTTAGGAAAGGCTTTTGTCACCTGAAATAGTTGAGGATTGTTTGAGATTTTAGTTAATGCGATGTAGAGCGCAGCATTGAAAATCAGGATGCCGATAATTAGTCCGAAGCTGAAGGAAAAAATGATGATTAATAAGGATGCAAGTATGGCGACCATCATTAATGCAAATAGTGAAATGGGCAATCCAAAAATGACTGCCCGTTTTCTAATGTTTCTATAGACCTCGAACCGTTTCATCTTAAACAACGATGCCTATTAAATATGTGAAGATGCCGACTACCGCACCTGCAATAAGTACAAAGACAAGTACCCTAGTAATCCCTTTTTTAAGGTCTGCATTTTCCCCAAAGAAATGCCCAGCATTAAAAAGGAAGCCGACCAAGAAGATGACACCCAATAAAATGGGAAAAATGGTTCTGATGGTATCGCCTACGTCGTTAACGGAATCTTCAATGCCACCAATTTGAGCAAAAAGCGAAGTGGATAAAAGCGAAAGAATAGATGCTAAATAGTGTGATTTTTTCATAACGGAACAGTTTAAATTTTTGGTTCATTTTGGGGCACTCGCATCCAAGTCCTCGACTGGCAATGACGACAACGTCACCGAATCAGAGTGTCTGGACACATCCGCTTTGGAGGTGGA
>JBCCEC010000004.1:0-122059 GCA_039030475.1 Bacteroidota bacterium
AAACTAACAAATAAACACTAACCACTAACCACTACCCACTAACCACTAACCTCTAACCACTAACAACTTTACACTAACCACTAAAAACTAACCACTAACCACTAACCACTAAATTAAACAAATCCCCGCTCCTTTTGAATGGTATCATATGCTTTTTGTACTTCTTTGAACTTTTCTTCGGCTCCTTTTTTAATAGCTTCATTTTCAGTGACCACTTTATCAGGATGGTATTTTTTCGCCATTGTTCTGTACGCCTTCTTCACTTCATTATCAGAAGCTGATTTTTCTATTTCAAGAATTTTATACGAATTGTCAGCAGACTTTATAAACATGGCCTTGATACTCTCAAAATCGTGGTGACCTATCCTTAAATACCCTGCCAGTTCTTTCAACTTGTTCAGCTCCAGTTTGCTGAGCTGACCGTCAGCTTGCGCAATTCCAAACAGAAAGTGTATCAGCTGTAGTCTTACTTCGTACCGGGTTCGTTGCGCTAAATATGTACAGATACGCTGTGCGGAAACCTCTCTTTTTTTGACCACATCGTTAAACGTTCGAAAAATGGCGTTTGCTTTTTCCTTACCATAGGTACTCAAAAAATACTGTCGTACATAGTCCAATTCCCTTTGACTGACTTGTCCATCTGCTTTTATTACTATAGAGCATAGCGAAAGTAAATTCAATTCAAAATCGGCTGGAGATACGTTTTGCTGGGTAAAATCCTTAAAAACTGTTCTACCGCCACTGTTGGAACCTCCTAAATTATCCAAAAGACTCCCAACAATAAATCCTAATATAGCGCCAGGAAACCGAAATATAAAATAGCCTAGAAAGGCGGCTACCCATTTGATCATGATTCAAAGATATTAAACCTCAAAGATAGGGCTTTGCAAGGGAAAGAAACCGCAGTCCAATGGTAAGGTCCTTGAAAAAAATTCGACAAAAACCGTATCTTTGATGTTGAATTAAAAATAAGACTATGTATCCTGAAGAATTAGTAAAACCTATGAGAGCGGACCTAGCTTCTGCCGGGTTTGAAGAATTATATACGAGTGACGCAGTTGAAAATGCACTAAAACAAAAAGGAACCACATTGGTAGTGGTCAATTCTGTTTGTGGATGTGCAGCTGCAAATGCAAGACCCGCTGCTAAGCTGAGTCTTCTAAACAATAAAAAACCCACTAATTTAGTGACTGTTTTTGCAGGTGTGGACACAGAAGCTGTTGACACGGCAAGAAATCGTATGGTACCATTCCCTCCATCATCGCCAAGCATGGCCTTGTTCAAAGATGGTGAATTAGTGCACATGATAGAAAGACATCATATTGAAGGTAGGCCAGCAGAATTAATTGCAGAAAACTTAATGGAGGCGTACAACGAATTCTGTTAAGTGAAGGTTCGAACAAATTAAAAAACCACCTCGTTTTGAGGTGGTTTTCTTTTTTTATATGTTTCCTGTAAAAAAGATACTATTCATCAGTATAATTGTTGAGATTTTGCCAAATTGACCTTTAAAAGAACGTAGTAATGCAAAAATTGCTTTCTTATCCTTTGACCATACTCTTTTTTATTTTTTTTGGATTGGCTTTGGTCATTTTTCATCCCATACAATGGATTTGCTTAAAAGTTTTTGGGTATAACGCCCATAGGCAAAGTGTCGCTATCTTAAACTGGTTTTTGATGCGGTGCACAAATGTTTTGGATACCCGCTATAGATTTGAAAACACCAACAAGATTCCGACTAATAGACCACTCATAATCGTATCGAACCATCAAAGTATGTACGATATTCCGCCAATTATATGGCATATGAGAAAGCACCATCCAAAGTTTGTTAGCAAGATTGAACTGGGTAAGGGCATACCCAGCGTATCGTTCAATTTGAGACATGGTGGCTCCGCACTTATTGATAGAAAAGATTCCAAACAATCTATTCAAGAATTAAGAAAGCTAGGCGCTTACATAGAAAAATACAATAGGAGTGCCGTTATTTTTCCCGAAGGTACACGCAGTAGAACAGGAGTTCCCAAAAAATTTCATGCTACGGGCTTAAAGATACTTATGAAGAATGCACCATCTGCCTTAATTGTACCGATTAGTATTAATAATTCGTGGAAGCTGCTTCGTTTTGGAAAGTTTCCAATGGGATTAGGTTCTTACTTAAGGTTTAAAGTTCATGAACCCTATGAAAACAATGGAGATTTTGATGAACTCATAGCAAAAGTTGAACAAGAGATAACCCAAGGTGTACTAGTAAAAACATGATGGATTCCAACCTTATACAACAGACCATTGCCTTTGTGAAACAAACACTACATGGTGCTGAAGGAGGTCATGATTGGTTTCATATTGAACGTGTTTTTAACACTACAAAATTGATTTCAAACTCAGAAAAAGTAGATGTATTGGTAGTGCAATTGGCAGCATTGTTGCATGATATTGCGGATCCCAAATTTCATAATGGCGATGAATCCATTGGACCTAAAACAGCACAGGAATTCTTAGTGTCAAAAGAAGTCGATTCTGAGATAATTGACCATGTCGTAAACATCATAAGACACATGTCTTTTAAAAACAGTCTGGGGGGGGAACAACATACATTTACTTCAAAAGAATTGCATGTGGTACAGGACGCTGATCGCTTAGATGCTATTGGAGCTATTGGTATCGCTAGAGCTTTTAATTACGGTGGATTCAAAAACAGGGAACTTTACAACCCAGAAATTTCGCCTAATTTGAACATGACCAAAGAGGAATATAAAAAATCCAATACGCCAACAATCAATCACTTTTATGAAAAGTTACTATTGCTAAAGGATAAGATGAATACCGAAACGGGTAAAAAACTCGCGGAAAAGCGGCATCAGTATATGTTGGGGTTTTTGGAGCAGTTTTATAGTGAATGGAGTCCTTCAAAAAAATAACCGACTGCAAAAACACAATTGTTTACAGCCGGTTAACAAATTAATTTTTAAATGTAATCTATTTTTTTTCGGGCAGACCACGTGTTAACCATCCTCTTCTATTGGCCGTGGCGATGGCATAAGGTGTAATCCAAAACAATCCAAAGGTGTATAAAATACTATATGAATACGCCCAGAATGATTCTGATAGTTCATATCGCTTTGCATAGAATATAACCGGAAATGTGGATAGAACCAAAATGCTAAAAAGTGTTGAGCTTACAAAAAGTAGTGGGTGTGTTACGATGAAAAACAACATAAATAATAAAAATGGATAGCTCATGATTATTTTCAGTGACTGGCTAATGAACAATAATCGCGCCCCAACTTTAGAATCCTTTCTAAAATTTTTGAATACATATTTTGACATCTCTATATTCTCCCTCACATTACTTCTACCCCATCGGATGAACATTTTGTACAATCCACGATACTGTTCTGGCACATTGGTATAGGCATATGCATTTCTTTGGAACAAAACGTGGTATCCCTGCTTTAATATCATGTTGGTCATTGCACGATCTTCACCAATGTCCGAAGGTTGTCCCATAAAAGTTTGATTGATCCAATCCGGAAGGCAAGCAAAAACTGCTTTGCTCCGATAAGCCGCTAAAGCTCCCGGTGTACAGAGCACTGAATTAAGGCTGCTTTCCGCAGAACGAACGAACTCAAAGCTTAAAACAAAGCTCACATCCAACATTTTAGGAAGCAATGCTCTTTCGTTATTTAAAACGCGAATATTTCCAGCTACAGCGCCACACTGTTCGTTTGCAATGAACGGACTTACAAGATTCCGTAAAGTATCTTCATCTACAACAGAATCGCTATCCACAGTAACAAAGATTTCCCCTGTTCCTTCATTAAATCCGCGATACAATGCATGACGTTTCCCCTTATTTTTGGGCTGCTTGTAAATGGCAAGACAATCGCCCAATTCTTTTTTCGCTTCTTGAATCCAATGCCATGTGTCATCCTGACTTCCATCATCGATTGCGAGTAACTGTAACTTTTCTTTTGGGAAATCACTCTTCGCTAAACTCATTAAAGTGTCCCAAACTTGCTTTCCTTCATTGTAGGCTGGCACTATTACAGTACAGGTAGGCAATTCTTCATCTGTCACTGATGTAATTGGCTTGTATCGAAAAAAGCGGTATAGCGTATAAAGGAAAAAACAAGCTTTGAACAAGAACAGTCCTCCGGCTATAATCATAAACGTAGCTCCAAGTGTACTGGTCATTCGTTCTAGATTAAACTGGGTAAAGTCATTCTGTAAAACATACACAAGGTAGGCAGCGCCCAGCATCAATACGAATGTACTTCCCATTACAAAAACACCCCACGCATTGGCTGTTTCAAAAAAAGTCTGGATTTTATTTATAAAATTTGGAGCTTTCGGCTTCTGGGAAGTAATATAAGTAGTATTTGTTTTCATATAGTCTCATTTGAGGTGTCATAGTGTTATACGGAGTTATTGCTCTTTTAGACGCCTTTTCAAAAATTTTTAACGTTAAAAACAACTACTTCTAACATTTCTGACTCGCTTTCACCATGTAATGGTAAAAACTTGGTGGTGGGCAGGTTTCAAATCCGTTGATTTAAACCATTTTAAACCGTAAAGCGATTATCACTTTTTTGTATCTTCAAGGCAACAACTAAACCATCAAAAATGCAAAGAAGAAAGTTCCTTAAAAATGCAGCGGCAGCTTCGGCAGCTTTTTCAATTGTTCCAAGCCATGTTCTAGGTAAGACCCACGTTCCTCCTAGTGATACCCTTTACTTAAGTGCTTTTGGTGTAGGCGGAAGGGGCAATGGTGTAATACAAGGTTTGGCCAATACGGGAAAAGTAAAGTTTGTTTCTTTTTGCGATGTGGACGAAAGACGTGCGCAAAAGACTTATGAACTCTTTCCTGATGTAAAACGCTTTAAGGACTTTAGAAAAGTTTACGATGCGCATGTAAAGGATATCGATGCCGTAATGGTTGCTACTCCGGACCATACGCATGCTTCCATCGCACTTCCTTTTATGCGCGAAAAAAAACATGCCTATGTGGAAAAACCGTTGACACATAACATTCATGAAGCCAGATTGATGACCAAAGTAGCAGCAGAAAACGGAATTGTAACCCAAATGGGAAACCAAGGCGCCTCCAGCGATGGCAGTAGGATTGCCCGTGAATGGGTGGACCTTGGGTTATTGGGCAAGATCCATACTATTGATTGTTGGACAAACCGTCCCGTATGGCCGCAAGGTGTTCCATTACCTTCAAAAAAGCAACGAGTGCCGAAGGAATTGGACTGGGACTTATGGTTAGGGCCCGCTGCCATGAGGGATTACAATCCTGCTTACCTGCCCTTTAAATGGCGAGGCTGGTGGGATTTTGGAACGGGAGCCTTGGGAGACATGGGCTGCCACATTATGGAAACCCCTTTTAGCGTATTGGATTTAGGGTATCCAAAAGAAGCAGAAGCCAGCTGCACCACGGTTTGGGTCGGGGATTTTGTAGAAGCGGATTATAGCCCATCCTGCCCTCCTTCCTCCAAAATACATTTAAAGTTTGAACATGAACATCATGGCGACATTGCACTGAACTGGTACGATGGTGGTATTAAACCAAATTTGCCCGATGAACTTAAAGATGATGAAACTATTGGCGATAGTGGTGGTGGAACGATAATGTATGGCGAAAAAGGAATTTTGGTATGCGATACCTATTCTAAAAATGCTCGTTTATTACCATCGGAAATGATGGACCTTGTAAATGTACCGGAACCAAAATATCCCAGAATCGAAGACGGAGCAAATGGCCATATTGCTAATTTTGTGTATGCATGCGTAAAGGGGATAACTACTTCCTCAAACTTTGCCAAAGCAGGGCCGCTTACGGAAACAGTTCTTATGGGGAACCTCGCGGTAAAAGCCTATCAATATAAAGTATTGCAAGAAGGCAAAAAAGTAGGTGATTGGGCACCTTATGACTACCCTGGCAGGAGAAAATTGCTTTGGGATGGCGAGAATATGAAAATCACCAATTACGACAAGGCCAATGAATGGGTTACTCGCAAATATCGGAAGGGATGGGAATTGACTTAATGCTTGGTTACTAAAAAGTGCTGGGAAAATGCAAGCCAAGAAAAAGATATAACGCCTTTTAGTCCAAGGCCAAAGCATGAAAGAAAAAATACAGACCATCAGGTTGTCGAGCATGGATTTGTCTCTTTTTAAAAAGCTCATCACATTGTTGAACGAGGTTTTTGAGGAATACAATACAATTGCATCTGATGCCCATTTGCAAAAATTAATTGCCAGGCCCGAATTTTATGCTGTTGTTGCCATCTCTAATGATTTGATTATAGGAGGGCTCACCGCCTATGAACTACAAAACTATTATACTGATAAAAGCGAACTATACCTCTACGACATTGCGGTAAGGAGCAAATTTCAAAATAAAGGGGTTGGGAAACAACTAATTCAGCACTTGAAAGAATTAAGCTCTAAAAATAATATATCAACAATTTTTGTTGATGCACACTCTGAAGATAAACAAGCGGTTACGTTTTATGAATCTGTATTTGGAGTGAGTGAAAAAGTAGATCATTTCAATATTGAGATTAAACCAAGCTCATAAAATCACGTTTCCAACTTTTTTTTAAGGTGCTCTTTCATCAACATATTTTCGGTTAGATCAATGGCTTTTTGAAGTGTTGTATTATACTTCGTTACATTTTTGGATTCTAACAATAGCTCCGCCTTAATGGCAAAAAATAACCCAATGGCAGTAAAATCATTTTTTTTTGAAGCGTTATGCAATTCTTGAAGCCCTTTTTCGGCACCATAGACTTTGGCAAATGGTACTATTCGGTTTAATGCTAACATGGGTGTGTACTGCATTCGTAACTGTACATCGTATAAATACAAAATACTTTTCCAGTCTGTTTTTTGAAAAGTCTCTGCACTACAATGGTAATATGAACGGGCGGCCTCTAAATGATAGGTTGAAGGATTTTTATTAGGTGTTCCAGCGTTCTCCAAATGATGTATCCCTATTTTTATGAGCTCCTCGTTGTATTTGGACCTGTCTTGATGTTCTAAAGTGGCCACTTCTCCTTTGTCGTTCAAACGGGCTTCAAAACGAGAGGCATGAAAACACATTAAGGCAATCAATGCTTCTAAATTAGGGTGTTTACAATACTTGTTTTCCTTGAGCAATAGTGCCAAGCGCAACGCTTCATAACAAATGTCCTTTTTAAGTACTTGTGAACCTGTGGTAGCAGAATATCCTTCCGAAAACAGCAGATAAACAACCTGCAGCACACGGAACAACCTCGATTGTAAACCCATCTGCACGGGGATCTGCAAAAATTGCACTTCTTCCCTAAACTTTTTCTTGGCTCTTGTAAAGGACTTTGCTACCGTGTCCTCTTTTTTCAACAAAGCTTCGGCCAGCTCCTTATTGCTAAAGCCCCCAATCAATTTTAAACTTAAAATGATTTGGTATTCCTTCGAGAGTGAAGGATGGCAGCAGGCAAAAATCATCTTTAACTGGCTATCGGTAATCGTATCGTCCAAAGAAAGTTTACTTTCCGAAGTAGTTGTTTCCACAACTAGTCTATCTTCTAGGAAATCTATTTTCTTATCTCTCCGCAGAACATCGATAAGGGAATTACTGGCAACCCTGTACAACCAGGCCGTAGGATTGTCTGGAATTGATTTATAGGCCCAAACCTGCATGGCCTTTAGAAAAGTATCTTGAGCCGCATCTTCAATTTGTTCCAAATGGGAAATTCCAAACTTGTTGGTCAACACGGCGACCACCTTTCCATATTCATTTCGGAAAAGGTGGTCAAGCGTATTGGTCAGGTTATTGCCGTGCATAAAAGGCCGTTAAATTCTGGCTTCAGTATTTTATAGCTCCTTAGTGTCCGTCCATTGTAATTATCTCACGTACTTCCACAAAACTACCTTCGTAGTCAAAAATGGGGCATCCCTTGGATATTTCTACGGCCTCATCCATAGTGTTGGCAGAGACGATCAGGTAACCTCCCACCATTTCAGCTCCTTCAGCAAATGGGCCATTGGTGACCAACTCACCTTTTTGATGTACTACCTTTCCATCCTCTGCCAATGGGAGACCATCTAAAAGTTGGCCCTTTTCTTTTAGACCTCCCATCCACTCCCCCCACACTTCCATATGGGCTTGTTTTTCTTCTTGTGATAACTTTTGAAAGGCTTTTTCCCCTCCTCTAAATAAATACAAAAAATTACTCATTGGTTCTTGTTTTGCGTCCATAAACTTGGACTGGTTTATACTTTGTTTACATTACTAAGACGAAAACAAAGTATTGGATTGGACAATCTCTTTAAAATTATTAAAACAATTTCATTTGACCGTCTTTGTATTGCTCATGTACGTCTTTGTTCAACTTGGGAAAGCTCCTGTCCTTAAAATAAAGATGTCTCGCCAATTTTGCCATATCATGTATTTGGGTCGCTATTTTGCCCTCGCCCCTGTTGCGGAGACCAAAACGACTGTCATTGATCGAGCCTCCATGGCAATCTTGAATAAGGTGTAGCACTTTTTCAGCCCTATCTGGCATAGCCTTTCGAATCCAATCGGCAAAAATCTGACCGATAGCCCCGTTTAAACGCACTACGGTAAAAGCAAAAGATACCGCTCCGTGGTCCGCGGTTGCTTTAGCTAGTTTCAAAAGTTCATGACTGTTGATTCCCGGAATCATTGGAGCGAGCATTGCATTGACCGGAATTTTATTTTCTGATAGTACTTTGATGGTATGCAAGCGTTTTTGAATGGAAGCAGTCCTCGGTTCCAACTTTCTCCTGGTTTTTTCTGAAAGTGAGGTAACCGAAATATTCACTCCCACCAATTGAAGCGCATTCAATTCTTTTAAAATATCCAAATCCCGAAGGATCAAGGCATTTTTAGTGATAATACCAACGGGGTGTCTGTACTTTAAAAATACTTTTAAGCAGGCTCTGGTAATTTCAAATTTTTTCTCGGCGGGTTGGTAACAATCCGTGTTCCCGGACATGACGATGGTCTGAGCCTTCCAATTCTTATGTTTAATTTTGGTTTCCAACAATTGAGAGGCTGATTTCTTCACCAAAATTTTTCGCTCAAAATCCAGTCCGGCACTATAGCCCCAATATTCGTGGGCATTTCGGGCATAGCAATAAATGCACCCGTGCTCGCAACCTTGGTAGGGATTCATGGAATAGGACATGCCCACATCTGGACTGTCCACTTTGTTCACAATGGTCTTGGGAAATATGGGAATGTATTCTGTCTTCGTTTTTTCTGATTCCTCTCCTTCTAAACGACAGAATTCCAAGAAGTCCTCACGTATTTCATACACATGTTGAAGAAATCTATTAGGTGTATTTTTCTGGGCACCGCGACCTTTTAGGAATTTTTTGGATTTCATTTATTGGATTTATTCCAAATTTATGGAATTTGTCCAATATTTCATATCGTCCTTACATAAAAAAGCTGGGCGACCTGCCCAGCTTTTAAATAAATCGAAACTCATGAAAAAACGACCTATTCCAATCCAAAATAGTTTGCTACCGCACTGTAATCGTTAGTATCGACACCTGCTGCTTTGAGTTCGTACAGTATGCTTTGGGAAACACCTTTACCAGGCGATTGGACCAGAGCCTCAATGGCGATGATCCACAGTTCAATATACTCCCCAAGAAAAACATCATAAGGCATGTCATCTATAGTATTGAAAAAGCGAATTCTCAATATTCCATCATCCTGCAAATAGTATCTAGCGTAAGTAACGTTACTGGTTAAGGGTCCAGGTACTGGATAAATAGTTGAACCATTACTTATATAAACAAACCAAGCATAGTTGGGTATGTCCTCTAGCGTAATGAAATTGTCAGTAAGATTATATTCAAAGAGGTGACCACTAAATTCGTCCATAGGTATATCAATACGGAATACGTTGGCATTACCGGCCGCACCTTGCTCGCCTTGGCAGTCCAGGGCATCAAAGTTGCCATCGTTGTTCACGTCCTCTTCGGCATCACCGGTTCCGTTACCGTTAAGGTCCCAACAGCTTGCACCATCGGCACCGGGCAGTCCGTCCGTTCCATCCTCACCATTGGAGCAAGCGCCTAAAGTCAATGTCATACAAAATATAGCTGCATTCATTAATTGAATAGTTTTCATCATTTAAATTTTTAATGGGTTATATCATCAAAAGTAGATGGCTTTCAACGTGCATGTATAGTGCAATTGACCCCTGCCCCATATGGATTGACGGATGCCCCAATTGAATTGATAAGAGGTTTTTTTTGAAAGGCTATTTTTGTTTCTCACTAGTTGAAATATTAACGCATAAATAAAAAGCTGGGCAAAATTGCCCAGCTTTTCAATTGATTAATTCAAAAATGATATAACGTCAGTAAAACGATTTAATTACAGCCCAAAGTAAGCTGCAACTGCATTGTAATCGTTAGTATCCACACCTGCTGCTTTTAGCTCTGCCATTACGTTTTCGCTGTTTTTTGACGTATTATTATGCTCTATGGCCACCACTATCAACTCGGGAAAAGGACTACCGGGAATTGTAAATTGTTGACCGTTATCCACATTCCTAAATTGAACCAAAAATTCTCCAGTGTCCCAATTTATTATAACGCCAGCCTCGGCAGGGATGTGGGAAAGATTTCCGGGGATAGGAATTCTGTAGACATCTGGGTCTATTACATATACAAGATAAAAAAGATAGGCATAATTGGCAGGTTCATCAACAATATCGTTCAAATCAAGTGTAAGAAAAGTGTAATCACTAAAATCGTCAAGATTAAATGCATGTTCTTCAACATTGGCGTTACCGGTAGCACCTTGTCCGCCTTGATTACCTTGTTCGCCCTGTTCACCTTGGCAATCGAGGGCATCAAAGTTGCCGTCCTGGTTCGCGTCTTCTATACTATCACCTATACCATTGCCATTGAGGTCCCAACAGCTTACGCCATTAACACCCGCAGCACCTTGGTCACCATTCTTGCCAGATAGTCCGTCCGTTCCATCCTCACCATTGGAGCATGCGCCTAAAGTCAATGCCATACAAAGTATAGCTGCATTCATTAATTTAATAGTTTTCATTATTAAAATTTTAACCGGTTACATAGCCAAAAGTAGCTAGCCTTTAATGGCTATTAATAGTACAATTGACCCCTACCCCATATGGATTGACGGATATCTAGATTGAATTGATAGGAGGTAATTTTTGAAAGGCTATTTTTGTTTCTCACCAGCAGAAAGCTATGCACATGCTTCAACGATAACCCGTAACCGACGGGAAAACTTGATTGGAGTATTGCCAATATTTTTATACAAAAAAAGACCTTCTCTCGAAGGTCCTTTAGAAGTCTTTTGTAAAATAATTATAATCGTAAAAAGTATGTTTTATTTAAAGTTCACTTTTACCAGCTGTTTTTTGTTCCCTCGTTTTGCATAGAAAAGCATTTTTTCCTCATCTATATCTTTTAAAGGTTTAGAGACCATTAACGGCAGCCGGGCCTCTTGGTTATCGATAATCTTTTCATAGTCCATAACTCCATTTTCATCCAATGAAATCATGAAGACGTTCCTGTTTCTGCTTAGACCTTGCTTAAAAATAAGGCGTTCATTATTGATGAGTTGCGGATTTTCCGAAGCCGTGCAGATAAAGAAATACGTTTTTCCATCTTTGGAATACGAACTGTAGGAAGCATAAGCCCCATCCCCTTGAGTCACCTCTGCTTTGTTAATGTTTCGTGCCCATGCCAGGTCTCCATTGGTCTTTAACTTGGCACTTACAATATCATTATGGTGGTATCGTTCCACTTTTACCCGTTGTCCTGCACCTGTAGCCTGTATGCTGTTGGTGACAAAATATTCTTCGGCATTAAAAAAGATTTCTCCTTGCGGTGTAACCTCAACTCCTTTAAAGACCAGGTTCTTAATATCCTTATCCTCATTTCTTCCAAACTTGTCTTCCATAAACTGTTGGGAGAACGGATTGTATTTTTTTGTGTTGATGGTAAGGGAAGTCGGATTTACATCAAAATAGGCGATTCCATTGTATCTGTTGTCCTTTCTATCGGCATAAAAACCTGTACAGACCAGTCTGTCATTCAAAAATACAGGAAATAAGCTTTCCGAATATTTTCCTGGGTCATCAAAGGATTGGGTTTGGCTTCCATTCTTGGAAACTTTGACCAATTCGTATTGAAATTTTCGTTCTTCGACCCGAAAACGTTTCTTTTTAAAGTACGCTTTGCCAACTATGTAGGCCGTCTTTAAATCTTTTGAAAAAGCTATGTTTTCAAAAGCATAGTTTTTCTCCTCGATCTCATACGAAAAGTCATGTTCAAACTTTTTGTTCAATGCCGTATCGTACATATGGATCATATGCTTGTTACTTTTCCCTTTCTTATGATGGGTACTGATTATAAAACCTGTTTTCTCCTGATCAAAGAGTATCGCCGTTGAGAACCCCTTGGTGAAATTACGATTGTAATAATTCTTTCCCACCGGGCTGCGGACTTCTTCGGAGGCTATTGAAAGTAGTTTTTGCGGTTTAAAATTTATATCGATTATAGGGGTTCTATGAATCCAATATTCGTATTGCCCTGTACCATAATTATAATTAAGGAACAACAGATTTAGTTGTCCATTAGTCAAGAAACCATCTATAAAATCCAAACCTTTCAGTTTGTAATTGTATTCAGAAATCAATTCTAAGTCGCTATTGTAACGTTCTATCAGGTAACCCTTGGGCTTAAGAATCATTCCCTGAAAATAACCACGTACCAAAATGTATCCTCCTTCTCCATCTTCTGCAATGGTAAGTAAGTTGGAATATCGGTGCCTATCATTGAACTTTTCTCCAAAATCATAGGAAACGGGCATCTTTTGGGCATACCCAAGCACTCCCACCAAAAAGAGGCATAGCACTACTAGCTGTTTTGTCATAATCGTCTGGTTGGGTTAAACCAAAAGCTATGATCCAGGGAAATCGGCTTTTCGTTTTTCTAAAAAGGCGGTCGTTCCTTCTTTAAAATCGTTGGTGCCGAAACACGCTCCAAAAGCATCGATTTCTGTGGCATAGCCATTTTCATCATACTTAAAACCAGCATTTACAGCATTTATTGCATATTTTATCGCCACAGTGGAGTTATTCGATATCCTGCTCGCAATTTTAAGAGAAAGTGGGAGTAATTCTTCTTGAGGGACTACATGATTTACCAATCCATAGCTCAAGGCTTTTTCAGCATCCACCATTCCTGCGGTCATAATAACCTCCATGGCCCTACCTTTTCCTATAAGCTGGGGCAAGCGCTGTGTTCCCCCATAACCGGGGATAACCCCTAAAGAAACCTCTGGCAATCCCATTTTGGCGTTCGAGCTTGCTATCCTAAAATGGCACGACATGGCCAATTCCAATCCACCGCCCAACGCGAACCCGTTGACAGCAGCTATGACCGGTGTAGAAAGATTTTCCACAAAATCGAAAAGTATCCGTTGTCCTTCCGCTGCAAGTTTCCCTCCCTCGGCAACCGAGAAATCTGCGAACTCAGATATATCAGCGCCAGCTACAAATGCTTTTTCACCTGTGCCGGTTATGACGATTACCTTGATTTCCATATCGTCATCAAGTTCTTTAAAGGCCGTATGAAGCTCTTCGATAGTTCTTTTATTAAGGGCGTTCAGTTTTTTAGGCCGATCAATGGTTATGGTTGCGATATTATTTTCTTCTTCGATATAGATGTTCTCGTAATTCATATTGGTGTTGTTTTAAAAATAAGAATTGTACCGTGTACAGTTTAAATTATGGTAAAATTAAACCTTTCCACACATTGATAATTGTTAAAACTTGGAGCGTTTATCCTGAATTTATTTCAGGGTCGCATCATAGCTTATCGCTAAAGTATTATGGGATGCTGAAACAAGTTCAGCATGACGTAGGACTGCCTTTTGACTTTTTTACTCCTTAGGGAATTTTACCGTAAAAACAGTTCCTTTATTGACCTGTGATGTAAATCGTATGGTTCCGTTATAATTCTCAACAATATTTTTTACCATTCCCAAACCAAGGCCCATTCCACTTGTCTTTGAGGTAAATTTGGGTTCAAAGATTTTTTCCTTGAACTCATCCGCAATTCCGATACCATTATCGGCAACCGAAATCTTTACAAGGCCTCCTTCAGATGCGACTGTCACCAATATTCTTGGAGAGTCAACATCGGGAACCGCTTGAATGGCATTTTTCACCAAATTGGTAACCACCCGTATCAGTTGGGTACGATCCAGTTTTGCAATAATTTCATTTTCGTCGGTTATAAAGTGGATATAATCTTCATTGAAGATGTCCAATGCCAACTTTACAATTTTCACCACATTTAGGGTTTCGTTCTGCTGAGCCGGCATTTTGGCGAAATTGGAGAACGCTGAAGCTATATTGCTCATCGTATCTATTTGCTGAATCAATGTTTTAGAGAACTCTCTAACCTTGTTTTCGGCTTTTGGGTCATTGGGGTCAAATTTCCGTTCAAAGCTTTGTACGGTAAGACGTAAGGGTGTCAATGGGTTCTTGATTTCATGCGCTACTTGTTTTGCCATTTCACGCCATGCCTGTTCCCGTTCGCTACGAGCCAACATTGCGGCACTTTCCTCCAGCTCATCGATCATTCCATTATAGGAGTCTACCAGCTTTCCAATTTCTTCAGTGGTATCCTTTATAAAGATTTTTTCATTCCGTTTGGTCAAATCTGTCAGTGCCATCATTTCAGAAACTGTCTGCAATGAGCGCGTGATGTATTTTGAAATAAAATAAGCAAGAATAATTGCCGAAAGTAACATGAGCAGATACACTCCCCCCAATCGAAACAAAAACTCTCTAAGCTCCATGTTGTTAAAGGAGTTGTCTTCAAAGTAGGGAAGGTTCATGATACCAATGGGCTTAAACTTGGTATCGTTTATATAGGTATAAGAGGCTTTATAGTTGTCCCCAGCCGCCGATTTTTCTTCCACATATCGTTTGTCGCTGCTCATCCGTAGATTGTTCAGAACTTCGGCATCCAAACAATTTGACACGGAGTCTATTTCAAAACTAGGACGGGAACTTCGTATCAAGGTTCCTTCAAGATCATAAATATTAAAAGATACATTTTGGACATCCGCAATCTTATAAATCTCGTTCTTAAAAATATATTGAAGATTTTCAGTAGTCTCGGGATAGGTGGTTTCCTTTAGTACGTAGGCAATACTTTGAAGAATTTGTTCTTCCTTCCGCTCCAGTCTATTTTCGTGATAGTCTTTGCTCTGTTCTTGATATTGATAAAGTGTTACTCCTGCTATTAGTACAGATGCGATAAGCACCAATAATATCATTGTGAAGAAAATGCGGGACCGTAACGATAATTTTTTGAACAATTCGCTTTGAATTTGGACTTAAAGTTAGCAATAATCGAACCAACATTTATGATAAGTTCAAGTGCAAAGTTCAAGTGCAAGCTCAGGTTCAAAGTTCAAGTACTAACTCAAGGGTCGGGCATAAAAGCTGTAAGCTCAAATCCTAAAGCAATAATCTGAAACAAAGAGGTCATGACCAAGCGTAAATTTGAGTTTATCATGCATTCGGGTTTTTATCCCTGACACGCTTGTACAACCGAATTCCCAACATCAACAAAATAGCCAGAACAAAAATACCGACCACTCCGTAGATCCAATTAAAAGCATTTTTTAAAACCACTAAAAAAACTACGGCAAAAAGAATGAGTGTAGTCCCTTCGTTCCAAATACGCATAAAACGGGATGTGTATTTTATTTCATCTCGCTGCAATTGTTTGAAAATTTGATGGCATTTTAAATGATACCCAAAAAGGAGTATCACAAACAAGAGCTTTACATGCATCCATGGTTGCTGTAGCCAGCCTGGTATTAGTATGAGTAACCAAATAGCAAACAGTGTACACAAAACCGCCGAAGGCCATGTAATAATATACCACAACCGCTTTGTCATCAATTTAAGTTGTTCAGACAGTATTTCTTTATCTGGCGATGGTTTTTGCCATGCTTCAATATGATAAATGAATAGTCTTGGAATGTAAAATAGCCCTGCAAACCAGGTGACCACGAAAATAAGGTGCAATGCTTTTATATAATTGTAATAGTCCACTTTTAGGTAAAAAGAGTTAAGGGGCAAAGGTAAAAAGAAGAGAAGCAAGACCCTTTACCTTTAGCCCAAAAACCTTATTTGCTTTTTAAAGTTGTATAGCACCAATTCCTGCTTCCCATAATTTTTTGTTGAAGGCTGGAATCTTCACATTTTCAACGTTTTTCCCTCTTTGTCTAAGTCCTGTCCATTGTGTATCCAATTCTTTTCTTCGATCAATTGAGGATTGGTTGACTCTTGGCACAGAACTATTGGTGGCGTTTATCAAAAACAGGTATTCCGCAGTAAACTTGTTCGGAAAATTCTCTACATCATCGTATGCTTTCGACTTGCGCTGTACCATATCCTTGTCCCAAGCATCCAATTCTTCCAGCAATGCTTTGCCCTCTTTCTTTAGCGATTCGTCCTTCACTTTTTTAAGCACTTTTTTCAATTGATTCTTGGCATTGAAAAGCGTGTTCACCATGGTATGCATCTCGGTCAGATTGGCTTCAGTCTCGGTCATAAAAACATCGAATGCTTCATACTGACTAGGTTTGATATCATATGTTGGAACCTCCTTTATTTCTACCTTTGTTTCCTGCACTGCATCCTCAACCTTCAATTTAATTGTGTACGTGCCCGGAATAGCACGATGCCCCCTATAATTCGCTTCGATGTAGGTGTCTTTTACACCTGGCATTATGGCATGCCCCATATTCCATACAAAACGATTGAGTCCTTCTTTTTTGTCAAGCTTTGGAGCTGGTGGCGGACCGCCATCATATCGTTTGTAGGTTGCATCCTTTTTTGAAGAAAACGAATTGACCAACTTCCCTTTGGCATCATAAATCTCCATACTGATATCGGTAGAATCCAATTTGGGGAGCTCATAATACAACACCAATCCATTCGCAGGATTTACCCCGGTAAAGGGTTGACTTCCTTTAAATTTTGGTGAATTTCCGTTCAGCGCACTGCTCCATGATCCATTGTATGCTGGTTCTGGCTGATATAGTTTTGCTGCTTTTTGGGGTCTGTTATATGTTTTTAGCAATCCCAAATCATCCAAAATCCAGAAAGAGCGACCAGAGGTTCCCACTATCAAATCGCCTTGATGCACCATTAAATCCAAAATGGGTGTTTTTGGCAAATTCAATTGAAAGGATTCCCAATTCTGACCTCCGTTCCAAGAAATATATATTCCTTTCTCGGTGCCTGCATATAGTAGATTCTTTCTATCCTTGTCCTCACGAACCACTCGGGTAAATGAACCCTTTGGAATTCCAGAACTGATATTGGTCCAACTTTTTCCATAGTCGGTGGATTTATAAATGGCAGGCGTATAATCATTGAACTTATAGCGCGTGGTTGCTATGTAGACCGTAGCTGGATCGTGAGGCGATACTTCGATGGCATTGATCAGACATTCTTGCAATCCTTTTGGAGTAACATTTTCCCAAGTTTCACCTCCGTTTTTTGTGATGTGTACCAGTCCATCATCACTCCCCGTATAGAAAACCCCTTTTTCATGAGGTGATTCTATCATGTAAGCGATAGTACCATAGTTTTCGGCACCTACTGCTTCATTCGTATAAGGCCCTCCACCGTTGCCTTGCTTGTCATCTTGGTTTCGGGTCAAATCTGGAGAAATCTCTTCCCAAGTCACTCCGCTATCCCTAGTTCTGAGTACCAATTGGGCACAATGATAGAATGTGCCCGGTTCATGTTTGGACCAAAGTATCGGTGCATTCCAATTGTAGAGATACTTCATGTCCCGCGCGGCTCGTCCCAAATACTGAATGGGCGATGCCATTACTTTGGTAGAAGCTTTGGTATGGGTATCCAGTAAATTAATGGTTCCCAAATAGCTCCCTCCCATCACATATCTTGGATTATCTGGATCAAACGCCAAAAAAGCACTTTCCCCACCTGCAGAATACGTCCAATCCTCGCGACTAATGCTTCTTCTTCCTAAGGAAAGGCTCGCAATCTTTACCGAAGTATTGTCCTGTTGACCCGCATAAATATTGTATGGAAAAAGATTATCAACATTAATACGATAAAACTGTGCAGTAGGCATGATGTTTTGAGTAGACCAACTTTTCGCAAAATTGAAGCTAATCGCAGCACCACCATCATTGGCAATGACCATATTATTGGAGTTATTGGGATTGATCCAAAGGTCATGATAATCTCCATGGGTGCCCGAAAGTCTACTCCATGTTTTTCCACCATCAATAGAACGCAAGGCAGGAGCGCTCAATACATAGACCACATTTTCGTTGTTAGGGTCGGTAAACACTTCTGTATAATACCATGCTCTTTGCGTCAAACGATTATCTCCACTCACCATGCTCCATGTTTGACCTCCATTATTAGAAACAAAAAGTCCTCCTTTGTCTGCATTGGAATCGCTTTCAATAAGCGCAAAAACTTTATTTGAATTCGCAGGACTCACGGATATCGCCATCTTTCCCTTTTCCTTTGGAAGTCCTTTTTCAATTTTTTTCCAAGTTTCGCCACCGTCAACTGATTTGTAAACCCCACTTCCTTCACCACCACTAATAACTATTTCAGGTTTGCGTTGATGTTCCCACATAGTGGCATAAAGCACCTCAGGGACATTGGCATCCATTGAAAGTTCTGAACAGCCTGTAAGATCATTCACGAACAATATATTCTTCCAGGTCTTTCCACCATCGGTAGTTTTAAAAATTCCACGCTCTTTATTTGGGCCGTGCAATGCTCCTTGTGCAGCTACATAAACAATATTTGGATTCGTTGGATGAATAATAATTCTAGAAATATGCTGTGTTTCTTTTAGGCCAACGTGCTGCCATGTTTTTCCAGCATCAATGGATTTATAGACCCCATCTCCATAAGAAGTCATTACACCGCGAGGAGCATGTTCTCCCATTCCCACATACACTATGTTGGTTCTGGATTTAGAAACAGCAACCGCTCCGACAGAACCCATTTCAAAAAAACCATCTGAAATGTTGTTCCAGTGCTGCCCTGCATCGGTAGTTTTCCAAAGGCCACCTCCCGTTGTTCCCATATAATAGGTCATGGGGTTACCCACAACCCCAGTGGCGCATACAGAGCGTCCACCCCGAAAAGGGCCAATATTTCTGTATTTTAAGGGTTTAAAGTATTCTTCGGCGGTTTGTGCAAAAGAAGTAGCCCCAAGAATTAGGGCTACTACATACATAATATTTTTCATAGTGTTGGTTATTCTTCTATACTTAAATATTCCAAACCTAGTTGATTAAACGCTGCATTAAAAGCCTTCATCTCTTCTTCAACTAGTTTATCGAAAGTGGTTAATTGCGTATTGATTTTTGTGGTCATCTCATTCTTCACGTCAACATCTTGATCGGTAGGTGGAAAATCATCAATTGAAACCAAACTATTTAAATGTCCGAGTTTATTCGTCAATCGTATTGGGAAGTTCAATGGATCTTGGTTACTTCTATTTTTGGTTTGGTACAAGGCTTTTTCAATCTTACCAAAATCCGCTTTCATTTTGTCAGCCTTCTCTACCAAATCTTTGGTCTGTTCGTTGTCCTTGTACTGTTTGGTAAACGCGTCCAGCTTTGTATTGATTTTCCTGATTTTCTTTATCGATTTATGTGCTCGGTCAATGGTTGTATTGATATCCGATATAAAATCATACTGCTTTTGCATATCGGCTACAGAAACCTCAGCTCTTGGATCCGGAATAATCTTGAACTCTTCTGATTGTTCGGAACCGTTTACATTTAATGAGACCTTATAAGTTCCAGGTACAGCTTTTGCTCCACTAAAATTGGCCCACCAAAAAATCATTCCTTTTAATTTTTCGGCTCCTTTGCCTCGTGTATCCCAAACATGGGTGTTCCCGCCTTTTTCGACTTTTAGTTTTTTATCCTTATCCTTGGAAAAATTGCTGAACGTAGCTAATGTATCACCAGATTTGGAGAAGTACGTTAGACTGATGCTGTCCTTGTCACTCATATTCTTAAGATAAAAATGAGTAATAACGCCATTGGGGTGATTCTGTCCCTCGGTCTTAGATGGCTCTTTGGCTGCTCTCCCTTTCGTACGGTAGCTATCCTTTGGTTGGTATAACTTTATATTGGCACTCTTGTCCGAAGCTTCCAATTGATGAAGTACCGTTAAGTCATCAATGATCCATAAACTTCTTCCCTGGGTCGCTACAATAAGGTTATTGTCTTTTAAGGCCAAATCGGTTATTGGAACAATGGGTAGATTTAACTGGAACGGACTCCAATTACTTCCATCATCAAAAGAAATGTACATTCCTGTTTCGGTTCCCGCATATAACAATCCTTTTCTTTTTGGGTCTTCTCTAACCACCCTGGTAAAGTGTTCATTGGGAATACCATTGGTAATTTTAGACCATGTTTTTCCATAATCGGTGGTTTTGTAGAGATAGGGTTTAAAATCCCCTAATTTGTATCTGGTTGCAGCCACATAGCAAGTTCCTTCATCAAAAACTGAAGGTTCTATACTATTGACCATATTCCATTCAGGCATTCCCGAAGGTGTTACATTTTCCCAATCTTGACCTCCATCTTTGGAGACATGAATCAATCCATCATCACTCCCAACCCAAAGTAAACCTTCCTTTAAAGGGCTTTCATTTGCCGCAAAAATGGTGCAGTAATATTCAACGCCCGTATTGTCCTGTGTAATTGGCCCTCCACTGGAAACCAATTTTGTTGGATCATTACGTGTTAAGTCATCACTCAATAGCTCCCAGCTTTGCCCTTCGTTTGTACTCATATGCACATGGTTCGAAAACGTATATAGTTTTTTGGGATTATGTTTGCTAAACATAATGGGGAAGTTCCATTGAAAACGGTATTTCATGCCTTCTGCACCATACCCCATTGGATTATCCGGCCATACGTTAATACCTCTGACCGTACCTGTTTTGTGGTTAACTCGTGTCAAAAAGCCGCCATAACTTCCTCCATACACGATATCGTTGTTATTTGGGTCTACGGCAATATGGGCAGATTCACCTCCTGCCGTAGGCTCCCAGTCATCTTCGCCAATACTACTATCGTCGCTGCGGTGGTTTACTCGCAAAGTAGAATTGTCTTGCTGTGCCACATAAATACGGTACGGATGTGAATTATCTGTGGTCACACGATAATATTGTGCCGTTGGTTGGTTGTAATAGGTACTCCAAGTCTCCCCACCATCATAGGAAACCTGTGCGCCTCCGTCATCCCCAATGATCATTCGTTTCGAATTTTCTGGCGCAATCCAAAGATCGTGATGGTCACCATGTGGTGCATTGAACGTATTAAAGCTTTTGCCTCCGTCCGTTGATTTATGGTAGCGCACATTCAATACATAAACAACATCGTCATCTTCGGTATCGGCATAAACCCTGGTATAGTACCAAGCCCGTTGCCTCAATTTGCGTTCGCTATTGACCAAGGCCCATTTTTTACCCCCATCTTCCGAGCGATATAAGCCTCCTTTTTCTTTGTTTTCGACAATTGCCCAAACACGGTCACTGTTTTTGGGAGAAACCGTGACCCCAATAATCCCAAGGGTATCTTTAGGGAATCCTTCGTTCTTAGAGATTTCCGTCCAAGTTTCACCGCTATCCGTACTTTTCCACAATCCTGAACCATCACCGCCACTGCTCAAACTATATGGGGTACGTTTCGCACGCCATGAAGAAGCATATAAAATACGTGGATTGTTCGGGTCTAAGGTAAGATCAACAAAACCCGATTGTTCGTTGACAAATAATTTCTTGCTCCATGTTTTTCCACCATCCGTACTCTTATAAATACCCCGGTCTTGCGTGGGCTTATAAATATTGCCCAATACTGCTGCATAGATTACATTATGGTCTTTTGGGTGAATGCGAATACGTGGTACATGACGACTATTCTTCAGGCCAGCTGATTTCCATGTTTTTCCTCCATCTTCAGTTTTCCAAATACCATAACCCGAAGATACATTGCCTCGAAGTGTTTTTTCACCCCCTCCAACATACAAAACATTAGGGTCGCTTTGGGCCACTTCCACTGCTCCGATACTACCCCCAAAATAACCATCGGAAATATTCTCCCATGTACGCCCACCATCTAGGGTTTTCCATACACCGCCGCCTGCAGCACCAAAATAGAATAGATTGGGTTCGCCAGGCACTCCCGTCACGGCCGCCGACCGTCCACCGCGGTGCGGTCCAATAGATCTATACTCCAAACTGGAATAGAGTTCTTGCGGATAAGCGGTTTTAACGGTTGATGATTTCTTTTTTCGTTGAGTTTGTGCAGGAGTACAAAAGAGTGTAAATACCAGCAATAGTATGCCAGCTTTGGAAAGCAATTGTGTCATTTTGATGAGTTATATTAGTCAGTACTAAAAGTAAGGAAAAACATAGAAATGCATACGGTAAGTTGTTACTAAAAAGGAGATTACCTATTTTGGAATCTTTGGGAACGTAAAAGAAGTTCGAAACGGTTCAAAAGTTAATGGTCAAACGTTGCAATAAAGTCACCAAATTCTCCGAAATTGAAATCGCTATTTTTACATAAAGACCAGATTAATTCAATGGAAAAGAAATCAGTAAAAATATATATTATTGGTGCAGGGATAAGCGGGTTGATTGCTGCCAAAACCCTAGAAGAAAACGGTTATGCTCCAATACTTCTCGAAGCAACAGATTCAGTTGGGGGCCGAGTTAAGACGGATGTAATCGAAGGAACTTTTTTTGATCATGGCTTTCAGGTGCTACTTTCTGCATATCCACAAGCAAAAAAACATCTAAACTATACTGGTTTAAAGTTGCATCAGTTTAAGCCGGGAGCTTTGATCTTTAAAAATGGGAAAACCCAACGTATTGGTGACCCTCTACGTGATATTTCGGCCCTATTTCCCACAATTTTTTCTTCAATAGGCTCTATTGCGGATAAAATCAAGATTTTCACTTTAACACAGCGGTTAAAAAAGAAAACGATTCAGGATATTTTCTCTTCAACGGAAACCACTACATTGGAATATCTTAAAAACTACGGATTTTCAAGCCGCATCATTGCGGATTTCTTTAGGCCGTTTTTTACAGGAATTTTTTTAGAGGAAGCGTTGGAGACTTCTTCTCGAATGTTCGAGTTTGTCTTTAAAATGTTTGGGGAAGGTTATGCCACACTTCCAGATAAAGGAATTGGCGCTATTCCAGAGCAATTATCCAATCAATTACATCATAGTCAATTTAGGTATGGTCAAAAAGTAAAAGCCATAGATGCCAAAGGCATCCAAATGGAAAGTGGTGAAGTTTTAGAGAGTGATGCCACTCTAGCAACCGTACCTATAGATACTGCCACCGGGGCAGTCAATTTCTCCAAGGTTGATTGGAAAAGTTGCGATAATCTCTACTTTACAGCGGAAAAGAGAACTTTTGAAGAAGGTATTATTGGACTGATCACCGATAACGATGCACTAGCGAACAATCTGTACTATCCATTTGGGCAAACTGCTTCAGGGGATGTTGTGCTTTCTGTTACCGTAGTGAAAAGTCATACGTTAAGTGAATCAAAACTAGTTGATACCGTTAGCTCTGAATTACAAAAACACTGCGGAATCGTCACCAAAAGTTTTTTAAAGAAGTACACCATTAAGCAAGCGCTTCCGAATATTGATGAGTTAGCAATGAACTTGTCTAAGCAAAAAATGAAGCTTCACAAAAAACTATATGTGGCTGGAGATTACTTGTTGAACGGTTCGTTGAATGCTGCCATGGCTTCTGGTGAAGTTGCTGCTAAACAGTTACTGGAAGACCTTACATAGCGTATTTATGTTCCAAAAGGATTTCAAAATCAATAATTTGCAATGCTTTTTCGTGTGTTGCCTCCAAAATCAAGTCTGGAGCCTTACCAACTTTCCATGCTTGTTTCCAACGGGACGCACACAAACACCATTTATCTCCAGGTTTAAGACCTGGGAATTGATAAAGGGGTATAGGAGTACTCAAATCGTTTCCCTGCTGTTTGGTGAAAATTAAAAATTCTTCCGTCATTACAGCGCAAACAACGTGTGTTCCCACATCTTCGTCCCCCGTTCTACAAAAACCATCACGGTAAAATCCTGTTTTAGGTTCATAACAACAGGGTTGGAGTTTAGTCCCCAAAACATTTTTAATGTCTAGACCCTCATCCATTCTTTTCTACCGATTTTGCAGTTTGTTGTCTGAGGGCTTCAAGAATTTTAGGATCAAAACGCACTCCATCAAAATGCATATCTGCCAATAAAGGTTCTATTTTACTGCCTTTCTCTATGAACATAACAACAGTGCCTTTTTAGTTCGATAAACTTTTCTGTATTTCCTTTTTGCTAGTTTATAGCACAAAACGGTAAACATCATTTTTTTCATCTGCTCTAATTTTCGATTAAAATACTAATTTTGTTTATCAATTTATATTATTTATTAAACAAAATAATATCAAATGATTGAATTACTATAAAAAGATTGAGTAACATGTAGAAAAATGCTGGAAAAGATTTTACAAAGCCATCCTTGATCTTTAAGCGTACCAAAAATCCACAAAGCATTAATACCGTGAGACCAAAACTTGAAGTTAAAGCTAGTGGGAGATAACTCAACCCTATTAAAAGTCCTATTCCTCCTAATATTTGAAGGTATCCATTTAGGATTCGAAACTTTTGGAGCCCGTAACGTTGAAATTCCGAAACCATAAATTTAGAAAAAAGGCAACTTAATCCAAATACAATAAAAGATATTCCAGAAAAAGCAATAGCAATAAAAAGTACAGAAGAAATAGCGCTAATTAAATAGTTTAAATTCAATTCTTAAAGTATTTTGTTTAAATTTACATATAAATCATTAAACAAAATGGGATATCTCATTATTGCTGCCAAAATTATAATCTTCGTTAGTATTATTAATGTATGGTTCTTTCGCTTTAACAAACCTACATCATGGCGCGCTGGCAATGCAAGTAGTATGAAAGCAGAATTTGAAGCTTATGGATTAACCGAAACCATAATGTATCTTGTTGGTGGACTTAAGGTTCTGAGCGCTGTACTATTAATGGTTTCCATTTGGGTTCCAACTTTGACAATTCCTGCTGCTCTAGTTATGACCGTACTTATGTTGGGGGCAATAGGCATGCACGTTAAAGTTAGCGACCCCCTAAAAAAATCGTTCCCCGCCTTTGTGTTCCTAGCGCTTTCTGTATTCATCATTGCCAATGGTTACGGAATATTCTAATTAACTCGTTTTAAAAGTGTTCTGTTTTTCACAGTTTTAGGTGACAATTATAAATTGGGATTCATTTTCTTCTTTCTCTTCTTCCTTTTTTATAGTTTTAGGAGATTAACAACGAAACACACTGCCCATGGATATTTTTGGAAAAATAAAAGAAAAGCTCACCAATGAGTTTATTGATATTATTGAATGGTTAGATTACACTGATGATACCATAGCACATCGATTTGAGCGTTACCAGAACGAGATTAAAAACGGGGCCAAACTAATTGTTCGCGAAGGGCAAACGGCCGTATTTGTAAATGAAGGACAATTGGCCGACGTTTTTACGCCAGGCACCTATGACCTTACCACACAAAACCTGCCGATTCTTACCACATTAAAGGGTTGGAAGTATGGTTTTAACTCTCCGTTCAAAGCGGAAGTTTACTTTGTAAACACCCATCTTTTTACTGATGAAAAATGGGGAACCAAGAGCCCTATTACACTAAGTGACGACCGTTTTGGACTAGTGGAAATTCGCGCTTTTGGTACGTATGCTTTTAAAATAGCCGACCCCGGAAAGTTTATTGTTGACATTGTGGGCACCGACAGTAATTTCACCAATTTTGAAATCAATGAGCATTTAAAAAGTTTAATCGCCACCCGTTTTACCGATACCGTGGGGGAAGCCAATCTTCCTATCGAACTTTACGCAGCAAATACCTCAGAACTTTCAGAGACTTGCCAGGAAGTCATGAAATCTGAGTTTCTTTCCGTGGGAATTTCCCTTGAAAAGTTCTACATCGAAAACGTCTCCATGCCAGAAGACCTCAAAAAAGAAATCTTCGAGTATAGCCGTATAGACAAATTAGATTTGGATAAGTTGACCAAGTTTAAAACAGCCAAAGCCATTGAAGCTGCTGCCAAAAACGAAGGCGGTACGGCAGGAGCCGGAATGGGTATGGGAATGGGATTCGTACTCGCCCAACAAATGGGCGGCATGATGAGCCCACAAATGGGTGGAAACCTTCAAATGCAGCAATCAAACGCTGCTGTTCCACCTCCAATGCCTACGGCAGTACACTATTTTTATGCAGTCAACGGAACACAGCAAGGTCCTGTTTCTTTTGAACAGCTACAAGCACTTTTTGCCGCACGCACCATCAACAGGGATAGTTTGGTTTGGAAACAAGGCATGGCGGCATGGACAGCGCTCAAAGAGGTCGATGAATTAAAATCATTTTTAGGAGGAAGTACCCCACCTCCGTTACCTACAGCATAAGTTTTCTAATTGACAATCCATAAATAAGAGAAGTCTTTGGAGAAAACTATCCAAAAAACAGAGCTTAAAAGATCTTGTGTCAATTGTGGAGCGGAGCTCAAGTACAAACCTGGCACAACCAACATTACCTGTGAGTATTGTGGTCATGAAGAGTCCATCTCTATTGATGAAAATGGTTTTGAAGAGCTAGAGCTATACCCTTATTTGAAGGAAATGGGTGCCCAAAAACATAGTGAGGAGATTTCCATGCTCCATTGCAAAAACTGTGGTGCCGACCAGCATGTAGAAGAGAACTACAAGTCGTTGCATTGTGTGTATTGCAGTATGCCCTTGGTGATTGCCGATGCTTACAAGGAAGATTGGATTTTACCAGGTGCAGTGCTCCCATTTCAAATTAAAAAAGAAAAGTCGTTCGTTATTTTTCAAAAATGGGTAAGTAAATTGTGGTGGGCGCCCAATAAATTGAAAAAAGCAGCGCTTGACCCACAGTTTACCAAAGGATTGTATCTCCCTTATTGGACGTTTGATGCACAACTCTTTGCTTCGTATACCGGAAAACGAGGCGAGTATTATTATGAAACCCAAAGTTACCGAGATAGCAACGGTAAAAAACAGACGCGAAGGGTTCGTAAGACGAGATGGTATGCTGCCTCTGGAAATGTATCTGGTTTTGTGGATGATACATTGATAAAGGCATCCAAACAAAAAACAGGTAGAATCCCTAACAAAATTGCCCGTTGGAACTTAAAAAAACTACAGCCTTTTAACAGTGGTTTTTTATCTGGTTTCGTCACTGAAAAATATACGATTCCCCTAAAAGAAGGTCACTTACACTCCAAAGAGGTGGCGCGCGACATTGCTACCCGTTGGTGTAAACAGGACATAGGTGGAGATACACAAAGAGTGAGCAGCCTCGATATGAATTTATCCGAAGAGACCTTTAAACATATTTTGTTGCCTGTTTATGTAAGTGCTTATCGTTTTAAAGGGAAAGAATATAACTTTTTTATCAATGGCGAAAATGGACAGATTTCAGGAACTAGACCTTATAGTTTTTGGAAAATATTTTTTGCAGTTCTCGTTGTCGTTATATTGATTCTGATAATTATCTACTTTGCACAGGGGTAATACCAAACAAACGCTTCATTATGAAAACTGCTTTCCTTTTTTTCTTTCTAATCATGATTTCTTCATGTACAGAACAACAGCCTAGTTCAAATGATTGGCACGTAGTTTTAAAAACAGATAGGGACGGAAGTATTCTAAAAGGGTCAAAACAAGCGTTGATAAATGCCATAAGAAATGGTCAAGACCTAAAAATTGGATGGGGCGGTAAACGAGAAACACTATCCATTGAACATCTTTCTGTTCCTATTTGGTTGGCCATTCTCAATGAGAAAGAAGTAATGGTACATTTGGACCCCCAAGTATTATCAAACATTGATTGGGACAGCTTAAGTGTCAGCTACAAGGATGCTACTAAATTACAACAGGAATGGCGTGTGGTGCTATCTACCAAAAGCAACTTTGACGCGGTTTGGTATGATAAAAAAGCGGATACCCTAATCAGACGATGGCCTCAAAAGCATATTATGACATGGTTCACCAAAGGTGATTCAAATAAAACTTCGGTGCCTTTGTTTAGCAAGGATTAAAAAAATCAAAAGCTACTCTAAAAATTCCAAGCAAACAGGTGCTGGGATAGAAACTTCGTTGCGATAGGCGAGTGTTCCTTGTTCAATATTCCTTTGGAAAACAGCAATGTTATTACTTCTTTGATTGGCCACCAGCAAAAAATTCCCAGAAGGGTCTATTGTAAAATTCCGAGGCCAATTTCCTTGAACCGATTCGCGGCCCACCAAACTAAGTTTTCCCGTTTTGGAATCCACTTCAAAAATCACAATAGTGTTTTCACCACGATTGGAACCGTATAAAAACTTTCCATCCGCAGATAAATGAATATCGGCACACGCATTTTGTCCTTCATAGGCTGCGGCCAAAGTGCTTTCCGTCTGCATATTATTAAAACTGCCTTCATCATCCCTTTTGAAAAGAGAAATACTAGAGTTCAATTCATTGATGATATAAAGATAATTTCCAGTAGTATCAAAAACGAAGTGTCTAGGCCCAGCTCCACCTGGCAAATCCAATGAAGATTGATGAGCTGGCTTCCAATTTCCATCTTGCTTGTTATACCTTTTCAAAGCGTCCAATCCTAAATCAGATGCAAATAGCCCGTCTTTACTAAAATGGGCTTTGTGCACATGTGCTGCCTTTGCGGTATCCAAAACCTTATGGTCTATAAGCTGTGGGTTTTGTTTTAACGCTCCATTATCTTCCAATTCAAAAATTGATAGATTACCCCCGGTATAATTCGACACTGCCAATTGGCCATCTCCAGATAATGTAACATGACAAGGGTGCGCTCCTCCAGTACCCATACTATTTTGAAGCTCCAAAAGCCCCTCTTTTAATCTAAAAGCAGTAATCCCACCACCCAAACTATCAAAATCCGCAGTTTCCTGAACGGCATACAGATTACTTTTATCATTCGATATTGTCAAAAAAGAAGGATTCGGCAATACTGCGGCCAAGGTTTTCTGTTCAAGTTCCCCAGAGTTGGAATTAAAGGTGAAACGATAAATACCTTTACTCTCGCCATCAGTATAGGTGCCAACAAAAAGATTGTATGTTTTCATAGGGGCCTCTTTTTCTCTACAGTTTAAGGCGACTATCGCCAATAGGAATAAGACTAACTGTTTTTTCAAAATAGTGATGGTTTAAGACGAAAATAAGAAATCGTTTCGTTTTTTAAGGTATCGTTTGATAGTACCAAGATAACAGATGTGTATTATGTGGCTCAATTATCCGAATTTCTCTTGAATTGATGTGAGGGAATAAATATTCTTCAAACTCAATTGTTAGGTTTATGCACATCTTATTAATTTTATGGGGTGAATCAAGATACCTTAATACTCGTCTTAAGTTGTTTGGGCCTGGTCCAGGCACTCTTCTTGTTCGTCTATCTGATTACGCTAAAAAAAGGTAGGCGAAAAGCGAACGTATTTTTGGCCTTTATAATTCTTGGGGTCACCATTCGAATAGGGAAATCAGTTCTCAATACCTATTTTCATTTAGAGCCCTGGCAACGTAACATTGGAATCTCTGGAATTCTCTTGACGGGACCATTTTTATGGCTTTACGGAAAAGCCCTTTTTGATAGATCCAAAGTGTTTTCACTTAGAAATTATCTACATCTTATTCCTTTTTGTGCTTTTGCATTACTGTGTGCTTTCATCCCCAATAAAGGTGATGTATTATCCTATGGCATTTACATTGCTGTTTTTTCACATTTGGCCCTATACGTAAGCTTGTCTATTTATTTATTGTTTTCAAAGGGTAAATCAGCACATCAACAACTTTACAAATGGTACAGAAACCTGATTATTGGCGTTGGCATTATTTGGTGTTTTTATATGGGACATCTTGCCGGAATCTTTTCTTGGTACATTGGCGGAGCCGTTTTCTTTTCATTTTTGATTTACATTTTCTCCTTTCTCTTTTTACAGAAGCATGCTTTTCAATTGGGAAAATATACCAAATCAACTTTAGATAGCGACACATCAAAAAAACTGGTCTCTTCCTTAAAAACCCTCTTTGCCAAAGAAGAAATGTATTTGCATAAAACCATTTCCTTGGAAATCATTGCTGAAAAATTAAATACTTCCCCAAGAAAATTATCACAGGCCATCAACGAAAATGAGCAAAAGAATTTTTCTGAATTCATTAACCAGTATCGAATAGAAAAGGCAAAACAGTTGCTATCGGAACCAAATTCAATCCAACAAAAAATAGCGACAATAGCTTATGAATGCGGATTTGGAAACGTTACCTCTTTCAATATGGCATTCAAGGCCATAACCCAGTTGACCCCTTCGGAATATAGAAGTCAATTTGGTGCTTGATTTGGCATTTTCGTTTTAAGAATCATGATTTTTAAAGCCTTTTAGTGATGTCTTTGTCATATTTGCCTCAAATAGTACAAAAGTCAAGTGAAAACCTATATCCTGATTCCTATATTGATTTTAGTAACTATCGGTTGCAAGGAAAAACTCGTCCTTGATAAAAAGCACCACCCTACTGTTCCAATTAAACAACTGGTCTTAGATAGCTTTAACCACCCTTGGAGCATTGCCTTTATTTCTGATGACGAAGCACTTATTTCTGAAAAGGATGGTGATTTATTGCGCGTTAATCTCAACTCAAAAGAAAAACAGATTATCAAAGGGTTTCCAACAGATTTAACCGATAGCATCCGTGCTATTCATTTTGGTGATAATTCGGGGATTTTTGAAGTTTTGGTCGACCCGGATTTTAAAAATAACCAACGGGTCTACTTTTCGTACGCTGCCAAAAAAGGTTTTGGAACCACTACAAAAGTTATTCGAGCCCAATTGAAAAATGACTCTTTAACCAATTATCAAACCTTAATTGAAGCTGCTCCGTATACCAGGGAGTACTTTCATTATGGCGGTGGAATGACCTTTGGAACCGATGGAAAACTTTATGTTATCATTGGTGAACGTCTCTTTTGGGAACATGACGAACCTGAAATTCCCATAGCACAAGATGTTTCGGATAAAAGAGGAAAAATATACAGAATAAACCCTGATGGAAGCATTCCTGAAGACAACCCCGATTTTGGAGAAGCCGCAGTTCCGGGATTGTACGCTATGGGTATCCGTGCGGCACAGGGAATAACTGTTCAACCAGAGACAGGCAAGATATGGTTCAGCGAGCATGGTACCATTGAAGGCGATGAAATCAATATTCTTAAACCCGGTGCAAATTACGGTTGGCCCAATGTGACTTCTGGAAAATTAAGAAGTTCGGATTATACCCCACCACCTATTGAAGGCGTTGTTTTTACCTCTCCTGTTTGGTTTTGGACTCATACCGTAGCACCAACAGGGCTTACTTTTTATACCGGGAATGAATTTCCCGAATGGAAAAACAATCTAATCGTTCCTGGATTGTCCAGAGGAAGTCTGTGGCGGTTCCGTATTGAACATGATACTATAAAAAGTGCGGAAGAACTTTTTTTGGATGATCGTGTACGGTCGAGGAAAGTAGCTCAGAGTCCAGATGGCAAACTCTATATGCTCACTGATGAGGATAATGGAAAACTGTTAAGAATACTACCCAAACCCTTTAATTTAATTGTTGAATAAATGAGAAATATAGTTTTACTATTTACATTCGTTTTTAGCTTTCCCACAGTAACAGTATTGGCACAAGAAACCGAAAAACCATTGGACAATTATACCATTAAAAGGCTTTTGGTCTGCAATGACCAAGGCGAGATTGCGATGGTAAAATATAACGGAATATGGAATGTGCCGCCACTTCGGTATAACAAACCGGAAACCTACAACGAATCCTTAATGCATTTAACTAAGGAAATGGGCATAGAAATCTCCGAACCAAAACTAGCTGGAGTTTTTTCCTTTACCTATGATTTTAATCCCAAGGCTGCTTTGAGAATGTTCTACATAGCAAAATACAAATCGGGAACGCTTAAGGTCAAAGAAAGGTGGGAAGCTATAAAATGGATGCCAGAGGAAGAATTTTTAAAATTAAAAAGTCAAGATGTCTATAGTCTAATGGCCACTAAAATTATTGAAGATGTGTCAACACTATGGGGTGGTGCATTCTTTCTCTATAAAGAAAACGAAGAAGTAAAATATAAAATCACTGAAGATTTTTATTCTTTAAGATAACAAAGCAGCAACCAATGAAAAAAGTTCTATTCCTGATATCATTCGTATTTTTGACCACCTCTTTAATTGCCCAAGCCGAAGAAGACAGCATTAAAGCAACCCTACAAAAATATCTTGATGGCTCGTCCTACAATAATCAAGAATTGATTGAGTCCGCCTTTTATGAAGAAGCTGATCTCTTTTTATCTAAAAAAGACCAGGAGTTATGGGTCTTGTCCCCAAAAGAATATAGTGCCCTATTCAAAAACAGGGAAAAAGGAAAATTTAATGGAAGGGTCGGAAAGATTTTGATGATTGACTATGCCAATAACATAGCCTGCGCCAAAGCGGAAATCTCAATTCCGAAAGGAGACTTAAAATTCATCGATATCTTTTTATTGAAAAAGCTTGAAGGGGAATGGAAAATCATTAGCAAAGCCGCTACCCAAATTAAATAATCTCTATGCTAACTTAATGTTTGCAGCTTGGTTTTTACTTCTCTACCTAAGTAAATCCCCGTAACAATAGTTGCAAGTACATCAGCAATTGGAAAGGAAAGCCAAACGCCGAGTTCCCCTAAATAGTTGGGTAAAATCAGAATAAGCGGAATAAAAAAGAAGCCTTGCCGGGTCAAGGTCAAAAGCAAAGCTGGAGTCGCTTTTCCAACTGCCTGAAAATATGCTGCTCCAATCAACTGTAATGCGATTATGGGTGTTGCCGCAAAGACCCAACGCATAGCGTTAGGTGCATGTTCCAAAACAAAAGCATTCGTAATCAACTCTTCAGCAGGTAAATTTTCCTTGCTGCTTAAAAACAATGATGTTATGGCTTCTGGAAAAAGCATCAGTCCAATAAACACCAGCGTAGCTACCAAAGCGGCATACTTGATCGCTGTATAAATGGATTCTTTCACGCGGTCGTATTTCAATGCGCCATAGTTGAATCCTGCAATGGGCAAAAATCCTTGGGTAACGCCAAAAACCGGAAACAATGCGAACATCAACATTCTACCAATAATGGCGTATACGGCCACCATGGCTTCCCCTCCTAAATTGAATAGAATATTGTTCATTAAAAGGTAGGTAATACTGGTTACTGCCTGTCTTGCCAAAGTCACAAAACCAAGTGAACCGATTTCCTTTAAAATAGGCATATCCAATCCAAAATGGGCGGGACTTATCTTCAGTTCAGAGTTTTTGGACATAAAAAATAAAGAATGTATGCAAAGCACATCAAATACCCTGCGGTTGTTGCCCAAGCTGCCCCATGCATGCCCCAATCAAACATATAGATGAAGACATAATCCATGAGCAGGTTCCCAACGGAAGGAATGATCATGGCAATCATGGCAAATTTTGGTTTGCCCTCTGCACGAATTACCGTATTGCCCATCATACAAAGTGCCAAAAAAGGTACTCCATACAAAATGATGGTATAGTAGACTTTTGCAGGGTCAAAGATGGTTCCTTTTCCACCAAAGGCGGGAATAAGGTCATCTACAAAATATAGCCCCAAAGCGACCATGCTTATGGTCACCAAAAGGGTAAGGGTAATTTGATTTCCAAAAGTCTTTAGAGCCTTTTCCTTATTATCAGCTCCCAATGCTCTAGAAATAATACTAGAACCTCCTATACCGATTGCCATTCCCAAGGCGGCGATAAAGAAAGAAACGGGTAGTACAACATTGATCGCTGCAATGGCAATGGACCCAATCCAGTTCCCAACGAAAATAGAGTCCACCAGAATGTTCAAGGACATTACCAGTATGCCTATGGAAGCGGGTACGGCCTGTTTGATCAGCAACTTGCCAATAGGTTCTTCGCCCAGTTGATCTGATGAAACCTTAGCCATACTAATGTGTTGTCATATCGAGCGCAGTCAAATATTGACAACTATTATAATTTAAATCTCGACTGCGCTTGACCTGGAATTAATTAAACAGGTAGGACTTCCTTCGATTTCCATTCGTTGACCCATTTGGCCATTAAAGCAACCCAAGCATCACCATCGTTCAAACATGGAATGTGTTTGTAGTGTTCTCCACCTGCCTCTTCAAACTGTTCTTTGCCCTCCATTGCAATTTCTTCCAAGGTTTCCAGGCAATCGCTAACGAATGCAGGTGTTATTACGGCCAATCGCTTTTTTCCTTCTTTCGCCAATCGTTCAAATTCGTAATCGGTATACGGTTTTAACCATGGGTCTCCAGCCAATCGAGACTGAAAGGAAGAACTCACTTTATCTTCAGGAAGGTCAAGATATGCTTTCACTAGTTCCGTAGTATCGTAACACTGGTGCCTGTAACAGGTATGGTGTGCCACCGAATTGATCTTGCAACAGCTACCATCGATCTTACAATGAAATTTTGTCGGGTCTGATTTTCTAATGTGCCTTTCTGGAATACCATGGTACGAAAAGAGAATATGGTCATATTCAAAATCCTTCAAACCATCAGCAATACTTTCCGATAAAACCTTAATGTATTCCGGACTACTATAAAAGGCGGGCAGGGTGGTCAAATGGATTTCGGGAAAATGTTTTTGTTGTACTTCCATCACTTTTACAACCACGGTCTCGTAAGAGGACATGGCGTAGTGTGGATATAGCGGTACCATTAAAACCTCATCTACACCTTTATCTTTCAATTCTTGAAGTGCTTTTTTAATGGTCATCGAACCGTATCGCATTCCTAAAGCCACAGGCATATCCGTCTGCTCACGGACTTTTTCCGTAAATCGTTCCGAAATAACAATTAATGGTGACCCTTCCTCCCACCAGATTTTGGCATATGCCTTCGCGGATTTTTTGGGACGGGTCTGTAGAATAATACCTCTCACTAAAAGGTTACGTAACAATTTAGGGACATCGATTACACGTTCATCCATCAAGAATTCGTCCAGATATGGTTTTACGTCTTTCGCAGTTGGGCTATCTGGAGAACCCAAATTGACCAATAATACTCCTTTCATAGCAATTTATTAAGAGCAGTAAAAATACTATTTGAGGTTGATTTAATATTTGATTCTGGCAATTTGTTTTTCTATTATTCCATAGATAATCCTAATTTAGTTTGATGAACCCAAAATAGGCTATGTTCCGTACGATTTTATTTTATCTTCTTTTGATTTCTGAATTTGTCGCACAGGCACAGATTACCTGTACTTCTAAAGATTCTACATTATTTTACGCTAAGCTGGAAAACATTCAAAAAATTGAAGAAGAGACTACGGGAAATACAATTGTTTCCATAGGAAAAACATTTTTAAGAACACCGTATGTTGAAAAAACGCTAGAGATTGGGGAAACTGAGACCCTTGTAGTCAATCTAAGAGGTTTGGATTGTACCACCTTTGTTGAAAATGTTATGGCCTTTGGTTTGCTGCACAAAAATGAACAATCTCAGTTTATAAATTTCGCTGAAAACCTTGAAACCATTCGGTATAGAAATGGAGAACTAAACGGATATCCTTCTCGTTTACATTATTTTACGGAATGGATAAGAAATAACCAATCCAAAGGGTTAATACGGGATATTACTTCTGAATTGGATGGGGAAATCATTGAAAAACCCATCAATTTCATGGGTACTCATAGAAATCTTTATCCTTTTCTAGTTGATGACAACAATTACGACGAAATTCTTACGATTGAATCAGACTTAGCGAAAGAATCTTTATGCATTTTACCGCAAAATCAAATTGAAGCGCAAGAAGCACATATCCAAGATGGAGATATCATCGCCTTGGCAACTTCGATTAAGGGTTTGGATGTGACGCATACAGGATTTGCCATTCGAGTTAATGGCAGAATCCATTTACTACATGCCTCAAGTTCTGGAGCCGTTATGATTACCAAAGAACCTTTGGTTGATTATCTCAAAAAAATAAAAAACAATACTGGAATTATTGTGGCAAGGCCTACTCTACTCTCTTCCCAAACACCATAAAATAGCTCCCACTAGGTGCTGTCTAAATTCAGGCTCGTCAAACGATTCTTCCGTGTGACCTCCACCTGTATAAAAGGCCCTTCCCCCATCAAATTCATGATACCAAGCTATAGGATGGTTTTCACCATTGGTTCCACCTTCATAACTTGTTTCATCCAAGTTTAACAGAACCGAAATATCTGGGTTTAGGTTTTTGAAATTATACCATTCGTCACTACGCTGCCAAGCATCTTTTAGGTGCGCTGTGGAAGGATGTTCTTTGTTTACAACATCTATTTTAGCATCAAGAATGTTTGGGTTGTTAGGATGGCTTTCAAAATACGCCCCTACCAGTTTTCCATACCAAGGCCAGTCATATTCGGTATCTGTAGCCGCATGTATTCCCAAAAAACTTCCTCCGTTTTTTATATAATTTTCAAATGCTGTTTGCTCGTTGCCTTCCAAAATATCTGAAGTCGTGCTAAGGAAAACAACCAATTTATAATTTTTTAAATTCTTGGGATTAAAATCAGTGCTTGTTTCCGTTTGCAACACAATAAACCCGTTTTGGCGCCCTAGCTCTTTTAAGGTCTTTACTCCTTTTTCTATGGATTTGTGGCGATACCCCGTTGTTTTACTAAATACCAGTACAAATTCAGGAGCTTTGGGTACATCTTCTGTCTTAGGTTTATCTTGAGCATTTATGTTACCTGAGAAAAAGGCCACCAAAAAAAGAAAACTATAAAACTTCATACTAAGCTTTTTAAACATTTGAAGTTAAATATTTTTTTGGTGTGGTACCGTACTTCTTTTTAAAAGATGCTATAAAATGACTTGCCGTACTATAACCCACTCGCAACCCTACTTCGTTAACGTTATGGCTTCCGGTCTCCAGCATTTTTCTGGCGTACTCCATTTTATAATCAAACAGAAAACCATAGACAGAGTCTCCATAAATTTGTTTAAATCCTTCCTTTAATTTCTTTAAACTTAGGCCAATTTCTTCGGAAAGCTCCGCTAATGTGGGTGGCTCGGACATTCTTGAAATTATGATTTCTTTTGCCATTTTTAAACGCCTAACATTTTCTTCATCAGCTAAAAAAGGACATTGTTCCAGGTCTGCGTTCTGGGTCTTATTGAAATACAAAGAAATTAGTTCGTATGCTTTTCCTTTTACATATAGTTCTTTTATGGAAGGATGCAGGTTGTAGCTCATCAATTGGCTCAACACCACTGCAATTGCCGGGGAGACAGCTTCTTGCGAATAATATTTCTTCTCCTTGTTATCTTCGCTTAAAAATGGAATATAATTTGCCTCGTTCGAAAAAAGTGAATGAAACCTCCTGATGGTCATAACAACCGACAACAGCCATGTGTTTGGAGAAACATTTAAATGAAGCGGTAAGTCTTTTTGGGTATTATATAATAGTAATGAATTTTCTTCTGACACTTCCAAATGATATTGTCCTTGGTTAAAATAAAACCGAGATCTTCCTTTTAGGCAGAAATGAAATTGAATAAACGAACTATTGATTTCCCTTTCAATTACCTTGTTCTCATCGGTATCATTCTGAATTTTAAGAATATAAAACCCATTTTCTATTAAAATTTCCTCATACGAACCTTTGGCGACATTTTCCATTCCTAAATACTAATTTTTGAAGCTATTAATTCTATTTAGAATGACTCTAAATTGTTTTTAATAATTCAAATTTATCAATAAATACAGTGTTTTTGAAGAATTTAAGTCAAAAGTACAGATAATTGCACAAAGCATGTTATTTATAGTTCCGCTAGCGTTATTTTTTAAAATATAGCACCCCTATTTTTGTGTCGCGATTTAATCCTTTATGAGGAATTACCATATATCCAAACACAATTCTTTCTATGCCATTGGGCTCAGCTACAAAAAAGCTGATGCCGAGATAAGGGGGAAATTCAGTCTAGACGTTCCTGCCATTGACAGAATTATGGTTCAGGCGAAAGAACTGGGTATAGACGGACTTCTAGCAATTTCTACTTGCAACCGAACCGAGCTTTACGGTTTTGCACAACACCCCTACCAACTCATAAAAATGCTATGTGATCAAACACAAGGGAACGTGGAAGAGTTCCAAAATGTTGCTTATGTTTATAAGAATCACGATGCAATCTCGCACATGTTCAAAGTAGGTACTGGTTTGGACAGCCAAATTCTTGGTGATTTTGAAATCATAAGCCAAATAAAGCAAGGTTTTTATCGCTCCAAAAAACATGAAATGGCAAATCCGTTTCTGGAACGTTTGTGCAACGCCGTTATACAGGCAAGTAAGCGTATCAAAAACGAAACGGAATTATCATCAGGTGCTACCTCTGTAGCTTTTGCCTCCGTCAGATACATTCTTGATACGGTTCCCAACATTTCAGAAAAGAATATTTTACTTTTTGGTACGGGAAAAATTGGAAGAAATACTTGTAAAAATTTAGTAAAACATTCCAAGAATTCTCAAATTACCCTTATCAATAGGACAAGGGAAAAAGCGGAGGTGGTCGCAGGAAAATTTCATTTAACAGTAAAGGACTACGGTGATTTGCAAACCGAAATACGAAGAGCCGATATTTTGGTCGTAGCTACTGGAGCACAACTGCCCACGATTTCCAAGGCGCTTATTTACGCAAAAAAACCATTACTTATTTTAGACCTTTCCGTTCCTAAAAACGTGTCCGATGATGTTTTGGAACTTGAAAATGTATCCTTGGTTCATTTAGACCAACTTTCCCAGATTACAGATGATACCTTGAACAAAAGAAAAGAATTTGTTCCTAAGGCCGAGGCAATCATAGATCAGGTAAGGGGAGATTTTTTAAAATGGTTGGAGACCAGAAAGTTTGCCCCGGTCATCAATGCGCTAAAAGAGAAACTAAAAACAATGAAAGCGGAAGAAATTGACTTTCATTCCAAAAAACTATCTGATTTTAATGAAGATCAGGCAGAAATCATCTCTGAACGTATCATTCAAAAAATAACCAAGCAATTTGCAAACCATTTAAAGAGTTCCGAGGTTGATACCGAAGATAGTTTAGAGCTTATCCAAAAAGTTTTTCAGCTAGAAATCGGTTCAAAATGAGCAAAATCATACGAATCGGAACCCGCGATAGCGAATTGGCATTGTGGCAAGCGACCACAGTACAGCAAAAACTGGAGGCATTAGGATACGACACCACTTTGATTCCAATAAAATCAACAGGTGACCAAGTCTTGGACAAACCACTTTATGAATTGGGGATTACCGGAATCTTTACCAAAACATTGGACATTGCACTACTTAAAGGTCAAATTGATATTGCAGTGCACTCTATGAAGGATGTCCCTACACAATTACCAAAGGGTATTGTTAAGACTGCCGTTCTTGAGCGAGCAGTTACTAGTGATATATTGGTACATAAGGGCACCGGTTTTTTAACTTCGGAAAATGTGAGCACCATTGCCACCGGAAGCTTGCGAAGAAAGGCGCAATGGCTCAACAAATATCCTCACCATAACGTAGTTGACCTAAGAGGGAACGTCAATTCCCGACTTTTAAAGTTAATTGAAAACGATTGGAACGGTGCCATTTTTGCCCAGGCAGGATTGGAACGCATCAAATTATTGCCCAAAGATGCTGTGGAACTAGATTGGATGGTCCCCGCGCCGGCTCAAGGTGCAATGCTTGTAGTAGCACAGGAAAATGATGAGTTTTCCCAGGACGCATCCAGAAAGCTGAATCACGAAGATTCTGAAGTTACAACCACAATAGAACGTGAATTTTTGAGGACTCTAGAGGGTGGTTGTACTGCACCTATTGGAGCTTTGGCCAAAATAAAAGACCAATCGGTTCATTTTGAAGGGGTGGTTTTTTCTTTGGATGGCAAACAAAAAGTTGAGATTAAAAAAAATATGGCCTTGACCGCCTCAAGCGGTTTGGGGCAAGCTTGCGCCAAAGAAGTATTGGGTATGGGCGGAGCTAAACTTATGGATGCGATACGAAATAATCAGATAACAGCTCCCTCTCCTGGGGGAGAGGGTTAGGGAGTGGGGATGGTCAATAAAATTCAGATAGCAAGATTGTTACGAAGAGAGCAAACTAAAGCAGAAAAAAAGCTTTGGGGCCACCTTCGGAATCGTAAGTTTGAAAACCTAAAATTTAGGAGACAACATCCCATAAAAAATTATACTGTAGATTTCTTTTGTGTTGAATACGGAGTAGTGATTGAATTGGATGGTGCGTATCTCAAGCAAATAAATCAAGCCAAAAAGGACGAATTACGAGATTTACATTTAGAGAATTTAGGATTTAAGGTTTTGCGTTTTGAGAACAAGATGGTTTTTGAAGATGTTGATATCGTATTTCAGCATATCATAGCCGCCAAAGAAGAGCAAAAATCTTACGCTAAACATCGAAAGGAACAATTGAAAAAGCGTAACGATAACAAGAAAAAACACCTCACCCCATCCCTCTCCCCGAAGAGAGAGAACAATATAACAGTACTCTCCACTAAAATACTATCCCCTTCGCAAAAGGAATTATTTCTTAACTCAGGAATAGGTTTGGTAGCATACGATGCGCTTCATATTGAATTTTTGGACATCACTATTCCTGTTGATTATCAATACTATATTTTCACCAGTAAGAATGCCGTAAAAGCATTTTTAAATCATTCAAAACACCTAAATATAGATAAGTGCAATGCGTTTTGTGTCGGTGAAAAAACAAGGGTGCTTTTGGAAGAAAATGGTATAAAAGTCATTAAAACTGAAGAAAAGGCCTCGGATTTAGGTGATTTTATCATCAAAAACCATCAAAACGAGAAGTTTTTGTTTTTATGTGGCAACTTAAGAAGAGCGGAATTACCCGAGGTTTTATTAAAAAATAATGTTCGGTATATCGAAATTAAGGCTTATGATACCCATTTAATCCATAAAAAATTCAATCGCTTTTTTGATGGCATCCTTTTTTTTAGCCCGAGTGGTATAAAAAGTTATACTCAAGAAAACCCTATTTCGAAAAGTTGGATTTTCTGTATTGGGAATACCACGGCAAATGAAGCAAAAACACATACCGATCAAATTATAATTGCTAATAAACCAACTGTGGAGAACGTGTTGGTTCAAGTTATAAAACATTTTAAAAAACATGATTAAAAACGACCTGTTTCTAAGAGCCTTAAAAGGCGAAACTGTAGATAGACCCCCTGTTTGGATGATGCGTCAGGCTGGACGTTACCTACCAGAATTCATGGAGCTCAAAGAAAAGTACGATTTCTTTACGCGATGCCAAACTCCTGAATTGGCTTCTGAAATAACGGTACAACCCATTCGGCGCTATGGTATGGATGCTGCGATACTGTTCAGCGATATTTTGGTCATCCCACAAGCCATGGACATAGAGGTTCAAATGAAACCTAACTTTGGTCCTTATCTACCAAATCCTATTAGAACACCAAAAGATTTGGATGGGGTCATTATCCCAAATATTGAAGAATCCCTTGGTTATGTATTAGACGCGATTGCCATGACCAAGGAAAAACTGGAAGATGAAATTCCATTAATCGGTTTTGCAGGGTCTCCATGGACCATACTTTGTTATTGTGTGGAAGGCCAGGGAAGCAAAAGTTTTGATAAAGCACGTGGGTTTTGTTTTACGCAACCTGAAGCTGCTCACCAACTACTTCAAAAGATTACGGATACTACCATTGCTTATTTAAAAGCAAAAGTAAGAGCGGGTGTAAATGCTGTTCAGGTTTTTGATTCTTGGGGAGGAATGTTATCACCAGTGGATTATCAAGAATTTTCATTTCAATATATTCAACAAATCGTAGACGCCCTTAAAAATGATGCACCTGTGATTGTTTTTGGAAAAGGCTGCTGGTTTGCGCTAAAAGAAATGGCGCAATCTGGGGCTTCGGCATTGGGGGTTGATTGGACCTGTTCTGCACAAAACGCTAGATATCTTACAGGAGGAAATATTACACTACAAGGAAATTTTGACCCTGCTCGATTGCTTTCTCCACCAGAAACCATTAAAAAAATGGTCAACCAGATGATACGTGAATTCGGTAAGGATAAATATGTGGTGAACTTAGGGCATGGTATTCTTCCTCATATTCCTACAGAAAATGCCAAGGCTTTCATTGATGCCGTAAAGGAATATACCGAATAGTTTTACAATTATATTATGGAAATCCATTTTGAAAACTACAGCATAAGCCCTATCCAGGAAAAGGATGCCTGGAGGCTTTGCGACTTTGTAGTTTCAAATTCCGAAAGGTTGAAAGCTTATTTCCCCCAAACCCTACAAGAAAATCTAACCCCAACCTTGTCCGAATTATTCGTTGCAAAAAAGGTTAAGGAATTTAAACATAAAGAAGAATTTCTATTTATCATAAAAGAAAATACCAATAGGTCTATTGTCGGCCTGGTTTATGTAAAAGAGCTTCAAAAAGAAGCAAATCAAGGAGAGTTGGCCTATTGTCTTAGTTACCGCTACGAGGGAAAGGGTATTATGAAAACCAGTGTTGAGAAAATAATTCCCTGGTGTTTTAACGAAGCTAGACTACAAACACTACAGATCATTGTCCACTATAGCAATGAGGCCAGTAAACAAATTGCTGAAAAGAATGGGTTTGTTTGGAAATCTACACTACCTAAAGAGCACACGACAGGCAATGGAGAAATTCTGGATATGGAACTGTTTGAACTTCATCATCCAAAATTCATTTCTTAAGCAATGAATGCGATTAAGACTCTAATGCGATTGAATTCGGGAAATCTCTGGATTTTGGTCAAGTTATGTTTACGATTTCCGTTGTTTGTCTTCCCAACAATGTCGGCTACAAACAAATGCATGTCCATTTCCACACAACATTATGGGCGTTTGCATTATAAAAATGGTCCCGCCAATGCGTTTAGACATGCCCTTTGGAATTATTTAATTGCCAAAAGATGCTATGCGTGGATTAAAAATGAAACCAAAGTCCTTAATTGGTCAGAAAAAATTACGGATTGGCACGAACATGCTTTTCCAAACCGAAAATTGGCAAAGGATATGGATTTACATAATAACCGTGTTGGTCGGTATGTTTTTAAGATCTATTTACATAAAACCATTCCTGAAGTCATCCTAATTTTAAAGGAAATGACCACAGCATCATTGAGAGTGGATGCCAAATCCAACTTTGCTAACTTTAAAAATAAATTAGTTCATATAACTGATGAATAATGAAAGATAAATTCTATGCCTACATACAAACCCTTCAAGACACCATTACCAATAAGCTTGAAGAAGTTGATGGAAAAGCCAGGTTTCAAGAAGACATTTGGAAACGTCCAGAAGGAGGTGGCGGTAGAACTCGTGTCATAGAAAATGGGGTTGTTTTTGAAAAAGGAGGAGTCAATATCTCTGGTGTTCATGGGGAACTGCCAAAAAGTATGCAACAGTACTTCGGTGTTCAAAATGCCAATTTTTTCGCTTGTGGTTTAAGTCTAGTGCTTCACCCAAAAAATCCGATGGTTCCAACAGTACATGCCAATTGGCGGTATTTTGAAATGTATGATAAGAACGGAAATAGTATTGATCAATGGTTTGGTGGCGGTCAAGACCTTACGCCCTATTATTTGTTTGAAGAAGATGGAAAACACTTTCATGCTATTTGCAAGAAAGCCTGCGATGCGCATAATCCGGAATTCTATTCCAACTATAAAAAGCGTTGTGATGAATACTTCTGGAACTCACATCGCAATGAAGCGAGAGGGTTAGGTGGTCTTTTCTTTGATTATTGTAAAGCAACGGACACCATGAGCATGGAGGATTGGTACAACTTTGTAACCGAAGTTGGCAATAGCTTTTTAGAAGCATATATACCGATTGTTTTAAAAAGAAAAGAGCTTCAATACTCCAAAAAACAAAGAGATTGGCAAGAAGTTAGACGCGGCAGATATGTAGAGTTTAACCTTGTACACGACAAAGGAACATTGTTCGGGTTAAAAACGAATGGACGTATTGAGAGCATTTTAATGAGTCTTCCACCACATGTACAATGGAAGTACGATCATCATCCAGAAACAGGTAGTGAGGAAGAAAAATTGATTCAAGTTTTACAACATCCCAAAGATTGGGTTTAAATTGTTATAACTTTCACTGTTAAACTCAGAAACAGGAACTCTGAACTCTGAACTCTGAACTCTGAACTCTGAACTCTGAACTCTGAACTCTGAACTCTGAACTCTGAACTCTGAACTCTGAACTTAAAAATAAAATATGTACCCACTCATACGAAATAGAAGATTGCGCACAACAGAATCCATAAGAAGATTGGTTCGTGAAACCGTTGTAACCCCAGATGATTTTTTAGTACCGCTCTTTGTGGTCGAAGGGCAAGGAATAAAAGAAGAAATTCCTTCCATGCCCAATTACTACCGATTAAGTCTGGATAATCTGGAAAAAGAAACCAACGAATTATGGCAAATGGGCCTTTGTGCCGTCTTACTTTTTGTAAAAGTCCCAGATAATCTAAAAGACAACAAAGGAACGGAAGCCTTAAATCCTGAAGGGTTGATGCAACGTGCTATCAAAACCGTAAAAAATGCCTGTCCAGAAATGCTGGTAATGACCGATGTAGCCCTTGACCCTTTCTCCTCCTACGGACATGACGGCATTGTAGCGGAAGGACAGATTTTAAACGATGAAACCTCAGAGGTGTTAGCGGAAATGAGCGTTTCACATGCACAAGCCGGTGCCGATTTTGTTGCGCCTAGCGATATGATGGATGGTCGTATACTAACGATTCGAGAAGCCTTGGAGGGCGAAGGATTTCAAAACACAGGAATAATGAGTTATTCTGCTAAATATGCAAGCGCTTTCTATGGCCCATTTAGAGATGCTTTGGATTCTGCTCCAGTAGCTATCGCCAACATTCCAAAAGATAAAAAAACCTATCAAATGGATTACGCCAATAGGTTCGAGGCTATTCGCGAAACTCAAATGGATATTGATGAAGGAGCTGATATCGTCATGGTAAAACCAGGTTTGGCATATTTGGATATCGTCCGTGAAATTAAAAATGATGTTGATGTACCTGTAGCAGTTTACCAAGTCTCAGGAGAGTATGCCATGCTAAAAGCGGCGGCAGAAAAAGGTTGGTTAGACCATGATAGTGTAATGCTAGAACAACTTACCGCCATTAAAAGAGCGGGAACCAATATTATTGCCAGTTATTTTGCAAAGGATTTTATACGCGTGATGGGCTAAATTCTATTCTAAAAAACTTTTTATGAAGATCCCTATTTTGGTGATTCTTTTCATTTTTTTACTGATACAGCAAAACCAAGCTCAGTACATCTCAGAGGATAGAACCGTGCCAGAACAAGCCTTCGATTCAGTATCCGTAGCGCTCAAAGTGGATTCAATAATGGCACATGGCATCCAAAATAAAGCATTTCCAGGAGCTCAGATTTTGGTTGCCAAAAACAATGAGGTGATTTTTCATAAAGCTTACGGTTACCATACCTACGATAGCATTCAAAAAGTGGGGCTGACCGATTTATACGATTTGGCCTCCGTGACCAAAATTACAGCACCTTTACCAGCCCTAATGAAATTGGTAGATGAGAAAAAACTGGATCTAGATCTCCCCTTTAGTACCTATTGGAAACCTTGGCAAAAGAGAAAAAACAAGAAGTATATTACCTTAAGGGAGATACTGAGTCACCAAGCAGGTTTAACACCGTATATTGTTTTTCTAAGCGAAGTGATGAAGAATGGAAAGCTGAAAAAGAAGTTTGTAAAAAATTCAACAAGCAAAAAATTCCAAAAACAAGCCTATCCCAATATTTTTGTCAAAAACCGCTTTCAACGAAAAATGTACCGTGTCATTAATCGTTCAAAAGTTTCCGATAATAAAACCTACAAGTATTCGGGGCTTGCATTTCTTATTTTTCCTGAGCTTATTGCGCAATTGGCTCAAACCGATTACGAAACCTATCTCCAAGAGCAATTCTATAAACCACTTGGTGCTCATACGTTAGGTTTTAATCCATCCAAAAAGGGATTTCCAAATACTATTGTCCCTACAGAAAATGACACACTGTTCCGAAAGGATTTGGTAAAAGGATGGGTACATGATGAAAATGCATCACTTTTAGGAGGAATCTCGGGAAACGCAGGTTTGTTCGGAACGGCTGAAGATTTAGCAAAAATCATGCATCTCTATCAAAATTATGGTACTTATAAAGGAAAACAATTGCTTTCTGAACAAACGATGAAAGAGTTTACTAAAATTCAGTTTCCAGAGAATGAAAACAGACGGGGATTAGGTTTTGATAAGCCCTTAATTGGAAACGATACATTGTCTTTAAAAAATGCCTATCCCTCTCCATTAACAAGCCCGTCAAGCTTTGGGCATTCAGGGTTTACGGGAACCTTTGCCTGGACAGACCCAGAAAACCAATTGGTATTTATTTTTCTATCCAATAGGGTTTATCCAACTAGGGCGCATCGGAACTTGTACGAATTAAACATAAGAACCGTGCTGCAACATACTTTTTACAAAGCGTTCTTACCAAATATCAACCAAAATTAACAGGTATTCATTATCTTGTTCTTTCTAGCAATAACCAATGGGACTTCTCTTATTCTACGCATTTATTTCAATTTTCTTTTCATTTCTATGTTCTATTCTAGAGGCAGTGCTTCTTAGCATTAGCCCTACGTACATCAATCTAAAAAAACAGGAAGGCAAAGAGTATGCGGTGGAACTGGAGCAGCTAAAAAAGGACGTTGACAAACCTTTGATAGCCATTTTGACCCTTAATACCGTTGCTCACACCGTAGGTGCAATTCTTGTGGGCGTACAGGCCAAAGTAGCTTACGCTGAGCTTTATGGTACCTCAACACATAGCATTTTTGGTGTTGAATTTACGGAAGATCTTATGGTAGGTGTGGTATCTACCCTAATGACCATTCTAATTTTAGTAGCTTCTGAGATAATTCCAAAAACCATTGGGGCCACATATTGGAAACAGCTTTCAAATTTTACTGCGAAGGCCTTGAACATTATGGTTTTCATCTTAAAATGGACGGGCTTGTTATGGCTGTTGCAACTATTTACCAAGTTAATTGGAAAAGCAGGGCACCACGGCAGTGTGCTGAGCAGGGAAGATTTTACGGCAATGACCGATATTGCCCACGAAGAAGGAGTTTTTCAAGAGTCAGAGTCCAAAGTCATTAAAAATCTCTTAAAGTTTGATGAAATCTTAGCAAGAGATGTCATGACGCCAAGAGCGGTAATGAAAATTGCTTCGGAAGAAACCACCATCAAAGCTTTCTTTGAAGCGAATCGACCGCTTCGTTTTTCAAGAATTCCACTTTACAAAGACCGTATGGACAACATAACCGGTTATTTTTTGAAAGATGAACTTTTAGAATCCATTATTGCTAAAAAAGGAGATGAAAATCTTGACATTTTAAAACGAGAAATTTTGGTTACCAACAGGTCTAAACCAATTCCAGAACTGTTCGAAAAGTTCGTAGAAAAAAGAGAACATGTTTCCCTAGTGGTAGACGAATATGGTTCGGTAAGTGGCATTGTTACCATGGAAGACGTAATAGAAACGCTCCTAGGATTGGAAATAATGGACGAAAGCGACAATGTAGAAGACCTCCAAGTATTGGCAAGAAAGAACTGGGAGAGCAGAGCCAAGCGTTTAGGAATCATTGAAGGTGAAAATGAGATAGAATAATGGAAGTAGCTTATTTACAAACACCCATAGGTCTGGCAGAGTTTCATGGAGATGAAAATGGTTTAGCTTCCATAGTTGTTTTAGAAGGCAAAAAACCAATTGGTATAATTCCTGAAGTTCTGGAAGATGTCGTTTATCAATTTAAAGAATACTTTGAGGGAAAACGCAAACAATTTGACCTTAAATTGAATCCTAGCGGAACCGATTTTCAGAAAAAAGTTTGGAATGCATTGCAACAAATTCCCTATGGAAAAACCGTTTCTTATTTGGAGCTTTCCAAAACACTGGGCGATGTAAAAGCAATTCGCGCAGTGGCTGCAGCCAACGGTAAAAACCCATTATGGATCGTAGTTCCCTGCCATCGTGTGATTGGGAGCAATGGAGATTTAGTTGGCTATGCCGGTGGATTGCATAGAAAAAAGTGGCTATTGGAACACGAGAGTCCGGTAAAACAAACTTCGCTGTTCTAGAGTGCTATTGATTCCCGCAAGTAATCTCGCTCAAAGCACTTGCACTGTCAGTCGCATCATTTTTTGAAAATGAATCATTGAAAAGCACAAATTTATCAATAGCATGGCCAGAAGATCGTGCCGAAATTTCCATGGTATACGTACCGGGAGTATCAAACTTCACAAAAATATCATGTGCATCATTGTCCGATGTACGTGCTTGCCACTTAAAACCTAAATCATTACCACTTCTATAAATTTTAAACCATCCGTCTTTACTTGACCCCTCTGGAGTAGGTGATTTATCCCTGCCTGCTGGGTATACAATACTGCCATTCCCTTTTTCACCAAAAAAATCATCGGCATCATCAAAACGTAACCAGGTATCGTTATGTTCTGTGCCGTTATCGCCTGTTTTGACAGAAGACCTCCAAATAAACTGATACGTTCCCGTATTAGTGATATTGATCTTAAAAGTGGTAAGCCCGTTCCCAGGATTTCCCAAGGATTGGTTGCCTGTCCAAACCATATAGCCTTCACCGGTATGATCTGCATCCGTGCTTTGTAGTTCCCAATCTCCAGAAAACTCGGCATTTTCAAATTCAACATTTACCAAACCGTCCTTTTCATTGAATATAAAGCTGCTCGGGTCTGAACATTCGCTAACTGTATCTGGCGGGGTTTTGGGTTCTTCAGAACCTTCTTCGGGTATTTCGCTTTCGGTCTCAACACCATCTTCATCGGATGAATCTGAACACGAAACGCTCCATGCCAATACGAAAGCTATTGATACATATTTTAAAGTTCTAACGGAAAAATCAAGATTTGGGGTTTTCATTGTAAGTGATTTGGGTTATACTAGAATAAGTTGTATATCACTTTAATAACGGTATAACTTCTAAATTCTTTTACCGGTTATCGATTAATCCTAAAATATTTATCTTTCCTGCAGATTTTACTTACTTAAAACCATGCTTTACAAACTTAACCTAGAACATATCCTCTTTTTGGATATAGAAACTGTACCCCAAAAACCAAACTTTTCGGATTTAGATGAGGATTTTCAAATTCTTTGGGAGCAAAAGTCAAAATACCAACGTAAGGATGAGATAAGCGCCGAGGATTTTTATGAACGCGCAGGAATATGGGCAGAATTTGGAAAGGTAGTCTGTATTTCCGTAGGGTATTTTGCTCCTAAGGCAGCAACACGAAATTTTAGGGTGACTTCTTTTTATGGAGAAGAAGTTGAATTGCTAAAACAATTTAAACAATTGCTCCAGGAACACTTTAACCAAGCAAGACATTTACTTTGTGCCCATAATGGAAAGGAATTCGATTTTCCGTACATTGCCCGGCGCATGGTCATTAACAGTATGAATCTTCCCTACAAATTAGATTTGTTTGGGAAAAAACCATGGGACGTACCACACTTGGATACTATGGAACTCTGGAAATTTGGCGATTACAAACATTTCACTTCTTTAAAGCTCCTGGCCCATGTGTTGGGCATTCCATCTCCAAAGGAGGACATGGACGGTAGCATGGTAAAGGATGTTTTTTATGAAGAAAACGACTTGGACCGGATTGTTTCGTATTGCGAGTTGGATGTAATCACCACGGCACAGGTTTTCCTTAAACTTCGTAACGAAGCATTATTGGAACAGGAAGAAATTAAAAAAGTATAACTGTTACCCGAAGTAGTGTTTTTTCCAAAAGTTTCAACGTTCCAAGCTCGGTTTAAACTATTTAGTTTTTGTAAAACTTGGAACTTTTCATTCCTGAATGATCTTCCACTACCAAAACGTATAGTCCAGAAGACAAATCAGAAACATTGATACGTTCCTCAATGGCACTGCCTTTTTTTACAATATTGCCAGAGGTGGTTATAACGGAATAAACTGCATCTTCAGATAGTTTTGCCTCTAAGGCTATCCATTCCGTTGCAGGGTTTGGATAGACCTTCACCTCCAATTCTTCATTAAATCCTAAAGGTCGATAGGTTAACAATTCTGTTTCCGGGCCAATAAATTCAAATCTGACTTCATCGGAAAAATCGGAAACCATATTTTCTGTACAAATAGACCGAATTCTTGCTACGTACATAGTTCCAACTTCTAAGTCGGTAAGTTCATAATCGTTTTTCCATAGCAACTCGCTCTTCCAATTCTCCTCATTAGAAGCTTTGTACTGAATTTCAAAAAGTGTTTCCTCTGCATTTGACCAAGTAATGTTTGAGCTTCCTTCGGAAGACGAAAGCAATGTTACTTCAGATGGCACATCAATTGTACATTTAGAAACTTTAACACCAGAAACTATAAGGGAAAAATCCTGTAGTCCATTTTTTAATCCGCCTTTATGTGTAACCGTAATCGTATACTCTCCTTTTGCATTGGCTATTTCCACACGTTCAAAAGGATCGACCATATTATCGCCTTTTACGGCAGGGTCATTAACCCTTGTAGGATTCAATTTCCAAGGAAGATATGTTGTCCCATTTTTTGTGATCTTAATGTCCAAGTCGTTTGTCAATGCAGCTGTTCTGCTATTTAGGTCACCTCTGTTTATATATTCCCCTTCTGGGTCTGTCCAAGAAATGGAAGCCATTAATGGTTCTGTTCCGTTGGCGGAAATCGTCAAAGAAAATGTATCGCCTTCAATAAGGCTTTCTTCTTCTATAAGGGTATGGAAATCTTTGTTCTGCAAGGTTATCGCAGCAGATTTTACATTTATTACGCCCCATCCCATTTTATAATCCGGGCCTTTTGCATCTACATCATCTGCTGTGTGCAACGCCAATCCTTTGAGCGTAGCCGCTTTCATATAAGTACCGAACAATTCTTCGTGATACTGTTGTAATAACAAAAGGGAACCTGTTACGCCAGGTGTCGCCATAGAAGTTCCAATAGAAGTGTCGTAACTTGAATTGTTCGTTGAACTTGTGGAAAATATAGAAGATCCATCGCCCGCCAAATCTGGTTTTATTCTACCATCATCAACTGGACCTAAACTGCTATAAGCTGCAACGCGGGCTTCTTTTAATGTTCCGTTGTTTCCAATTTTTGTGTTGGCCCCCGCAATGGTAAGTCCATTTTTAGAGGTCCCAAATCCAAGTAACAAATCGAACCCATCCGCGGTTTTTCCAAAACTTGGGGATTCGTTATCATATGATCTTTGGGCATTACCAGCAGCATTTACCATTAAATAGTAAGGGGCATTGTACATGATCTTGTCCCAATCCTGTGACACTTTAATATAGGAACCAAAATACCAGTCGGGCACTCTATCTGACTTTATTCCATAGGAATGGTTACTCAACAACAATCCATTGGCCGCAGCTTCTGCTACTTCTATTTTGTCCTTTGTCCAATCGTTCGTTAAGGCTTGTGCTCCATAGGCAACTCCCTTTGCATTTGGGCGTACACCTGCAGATATGAGATTTCCTGTAACCAAAGTGGCATGCAAGCTCACTTCGTTGGTATTGTCCGCATTCTTTGCGCGGTTATCAAATTCTTGGTGTGTGGTCAATGCAACTCCCGCGTCCCATATGCCTACCTGAAGACCCCTGCCGTTTAAGCCTAAATTTAAGAGTCCGTCTTCGTAAAGCGCATTTGCTCTGGAGACCTGATGCGAAAAATCATTTAACGTGGTATAAAAAAGTGGAGTACCGTCTGTTCCAATATCCTTTAATTCTATGACTGTACCATCTTGTAATTTTTCAGATTTCTTCCAACCCTTTGTTTTTAATATTTGGTTTATTCTGAATTGTTTGGATAGGTGTTCCACTTCCATTTTAGTTACAAAGGAAGATATGTTGTATTGGTCATAACTAGCTTTAATGGATTCTATATTGATTTTAGACTGTCCAAATACTGCTGAAAAACTTAATAACGAGAAGATTAAAGACAGGTAGTTTCCAGTTATACAAGTAGGCTTCTTGTAGTACATTTTTAAATTGATTAGGTAAGATTTGGACTACAAACCTATTTATCAATTCAAAATAAATCGATAAAAACACCTATTATTTCGATGAAAAACATCACATTTTAGAAACCCCTGTTGTGAAACTACATTTTTCTGTGGCGTAAAAAAATATTTCGATAAGATCAGCTGTTTTCCTTCAATACAATATAAACTGGAAAGTGATCACTATAGCCTCCAAGATATTTTTTACCGGCAAATGTTCTAAATGGATTGCCCTTATATTTTTCTTTGTGCTCTTTAAGAAACTCTGGAGCAAACACACTGGCTTTTTTAAATGTATGGGTTCCCTCCTCATAGTTCAAAAAACTGTGCGAAACTAAAATTTGATCAAAGAGACTCCATTTACCTTTATAATTTGCACTTCCCGTAGCAGGTGAAAGGAGCTTTTGCATTGGGTTTATAAATCTGCCCGTCTCCATAAGCGTTTTAATGCTTTTGGAATTGGGATTGTCGTTAAAGTCTCCCATTATAATATAGTTGGAAACCGCTGTATTTAGACTTTCTACTTTTTGTAAGATAGTATTGGCGGCTTTTATTCTTTTGTAACTTGTGGCAGAAGCGCCATCCCTGCGCGATGGCCAATGGTTTACAAAAATATGCACTTCTTCCTTGTGCAACCTCCCTCGAACATACAGAATATCTCGGGTAAAGTCACGTTCCCCATTCGTATTATCGACAATCAAGGGAATGGTATCCGACTCTAAAACCGTAAAGTGTTCCTTATCATAAAGCAAAGCGGTATCTATACCCCTTTCGTCCGGTGAGTCAAAATGTACAAATGCATAGTCCTTGTCCTTTAGTGCTTTTTCTTGCAGAAGTGTATTGATGACGTTTTCATTTTCTACTTCGGCCAATCCTATTAAAACTGGCGATGCCCCACTATCTTCCTCTCCTATCTTCGCTATGGTCTTCGCAAGCTTTTTTGCTTTTCTAAAAAATTTATCTTCATTCCACGTTCGCATTCCATTTGGTGTAAAATCATCATCAAGCGTATGGGGGTCATCTACTAGGTCGAAAAAGTTTTCAAGATTGTAAAATGCTACGGTTGAATGGTTATTCCTATTTTCCTGTGTACTCATTTTAATGCAATATATATTTCCTATGCTCTTATGTCTTCAAGATAAAGACCAAGGTTCCATCAGTTTAAACTAGTAAAGCTTTTCGCTTATTACGGTATTTTTTATGAACCGAGAGCGCTATAGGTATCAACAAGTATATAAACCCAGAAATTGGTGCACTTTTGCCCCCAAACAACAGGACCACCAACATGGAAAGCAATGGTATGCCCATCAATATGGCATAGGACTGTATAAAGGTTTTGGTTATGAACACTTCGTTCTTGTTCAATCCCAGTTCTTCTCTTTTTTTAAGGGCATTCATGTGTTTTAGCATAAAGATCAAGTATATAAAAAATAATCCCAGGCCAAAACGAATCATAAGGTCGCCCCACTGTACCGTCGTAAGATTAGATTTGGAAAGGCCGTCTATGACCAGGTTCAAAGCATCGGAATTATCCCCAAAGGCAAGTTTGATCCTAACATAGATAACGGTTCCTAAATAGGAAAAAAGATATTTTAACGGATATACATAAAAAAGGAGCACGAACAGAAAGAGAAAGTTCAATACTTTGGTCTTTTTATCCTGTAGCCCGAAGTGTAAAAAGAATTCGCTTTGTTTGTTCCAAATGCTCAACAATAACATCGTACAGAAAATAAACCCTATAAAACTGTACATGGAGGCCTGTAGTTCCAAATAGTTCGTTGGCACTTCAGATGAGATGACCAGTAGGGTAATGGCAAAACCGAATATGGCGTCGGTAAGGTTCTCCAATCGTGAACTTTCTAACCCTCTATACCGAAAACCTTCCTTGGAAGTCTCCCTTTTTTGCTTGAGAAGTTCTTTTAGCATACGAAAACAGATTTACAGTTAGCATAACAAAAAGAAAAATACAAAAAAGGCTTTCAAACATTGTTTAGATTTGCATATTAATTGTTTTTGATGCTAGAAAAGAAGGTAACAAATTATGAAAAGGCGGTGCTTATTGGAGTTATCAATAAGGAGCAAGATGAGAGCAAGGTCAAAGAATACCTAGATGAGTTGGAGTTTTTGACCTATACCGCTGGTGGCGAGGTAACCCATAGATTTACACAGCGCATAGATGTCCCAAATCCAAAAACCTACATAGGCAGTGGTAAAATGGAAGAAGTTGAGCGTTACGTAAAGCAAAACGAAATAGGCTCGGTAATTTTTGATGACGAGCTCTCCCCTGCACAACAGAACAATATCGAAAAACTGTTGCGCTGCAAAATATTGGACAGGACAAGTCTTATCCTCGATATTTTTGCCCAGCGTGCGCAGACCAGCTATGCCCGCACACAGGTAGAATTGGCGCAATACGAATATCTTTTGCCAAGGTTAACGGGACTTTGGACACACTTGGAACGTCAACGAGGTGGTATTGGAATGCGCGGTCCCGGTGAAACCGAAATTGAAACGGATAGGCGAATTGTTCGTGACCGGATCTCACTATTAAAAAAGAAGCTTGTCAAAATCGATAGGCAAATGGAAACACAAAGGGGTAACCGTAGCGCCTTGGTCAGGGTTGCCTTGGTAGGGTACACCAACGTGGGCAAATCCACTTTGATGAACGTGATAAGCAAAAGCGATGTTTTTGCGGAAAACAAGTTGTTTGCGACACTGGATACTACCGTAAGGAAGGTCGTCATCGGCAATCTCCCTTTTTTGTTAAGTGATACCGTAGGTTTTATTAGAAAACTCCCTACACAATTGGTGGAAAGTTTTAAAAGTACTTTGGATGAAGTTCGCGAAGCTGATCTGTTGTTGCATGTAGTGGACATCTCCCACCCGAATTTTGAAGATCATATAGCATCGGTGAACCAGATTCTGGACGAAATAAAGAGTGCCGATAAGAAAACCATTATGGTCTTTAATAAAATAGACCTGTACCAGCCTGAAACCATTGATGAAGACGATTTGGTCACCGAACGTAGCGAAGCACATTTCACTATTGAAGACTGGAAAAAGACGTGGTACAATAAAATTGGAGATCGTGCGCTGTTTATTTCGGCACTTAACAAAGAAAATCTTGATGAATTTAGAAAACGTGTCTATAATGAGGTACGCGATATTCATGTAACGCGCTTTCCCTATAACAACTTTTTATATCCAGAACATTTGGATGAATACCAATAAATGAAGGGTAATTCTTGTTAAAATAAATGAACTTGTAATTCTCTTTTTTTACCGCTTTAGAACAATTGTCCATTGTTCGTTTGGAGCAGGTGTATCTTTTGATCGATAAAGCGCACCCATTAACACGTTCCACCACAGTTTTTTACAAGTTCACAACAAAAGTTTAAGGACAAACCACAGATATCCTAGTTTTATAATGTGTTTAAGTGATAGTGTTACAAACCTAATCTTTCATAAACTTAACCTACTTAAAGCTTGGTTTTTAAAACACCCCAAATTACACATAACCCCATAAAAAAAGCCGCTCAGTTTGAGCGGCTTTTTTATTGTACTAAGTTCTCTTTTTCAATTAAAACGAATAGCTCAATCCAAGTGTCCAATAGGTTTGCAACTCATTGTCTATAGTGTCAAAAGTAGCCTCTGGATTGGGTGTTGGGGCCAGGTTCACAATATAGTTTAAGGTTTCCTGCTTATTGTTCCGTAATCCAAAATCGAAGCCCACTCCAATTACCTTCCATAACGTGTAAGCAAAAGAGTTGGTCCATGTCCAGTTGCTCAAATCCCCATCTTCATAACTTTGAAACATGGACAGGTTGCTTTTAAAATTGATCGCCCCGATTTTCTTGGTGTAATCCGCCACGATCTTGGCACCTGCCGAAGATTCAAAAATGGTATCCTCACTGCTAAAAACAAAGTTGTAGTTGAGCGGATGGATCACAACCACTAAATCTTGAATGGGCGTCCACGTGGCACCCACCCCTACGTCCAAATATCCAGGGTCGTTAAAGTTGCTCAACAATGTAGTACGATATTCGACCAATCCAGAGATGGCAAATTTCTCACTGAGTTTCCTCCCATAAAGCGATGAAATATTGAACACATCTGTAGTTTCCCTAAAGCTATCGTCGTCCGTTGGATCATCTTTATCATCTAATTTCACCCAGGCCAAGTTAAGGTTGGCCGCATTGCGCCAAAAGAACTTTTCTTCCTGTAGATTGGCATAGGCATTGACCGTAAAACCAATGTTCCCAGAGGAGTTGTTGGGAATTCCTTGCGCAAACCAATTATTGAATTCAGAAACGCTTCCCCCTATCGTTCCAAAAGCACCGATTTTCCAACCGGGCAGGGCATCTAACTTGGCCTGCAAGGCGTTCACACGTCCCTGAATCGCTGCAATCGAATCTTTTTTGGGGGCCATTTCAGACTTTAGCTCCTCTGCTGTTTGTGCGCTACCGATCATCATCGTAAAAAATGCCGCCGTAGCAAAAAGTAGTTGTTTCATAGTATGGAGTTTAATGTTTAGACCCCAAAAGTAAGAAATGTCACTTTTAAAGGGAAAGGGTTGTTCGTTGTTCGTTGTTCGTTGTTTGTTGTTTGTTGTTTGTTGTTTGAATGAAATGAATACTGATGTCCAAAGTCTGAGGTCAGAAGTCAGATTCCTGATTCCTGATTCCTGATTCCTGATTCCTGATTCCTGATTCCTAAAAAATAAACCCTATAACCCAACCACCATTTCACCTTCCGATCAGATAGCCCTCTTTGCAACTCTGAAACTTTGAAACTTTCACCCCTTAACCCAACACCCTTAACCCTTCAACGGCAATCCGTCAACCCAAACCCTGCATCCGTCAATTGACATGGGCAACCTATTGTTATTACACTTTTCTTGCATGCTTTAATCCAAAATATTTGAAGCTCATGAAAAAAATACATTTTTTAATCCTGATGGTGCTATCCGTTGGAATGTTCATCGTCTCCTGTTCAAGTGATGACAATGGAACAACCACCACACCCGACGACAAGACCAATTCCGCTCCCGTGATCACCAACGGGACCACAACGACAGAAGTGGACGAAGATGCAGACGGTACCCTTACCATCTTTACCGTGACCGCCACCGATGCCGATGCGGACGATACACTCGTCTTTGAGATCACGGGAGGAAACGGCGAAGGACTGTTCAGCATAGATCAAAATGGTCTGGTCACGTTGGCGGATGGCAAATACCTTGACTTTGAGACCGCCACCGAACACAGCATCACCGTGACCGTCTCCGATGGCAATGGGGGCACGGATGAAATTACCGTACAGATAGCCGTGCAGAACGTTATCGAAGACCTGTTCGAGGACCCGGCATCCTTTATCTTTACTGTGGAGACCGTTGTCGCCAACGAGCAGTTTGATTTGGAAATTTATGGGGAAGATGTAGATTTCCAAATCGATTGGGGCGATGGACAGGAACTGGAACATGTAACCGCTGAGGGAAACCCGTTCCATGAATTCCAGACCCAGGGCACCTATACCGTGGCCCTAAAGGGGCAATTGGAGCGATTGACCTTCCTGGCAGAAATCGCTTTGCGAACTGTAGAGCAATGGGGAAATACGGAATGGAAGAGCATGAAAGAAATGTTTTACTTAGGAAATAATAATATTGTAACTATAAATGCAACGGATAAACCCAACCTTGCCCAATGTACATCTTTTAATAGTGCTTTTATAAATGTAGATTTTAAACAGGACATTACCGGTTGGGATGTAGGCCAGGTCACCAACATGTTTGGTACTTTTGCCAATAATGTCACGTTCGATCAGGATATCAGTGGTTGGGATGTAGGCCAAGTCACCAATATGGGGAGTATGTTTTTCAACGCAGAAAGTTTCAATCAACCTATTGGTGATAACTGGGACGTTGGCAATGTTCAAACTATGGAAGGAATGTTCCAAGATGCCACAGCATTCGACCAAAATCTAGGGGCATGGAATATAGGCAATGTTACAAATATGATAAACATGTTCGGCGGTTCCGGGATGTCTGCCACTAATTTTTCCAATACGCTTATAGGGTGGTCCGATCAAGAGGTACAGCTCAATGTTAGCTTGGATGCACAAGGAGTAGATCTATGTGAAGGTGACGGGTTCGACGCTTTTGTAACACTTACTGGCAGCCCTAATTGGACCATTATTTATGGGAATAACGCTTCCTGTAATTAAACTTATTTTTTAACTCAATGGGCCACCGGGGAACTTTACGTTTTTTGGTGGTCTTTTCGTTTGGAGTCTGGTTTCTGGTTTCTGGTTTCTGGTTTCTGGTTTCTGGTTTCTAAAAAAATAAACCCTTCACCTTTCACCCAAAACCTTTCACCTTTCACCTCGATAGCACCTCTCCTGAACTTTGAAGCTCTGAAACTTTGCGACTCTACAACTTACCCATCATCGGAAAAAATTCGAAGTGAAGAACCTTGATCAAAATATACAAGAGCAGCTATTTTTTTTTCTTGTACAATGGTACAGAAGAACAGGCTTCCCCGTACATGACACTCTTGGCCACTTGCTGTATTTTTGCTACGGCCATAATATAAGCGTTCTGGGGAACAGGTTTGTTGGAACACCCTTTAATGATAATTGGCTTATCCGCAAAAGAACTCACATCCAGTTTTTCCAATTGTTCTTGATAAAGGGATGTCTCTAAAGTTTCCAGATCACCGACCACTACTTTCTTGGCAAAGGGGTTTAATTTTGCGGTCACCAACATAAAGGCCCAACCTGGCACTATGGCATCTGTGGAACAGCTTAGGGCTACATTGTTGTCTTGGTATTGGCTCCAATCCTGTTCTTCCAGATAACTCCTAAACTCTTTTTCCCTAAGAATAAAACCTTCGTACAGCCAATCCTTAATATCTAGAATTGTACGTTTCCCTTCAGGATACAGTTCTTCTAAGTCAAAGGTTATCAGTTTGCTCTGTGCTACGCGGTTTACTATTTCAGACATAAGATTTGAGTATTGAGGTTTGGGTATTGAGCATTTTCTAAGTACTCAATACTAAGTTCTAACATCTATTTTACAACATTCCCAACTCCAATTTAGCCTCTTCGCTCATCAGTTCCTGGGTCCAAGGGGGATCAAAGGTGATTTCAACTTCTACATCTTTTAACGCATCCAACGACTTTACTTTTTCTTCCACCTCGACCGGTAAAGTTTCAGCGACCGGACAATTTGGCGATGTTAGTGTCATCAATATCTTTGCATCGTACTCCTCGTTGATAAACACATCGTATATCAACCCTAGTTCATAAATGTCAACGGGAATCTCTGGGTCGTAGATGGTTTTTAGGACCCTAACTATTTTTTCGCCTAATTCGGCAGTATCTATTGTTGTAATTTCTTCGCTCATCTTCGCTAATTTGATATCAGTTCTGCTTAAACATTTTGTCTTAACATGTACTGATTGTCTTTTATCTATTCCATATGTCAGGTCGAGCGCAGTCGAGACCTAACCGTAATTAAGGATTTTAATGTCCTCTCGACTGCGCTCGAGGTGACTGATTTTTGTTGGACTTACTTTAATTCAATTGTGTTTGATACGCTACCGCGTATAACTTCAACTGTTTTATCATGCTAACCAATCCATTGGCCCTAGTAGGGGATAAATGCTCTTTAAGTCCTATTTCATCTATAAACTGCGTGCTGGCATCAATAATCTCCTGAGGCTTTTGATTGCTAAAGGCACGTATTAAAATCGCAATGATTCCTTTGGTGATGATCGCATCGCTATCTGCGGTAAAGACCAATTTATTCTCCTCCAGTTCGGCATGTACCCATACTTTGCTCTGGCATCCTTTTATGATGTTATCATCGGTCTTGTACTGTGCTTCGATAAGGGGAAGTGACTTTCCCAATTCGATCATATATTCATAGCGCTGCATCCAATCATCGAACATGCTGAACTCGTCTATAATTTCTTCTTGTATTTTTTCTATGGTCATGCGTCGGTTTTATTCAAAAGTACAATTAGGCGTGTTGCTAATCAAGCCTTTAAGACAAAGATAACTATTGTGTTACAGTAACATGTTTCTAGCCCGCTTAACGCCTTCCACTAGTACATCAACCTCTTCCTTGGTATTGTAAAAACTAAAACTTGCCCTAACCGTCCCTGGTATTTGATAAAAGTCCATTATGGGCTGGGCACAGTGATGTCCTGTACGAACGGCTATTCCCAACTTGTCTAAAATAGTACCGATATCATAGGGATGTATTCCCTCGATATTAAAGGAGATAACGGATGTCTTTTTTTCTGATGTTCCATAAATCTTTAACCCTTCGATGGCCAGCAATTGTTGCGTTGCATAGTGAAGCAATTCTTCCTCATAGGCAGCAATGGTGTTGAATCCAATGCCATTCATGTAGTCCAAAGCGGCACCAAATGCAATTCCTCCGCAGATATTGGGAGTGCCTGCTTCAAATTTATGGGGCAGGTCTGCATACGTGGTTTTTTCAAAAGTCACCTCGGCGATCATTTCGCCCCCGCCTTGATAGGGTGGTAGTTTTTTAAGCCATTCTTCTTTTCCATAGAGCATTCCAACCCCTGTAGGGCCACAAACTTTGTGCGCGGACACTGTATAAAAGTCCACATCCAAAGCTTGTACGTCCGCTTTTATATGTGGAGCGGCCTGAGCTCCATCTATCAAGACCGCTGCTCCAACATGGTGTGCGGCAGTAATGATTTCTTCTATTGGGTTGATGGTTCCCAATGCATTTGAAATATGGTTACAGAAAACAAGTTTTGTCCTGCCCGAAAGCAGCGCATGAAATTCTTCCATGACCAATTCCCCGTTTTGGTTCATTGGGATTACTTTTAAAACTCCACCGGTACGCTCACAAAGCATTTGCCAAGGAACAATATTGGAGTGGTGTTCCATTGCCGAAACCAAAACCTCATCCCCAGCTGTTACAAATGAAGTGAATCCGTTCGCAACGAGATTTATACTATGCGTAGTACCCGAAGTCAGAATAACTTCGTGCGATTTGGCGATATTAAAATGCTTCTGGATTTTGAGTCGTGCCGCTTCATAGGCATCTGTTGCTTCCTGAGAAAGCGTGTGCACGCCTCTGTGAATATTGGCATTGTACTTTTGGTAATATTCCACGATAACATCGATCACCTGTTGCGGCGTTTGCGATGTAGCGGCATTATCCAAATACACTAAAGGTTTCCCGTTAACTTCTCTATTTAGGATAGGGAAATCTTTTCTTACTTTGTTTAAATCGATCATAGCAATCAAAATAGATTACAAAGATACCTACAATAGCGATAATAGGACTAAGGCCGAGCAGTAATTCCCTGGGCCAATCATTAGATTATACTAAAAACGGAAACCCGCGCCGAACTTTAAAAACCCTAAGTCTTGTTCGATATCAGATAAGCCGGGGTTTTCGATGTTATACTGAATATAATCATACTGTGCCTGTATAAAAAAGCGCTTGGTAATATCGTATGATAATCCTAAGTTGATATTTATTCCTCCATCCGTAGATGTTTCTGAGCTTCCCTCTTCCAATCCAGGAAAATCACCATCAAACTTGGATGTTATTGCAGTATAACCCAATCCGATGGACGGCCTGAGTTTTTTCAAAGCAGGAATCTTGAACTCCATAAAAACCTTAGGTTGAATCACCCAATTTGTTTCATCAAAATTAAAAGTTTCACCATCAGCGAATGTGCGTAAATCATCACGAAAAACCCCTGCATTTATACCTGCTCCAAGTCGAGCAAAACCAATTTCCAGAAATCGATATTTGAGTCCCAAGTCAACAATTGCCGGATTATCATTGCCTAAGTCATCGCCAATAGAAATGGGATAGTTGGCTTCAACACTCCACTTTTTCTCTTGTGCAGTTAACGAAATTGTTGCAAGGAGTGCTACTGAAACTAAAATTTTTCTTGTCATTTTTTGATTGTTTAAATTGATGTTATTCAAGCTAAACTACTTCAAAAAAATCCTTTAAAATCTAAGGGTTTCGTTAATACTGTTCCTTGGATTGTTAAATAAAAAAGATGTAAAACCTTACAAAAAACTACAGTTCAAACCCCACTCGAACCCCTAGTTTATTAGCAATCAATTTATTGATTCTAGTTTTTAACTCAGGGATGCGAACACTCTCCAAAACATTGTTTGCAAAAGCGTACATTAACAATGCCGTAGCCTCTTTTTTGGGAATTCCACGAGACTGTAGATAGAACAATGCATCTTCATCCAACTGTCCAATAGTACAACCGTGAGAACACTTTACATCGTCCGCAAATATCTCCAATTGTGGTTTTGTATTAATGGTGGCCCTATCGCTGATCAAAATATTGTTGTTCTGTTGAAAGGCATTTGTTTTTTGGGCAATCTTGTCCACAATGATCTTTCCGTTAAAAACACCCGTAGAGTTTTCTCCAAAAATGCCCTTGTAATCTTGATGACTTTCACAATTGGGCTGTGCATGGTGCACCAACGTATGGTGATCTACATGTTGCTTTTCCCCCAATATGGTTACACCTTTTAGGACAGAATCCATACGCTCTCCATTTTGATAAAAATTGAGATTGTTACGTGTCAGTTTTCCGCCAAAGGAAAACGTATGCACGCGAACCAGGCTATTATCTTTTTGCGAGATGTACGTATTGTCCACTAACGAAGCTGTGTTTTCGTCATTTTGCACTTTGTAGTAATCCACAATTGTATCTTTGGCCGCGAATATTTCCGTAACAGAATTGGTGAAAACTTCGTTACCGGTCAGGCTTTGGTGGCGTTCTATAATTTGAACTTCGGCATTCTCTTCTACAATTACCAAATTCCTTGGTTGAAGCATTAAAGCTGCTTCGTTACCCGTTGCCAAATGAACAATCTGAATCGGTTTTTTTGGTGCTTTGCTCTTAGGAATATAGATATAAGCTCCTTCTTTGCTAAATGCAGTGTTCAAGGTCGTTAAAGACTCATCTTTTGAAGCCACTTTGTTGAAATACACATCGATGACCGCCTTGTATTGTGGTTTGGTCAACGCTGCACTCATTAAACATACATCTACACCATCATGCGTGGTTTCGGACAAATAGGAACTGTACACACCATCTATAAAAACAATTTTATAGGTGTCTATCTCATGAAGGAAATACTGTTTGATGTCCTTGTACTCCAATGTGTTCTCCTGCCTTGGAAAAATACTGAAATCCACCTTTTGGATAGCGTTCAAGGAAGTATATTTCCAAGCTTCCTCTTTTTTGGAGGGAAAGCCTTTCGTCTCAAAATTTTTAATTGCTTCGGAACGAACTTCATGTACCGGGTGGTCTAGGTCAATGTTGTTCTCAAAAGCTATAAATGAAGAAAGTAATTTATCTTTTAAATCCATAATATAAACGTTTCTTGTTTGTCAAATTTAATTTGACGTTTCAAGTTTCTTGTTTGTTTTCTTTGAACTTGGTCCCTTTGAATTCCTTTTTGTTCAAATAGTTAATGAAATTGGCTATTCTTCTGCTCAAAGTTTCATAGTCGGAAACCAATTTCGACATTTCTTCTTCTGTTATATATTCGTTATCAAAAACACGATAGATTTGAGCCCTCGCTTCACCTGCCGAGGCTTTTGCAATTGACAAAAATTGTCTGAACTCTAAGTTTCCGTCTCTTTCGAAGCCCTCCGCAATATTGTCCATTACAGAACCAGAAGATGCTTTTATTTGGTCTCTTAGCCTAAAGTCACTTTTTAAATCGGTTGATTTTGAGAAACGAATAACTTCTTTTGAAAGTCTTCTGGCTTCTTGCCATATTTCCAATTCTTCAAACCTTTTTATTGTGGCCATAACCTAAAACAAGAAACAAAAGAGACCTGAAACTAACTATACCGTTGCTTCTTGTTTGATCCAGTCGTAACCTTTCTCCTCTAATTCCAAGGCCAAGCCCTTATTGCCCGACTTTACAATTTTACCATCGTGAAGTACGTGTACAAAATCGGGCACTATATATTCCAACAATCTTTGGTAATGGGTAATCACGATGATGGCATTTTCTTTTCCTCTGAGTTTATTCACCCCATCGGCAACTATTCGTAGCGCATCAATATCCAAGCCTGAATCAGTCTCGTCTAAAATAGCCAATTTTGGTTCTAACATGGCCAGCTGAAAAATTTCATTTCGCTTTTTCTCACCACCTGAAAATCCTTCGTTCAAAGAGCGTGACAAAAATTTTCTGTCGATTTCCAACATTTCAGATTTCTCGCGAATCAGTTTCAGCATTTGGTTAGCGGGCATATCCTCCAGACCTCTTGCTTTTCTAGATTCGTTAATAGCAGTCTTCATAAAGTTTGTTACAGAAACCCCAGGAATTTCAACCGGGTACTGAAATGATAGGAATATCCCTTTATGGGCCCTTTCTTCTGGGGCTAGATCTTCCAAATCTTCGCCTTCCAAAGCTATACTGCCCCTTTTTATTTCAAATTCTTCTTTCCCTGCAATAACAGATGCCAAAGTACTCTTACCCGAGCCGTTCGGTCCCATAATCGCGTGAACTTCTCCCGCATTTACCTCTAGGTTGATTCCTTTTAATATTTTTTTATCCTCTATGCTTGCGTGTAAATCCTTAATTTCTAACATTTTCAAAAAATTGTATTCTTAGTTTGAATTTTATGATTTCGGCTACGCTCAATCACCTGTAAATTTGGTGGCAGAGCGAAGTCGAAGCTACCCTACCGAACCTTCAAGACTTATCTCCAATAGTTTTTGAGCCTCCACGGCAAACTCCATAGGTAGTTTGTTCAGCACCTCTTTGCTGAACCCGTTAACAATCAATGCAATTGCCTTTTCGGTATCGATTCCCCTTTGGTTGCAGTAGAAAATCTGGTCTTCCCCAATTTTACTTGTTGTAGCCTCGTGCTCTATCTGGGCCGACTTATTTTTAGCTTCGATGTATGGAAAAGTGTGTGCGCCACAACGATTCCCCATCAGCAACGAATCACATTGTGAAAAATTCCTTGCATTTTCTGCCCTACTATTTACCTGTACCAATCCTCGGTAGCTATTCTGGGATTGCCCGGCAGAAATTCCTTTGGAAATAATGGTGCTCTTGGTATTTTTCCCCAAATGAACCATTTTGGTGCCTGTATCCGCTTGCTGAAAATTATTGGTCACTGCTATAGAATAAAACTCTCCTACAGAATTATTCCCTTTTAAGATACAGGAAGGATATTTCCATGTTATTGCCGAACCTGTTTCCACTTGCGTCCAGGAAATCTTTGCGTTTTTTTCGCACAAACCTCTCTTTGTCACAAAATTGTAAACTCCACCTTCACCTTCTTTGTTCCCGGGAAACCAGTTTTGTACTGTTGAATATTTGATTTCCGCATCATCTAAAGCAATGAGCTCAACAACAGCGGCGTGCAATTGGTTTTCATCTCGTGATGGCGCTGTACATCCTTCTAGATAACTAACATAGCTACTTTCATCGGCTATTACCAGAGTACGTTCAAACTGACCTGTGCCTCCCTCATTTATCCTGAAGTATGTTGACAGTTCCATTGGACATTTTACGCCTTTTGGAATGTAACAGAATGATCCATCGGTAAATACCGCGGAATTTAATGCCGCATAAAAGTTATCCGTTTTTGGAACAACGGTACCCATATATTTTTTAACCAATTCCGGGTATTCTTGTATTGCCTCGGAAATTGGCATAAAGATGATTCCTTTTTCTGCCAACGTCTTTTTAAATGTGGTCGCAACAGAAACAGAGTCCACAACAATATCAACAGCTACATTCTGTAATCTTTTCTGTTCGTCTACGGAAATTCCCAATTTCTTGTACATTTCCAACAACTCGGGGTCCACATCGTCCAACGATTTGTTGGGATCCGCTTTTTTGGGTGCCGAGTAGTAAGAGATTGCCTGAAAATCCGGTTTTTTGTAACGGACATTGGCCCATTCCGGTTCTTCCATTTTTTCCCAAATACGAAATGCCTCCAAACGCCATTCAGTCATCCATTCGGGTTCATTTTTTTTCTTGGAAATTGCGCGAACGATATCAGCGTTCAATCCTTTTGGGAAAGTATCCGATTCAATATCTGTGTAGAAACCATACTCGTACTCTTTGGTTTCCAGTTCTTTTTTTAATTCTTCTTCTGTGTATGCCATAAGTGTTCTATTTACCAATATGACAATGAATCAATTGGTTAATTACTTAAAAACTAATTATAAGGAGAAACTTTCTCCACAACCACATGTTCGCTGGGCATTTGGATTATTAAAAACAAAGCCTTTTCCGTTTAGTCCGCCGGAGTATTCCAAAGTAGTACCGACCAAGTATAAAAAGCTTTTTTTATCAACAATAATACGTACTGCGTTATCTTCAAAAACCTTATCGGAGTCTGTAGAAGATGTATCAAATTTTAATTCGTATGACAATCCACTGCACCCCCCGCTTTTTACGCCTACCCGAACAAAGTCCGTAGAAGCGTTAAAGCCTTCCTCGTTCATCATCGTCATCACTTTTTGTCTAGCGGTCTCAGAAACTTTAATCATTCTTATCTGGATTTAATAGAAAAGTTAACAAATATAATTTATAAGTAGGTTTTTTCCGCGCATCCTAACATTATTATAACGTATGATTCAATAGGAGTTCTCTATGGAAAAATTACGTTTAAGATACTATTTTCATTTCCAAGTCGCCTAACCTGCTAACTCCCATTCAATAAAAGGTTTAGCATCTTGTTCAAACAAGGGCTAAATTTTAATTATCCTGATTACTTTTGCAAAATGTTAGAAGATAAAAATCAGCAGAGAACGGCTTTGGAAAATTTGGGAGAATTTGGTTTGATAAAACACCTCACCAAAGATTTTAATCTGAACCATAATTCCTCATTGGTAGGCATTGGTGATGATGCGGCAGTCTTGGACCTCAACGGAAAAAAAACAGTACTTACTACGGACATGCTTGTGGAAGGAGTTCACTTTGACCTTAGTTACATGCCTCTAAAGCATTTAGGTTATAAGTCCGTTATCGTTAACCTTTCCGATGTGTATGCGATGAATGCTCTTGCCACTCAAATAACGGTTTCCATGGCAGTCTCCAACCGATTTCCTTTAGAAGCCCTTGAAGAGTTTTATGCAGGAGTGGCCATGGCCTGTCAACTTTACAATGTCGATCTCGTAGGGGGTGATACGACTTCATCGACCAGAGGAATGATTATAAGTGTCACTGCTGTTGGGGTAGCTGAAGAAACTGCGCTTGTATATCGAAACGGAACAAAACCAAATGACCTTTTGGTAGTAAGTGGAGATCTTGGTGGGGCATATCTGGGACTCCAGGTACTGGAACGCGAGAAAGAGGTCTTTAAGGTCAATCCCAACAACCAACCGGATTTGGAGCCTTACTCCTATATCGTTGAGCGACAGTTGAAGCCAGAGGCTAGAAAGGATATTATTGATTTGTTGGAAAAGCTCAACGTAAAACCAACGGCCATGATCGATATTAGTGATGGATTGTCCTCAGAAATTTTGCATTTATGTGAACAAAGCAATGTGGGCTGTAATCTTTTTGAAGATAAAATTCCTTTGGATCCAACAGTGATATCCGCTTCTGAAGAATTTAAAATGGATTCCACAACAATTGCATTAAGTGGTGGGGAAGATTATGAGTTGTTGTTTACTATTGACCAAAATGATTTCGAAAAAATAAAGGGCAATCCTAATTTAACGGTTATCGGACACATGACTACCAGTAACGAGGGTGCGCATTTAATAACAAGGGGAGATACAAAAGTGCCAATATCAGCACAAGGTTGGAATTCATTTTCGGAATGAAATTCAATAAAAAATCCCGAAAACCAAGGGCATTTCTCGCTAAACGGTCTTGGGGCACGCGACTGAATAGACAAAGCGCTTTCTTAATTTCCGGGAATAGCCTTGAAATTGTTTTCTACAAAAAGAAAGTTTTGTTTACGCTACTTGAGAAACTTGTTGTCTATTGTTTCTTTTACGGTGCATATCTTCTAAAGTACTGTTGATTTCCTGCATTTGGGGAGTCAATGCCGAAAGTTTGCCACTCACGTCAGTAGTAACCTGTTTTTGACAGTGTAGGCATTTGTACTCTTTAATGTGTTCCGTAACTTTTCTCGAAACTACATAATGGTGCCCGAAGATACTGCAAAAGAAAGCGGATAATTTGTTGCCATGTTGGATAGTAGAAGTATTCATAAGCTGGTTTTGTTTGGGAAAGCATTGGTACGATTTGGGAATCGATAAATGCAATAATGTTTTACTGTAATTTTATATTATATGCGTCAATTTTTATAATTGGACAATACTTAAGGAACGACTGTTAATAACTTTTTATTTTATGAATTTATTTGTAAGGGCTTTTTTTCGATGAAATACACACTTACCGACAAAACGTTATATTCGGACGTTCAAATACAATGCTTAAAGATAGTTTTTTGATTTACTTTAACAAAGAAATTATTAACAACATATGGTTAAGAAATCTATTGCAATAACCGCATTTGCACTTTTCTCCTTATTTTTTGGCGCTGGCAATCTTATTCTTCCTCCACAACTTGGATTTATGTCCGGCAATTTGTGGTGGTTGGTAGCCTTAGGGTTTTGTCTTTCTGCAGTACTGATTCCCATATTGGGGATTTTGGCCCATGCCAAATTACAGGGCACCATGTTCGACTTTGCTAAAAAAGTGTCCCCTACATTCAGTTTGGTGTATTGCTATATTGTTTATGCCATTTCTATTTCCTTGCCTTCGCCAAGGACTGCTTCCGTAACTCACGAAATGGCCATTCAGCCTATATGGGCCTCTTCTTCATTGGTCACTAGCCTCATTTATTTTGCTTTGGTCTATGTCTTTGTGGTAAATCGTTCCAAAATATTGGACGTGGTAGGGAGGTTCCTTACTCCTGCAATCCTTATTATTTTAGTATTAATAATAGGCACTTCGGTTTTTAGCTTGGACTTTGATTTTGGGGCTGTAACATTTGCCAGTCCATTTACCCATGGAATTTTAGAGGGTTACCAAACATTTGATGCCATTGGGGCAGTGGTTGTGGGAGGCGTTATCATCATCTCCATCAATCTAAAAGAACGTTCTGCTACATATGAAGCCAAGAAAGATATCATAAGAAAAGCGGGGTGGTTAGCTGGGCTTGGCCTTTTTTTAATCTACGCAGGACTTATCATTACAGGAGCACTATTCCATGATTCATTTGATGTCGAAATTTCGAGAACTGCGCTCCTAAGTGGGATAAGTTCAAACATGCTAGGTAATACCGCAAACCTTTTGCTTAGTATTTTAGTGAGTTTGGCCTGTTTTACTACGGCTGTTGGTATTGTAACGGGAACGGCCGACTTTATTAGGGGGCGTTTTAATGATTCTAGACAAGCTTATGTTATTACCGCAATTATTGGTTGTGTGCTTGGAATCTTAATGGGTCAGTTCAATGTGGGTTACATTATTGCCGTAGCCTTACCCGCACTTATGTTTATCTATCCTATTACCATTGTTTTAATAGTACTAAATGTAGTCCCGGAAAAATATGCTTCCCCAAGAGTTTTTAAAGGAGTGGTTCTAACGACTATAGCATTCAGTATTCCGGATTTTCTGGGAAGTGTTGGTTGGGGAGAATCTGTTTCTGGTATTGCCCAATGGGTGCCCCTGAGCCAATTTCACATGGGTTGGGTGCTTCCTGCTCTGGTTGCCTTCTTTTTGGCAAACCTTAAATCCTCAGACCCAAAAGAACGATTAACTTGAACACATTTAAAATAATGGGATTTATTCCAAAAACCGATTTGGAAACACAACTTTAAACTCCTTTCCATTTGTGAAGACGGAAGTCTGATCTCTGAGGTCAGAGGTCAGAGGTCAAAACCAAAAACTTGAAACCCAGAAACTTTGAAACTCTGAAACTTTCACCCTTCAACCGTAATCCGTCAATCCAAACCCCGTATCCGTCAATTGACATGGGCAACCTATTCATATTACACTTTTCTTGTATGCTTTAATCCAAAAATATTTAAAGCTCATGAAAAAAATACATTTATTGATCCTAGTGGTGCTATCCGTTGGGATGTTCATCGTCTCCTGTTCCAGTGATGACAATGGAACGACAACGCCGACACCGACCAAACCGACCATAAGCGGTTTTACGCCCAGTTCGGGCCCCGTTGGCACGCAAGTGACCATTAACGGAACCAACTTTAGTGCGACCGCGGCATCCAACACCGTAAAGATCGGTGCAACAACGGCTACGGTAAGTGCCGCCACTATCACCAAACTAACCATTTCCGTTCCCCAAGGTGCCGCCACCGGAGCGGTAAGCGTTGCCGTGGGCGGCCAGACCGTTACCGGGAACACCTTTACCGTGACCGAAGCGGAAGTACAGAACACCGCCCCAGTGATTACCAACGAGATTGCAACGGCAGAAGTGGACGAAGATGCGGACGGTACCCTTACCATCTTTACCGTGACTGCCACCGACGTAGATGCGGGCGATACACTTACCTTTGAGATTACGGACGGAAACGGCGAAGGACTGTTCAGCATAGATGAAAACGGCCTGGTCACCTTAGCAGATGGCCAAAACCTTGACTTTGAGACCGCCACCCAGCACAGCATTACCGTGACCGTCTCCGATGGCAACGGGGGCACGGATGAAATTACCGTACAGATAGCCGTACAGAACGTTATAGAGGACCTGTTCGAAGATCCCGCATCCTTTATCTTTACCTTGGAGACTGTTGACGCCGATCAGAAATTTGTCTTCCAAGTTTATGGAGAAACCGTTGATATTCAAATTGATTGGGGCGATGGACAAGAGGGAAATGTAGGCCTCTCGGGAGATTTGGCCCATGATTATGAAACTCCGGGCACCTATACCGTGGCCCTAAAAGGGCAATTGGACCGATTGACCTTCTTTGAACAACAGGATGCTTTGCAAACCGTGGAGCAATGGGGCACCACGGCATGGAAGAGCATGGAAGAAATGTTTTACCTAGATGATGATAATGATGTTTTTGTAGCTATAAATGCAAAGGACAAACCCAACCTTGACCAATGCACATCTCTTCAATACGCTTTCTCTCATGCAGATTTCAAACAGGACATTAACAGTTGGAAGGTAGGCAACGTCACCAGTATGGAAGGTACTTTTGCTTACAATACCTCGTTCAATCAGGATATCGGCGATTGGGATGTAAGCAAGGTTAAAACTATGCGATCAATGTTCTATGATGCCACGGTATTTAACCAAAACATTAGCGGTTGGGTAGTATCCAACGTTACCAGTATGACCAGAATGTTTAACTACGCAGAAAGTTTCAATCAGCCTATTGGTGGCTGGGACGTTGGCAGCGTTACCGATATGGGCCAAATGTTTCAGTACGCACAAAGTTTCAATCAGCCCATTACTAACTGGGACGTTGGCAATGTTGTAATCATGAGGCTTATGTTCTATGCGGCCACGGCATTCGACCAAGATCTAGGGGCATGGAACATAGGCAGTGTTGTAAATATGCAAACCATGTTCAGCGATTCCGGGATGTCCGCCCCTAACTTTTCCAATACGCTTATAGGGTGGGCCGGTAAAGTTGTACAGTCCGGTATAACCTTAGATGCGGCAGGAGTAGATCTCTGCTTGGGTGATGGGGTCGACGCTTATGATGCCCTTACAGATGAAAATGGCTCCAATTGGGATATTAATTATGCGGGGAACATTCCTTGTAATTAAACTTAATTTTTGACTTAATGGGCCACCGGGGAACTTTACGTTTTTCGGTGGTCTTTTGGTTTGGAGTCAGAGGTCTGATATCCGATTTCTGAGGTCCGATGTCTGATATCCGATGTCTGATATTTTATAACTTCTTCTTAGTTGCCCTCTCCAACCGATCATTAATGGATTTTCCCAAGCCCGTATCAGGAAACCGTTGAGCAACGATCATATCTAAATCCATTTTATCCAATTTGTGCAACGCTGCGTATAATTTGGAGGTGGCTTCTTTAAGATTTCCTGAGCTGGATAAAACTTCCTGATGCGCGAGGCTTGGATTATCCACTTTCTTATTGAAAAGCAGGACTCCAATTTTTTTATCGAGCTTATCCCCTATAAAAGCATCAACATCATCCACTAAAAAAGTTGTTGTGTTGGGGGCGTAGTGTCGCGATAACATACCGGGCGCATTGGGAGCAGTTTCTTTTTTGTTTTTTACTTCAATTTCGCCGATAACGTTTGTGATATCCTCCATGGCTATGGAACCCAATCTGTACAAAATTGGTTTTTCGTTTTCGAATCCGATGATCGTGGACTCTATCCCATGCTCACAATCTCCCCCATCCAATATCAAAGAAAGGTCATCCGTAAAATAATTGACTACATGTGATGCTTGGGTCGGACTAATGGCCCCAAACGGATTTGCACTGGGGGCTGCCAATGGAAAATCAAGACGCTTCAACAATTCCAGTGCAACAGGATGCTTGGGAATTCTCACCGCAACCGTATCCTTTCCTGCTGTGACCAAATGGGGAACAGTAGTCTTTTTTGGTAAAATCAAGGTTAGGGAACCAGGCCAAAAAGCATGGGCCAACAATTTTGCTTTATCTGGAATATGTGTTACGATTTCCTCTACTTCAGCCAAAGAGTGCACATGAACAATCAGAGGGTTGAACAAAGGTCGCTGCTTCAACTGAAATATCTTTGTTATGGCTTTCTCACTATAAATATTTCCGGCCAGTCCATAAACGGTCTCTGTTGGGATCGCAACTATGTCTTCACCCTTTAAAATTTCAACCGCTTTTGATATGTCTTTGGATATTCTGGTCATCTAAATTTAACTTCTGAAAACTAGTTGGCAAAGGTTGGTGTTTTTCAAAGATTTTACAAGGAAGGTTGTTCGTTGTTCGTTGTTCGTTGTTCGTTGTTCGTTGTTCGTTGTTCGTTGTTCGTTGTTCGTTGTTCGTTGTTCGTTGTTCGTTGTTCAAAGCTATATCTTTTCTGCTACCATCTGTCAACTGAAAACTTTATGCTTCGGACCATTCGCTTTTCATTAGTAGCATCATACTCCTGTTAACCTTTACCTATACTCAACCAAAAACCAATAGAAACTTCCTATCTCGTATTTCAGACCTCATACCTTAAACTTTTCCAATGCTAAAAACTAAAACTTACTATTGACATCTGGCCTCTAATAACTGAAAACTGACAATCATCAAGACCCTCTTTTCTTCTTGTTATAATAGTAAATCGCATAGGCAATCCCAATCAAGACCACAACGGGCAAATAGCTTCCAATGGTCACCCCTATTTCATACGCACTGTCAGGAGCTTCTTTTATTTTTTCTTCAATGTTTAGCTGCTGTGCGAGAAAGAAAAAGATTGGTTTCATACTTTGATTACATTTTACATTTGAAAACTTGGAGCTTAGAGCTTGGAGCTTAACAAAAACAATCATGCATTCATCAACTCTTCAATCTCTTCAACCTCAATGGGAATGTTTTTCATCAAATTAATCGGCTCTCCCGTTTCTTGGATCACTACGTCATCTTCAATACGGATTCCCATTTTCTCGTTGGGAATATAAATTCCAGGTTCAACGGTGAATACCATATTTGGTTTCATAGGGGTTTTTAATTCTCCGTAATCATGGGTATTCAATCCAATATGATGGCTTGTGCCATGCATAAAGTACTTTTTATAAGCGGGCCAATTTTTATCCTCGTTCTGGACATCCGCTTTGTCCAATAGTCCCAATCCTAAAAGTTCCGAAGTCATTATCTTACCGACCTCTTTATGGTATTCGGCCCAAATAGTTCCCGGTATTAAAAGTTTTGTCGCTTCATTTTTCACTCGAAGCACTGCATTGTATACTGCTTTTTGTCGGTCTGTGAACTTTCCGTTTGCGGGAATAGTTCTTGTCATGTCACTGGAATAATTGGCGTATTCCGCACCAACATCCATCAAGATTAAATCCCCATCTTTTACCTGCTGGTTATTTTCTATATAGTGGAGCACATTGGCATTATTACCAGAGGCAATAATTGGAGTATAGGCAAAGCCTTTGGAACGGTTGCGGATAAATTCGTGTAGGTATTCCGCTTCCATTTCATATTCCCAAACACCTGGCTGGGTGAATTGTAAAATCCTGCGGAATCCTTTTTCGGTAATATCACAGGCTTTTTGTAAAAGCGAAATTTCCTCGGGTTCTTTTACCCCTCGTATCTGTTGGAGAATTGGGTTGCTCTTTGCCCATTGGTGTGCGGGAAAGTCTTTTTTGCATTTTTTGATAAAACGATCTTCCCGTGTTTGAGTCTCCACCGCTTGCCTATAATGTTCATTGGTGTTGAAATAAATGGTTTCCGCCTCGGTCATCAAATCAAAAAAGATTTTATCAAAGTCCGACAACCAATAAATAGTTTCGATTTCAGATACTTCCGTAGCTTTTTCCTTGGTCAATTTTTCACCTTCCCATACAGCAATATGTACATTGGTTTCACGAACAAATAGTACCTCTCTATGCTTTTTATCCATAGCATCCGGAAAAAGCAACAATATGGTCTCTTCTTGGTCGGCCCCACTCAAATAAAAAATATCCCTGTGCTGTTCAAAAGGCATCGTACTGTCTGCACTAATGGGGTAAACATCGTTGGAATTGAATACCGCAATACTTTTTGGCTTCATTTGCGCCATGAACTTTTTTCGGTTCTTTATAAAGAGTTCGCTGTCTATTTGGTGGTATTTCATAAGGCTAAAATCGATTTCTTCAAAAGTAGTTAATTGCGATACCGAAGACAAATTCATACCTTCCATGTCTAAATTAATCCCTGACTAAATGAAACGGTTTTTACTCTTCTTTTTTATTCTTTTTTTTCAACTTATAATCGGTCAACAAACAACAACTTCTGCTGATAAAGTACTACAGGCTTTGGAGCAAAAGACCAAAATGGCTGAAGCTTCATTGGTGAAAAACATCCCTCTAAAAAATATTGGCCCTTCTGTAATGAGCGGCCGTGTGGTCGACTTGGAGGTGAACCCAAACAGTCCAACAGAATTCTACGTGGCCTATGCCTCTGGCGGACTTTGGCACACCAATACGAATGGTATTTCCTTTACCCCGGTCATGGATGAATCCGACACCCAAAATATTGGAGATATTGCTGTGGACTGGGCCAGCGGAACACTTTGGGTGGGAACGGGCGAAAACAATTCCTCACGTTCTTCCTACGCTGGTATTGGCATTCTAAAATCAACGGACAAGGGAAAGACATGGCAAAATATGGGGCTGCCCGATTCCCATCATATTGGCCGAATTTTAATCAACCCCACAAATCCTGATGAAGTTGTAATTGGAGTTACAGGACATTTATATACCCCAAACCAAGAACGTGGTATTTATAAAACTACGGATGGGGGCCTTACATGGCAAAAAACACTTTTTGTGAATGATAAAACCGGAATTATTGATGTAGCGCATGCACCCAACAATTTTAATATTCAATATGCTGCCGCTTGGGAAAAGGATAGAAAAGCCTGGAATTTTACAGGAAACGGTCCTTCATCCGGAATCTATAAAAGTGTCGATGGTGGGAGCAGTTGGTCTTTGGTCACAACACCAGAAAGTGGATTTCCCACAGGAGATGGTGTTGGCAGAATTGGTTTGGCCGTTTTTGATGACACTACGGTTTATGCCGTTCATGATAGTCAGTTTAGACGCGAAAAAAAAGCTGCTGAGAAAAAAGATGAGCTCACCAAGGATGATTTTAAATCAATAAGCAAAGAAGCGTTTCTTGCCCTCGACAACAAAAAATTGAACGACTATTTAAAAACCAACGGATTTCAAGAAAAATATAGAGCAGAGAACGTAAAGCAAATGGTACGCAGTGGAGCGGTACAACCGGTCGACCTTGCAAGATATTTGGAAAACGCCAATTCCTTATTGTTCGATACTCCAGTAGTGGGTGCCGAAGTCTATCGCAGTGATGATGCCGGAGCAACTTGGAAAAAAATGAACGAGAACTACATAGACGACCTTTTCTATAGCTACGGTTATTATTTTGCCCAAATACGGGTAAATCCAAGTAACAAAGACCATATTTATTTGGCAGGGGTTCCTTTGATCAAGTCTGAAGATGGTGGAAATACCTACACATCAATTGGAAAAGAAAATGTGCACGCCGACCATCATGCGCTATGGATCAATCCCAAAATGCCCAAACATCTTATTAATGGGAACGATGGCGGCGTAAATATCACATATGATGATGGTGAAACTTGGATGAAAAACAATTCACCAAAAGTTGGGCAATTCTATGCTATCAACGTAGATAACGAGAAACCATACAATGTCTATGGTGGCCTACAGGACAATGGTGTCTGGAAAGGTGCGCACAACAATGACGACAATAGGCTTTGGCACCAGACGGGAAAGAATCCTTGGGAAATGATTATGGGTGGTGATGGCATGCAAGTACAAATAGACGATAGAAATTCCAACGTGGTCTATACTGGTTTTCAATTTGGAAATTACTATCGTTTGAATTTGGATTCAGGTGGAAGAAAATACATTCAACCCAAACACGAGTTGGGCGAATCTCCGTACCGATTTAATTGGCAGACCCCCATTTTATTGTCAATACACAATCAGGATATTTTGTATTTGGGCGGAAACAAATTACACCGCTCCCTAAATCAAGGTGATGATTGGGAAGCTATTTCCGAAGATTTGACCCAAGGAGGGAAAAAGGGAAATGTAGCCTATGGAACTTTGACCACCATTTCAGAATCTCCATTTAAGTTTGGCCTTTTGTATACGGGTAGTGATGATGGATTGGTGCATATCTCTAAAAATGGAGGTGGAAGTTGGGAGAATATTTCTTCTAGCTTTCCAAAAGATGTATGGGTTAGCGAAGTAGCAGCATCCAAACATAAAAAGGAACGGGTTTATGCAACACTTAATGGGTACCGTTCCGATGATTTTGCATCGTATGTTTTTATGAGTGATGATTACGGCAAAAGTTGGAAAAGTATTTCAGGCAACATACCAGCCTCTCCGGTAAATGCTTTGGTGGAAGACCCAGAGAATGAAAATGTGTTGTTTGTTGGTACCGATAACGGGTTGTACACTAGTTTTAATCGTGGGGAATCTTGGGAACTGATGCAAAACGGCATGCCAAATGTCGCTGTCCATGATTTGGTCATACAGCCAGAAGCAAAACATTTACTGGTTGGAACACATGGTCGCAGTATCTACAAGGCCGATATAAGAGCGCTCCAGCAGTTTGCCCCAGAGATGCTTTCCAAAGTGTTAATGGTCTTTAATGTTGAAAATATAAAGCATTCCAAAAACTGGGGCAATTCTTGGAGTTCATGGAGGAAACCAAATACCCCTGGATTGGACGTTACTTTTTATAGCGCAAAGGAAGGAAACTATATTGCTAAAGTAAGCACTGCCAATGGCACCGAAGTAGGTTACACCGAGATAGAAGCCGATAAAGGACTGAACATGCTTTCTTACGATTTGGCCTTTACCAAAAAAGGAAAAAGCAATTTTCTGAAGAAAAACAAAATGAAGCTGACGGAAGCCAAAAACGGAAAGACCTATTTGCCCAAAGGAAGTTATGCTATTGAGATTTTGGGAAATGGACAAACAAAAAAGATTGAATTCAAGGTTGAGTGATACATGGAAGTTAGTATTTGCAAGGCGGAAATAGGCCACGAAAAAGAACTATTGAACTTGTTTAAAAAAGTAGTGACGATTCCTGATGGAATCATTAGAAAAAGACATGAAATCACAGCAAATTATATTAATGATTTTTATGAAAAATCCCTTGAGAACGGACTCATACTTTTTGCAAAAAGTAAAAATAGCATTGTTGGAGAAATCCATGCATATACCCCCTCAATTTATGCATTCCAACATATCTTAACAGATTTGACGATTGCCATATATCCAGAATTTCAAGGAAAAGGCATTGGAAGAAAGCTTTTCCAAACATTTCTGGAAATTGTAAAGACCGAATTCCATCATATCTTAAGAGTAGAACTTTATACGAGGGAACACAACAAACGTAATGTTGCTTTTTATAAAAGTTTAGGTTTTATAAACGAAGGGAGACAGCAACATAAAATATTTAATTCTAAATCCAAGTTGGAAACCCCTCTTCATATGGCTTGGTTCAATCCTAATTATTTAAAATAATGCACCTTACCCTTAGTATTCCAGCACTGCTATTTCCAGCGATTTCACTAACGATGTTGGCTTACAATGCCCGCTATTTGGCAATAGCTGCTTTGATCAGGCAGTTGCACAAACAATATTCCGAAGACGCCACATCACCGCTAAAAAAACAGATTTCCCAATTACGCAAAAGATTGGGGATTATTAAGAATATGCAGGCCATGGCCATAATTAGTTTTTTATTGGCGGTAATCACCATGTCCCTTATTTATGTGGAACTCACGCTTTGGGCCAATATTATTTTTGGTGCCAGTTTAATTGCATTGATCATTTCATTACTTCTATCACTTATTGAAGTTCAGTTATCCACAAAGGCTTTGGGCATTCAGTTAAACACTATGGAGAAATAATATCTAGAGATCACCTTCATTTAATCCGTTTAGACCACAAGGTTATTTAAGTTTTCTTTAACAAAAAGTCAGAAACTTTACCCATTACGGCAATCTTATCCTTTCACTCAAAATTTCAGAATATTAATATCTTTACTATCACTTTTTTCAAATACAGTTTTTGCGATGAAACGTGTTAAGGATATAACGTTTTTTAAAAAAATACGAGAGATACGAGAGTATGAATTTGGCATGTTCTACTTTTTCGATGGTCTTGTGGTATCAGAAATCAATAATGGGATAACCTTTAATTGGAACATGGCCAAAAAGGTAGTAGATGCCGCTCATGAATTTTATGGAAAAGACATTCCCGTTGCTTACATTTCCAACAGGGTCAATGATTATTTTGTAGTTCCGGGAGATTGGGCAAAATTTTATAAAAACAGGCACCAGCTCAATTTTTACTCTGTTGTAGGAAGCACCAAAGGTAGTTTTACAAGCCTTCTTCTTGAGCGTATGTTCTTTCAAAATACCATACGGCAATTTTCAGATTTGGAGGAAGCCATTGCCTGGAGCCTAGACAAAATTTCAAAGCAAAAGCAAACTGCGCAACTAATTACCAACATTTCTTCCCAAATGGAATAATGCATCCCCTTGATTTACCACAGCTTGATGGTTAATGCAGAAAACATGTCCATCAAAGGGTGCTTTTATTTTTTTGGTTTTTTTAGCATAGGTGTCCGTAATCATTCCCAAAACCTGACCTTTTAAAACAATGTCTCCATTCTCAACTTCAGGAATGAACATGCCTGCTTTTGAGGCACGAATCCACCGTGTAGCATCAAAATGAACCGACTTGTTTTTAGGAGTTTTTCCAGAAATCATTTTCATGCCAATCAAGATATTTTTTATTCCCTGAACACTTACTTCTATCGATTTTTCATCAAAACGCATACTTTCCCCACCTTCATAAACCAATATTGGTTTGTTCATTTTGAATGCAGTTTTTCTAAAAGAACCGGCAATCAACCTTGATGGGAAACAAAAAGGTGCATTGAACATTTCTGCCAAATCTTTACTTTTTTCATCCTCTTGGGTATACCTGACTTGAGGGAAGTTGTGCTTGAACCCTCCTCCAGTATGCAAATCGATACCAACATCTATTTGGGGTAAAATCTCATTTGTGTAGTGGTAGGCAATCCTACTTGCCAAGGAGCCGGTACGACTTCCAGGAAAACTACGGTTAACATCCTTACCATCTGGCACATCTCTTGAAAAATGGATGAATCCAAATACATTTAAAATAGGAACAACAATTACAGCACCTTTTTTAATCTTGAATTGTTCATCCTGTAATAGTCTACGAAGTGTTTCAACGCCATTAATCTCATCACCATGCAATCCCGCTTGCACCAATACAGTTGGTCCTTCACTTTTACTATTAAAGACATGTACCGGAATATCTATCAATGTGCCAGTGGGCAAACGGGCGATAGTAATATGAACTAGCTTGTCCTGCCCTGCAGAAATGGCAGTTCCGTTTATACGGATAGTCTTATTTTCTTTTTCTATAGCCATTTTTTTCTACAAATTGAATAATCTGTTTCGCTACATTCACCCCTGTAGCGGCCTCTATACCCTTTAGGCCCGGCGAAGCATTCACTTCTATAAGAACCGGACCTTTTTTAGACCTCATAAGATCTACTCCAGCTACGCCCAGACCCAAATGCTTGGTTGCGTTCAAGGCAATAAACTGTTCTTTAGCTGTCGGTTTTATAGCGACAGCATCCGCTCCCCTATGCACATTGGACCTAAAATCATCAAGATCACTGGTTCGTTTCATGCTTGCAACAACTTTGTTGCCCACAACAATAATGCGAATATCCTCACCGTTGGCTTCTTCAATGTAGTGTTGCAAGAGAATACTTGTATCCATTTTGTAAAAAGTATCTATGATCGATTTTGCCGACTTTCTACTTTCTGCCAAAATAACGCCCAGCCCTTGTGTGCCTTCTTGTAGTTTTATAATGACGGGCGGTCCTCCCAACAGTTTTATTTGTTCATCAATGTTGTCCGGGTTAATGGAAAATACGGTTTCTGGAATGGGAATGCCCTTTCTTGCCATAATCTGAAGGGTTCGTACTTTGTTTCTAGCACGCGTTATGCCCAATGAGCGGGCAGTGCTAAAAACATTGTTCATTTCAAATTGCTTTACGATAGCAGCACCATGTCGCGTTACCTTGGCGCCATTTCTTGGAATAATAGCATCAAATTCACTGGATACATCTTCATCGTCCAAATAAATTTTAGGTTTGTCATCCCCTAACTTTACCGAGCATTTGGTATGGTCTATCAGTTCTACGTAGTGACCTGCGTTTTGGGCTTCTTCAACTATTCTTCTTGTAGAGTGTACGTTGGGGCTAACAGATAAAATGGCAATGTCCACAGGCGTTACTTAAGTGGTTTTAAACTTGCCTTCAATATCGGCAAAATTTACAATATGGATATTGCAAACTATGGTTAATGACAAAATGAAACTACACCCCTGCTATTCTTGGCTTCTGGTTAAGCCGATTTCGGGAAGCGTAATCTCGATTAGAGTTCCCAAGGGTTCGTTTGAAGATTTTTCAACTAAATCTTGAATGGTAAATTGATAAGGTCTGCCTACTTTTTTTGAAAACAAATCCAATCTGTCCCTAACCAAAGTGAATCCCAAAGATTGTTTTTTAAAGGAGTTTTCAGCGTTTCTGGCTTGGGTCACCTTTCTACCCACCCCATTATCTTTTATTTTTATCGTTAGGGTCTCTGCCGTTTTGCCTCTTTCTATATGTAGACTCAATAATTTATTTCCTTTTTTAGTGGAAAGCCCATGCCATATGGCATTTTCGATAAAGGGTTGTAAAATTAGTGCTGGCACCTGCACCTCTTCCAAAGCAATTTCGTCCTTAACGTCAATCGAAAAATCAATATCATTTTTAAATCGATCACTTTCTATTTCCACATACATTTTAAGGATTTCCAGCTCTTCTTGTAGTGAAATCTGCTCCTTTCTGGAACTTTCCAAAATACTTCGTATCAGTTTGGAAAACTTGGTCAAATAAAAAATAGCTTTTTCCCTATTATTTTCTATAAAGTAAGATTTAATGGAGTTGAGTGCATTGAATATAAAATGGGGGCTCATTTGACTCCTAATTGCATTGAGCCGAAGTTGTGAAAACTTGTTCTCAAACTTCATGGTCAATTTTTCGGTGCGCTCACGTTGTGCCTCGGCGGTAATATCCTCGATTTCAAATCTGGTTTGGCTCAATTCTTCGGACAATGTCCTATTTATGCTTTCCTTTATGGTATGATTTTCTTCTAACTGTTTTATGTATTTCTCCTGTACTACTGCCTTTTCATCATAAACAATTTTCTGTTCCAGCCCAATGGCAAGGGCAAACAAAAGGCTCTCTATCAAAATACCTATATAAAAAATATACAAGGTCTGACTATTCGCAGCCAGGTTTTGAAATGAATAGAAAAAAATAATAAAGTACGTAATCGCCAAAACAAGCATGCCGCTTAAAATATACCTTTTAATGGCTATCTTTTGTTTGTACACCAAATAGAACACCCAGAAAAAGACCAAATACCCCAAAGGAATGAAAACAAACGCATGAAAATAATCTATCAGAAATGAGCCCCTGTCAATTACGTACAAACTCCATAGCGTTAAGTATACAACACCCAGTACCAAAAAATAATAATTAATGATTTTAATGGTTTTTGGATAGCTGCTTTTCAGCTGCATAATCTCCAAAATAAAATAGGTAAACAACATGGTTCCAAATAATTGGGAAGGATAGTGTGACCATTGAACAAAACTTTTACCAGCAACAGTGTCAAAAAAATCTGAAAAGAATACGCCGTCAATATATTTAAGAAGACCAATACCGTTGATAAGTGTATACAAACTATACAAGAGGTAAAATCTTTTTTTATGTTGAAAATATTGAATAAGAAAAAAGATAAACAAGTAGAATAGGACGGTAATGACTAAAAAACCAAAGCCGTTTTCATTGCTGTTCTCTAGAAAACCTATTATTCCCTCTTTTTCTTCCATACTAATTTTAAAGGGCCATTTTATTCAAAAATGCTTCTTTTTTAAGTCGGGATACTGGGATTTTTTTCTTGTTGGACAGCACTACATAGTTTTCTGTTCGTAAGTATTCGGTCACTTTTAAGGTGTGTATAATATAAGAGTTATGTACCCTAAAAAAGGTGGAATCTGTCAACATGTCTTCCAATTCCTTTAGCTTTTTTGAAACATAAAGACTTTCTGAGGATTCCAGATAGATTTTAGAATAATTGCCATCGGACTCGCAGTAGACTATGTCATTGGTTCGGATAAAAAGTATTTTTCCGTTTACAGGAATCTGAAGCATTTGCGGTGTGCTTGCTTTGGAAAGCGCATCTATAGTTTCTTTAAAGTGAAGGTGAAAGCTATCCGTATCGTTTGTTTTTTTCAGTTTTTCAATCACCTCTTTTATCTCATCGCCATCAATTGGCTTTAGCAAATAATCAAGAGCGCTTTCCTTTATCGCCTGAATTGCATATTGGTTGTACGCTGTTGTGATGACGACCGCAAAATTTCTGTAATCCAATTTCTGTAACAAGGTAAACCCATTCATTTCGGGCATTTCTATATCCAAAAAAACACAATCCGGTTTTAGATAATTGATTCCAGAAAGTGCTTCTTTAGCCGAGGTGAATGTTTCTATTACTGTAATTACATCCGAGAATTTTTGCAGCTCCCAAGTAAGACTGTTTATGGCAGCGATTTCGTCATCTACTACGATTGCTCTCATCATATCGTCGAGTTTTGATTCAAAATACGTGCTGCAACGAACAATCTACACTGTATTATTATCAGTGACCCATATTGATGTACAAATGGTCCTTTTGCCGTATCAGTGGTAAAATGAGGTTTCAAACTGTTACATATTCCAGTTATACACTAAAAGTACGCACAAATAAATTGGTTGGCACATACCATCCTTGCAGTTTAATATTTTGATTGTGTGCAATTTACTTTCGACATCTCAATTCTAAATATTCATTATGAAAACAAGAAAAATCAAAAGTTTAATTCATTTAATCGTAGTGGGATTATTGATTGCATCGTGTTCTGCAGAAGACGGTGAAACAGGACCCACCGGACCTGCTGGGCCACAAGGGGAACAAGGACCTGCGGGAGCCGATGGTGCTGATGGAGCACAGGGCGAACAAGGAGAAACTGGAACAGCCAACGTAATATATTCGGGTTGGATTGATTCGGAGTTTGCCGACAATATTATCACAATATCAGCTTCATTTACCATTGATGCGCCATTGATGACAGATGAAATTATAAATGAAGGTGTCATATTGGTTTTTGGGCGTTCTAACCCAGTACCTATAACCGAGGATACCGATGTGTATCAACTACCTATTGTTTTTGGCACGTCTCGTCAGCAATCCTATTACTTTAGAGCAGAGCAAGCGGGAGAATTGGTCATAACTGTTGCTTCAAACGAAGAAGGCACCTCAGCGGGATCTCCATTTTTTGGAGAATACCGATACATATTGATTCCTGGTGAAACTTCAACTGGAGGTTCTGGTCCGGGAGGCATAACCACCAAAAATGGTTCTTTGGATTATACTAAAATGTCCTATAAAGAAATCATTGAACTTTTTGATATAGAAGAATAAATCAAATAGGCTCCCAAATATCTATGGGAGCCTATTTTTAATTGTATCCTCCCCTAAAAACGTTCAATTCACTCGAATGAACAATTGTTCAAAAAATAAAACCATGAAAAAAATAGTATTTCTTTTAATATTGTCATCCTGTTTTGGTTTTGGCCAAAAACCAGCATCAATACAAGTGATAGGTAGAGCCGTTCATATTGATAAGACACCGCTTTTTAAAGGCTCGATTACTTTGAGCGCTGCATATTCCAGCCTTCCTGCCGAAGCTATTACATTGCCCCAAATGAAAGAAAAATACGATGCGGCGCTCAAGAAAAATGGACTTTCCTTAGCACAGTTGAATGAAGACAAATTTGCTTACGAAGCTTTAGGCTATGATAAAGAAGGTACCATTTATGAATTTGAAACCACCTCATTAGAGGAGATTCGGAAATTCATGAAATCTAAATCCTTTGGTGTGCAACGGCTACAGTTTGACCAGAACATTATGCTAGATGTAGAAGAAATTGCATCGCTTTCCAAAAAGGCCTTTGAAAACGCAAAGGAAAAAGCAGAGGCTATGGTCAAGAATATTGAATCGAATTTGGATAAAGTAATCAGCATACAAGACAGTAGAAACTATTTGAATGAAGAAATTCCCAAAGGTCTTTATTATGACAAACCTATTGGCCACTATCAGTATGAAATTATAGTGACATTTGCATTAAAGGACAATTGAAAAAGTATCCAACGTAATCTTTTAAATTTTTTTCCTTTAGCGTAAAATCCTATGGTTGTTAAACCCATAACATGCCGGCCCTTTTTAAAAGGGCTCTTTTTTGTTGAAGGTTACACTTCTTTTTATATCTAAAATCCAACACAAATTCAACAAACACAAATTCACCTTATAATCAATCTAAATAAGACCCCTTGTCTTGTTGAAAGCTTGTTAAAAACTTACCTGTGCCGTAAATTTGTAGGTAAAACCATTACTAATGAGTGGATTGATAAAATCTTCGATTGCCCGTAAAGTCGTTATGGCACTTTCGGGTCTTTTTTTAGTTATTTTTCTTGTTTTACATGTTACTATCAACTTAGCATCGGTCGTTGCACCAGACTTTTTTAATGAAGCTTCCCATTTTATGGGTTACAACCCTTTGGTACAATATCTTATGCAACCAATTCTAATTATTGGTGTAATAGTGCACTTTGTAATGGGATTTGTACTTGAAATTCAGAATAGAAATGCTAGAGGCGTAGGTTATGTAAAATACAAGGGCAGTGCAAACGCCCCTTGGGTATCCAGAAATATGATTTATTCCGGTTTGGTCATTCTTGCATTTTTAGGATTGCATTTTTATGATTTTTGGGTTCACGAAATGACCTACAAATACATCCAAGCCAACCCCGAAGACCCAACACGTTACTATGTCGAAACGGTAGAAAAGTTTGCCCCTTTCTGGCGAACTATCATCTATGTAGTTTCTTTTGTGTTATTAAGTCTTCATTTATGGCACGGGTTCGCATCATCGTTCCAAAGCATGGGTGTTAACAATAAATACACTCCAGCCATCAAAACTTTTACAAAATTATTCGCAGTGGTCGTACCCTTAGCTTTTGCTTTTATAGCATTGTACCACCACCTTAACCCAATAACACATTAATTATGGGAGTATTGGATTCTAGAGAGCCACAAGGGCCATTGGCCGATAAGTGGACAAAACATAAAAACGAAATAGACCTGGTTAACCCTGCCAACAAGCGTAATATTGATATTATCGTAGTCGGTACTGGTTTGGCAGGAGGTTCTGCCGCGGCAACTTTGGCCGAATTGGGATATAATGTAAAGACATTTTGTTATCAAGATTCGCCACGAAGAGCGCACTCCATTGCAGCGCAAGGTGGTGTAAATGCAGCTAAAAACTATCAAGGTGATGGCGATAGTGTTTATCGGTTGTTCTATGACACCGTAAAAGGAGGGGATTACCGTTCCCGTGAATCCAATGTGTATCGTTTAGCCGAGGTTTCTACCAATATTATAGATCAATGTGTAGCACAAGGGGTTCCTTTTGCCCGTGAATATGGTGGCCTTTTGGACAACCGTTCTTTTGGTGGGGTTTTGGTTTCCAGAACATTCTATGCTAAAGGACAAACGGGACAACAATTGTTGTTGGGTGCCTACGCTGCCATGAACCGACAAATTCAAAGAGGAAAAATAAAATCCTACACCAGACACGAGATGTTGGACCTCGTCTTGGTGGATGGAAAAGCAAGAGGAATCATTGCTAGGGATTTAGTAAGTGGAGACATCGAAAGACATTCCGCTCATGCCGTAGTTCTGGCAACCGGAGGATATGGAAATTTATTTTTCCTATCAACTTATTGTATGGGAGCCAATGTGATGGCCGCATGGAAAGCACATAAAAAAGGAGCTTTCTTTGCCAATCCTTGTTTTACTCAAATTCACCCCACCTGTATTCCAGTTTCGGGAGATCATCAATCCAAACTGACCTTGATGTCAGAGTCTTTACGTAATGATGGACGTATTTGGGTGCCAAAACGTTTAGAGGATGCCCAAGCTATTCGTGAAGGAAAACTAAAACCTACACAATTGGGAGAAGAGGAACGCGACTATTACTTGGAAAGGCGTTACCCTGCCTTTGGAAATTTGGTGCCAAGAGACGTTGCTTCAAGAGCGGCCAAAGAACGTTGTGATGCAGGTTTTGGAGTTAATAAAACCGGTGAAGCCGTATACTTGGACTTCTCCGCAGCAATTATGCGCTATGGAAGAGAAAAAGCGTTGACATCGGGAATGAAAGATGTTGATGACAATACAATCCGTGACCTAGGTGAAAAAATTGTGGAGGCCAAATACGGTAACCTCTTTCAGATGTATGAAAAAATTGTGGACGAAAATCCATATAAGACCCCAATGATGATTTATCCTGCGGTACATTATACCATGGGTGGTCTTTGGGTAGATTACAATCTGCAAACCACAATACCCGGTTGTTATGCTGCTGGAGAAGCTAATTTCAGTGATCATGGTGCCAACCGTCTTGGTGCTTCGGCATTAATGCAAGGTCTGGCGGACGGTTATTTTGTGCTGCCCTATACCATTGGCGATTATTTATCCGATGATATTAGAACTGGAGAAATTTCTACCGATTCTCCCGAATTTGATGCCGCCGAAAAGAATGTTACGGACAAACTGCAAAAATTAATGTCAGGTACTGGAATACATTCTGTTGATTATTATCATAAGAAATTGGGTAAAATCATGTGGAACAAATGTGGAATGTCCCGTAATGCAAAAGAATTGAAAGAAGCCATCAAAGAGATTGCCGAGTTGCGAAAGGATTTCTGGGAGAACGTAAAAATTCCAGGTAGTCCAGATGGCAAGAACCAAGAACTTGAAAAAGCAGGAAGGGTTGCAGATTTCTTGGAACTTGGAGAACTCTTCGCAAAAGATGCTTTGGAACGTAACGAGTCCTGTGGAGGACACTTTAGGGAAGAATATCAAACTCCAGAAGGGGAAGCGTTGCGCGATGACGAGAACTTTAAGTTTGTGTCCGCCTGGGAATATATGGGAGAACCGAGCGATGCAAAATTGCACAAAGAAGATTTGGTCTACGAAAACATCAAAGTAAAAACACGTTCTTACAAATAAAAATAGCTATGAAATTATATTTGAAGATTTGGAGACAAAAAAACACTTCCACAAAAGGCCAAATGGTAGATTATACCTTGGACGGCGTGGAGAGCGATATGTCTTTTTTAGAAATGTTGGATATCCTTAACGAAGAACTGATTTCTAAAGGTGAGGAGCCTGTTGAGTTTGACCATGATTGCCGTGAAGGCATCTGCGGTACTTGTTCATTGCAGATTAATGGAAGACCCCATGGACCTGATTCCATGATTACCGTCTGTCAGTTGCATATGCGCAGTTTTAACGATGGTGACGAAATCGTCATCGAACCTTGGAGGGCAAAAGCATTTCCTGTAATCAAAGACCTTATTGTAGATAGAACCGCTTTTGATAGAATTCAACAAGCTGGAGGTTACATCTCCGTAAATACATCTGGACGACCTGTAGATGCCAATGCAATTCCTATTGAAAAGGATATGGCAGACAAGTCATTTAACGCGGCCACTTGTATTGGTTGTGGTGCCTGTGTCGCCGCTTGTAAAAATGCAAGTGCCATGTTGTTTACCTCGGCTAAAGTATCACAATTTGCACTGTTGCCACAAGGTCAAGTAGAAGCCGCCGAGCGTGTTGAGAATATGGTTCGCCAAATGGATTTGGAGGGCTTTGGAAACTGCACCAACACAGGAGCTTGCGAAATTGAATGTCCTAAAGGAATATCTTTGGAAAACATTGCACGGATGAACCGTGAGTATCTTTTTGCAAGTGTGAAAGGATAAACTATAAAACTCAAGAATTTAGGCCTGGACTTTAATAAAGTTCAGGCTTTTTTATTTATTCTACTGATAAACAGTGGTTAGCAATAACACTTCTATCCTAAAAAAAGTAGGTTTTTTTCTACAATTAAAGAAAAATATATAATAAACTACTGTATTTAGTAGTTATTACAACAATTCCTTAGCTCATATAATGAAGGTTATGCAAAAAAACTTGGCTACAATAGCCGAGTTAGAATCCTTTACACTTGATTTTGATCCAAGTGCTATTTTTTTATTTATGTCACCGTCATTCAAAAATAAGACGGGTTTTATTGAAATATTGAATGAGAAGTTTCCAGATACCATAAAATTTGGATGCTCTACCTCAGGTGAAATATTGGGAAATCGTGTGTTTGATGGCACGGTTTCACTCACGGCCGTACATTTTGAAAAAACTTCCCTGAACATGGCGGAAATCCATCTAAACGATTTTAACCAAGATAGCTATCAAGTAGGGCATGAACTTTACAAACAACTTGAAGCAGATAACCTTAGACATATTATGGTGCTAAGCGATGGTCTTCATGTAAACGGAGCCGAATTGGTAAAAGGTTTACAAGAGAACTCTCCAGAAACGGTTACCATAACCGGTGGTTTAGCAGGTGACGCCGCAGATTTCAAAGAAACTTTCTTGATCTGTAGCAAATACATCAAATCAAAAAGAGTCATTGGTTTAGGCTTTTATGGTGATGACCTTAAAATTGGATTTGGGTCAAAAGGCGGATGGGATAGTTTTGGTCTGGAACGTTTGGTTACCCGTTCCAAAAACAATATACTTTATGAATTGGACGGAGAGCCCGCCCTAGAGCTCTACAAATCATTTCTTGGTGACAAAGCAAAAGATCTACCGGGTTCTGGTTTGTTATTTCCATTGAGTATGCGTGGAGATGATAACAAAACCCCTGTGGTGAGAACTATTTTGGGCATTGATGAAAAAGAACAAAGCCTCACGTTTGCAGGTGATATCAACCAAGGTTCTTATGTACGTTTAATGAAAGCCAATGTAGATCGTTTGATCGATGGTGCCGAAAAATCGGCTGAAGTGACCAAAAATAGTATTGATGAAGATTGCCAGCTTGCATTTTTGATAAGTTGTGTAGGCCGTAGGCTCGTGTTAAAACAAATGGCCGAAGATGAAATTGAAGCTGTAAACACAGTCCTTGGGGATCAAGTCTATACCACTGGCTTTTATTCCTATGGAGAAATAGCTCCTTTTAAAAAATCGACACCATGCACACTGCATAACCAAACCATGACCATTACCACATTTTCAGAATGAAACAAAATTACCATAGACTACTTAAGAGGCAGTTAAAAAAAGCAGGGCTGGATAAAGAAAATGATCCAAAGCTTGATGGTTTTTTAGCACTTGTGGACCAAGCTTATCATGAATTCAATGCTGATTTTTCACATCTTGAGAATATTCTTGAAATGAGTTCCCAAGAACTCTATTCCACCAATAAAAAATTAAAGAACCATGTAGAGGCAATTACCGGTAAACTTGAAAATGTTGCGAATAACATACAAGAAGTCATTTTTGAGACCGATCTCACAGGTAATTGGCAATATCTTAACCCTGCATGGGAAAAACTAACGGGGTACAAGGTACATGACTGTTTGGGATACCCTTTTTCCAATTTCATTGAAAACCTTGACGAAAGAGATAGGGTTATTTTGAACAAACTTAGCCAAGGACACATAAAAGAACTGAACGAGATTGTAACAGCACGAACAAGGGATGGTGAAAAAAAATGGTTGGATGTTTCAATAAAACTCGTTCATGACAAAGAAAACAATCCTACGGGATATATTGGTAGTATTGTTGACATTACAGAGCAGAAAAACATTCAGTTGGCCTTAATAGAGGCTAAGGACAAGGAAATGAAGGCCAATAAGGCAAAGGACGAATTTTTGTCTACCATTTCCCATGAAATAAGAACACCATTGAACGCCGTTATCGGCATTAGCCATTTGCTTCTTTTGGAAAATCCCAAAGAATCACAAATAGAGAACCTTACAGCGCTCAACTATTCATCTGAGCACTTAGTTGGTCTTGTAAACGATATTCTGGATTTCAATAAAATAGAAAGTGGGAACATTGTACTGGAAAAGTCCATATTCAGTCTTGAAAATATTTTAAAGTCGGCAGAGAGCACCTTTGGAAGCATGGCAAAGGAAAAAAATATTAAATTTTATATTGAACAAGACAACCCTTTGCCTACCTGCCTAATAGGAGATTCCGTTCGTATTTCACAAATTATAACAAACCTGGTCGGCAACGCGATAAAGTTTACCGAAAAGGGCTCTGTAATTTTAAAACTGGAACAGCTCCATAGAAATCAGAACACCCTTAAAATTAAATTTGACATTATTGACACCGGTATCGGTATAGCCGCAGAAAAACAGGATAGCATATTTGATGCCTTTGTTCAGGCCAACTCAAATACCACCAGAAAGTTTGGGGGTTCTGGCCTTGGTTTGGCCATTTGTAAAAAACTGCTCCAAATTATGGACACCAATTTGAGTCTCCAAAGTGCTACTGGGGAAGGGACTACGTTTTCATTTACGCTTGACCTCGAAATACATAATGGTTCCAGTACCAAAAAGAATGGGGCTAAACCTGAAATCTCCAACCTTACCGCACTGGACGGCATTTCCGTTTTGGTTGCCGAGGACAATACGTTGAACATTTTGGTCATCAAAAAATTTCTTTCCAAATGGAAAGTCAATTTTGATATCGCTGAAAACGGAAGCATTGCCGTTAAAAAAGCAAGCCAGAAAAATTATGACTTTATTTTAATGGATTTGCAAATGCCGATTATGAACGGCTATGAAGCTGCAAAAAAAATAAGGCAATCCACAAATCCGCACAATATAGATATTCCAATTATAGCCCTTTCGGCATCACCCCCAGCCGATGTGCAAAATGATATCCGCAAATATGGAATGGATGGACATATAAGTAAACCTTTTGATCCTATCGAGCTGCATCAAACCTTAAAACGCATAAAATCACTATCGTCTAAAATACTGTAATACCCTAGTTTTCTTTTTTAAGGGCATTAGAATTACATTTCTGTTTTTGCTATCTTGGACTATGCCCAAAGATTATCCCGAAGAACGTATAAAAGTTCCCCGTTTTAACGAGGAGGCCGGGTTTTATACCACCCCACAACGTTCTAAGATCATGAGTAAGATTAGGGGTAAGAACACCAAACCCGAACTTGCCTTTAGAAAAGCGTTATGGGCCGCTGGGTATCGATACCGAATTGACTATAAAAAGCTGATAGGAAAGCCAGATATTGTTTTGAACAAATACAAAACCACCATTTTTATTGATGGCGAATATTGGCACGGCCATAACTGGGAAGAACGAAAAACCAAGATAAAGACCAACCGAGAGTTTTGGATTCCAAAAATTGAACGGAATATTCAAAGGGACAAGGAAGTAAACAGAGAATTGAAGCGTTTGGGCTATACCGTTTTCCGATTTTGGGAAAGTGAGATCAAAAAGAATCTTGAAACCTGTTTACAAAAAGTAATCCTACACATAGAAAATCATCAATAGCATGATACGTACCAGTTCAAAATTACCCGATGTGGGCACCAATATATTTACCTACATCGGTAAGTTGGCCAATGAATATAAAGCGGTTAACCTATCGCAAGGATTTCCAAATTTTAGCCCTAATCCAAAACTATTACAGCTAGCGGATGATGCGCTAAAAAGCGGCTACAATCAATACGCGCCAATGCAGGGTACTTTTACCCTTCGTGAGGTCATTGCTAAGAAAATTGAAAAACTATATAGAAAGTTCTATCATCCAGAATCTGAAATAACGATTACTGCTGGTGCTACGCAAGCAATTTTTACTTCCATTTCCACTTTTGTTCAACAAGATGATGAAGTAATTGTCCTGAAACCCGCTTACGATTGCTACGAACCCGTTATCGAACTTTTTGGCGGTAAGGTAGTTCCTGTACAATTAGAAGGTCCTGACTTTAAATTGAACTGGGATACGTTTAAATCTGTTATTGGCCCAAAAACAAAAATGGTGGTTATCAACACCCCGCATAACCCAACAGGGACCATTTGGTCTGAAAGTGATATGCTCCGGCTTCAAGAAATTCTGAAGGATACCAATATCATTTTATTAAGTGATGAGGTTTATGAGCATATTGTTTTTGATGGTGAAAAACATCAGAGCGCAGCTAAGTTTCCAGATTTGGCTTCACGCAGCATTATTTGCTCCTCTTTTGGAAAAACATTTCATGTTACGGGTTGGAAAATTGGTTATTGTGTAGCTCCCAAAACGTTGATGCAAGAGTTTCAGAAAGTGCACCAGTTCAATGTATTCTGTATCAATCATCCCATGCAAAAAGCGTTGACCAGTTACCTAAAGACACCAGAGCATTATCTTGGCCTGAATTCTTTTTATCAAGCAAAGCGAGATTATTTCTTAGCGGCCATTAAAGATTCCAGGTTTAAGGTAATACCATCTTCTGGCACCTATTTTCAACTATTGGACTATTCTGAAATCACTACGGAAACTGATACAGATTTTGCGGAAAGACTCATCAAAGAGTACCGATTGGCAAGTATTCCTGTATCCGTGTTTAATTTGGACGGAAAGGATGACAACCATCTTCGATTTTGCTTTGCTAAGACGGACGCCGTTCTTGACCAAGCTGCCGAAACTTTAAATCAAATTAAATAGGTACTACAGTTGCTTCTTGATAACGGTATATGCTTGTAGAATATCGTTTAAGGATAATTCAAAATCTTGGTACTCCGGAGATTTATTTAGATTCTGGCAGTACATGGTTTTCTTTTCGCTATCAATACCTGTAACCCATTTACAGATAATTCTATCCTTGCATACAAGCACATATGCTTTGTCCCATAAGGTTTTGTCCTCATCCATAAGGGATTTGTCCTGTAGTTTTAAACCTAGGACGACGGCTTTATTTGGAATTGCCTCAATACTACCGTTATTCATGGAATCCCCTGTAACTTCGAATGCTCTCAGGCTTTCATCGGGCAAGAAATCAATGATGAACCCTGTTTGAAAGGTGTCTTTCTCTTGAGCATTTTCTGCCAAATCATCTAAAAACGCTTTTTGATACTCGGTCAACACTAACGGCACCATTACAAGATGTTTGCCATGGTCCAAAGGGTAAAAAACACTCCCTTTTTTGGTAAAAGGTTTTCTTTTGGAGTAGGTTGCTTCGCTCTCATTAACCTCTTGCAGGTACAATTCTGCTATGCTTAAATCGAAAAAAGCAGCGATTTTTGTAAGATTTTTTATGGGAATGTTCGCATTCTTTTTTTCATAAAGCTGTATCGTTCTTAGGCTTACGCCAATCTCTTTGGCCAAATCTGATTGGCTCATATTTTTTTTACTCCTTAAATGCTTTATTGCGTACATATTATTACTATATTGTGTAGTATTATTACGCATACAAAATCGTGCGCAGCAATGAACCACATTATCTGTAATTGAATTACAAATCAAATATAGAAAATAGGATTTGACCCCAGTAAAATAATTAAGAAACGTACAAATTATTGAATATGGGTTCTATGAAAAACTTTGGTCTTGTGATAAACAGTGATAACATTTTTTTAAAAGAAGATTACGGAAAACCAATTGATGAAAAACTTGCAATAGTGCTGCGCAGAAACACATCCAAAAACGATTTTGCCAACATCGCCATAAGAAGCAATGTTAGTTTTTCGACCATCCGGGATGTAGTGTACCGAACCAACAGCCTTACAAAGTCCAATGCAAAGGCCATATCATTATTGATTCATGCTGCTTATGAAAACTCTATTGCATACAAGCTTCAGGCCGAGGGGGATGTTCTTTTTTTGGATAGCCTTTTAAAGGTCTAACCGAAGTAGCCAATCGGTTTGTTTATCCGTTCCAATAGTGAAGGAGTGGGTGCCAAACTTTACAAATCCATGTTTTTCATAGAAATCAATTGCTTTTGTATTGTGTTCCCAAACACCTAACCAAATGTAGTTTTTATTCTCATTTTTGGCCTGTTCTATAATTCTTTGCATCATCCAAGTTCCAATGTGCTTCCCTTGATGTGTATTGACTACATAAATTCGTTCCACCTCTGTTGAGGCTACATCATTAATATCCGTTTGAGCCTCTTTTTGATTTAGCTTGAAGTAGCCCACCAAAACCTCATCTTCATAAACAAAATAAAAACGTGAGCTTGCGTTTTCTATCTCGGAAAGTATTCTGGATTTCTCGAAGGCATTGGTTATATAATCCTTTAAATCTTCCGGGTTGTTACCCGCTCTAAACGTATTTGCAAACGTTTCTTTGGAAATTGTTATCAATGTATCCAAATCTACTTTTGTGCACTTACGCAAATTCAAGTTCATTACAGGTCATTTTCTACCCTAAAATATTCAAAAAAAAAAAGAGCCAAACAAATTGTTGGCTCTCAAATTCTTTCGTGTTATTGCTGTTAAAGCATAAATAGCTTTTTTATCAATAGCATAAAACCGGTGAAGAAGTCGTTTCTGTAAACTTGGATGTTTTCGTCCAATTTAGTTTGGTTTGCCATGGTATAATGTTTTAAGGTGTTAATTTGGGTAAAAAAAATTACATAACCAAATATACTGGAGTGAAACTTTCATCGAAAAAATTTGTTGTGTAACGGTATTTTTTTGTGGTGAACAAACTTATCGGTATTAATTATATATTCATTTCGGGAATAGCCCCTTCAACAATCATATTTCCAGCTGTTGCATTGGCTATTTCTTCTATCGAAACACCGGGTGCTCTTTCCAAAAGTTTAAACCCTTCCGGAGTAACTTCCAGCACAGCAAGATTGGTAACTATTTTTTTCACACAGCCTACTCCTGTTAACGGAAGCGTACATTCCTTGAGCAGTTTTGATACTCCCGCTTTGTTTGTATGCATCATGGCGACAATAATGTTTTCGGCAGAAGCTACCAAATCCATTGCGCCACCCATTCCCTTGACCATTTTCCCGGGTATCTTCCAGTTGGCGATGTCTCCATTTTCCGCGACTTCCATAGCTCCCAAAATAGTAAGGTCTACATGTTTCCCCCTAATCATCCCAAAGCTGGTGGCGGAATCAAAGAAAGAAGCTCCGGGCAATGTAGTTATCGTCTGTTTTCCTGCATTGATGACATCTGCATCCTCTTCACCTTCAAACGGAAAGGGACCCATGCCCAGAACACCGTTTTCACTCTGAAATTCTACACTTATGTCTTCTCGCACAAAATTAGCTACCAAGGTTGGAATCCCTATTCCCAGGTTTACATAATAACCGTCTTTGACCTCTTGTGCAATTCGTTTTGCTATTCCGTTTTTATCCAACATAATTTTAATGTTCTAATTTTGAAAATGACCTAATTTGAAAATCGGATAATTAAGTTTTAGGCTTACTTGACACTTTATTTCTTTTACTTGTACCTATTATTTTTGAAATAATTAAAATAATGGACTTCAATTCTTCAAACAACGATTCATCTGGATTTGGTAAATGAATAGATTCTCTGCATAACTTCAACCAATAGAACGTTTCGTCCGCTTCTTTGGCGACTATTTTGAACTTATGAATAAAATCGGCAGGGCTCTCTGCATTTTGTGCTTCAGATGTATTTGCTCCAATAGATGTACCACTTTTAAATAATTGTGAGGCCAGTTCATAGTTATGGTGAGACCTTAGCTGTTCGGAGAAGTCAATCACCCGTAGGGCAAAATCAAATGTTTTTTTAACAATAACATTTTTCTGATCATTCCTCATTTTCAAATTATGGCATTGGCTAATTGATTAATTCTTTTCGCGAACAGTTCTTTGCTCAATCCTTTTCTCATAGTCTTTCCCTTGAAAAATTCGTTGTACGAATATACCAGGAACATGGATTTCATTTGGGTCAAGACTTCCAGCAGGCAGGAGCTCTTCAACCTCAGCTACGGTAATTGTAGCCGCTCCGCACATACACGGATTAAAATTACGGGCCGTGCCCTTAAAAATAAGATTGCCCGCTTCGTCACCTTTCCACGCTTTTACGAATGAAAAATCTGCTTTATAGGCAGGTTCCAGTACATGCATCTTTCCATCAAACTCCCTTGTTTCTTTTCCCTCGGCCACTTCGGTCCCGTATCCAGCAGGTGTGTAAAATGCGGGAAAGCCAGCTTGTGCGGCCCTACACTTTTCGGCCAAGGTGCCTTGGGGAGTGAGTTCCACTTCTAGTTCTCCACTTAACATCTGGCGTTCAAATTCATCATTTTCACCTACGTACGAAGAAATCATTTTCTTTATTTGATGCTTTTGCAAAAGAAGACCCAGTCCAAAATCATCCACCCCAGCGTTATTGGAAATGCAGGTAATATCCTTGACCTCCAGTCTTACTAATTCTGAAATTGCATTTTCTGGAATTCCGCAGAGTCCAAAGCCCCCTAACATAAATGTCATTCCATCCACAACACCTGCTACTGCCGCTCTTACATCTGGAACTGTTTTTTTAATCATCTATACCATTTTTTCTTATCGTCTGAAATTACGATTTAAATAAAAAAGCCCCAAGATATTGGCACATCTTAGGGCAAAGTTTTTTGATAAAAGGCTTTAATTAAAATCCGACATCTTCCAAATCATCTTCGGTATCCAAATCATCCTTTAGGTCTTGGAGCACTTTTGTACAGTCTACATTGATGGATAAGTTATCTGGTTTTTCAAAAGCTCCTTTGGAAACACCTAGTTCTTCGTTCTCATAATTCTTCTTCATGTACAAGGCCCAAATTGGCAATGCCATGGAAGCTCCTTGCCCGTACAATGTTCTTTTAAAATGTATTGACCTATTGTCTCCCCCAACCCAAACTCCGGTAACTAAATTGGGTACCATGCCCATAAACCAGCCATCACTTTGGTTTTGTGAGGTTCCTGTTTTACCAGCAATTGGGTTCGTTAATTCGTATGGATATCCCGTAATGATTTTTTTATAAACCGTTTGATTTTTGGCGTATGAATGTCTAAGTCGTCCACCAGAACCGTATTGGGTTACACCTTCCATTAAATTGACCATGGCAAAGGCTACGTCTTTGCTCAATACATCTTTTGTTTTTGGTGTGTACTCAAACAGCACTGTACCGTTCTTATCTTCTATTCGTGTGACCATCACTGGCTTCACATAAACACCTTGGTTGGCAAAAGTACCATAGGCCCCTACCATTTCATATACACTTAAATCTGGTGTTCCCAATGCAATGGAAGGCACCTCTGGAATCTCTTTGACAAGCCCCATGTTTTTGGCTATAGAAGCAACAGACGCGGGTCCTACTTTATCTATTAACTGGGCCGTTACCGTATTTACCGAATTCGCCAATGCGCTTTTTAGGGTAATGTCTTCACCAGAATATTTTCCATCTGAGTTTTTTGGACACCAAGCATCTGGGTTTCCATGTTTTTCCGGTTCAATGCAGTATTGATTGTCTGGCAATTTATCACAAGGGGAATAGCGTAACTGGTCAATAGCCGCCGCATACACAAAAGGTTTAAACGTTGAGCCGGCCTGTCTTGCGCCTTGGTACACATTATCATACTGAAAATGTTTATAATCCACGCCCCCGACCCAGGCTTTTACATGCCCTGTTTGCGGCTCCATGGACATCATGGCCGTTCTAAGAAATGTTTTGTAGTATCGGATTGAATCCATTGGGGTCATAATGGTATCCTTCTCATAGGAATTGCTGTTCCAGTCGAATACGGTCATTTCGGTTTTTTTCTGAAACGAAGCCCTTATTTCTTTCTCTGAACTTCCTCCTCGCTTCATGGACTTCCATCTTGGGGAAGTCTTCATGGCCTGCTCCATGATGTTATCAATTTCCAAAGCGGTTAAATCCAAAAACGGAGCCGTTTTATTTTTATCTGGCGTATTTTGATAAAAGAACTCAGCTTGTAAATTTTGCATATGAGCCTCTACGGCGTCTTCTGCATTCTTCTGCATTTTGGAATCTACCGTTGTATAGACCTTTAATCCATCCAGATAGATATTGTACTTTTCACCATCTGGCTTTGGGTTTTTATCGACCCAAACTTTTAAATACTGCTGCAAGTACATTCTAAAATACGTAGCCAATCCCTCTTTATGCGATTCTGGATTAAAATTGATATCCATTTTTAGCTGCTGAAGCGAATCTTTCTCTTTTTCGCTGATGTAATCGTATTTGGCCATTTGACCTAAGACCGTATTTCTTCGATTGAGCACCAGTTCTTCTCTTCTGATAGGGTTATAAAGGGACGAATTCTTTAACATGCCCACCAAAACAGCTGATTCTTCTATTTTTAGTTCTGAGGGTTCTTTTCCAAAATAAATCCTGGAAGCAGATCGTATTCCATCAGCAGCGTATCCAAAGTCATAGATGTTGAAATACATAGCTATGATTTCTTCTTTGGTATAATTTCGTTCTAACCGTGCCGCAATGACCCACTCCTTTATTTTTTGAGTGTACCGTTGCCAACCTCTCGCAGCTTGTCCAGTGAACAATTGTTTTGCCAATTGTTGGGAGATGGTACTGGCACCTCCTCTTGAACCCAAAAAAGCCAAGGCCCTTACCGTTCCCCTAGCATCAATCCCAGAATGGTCGTAGTATCTAGCATCTTCGGTAGCTACCAATGCATTCACTAAGTTCTCTGGTAAATTTTGATAGGCTATTGGGGTTCTATTATCATTCAAATAGAGTTTTCCCAACGTTTCCCCATCAGATGAAATAAATTCTGTAGCTAAATTTGTTTCAGGATTTTCTAAACGTTCAAATGTGGGCATGGTGCCAAAAGCGCCCCATGAAGCCAATAAGAAAACCAATAGAACCAACAAGACTCCCGATCCAAAGAGAATCCAAAACCATTTAATGTAGGGGAAAAAGCTCTTTTGCTTTTTTTGCTTCACTTTTGCCATTTTTTATTGCGTACTTTTTTCAATTTCCAAACCAACATCGGTTATACCATCCAGTGTATAGAGACCGTCAACGTCTCCATTCTTCCGCATGGCATGTGAAATACGTACCCTATATACGCCCGAATCTGGAAAAACGATTTTTTCCTGATACCAAAGCTTGTTTTCCTTTACGCTTCCAAGACCCTTGCCCAACCATTCACCGGTAGGTCTGGCCATTCTATATTCCAAGGTGTCTTTAACAACGTTACCACTTGGGTATTCCATTTCTGTAATCAAGAAAAGGTTGTTAAACTGAAATGTGTTGTCGTTCCTAATGTTGATGAACATGTTATGTGATTGCAAGGAATCCAATTTTGAAAACTCGACGCTTATTGGGTTGTCTATATTCCATGTCCCGTTTTCCATAGCCTTATAATCAGAAAAAACGAGCGCATTGTTACAAGATGCCAAGCTTAGAACTAAAACCAAGACAACGAAGAATTTATTGTGCATTGGAGGATGCTTTTGTTTTATTTTTTCTTCTTTTTTTATTATTTCGCTTCTTTTTCTTGGGTCTATCAAATCGGGTAAGACTATCTTGGCCTACTACATTTTCGAAAGCCAATTTTTCCTCGCTTACATTATCTTGGGCATATTCTTCCAAGCTGGCTATCTTTTCGTTCCTTTTGTTCATTTCCAGAATCTCTAGTACGTGATCCTTATCTAGCGCATGCCAAGTAGCGGGGTCATCCTTGTACGAAAACCAAAGTGTTTGCTTAAAAATGTCTGTTTTTTGACAAAAAGCAATACCCTTTTGCGTAAGGAGTCGACTGTCTTGTGCTGGAAAGTCTTTAAGTGCTTCCAAGTACATATCCAACTCGTAATTGAGACAGCATTTTAGCTTTCCACACTGTCCTGCTAATTTTTGCGGATTTAATGCCAGCTGTTGGTATCTTGCGGATGCTGTACTTACCGACCTAAAATCGGTAAGCCATGTGGAACAGCAGAGTTCTCGACCGCAAGAACCTATTCCGCCCAAGCGTTGTGCTTCTTGGCGATAGCCTATTTGCCGCATTTCAATACGAATGCTAAAGGCCTTGGCCATATCCTTAATAAGCTGTCTAAAATCCACACGCTCTTCTGCGGTATAATAAAACGTTGCCTTTGAGCCGTCCCCTTGAAATTCAACGTCACTAAGCTTCATTTGGAGTTTTAAAGAAATAGCGATTTCTCTTGAACGTTTTTGAATTTCAGCCTCTTTGTTTCGGCACTTTTGCCAAATGTCTATATCTCGTTGTGAAGCTTTCCTGTAGATTTTGGGAATGGTTTCATCGTGTGCAACTTTCTTTTTCTTCATTTGCACTTTTACCAATTCCCCAGTAAGTGTAACTATTCCGATATCGTGACCAGACTTGGCTTGGGTCGCCACTACGTCACCAATAGCGAGCGGAAGGCTATCGGTGTTTTTAAAAAACTCTTTTCTACTGTTCTTGAACCGTACCTCAACACAATCAAAAGGTTTTTGACCGTTGGGTAGCGACATATTGGAAAGCCAATCAAAAACCGTCAGCTTATTACAACCATCAGTGCCACAAGTACCATTGTTCTTGCAACCACGCGGTTGTCCATCCTTGCCGGTTGAACAACTGCTACATCCCATATTTTATATCTTGATTTAAAGAAATGACTGTCATTTCTTTAAAAAGGGTTTATAAATAACTAAACGTAAAGATAGTATAATTTGTTTCAGAAGCGAAATACTACTTTTTGTAGCGCAAGACCTCTGACCGTCCTTTCTTGAAAATTTTGTTACTTGCTTTTTTGCCCTTGCGCAACCGTTTTTGTTCTTCAAAAGGTAGTTGGTGCACCTCTTTGCATTCCGAAGAGCAACAATGATTCATGGCTTCCGCACACTTTTCACATTGTATGAACAGTAGATGGCACGCCTCATTTGCACAATTTACATGTTCATCACAAGGTTCTCCACATTGATGGCAATTGGAAATAACATCGCTGGAAATACGTTCGCCCCTTCTATGGTCAAAAACAAAATTCTTTCCTAAAAACTTATTTTCTAGATTTTGGGCATTGACTTGTCTGGTATACTCTATGATGCCTCCTTCCAATTGATAAACATTTTTGAAACCTTTATGCTTGTAATAGGCGCTGGCTTTTTCGCACCGTATACCACCAGTACAGTACATGACCAGTTTTTTGTCTTCTTTATGCGCTGCGAGGTCTTTTTCAATAATATCAAGAGAATCCCTAAAGGTGTCCACATCTGGGGTTACTGCATTTTTAAAGTGTCCTATTTCACTTTCGTAGTGGTTGCGCATGTCCACCAAAACGGTATCAGGGTCTTCGATAAGGTCGTTGAACTGTTCCGCTCCTACATGTATCCCTTTGTTGGTAACATCAAAAGAAGCATCGTTCAATCCATCGGCCACTATTTTTTCACGAATCTTTACCTTGAGTTTCAGAAATGACTTATTATCCTGTTCTATGGCAATATTTAATCGGACCTTTTCTAAAAAAATAATACTGTCAAGATGCTTTTTAAAGGATCCAAAGTTTTCTGCTGGAACCGAAAGTTGTGCGTTTATACCTTCGTGGGCAATATAAATTCTACCAAGAACTTCCAGTTCGTTCCAATGGATAAACAAATGGTTTCTAAAAATTTCTAGATTTCCTATCTGTGCATATTTATAGAAAGAGATGGTCAACCGGTCTTTGCCGGCATCTTCGATAAGTTTTTCCCTTTCTTTTGCACTTAATGTATTGTACAGTTGCATGCTATACCAATAGTTTTAAGTTAAAAAGATTTGGTGGCAAAGGTAAAACTTTCAAAGTTTTAGAAAAGAATAGGGCTCCTAGATTTAAGGAACCCCTTTACTACTACTCAGCCTTTTTTCATAGCGCAAATTTCCCTTTTGCATCTGGTTACGGGTTTATTGAAATGGAACTAAAACAAACCCGTTCTTTGCTCGCATGAGTTAGTATATGTTAAGATGCTATACTTTTAAAAAGGTTGCCTGCCTTTTGTAGCATGAAGAAAGAAATGGTAATTTAGCCATCCTAATAAACAGAACGATGAGCAACGAAAAAGAAGCAAAATTAAAAGCCCTAAAACTTACATTGGATAAATTGGACAAAACCTATGGTAAAGGTGCTGTCATGAAAATGGGAGATAGTGTAGTTGAAGATATAGAAGTAATCCCTTCTGGATCGTTAGGACTTGATATTGCTTTGGGCGTAAGTGGTTATCCCAGAGGTAGGGTCATTGAAATTTATGGGCCTGAGTCTTCCGGTAAAACTACATTAACGCTCCATGCCATTGCCGAAGCACAGAAAAATGGAGGTATAGCAGCGTTTATTGATGCGGAACATGCCTTTGATCGTTTCTATGCGAAAAAATTAGGTGTAGATATCGACAATCTTATTATTTCCCAACCTGATCATGGGGAACAGGCTTTGGAAATTGCCGATAATCTAATCCGTTCTGGCGCTATTGACATTGTTATTATTGATTCTGTTGCCGCCCTTACCCCAAAAAGTGAAATTGAAGGAGAAATGGGAGATTCCAAAATGGGGTTGCATGCACGTTTAATGTCACAGGCATTGCGAAAACTTACCTCTACCATAAGCAAAACAAATTGTACCGTAGTTTTTATTAACCAATTGCGTGAAAAAATTGGGGTCATGTTCGGAAATCCTGAGACTACTACGGGTGGTAATGCACTAAAGTTTTATGCTTCCGTACGATTGGATATTAGGAGATCAACACAAATAAAAAACACGGAAGGAAATGTGTTAGGGAACAAGACAAGGGTCAAAGTTGTAAAAAACAAAGTTGCCCCTCCTTTTAAAACCGCTGAGTTTGATATTATGTATGGGGAAGGAATCTCCAAAATAGGAGAAATTCTCGATTTAGGGGTAGCCTATGAAATTGTAAAGAAAAGTGGTTCTTGGTTCAGTTATGGAGATACTAAGCTTGGACAAGGTAGAGATGCCGTTAAATCACTGTTAGCAGATAATCCAGAACTTGCAGAAGAACTTGAGGGTAAAATCAAAGAAGCCATCGCTACGGTAAACGCTTAAACACTAACAGACTTTTACCCTTTTAACCATAGGTTGTGAAAATCTTACGCAACCCTTGGCGCTACTATTCATCTAAAGATTAAAAAAAAGAATTTTTAATGATGAAAAAGGGAATTGTATTATTTCTTCTGTTAGGGAGTTTTACCTTCTTCATTTCGTGTGATTTGGATGACGATACGCAAAACTTTCATTTTATAACTTTGACGGTATTGGAAGCCAATGTTCCAGAGTCTTTTGAACTAAACCGAACATACGATATTGAAGTGACGTATTTAAGGCCAAATTCCTGTACATTTTTTGAAGGTTATGATGTTACTAAAACGGCACAGACCGAACGCAACATTGCCTTAATCGGTTCTGTTTTAACCGATGAAACAGCTTGTACAGAAGCTGTTGAGGAGGTAGAGGCCATTTTTAGATTTAATGTAATCTTTACGGGAGAATACACGTTCAGGTTTTACGCAGGAAACGATGAAAATGATGAAGCGGTCTATTTGGAGTATACGATTCCAGTAGAAACCGAATCAACGGACCAGAACTAATTGTCAATAATCCAAAATTAACCAACATTTGGATCTTGAAGAACTGATACATAATTGTAAGAAGGGGAAAAGAAAGGCACAGGCAGAACTGTATCGGAAATATTCTGGGGTTCTATTTGGAATGTGCCTAAAATATTCCAAGAATAAGACTGAAGCAGAAGATAATCTGCATGATAGTTTTATGACAATTTTCAACAAGATAGATCAGTTCAATCACAATGGTTCTTTTGAAGGTTGGATAAAACGGATTACCGTAAATACAGTCCTTCAGAAGTATAGAAAAGAACAGCATTTAAATGTTGTTTCTGAAAATATTAGTGAAGAAGTAGAGGTTGATACCGAGCAAGCGGATATTAGTCTTTCTGCTTTGTTGGGACATATTCAACAGCTACCAAACAAGTACAGATTAACGTTTAATCTATACGTTTTGGACGGCTACAGTCATAAAGAAATAGGTGAGATGTTAGGGACATCCATTGGGACTTCAAAATCGAATTTGGCTAGGGCAAAAATGATTTTGAGGGAAAAAATTGAAAAAGAAAATATAAACATTGCTTAAATGATCTCATAATGGGGAAAAAGAATTTAGAGCAACTGTTCAAGGAAACATTTACGGCGTTTCATCAAATCCCAGACGAAAGGGTTTGGGAATCCATTGAAGCTTCCTTGGACAAAAAGGACAAGAAAAGGGTAGTGCCAATTTGGTGGCGAATGGGCGGTGTTGCTGCAGTGTTGGCAATACTGTTTTATGTGATAAATCCATTCGATAATACAGGAAACGATTCCCAAATACTAATTACCGATACCGAAAACAAAAAAGAAGAGGCGCATCAAAATGATAGTGTTTCAAAACATTCCAATACACATGAATTGACCAATTCTTCAAATGAGAATGTCACAAATGATTCAAAAAATGCCCAAATAGAAGAGGGCTACGAAGACACGGATGGTTCTATAAACAAAAACCAAAGCATAATAAGTAACTCTCAGGAGTATGCTACAACAGATGCATCGGAAAATGAGGGTGGCCTTGAAAACAGGAACGATTCAAAAAACAATCCATCACAAGGTATAGGGTTTGAAAAAACCAAACAGGACTCCCAAAGTGTTGCGTCAGTTGATAGTATTGTAAAGAAAAAGTCGGCAAATGAGAATAACACGGAGGATGTTTTAGGTCTTACAACTAAAAAGCAAAAGGATGCTGTAGCTGTTTTGGATGAAAAGGATAAGAAAACTATTTCACCACCCAATACAACTAAAGAGGTCTTGAAAAAAGATGGAACACTTCAAAACAAGAAGGAAAAAGAAAGTATTGCAGAAAATAAAAAACAATCCATTTTTGATGTTATTGCACAACAGGAGGAAGAGGCAGTTGTAGAAAATAGCAACAGTAAATGGTCCGTTGGTCCTTCTGTTGCCCCAGTATATTTTGGTTCTACTGGAGAAGGCTCTCCCATACATTCAGACTTTGCACCAAATTCAAAATCTGGAAGTGTTAACTTAAGTTATGGTGTAATGGTAGCCTACGATGTGGGAAAAAGGTTGAAGGTCCGTTCTGGTGTTCACAAGGTTAATTTTGGGTACGATACTAATGGTGTTTCGGCATCTTCATCCTTAACTGGCTCCACCAATGATTTAATAGATAATATTTCGTATAATCGGACTTCCAGAAATCTGGTACTACAAAGTAAAGCCAGTATTCCCGATACCTTTGCAGACGCTCTTTTTATAGAAATTGCGGCAAATGAAACTCCAGAAGTAGACGGCAACTTGGTACAGCAACTAGGGTATATAGAAGTTCCTTTGGAACTAAGTTATGCCTTAATCGATAAAAAGTTTGGGCTTAATCTTATTGGTGGTGTCAGTTCATTGTTTCTTATCGAGGGAGATAATTCCATTGTATTGGAGGCTGAAAACCTGGTCACCGAAGTTGGTACGGCAAATAATGCCAATTCCCTCAACTTTAGTACCAATATAGGCATAGGTCTTAACTATGAGTTTTCTCCCAAAGTACTACTAAACATAGAGCCCGTATTTAAATACCAATTAAATACGTTCTCGGAAACCGCTGGCACATTCAATCCTTTTTCCGTTGGTGTATATAGTGGCGTAAGTTTTAAGTTTTAAGTGCAATAAGAAGTTGGTTAGGAAGGTTGCCCCTTTAGGCAATCAATTAAGCGCCCTGTTCAATAGCAGGGTGTTTTTTTGTTCAGGGCTGAAGCATTTGATCGTCTTTTTTAACATTTATCGTAATTATAAAAAAATACTTTAATTTAAGCCAATACTTTATGCTCCATGTTAAAAGACAATCGGTTTGAAGATATCTTGATCTATTTTTCAAAATCCATGATGGGAAAGGAAAATGAAGAAGATATTCTGTGGGACTTGGCAAAAAACTGTATATCGAAATTGGGTTTTGTAGATTGTGTAATCTACCTAAAGGATCAGGAAGACAAATTTTTAATTCAAAAAGCGGCTTATGGTCCAAAAAACCCTAAAGAAAAAACACTTTATAATCCTGTTAAAATAGCATTGGGCAATGGCATAACAGGTATGGTAGCGCTCAATGGAGTAGCAGAAATTATAGACGACACTTCAAAAGATGATCGCTATATAGTGGACGATGAGGTAAGGCTTTCCGAGATATGTGTGCCAATTGCTTACGAGAATCAAATTTTTGGTGTTTTAGATTGTGAACATCCCGAAAAGGGTTTTTTCAACCACCAGCACCTAAGAATGTTATCTGCAGTGGCTTCCATATGTGCCATAAAAATCAAAAATGTAAGGGACAATAAGTCACTATTGGAAAAACAGGAAAATCTTTTAAAGGTGAAGGAGGAAATGGTCGGGCTTAAGCTCAAGGTCTTAAATTCACAATTAAACCCCCATTTTGTCTTTAATGCACTTAACGCCATTCAATATTTTGTTTCTTCCGAAAAGAAAAAATCTGCGTTAGAATACTTATCGTTATTCAGTAAGCTTATTCGATTTTATTTAAAAGGACTTGACAGTGATACCACAAGTCTTAAAGAAGAAATAAAAATGCTTAACCTCTATTTAAAACTACAAAAGTTGCGCTATAATAATAAGTTTGAATACACTATTTCAATAAAGGATGAATCAAAAAAAGTCGATGCCATAATTCCTGCTTCAATTATTCAAACACTATTCGAAAATACAATCGAGTATGCCATGTTCAGTCAACACAAAAATGAAACATTAAACATAAATTTTGAAATTTTGGATAAAACTGTGTTGTTGAAAATTGAATATGAATATTATGAAGTTGCCGACACGATTAAATATGAGCCAAAATATCGTCAGCGTGTTATGCAATGGGAGGACCATATTAAACTTTTGAATTCTGTTAAAAACTACACCATAGAAAAAGAGGTCAGCTTAAATACAGAACGAAATAAGCATTTTGGTGAAATAACACTAACGCTCCCCGATTTGTCGTAGCAGTGTATTTAGATATCTTTATCCTGTGAGTTGGAAATCGCGAGACCATATCATTATAATAGGAGTGCTTTTAAAATTACCTCTCTAACCTCTTCCCTTAATGTTGATTTATCTTCCTCGGCCAAGATACCAGTCTCAAAAAATTGATGCACTGTAGCACGTACTCTTCCGGGACCTCCACTTAAAAAAGTAAAGGAAAACCGCTTTTTATTATCGTAAAATGTAATCGGCACAACAGGGATTTTATGGGCAATGGCCATTTTAAAAGCGCCATCCTTGAATTCATCCAGAAGAATATGTTCATCGGGCACTCCCCCCTCAGGAAAAATACAAATACTCAATCCCCGATCTAATCGTCTTTGGGCGCGCCTGTATACACCTGTTCTACTTTTAATGTTTTCTCTGTCCACCAAAATACAGACCCGTTTGTAAAAAAATCCAAAAAGCGGAATCTTCACCAGTTCCTTTTTACCTACAAACACGAACGGATTTTTGCTGACCGCCAACATCAACATAATATCCAACATACTGGTATGGTTAGCGACCAACATATAGCTTTTACCCTTTATCAATTTTTGTTCTCTTTTAATCTTTGGAAAGCAGCCCATTCCATAGAGAATAGTTCTGGCCCAAATATTCCGTGCCAACCAAAAAAAATGCGGATAGGTCTTTTCAGAAAGCGTGGTTGCCAATAGAAATGGAAAGAAAATAAGAATCGGAAGTGCTACAAGTATATAAAACCAAATTCGGTACAAAACGTGTCCTAAATTCCGAAGTAATAATAGCATGGTTTCAAAAGTAGGAATTTGCACTTGTATTTTTCGAATTCTTTTACCTTTGCCTTTTTTAGAAATTAGCAGCATGGCAAGAATTCTTACTGGCATTCAAAGTACGGGAACTCCTCATTTGGGAAATATTTTGGGTGCAATTATCCCAGCGATTCAAATGGCACAGGATCCAAATAATGAATCTTTCCTTTTCATTGCGGATATGCATTCACTTACCCAAATAAAAAATGGGGAAGAACTACGGAACAACACCTATGCCACGGCGGCAACTTGGCTTGCTTTTGGTCTTGATATTGAAAAAACCGTTTTTTACCGTCAGAGCGATGTTCCACAAGTAACTGAACTCTCTTGGTATTTAAGCTGTTTTTATCCCTATCAGAGACTTACGTTGGCGCATTCTTTTAAGGATAAAGCAGATAGGCTTGAAGATGTAAATTCTGGCTTGTTCACCTATCCAATGCTTATGGCCGCAGATATTTTGTTGTACGATGCCGATATTGTTCCCGTGGGAAAAGATCAATTGCAACATTTGGAAATGACAAGGGATGTTGCTTCCAGATTCCACCATCAACTGGGCGAAACTTTTGTACTGCCCAATGCTAAAGTGCAGGAAGAGACGATGTACATTCCAGGTACGGATGGTGAAAAAATGAGCAAGAGCAAGGGGAATATTATCAATTTGTTTCAGCCCGATAAAAAATTGCGCAAACAACTTATGGGTATCGTTACGGACAGCACTCCTATGGAAGACCCTAAAGACCCAACCAACGATAACATCTTTGCGCTCTATAAAATTTTGGCCTCTCCAGAACAGGTTGAAGAAATGAGTGCCAACTACTTGGCAGGAAACTATGGCTACGGCCATGCAAAACAGGCCTTGTACGAAGTTATTCTGAACAAGTTTGAAGAACCTCGCGAAAAGTTTGAGTACTATATGAGCCATCTCAACGAAGTTGATGAAGCTTTGGCAATAGGAGCAAAAAAGGCCAAAAAGATAGCTGATAGTGTTTTGGAGCGAGTTAGAGGGAAGTTGGGGTATTAATTAAACAGCCTCAAACAATTTCCCTGGTAATGCTCGTACTACACCTTTCATCTCCATATTAAAAAGTATGGAGGACGCTTTATGTATGGGCAGCTTACATTCAAGAGCGATCGTATCGAGCAACTGTTTGCCTTTCTCTTGTAAATAGTTGTAAACAGCATCTTCCGTTTTATCCAGTTCAACAAAAAGCTGCTTTTGCAGTGCAGGTTGTTGTTGCTTCTCCAATTCCCAACCTAAAAGATAAACCAGTTCAGCAGCGGAAGTCAATAGATGAGCCTTTTGTCTTTTGATTAAATCGTTGCAGCCTTTACTGAGCTTATCCGTGTACCTTCCAGGCACGGCAAATACTTCACGATTATATCCATTTGCCAGATCTGCGGTCACCAAGCTACCGCCTTTTTCTGCAGATTCTACAACAATAGTGGCCTCGCTCATTCCTGCTATAATTCTGTTACGTTTCAAAAAATTCTCTCGGTCAGGATTGCTCGTACTCCAGAATTCGGTAACAAACCCTCCATTTTTCTCAATTTTAGAGACATATTTTTTGTGCTTTTTCGGATAGATTTGGTTTAACCCATGCGCCAAACATCCTATCGTCTGCAATCCTTTTTCCATTGCGGCCTTTTGGATGGTAACATCAACACCATATGCAAATCCACTTACAATAATGGGATTCAACGGTGCTATTTCCTCAATAAATTCCTCACAAAATGCAGTGCCATAGCTGGTAATGTTTCGCGTACCGACCACGCTTATGATCTTTCGATTCTTTAAATCGATATTCCCGCTCTTGAACAGAACAATTGGGCCATCTAAACAGTGTTTTAGGTAGTCAGGATAATCCTTATCCATAAAGTAACACATAGCAATATGTTCCCGTTTTATATAATCGTACTCTGCCTCTGCTTCTTCAAGATGAGCCGTATCGAACAATCCTTTGATAGTGGCTTGTCCAATACCTTCAATTTTTAACAGATGCTGCATTTTATCTTCGAAAATCGCAGTTGGGCTACCACAATGGGCAATCAGTTTTTTTGCAGTTACATTGCCAATGTTTGGAACTGCCTGTAGACGGAGTACGGCAATTATTTCATGATCAGTCATTTAAAAGAAATAGGTTAAGTTGTTCACAAAATACAGAATTTCAAATGTTAATAAAAAGTGATGTGGGCTATTTTGTGCTCTTTCTTTTTTTATAATATTTGTGCCAATGCGTATCGAAACCTACATAAAAGAACTTTTATACGATTACAATTGTGTTGTTGTTCCCAATTTTGGGGCATTTTTGGCACATGGAAAATCTGCCGAGCTAGACACTACGACCAATACGTTGATTCCACCGACCAAGATAGTGTCCTTCAATGCGCAGCTGTCAAAAAATGATGGCCTTTTGGTATCCCATATTGCAAAGGCAAAAAATCTTGGGTATGAGGCAGCCCTACAAGAGGTCATGTTTGAATCTGAAGCATGGCACAAAAAGTTGCAGCGTGCAGAACGCATTGAGCTTTTTGGCATAGGAGAGCTTTGGTTGAACAAAGAACAGAAAGTACAATTTCAACCAGAAAACAAAATCAACTATCTCACTTCTTCATTTGGATTGTCCTCTTTTACGGCAACACCTATACAAAGAGAAGTCCTAAAGGAGACTGTTGAAGAACTGGAAGAAAAGATTCCTTTCATCATAACACCAGAAAAGCGAGAACAATCTTCTTTTCGACCATGGTTAAAGTATGCCGCAATTTTTTTGTTGGCCGTTTCTGTGGGCGTCACTTCATATCGAACGTACGGTGATGTGCAACAAAAAAAGGTTGCTGTTCAGCAAGATGCCCAAAAACAGGTTTCACGACTTATACAGGAAGCAACTTTTTTCGATAGCGCTCCATTAGAACTTCCTGCTTTGAACATTAAGGTCAATAAAAAGCAGTTGGGCAAACATCATGTCATTGCAGGTGCTTTTCGGATTGAAAAAAATGCCGAAAAAAAGGTGGCGATGCTCAAACAAAAAGGATACAACGCATTTTATCTAGGAACAAATACGTATGGTCTGCACCAAGTAGCCTACGATAGTTTTGAAAACCCTGATGAGGCCCTCAATTTTCTAAGAAAAATAAAACGAGGCGTTTCCGCCGATGCTTGGTTGTTATCGGAGAAATAGGATTTGTTTCTTTAAAAGCATCCCACACTTCAATATCTTTGCGCAAAATTTAAATACATGCGTGCAAAGACTCCCAAAGAATCAAGAACAGTAATGACAGACATGGTTTTGCCCAGCGAAACCAACCCTTTAAACAATCTTTTTGGGGGCGAACTGTTAGCACGTATGGATAGGGCGGCCAGTATTTCTGCAAGACGCCATAGCCGAAGAATCACCGTTACCGCGTCTGTTAACCATGTGGCATTTAACCGTTCCGTACCACTGGGCAGCGTGGTTACCGTTGAGGCATCGGTTTCCAGAGCCTTTAGAACATCTATGGAAATATTTATTGATGTTTGGATGGAAGACCGCTTTACCGGAGAACGTACCAAAGCCAATGAGGCCATTTACACTTTTGTTGCCGTTGATGAAACTGGAATTCCCACAGAAGTACCTCCGTTAGAGCCAGAAACCGACTTGGAAAAAGAACGTTTTGCCGCCGCACTCAGAAGAAAACAATTAAGCTTGGTATTGGCCGGAAAAATGAAACCTTCAGATGCTTCAGAATTGAAGGCGTTGTTTATGGGCTGATAGTTCTAAAAATCAAAATTATCAGGGTCGGGGCCAAATCGATGTCCCTTGTCCAAATTATCCAACAATTGAACATCTTCAGATGAAAGTTCGAAGTCAAAGATATCGGCATTTGCGATAATGCGCTCTTTTTTGGATGATTTTGGAATGGTGACTACGCCTTTTTGTAAGTCCCATCGCAAAACAATCTGTGCCGCTGTCTTATTGTACTTTTCCCCCATTTTTTTGAACTCATCCAGGTCAAAAATTTTCCCCTGCATCATGGGCGACCAAGCCTCATATTGGATTTTATTCTGAGTACAAAAATCTATCAAATCTTGTTGTACCAGATACGGGTGAAACTCCATTTGGTTGACCATGGGCACGATTTCTGCACCGGTCATCACATCTTCCAAATGATGCTTCAAGAAATTACTTACTCCAATAGCGCGAACCCGTTTTTCATGGTAAAGACGTTCCATTGCTCTCCATGTATCCTTGGATAATTCACCTTTTGGCCAGTGAATCAAATAAAGGTCCAAATAATCCATGCCCAGTCGTTCCAAACTTGCGTCGAACGCTTTTAGTGTTGCATCATAGCCCTGATCATCATTCCAAACCTTACTTACAACAAATACATCCTTTCTATCTACCTCACTCTCCCGTAATCCCGTACCTACGCCATTTTCATTTTTATAAATAGCTGCTGTATCAATATGTCTGTATCCATGATTTAGAGCGTCTCTAACTGCTGAAATGACCTCGTTTCCATCTTTGGACAAATACACCCCTAAACCAAAATAGGGCATCTGTACCCCGTTATGAAGCTTAAATGCTCCCTGTAAATCTGTTATTGTTCCCATATGCTATAATTGATAGATCCAATCTTCTGGATTAAGTCGATTGGAATCCTGATATAAATAAAATTTTAACTTCGTTGTGCCATCAAACCGATTGGTATAAATATCTCCTAAGGCTTCTTTTACAGCAACTTTATCGCCCTTTTTAACATACACATTGGATAGGTTGTAGTATGTGCTTATATAATTTCCATGCTTTATCTGGACTCCTCTACTACCGCCTGGAACGGATAAAATAGCTATGACCTCACCTTCAAAGATTGCCCGGGCTTTGCTTCCTTTATCCGTTGCAATGGTGACACCATTGTTCCGGTGCTTTATACCTGGATATAGTTTGTCGCTATAAACTCCGTATCCCTGACTTTTTACCCCTTTTTCAACTGGCCAAATCAATTTGCCTTTATTGGATGAAAAGTTGGTGGCCACCACTTTGGCCTCCGGGGTAAGCACAAACTTGGTACTACTGGATTTACCTGCTTTCTTATTGGTCTTGACAATAGCACTTTTTATGAGCCTTTCTATCTCTCTATCTATTTTACGGGCCTCCTTTTGTTTCTCGGCTATTGCGGAGGTATACTTTGTTTCGTTTTGTTGTATGCTTCTCAATAAAGTCTTTTGGGACGCTATCTCTGTGGAAAGTTCATTCTTTACCCTTTTGTTCTCAACCAAGAGTTTTTCCTTTGTCTTCCGCTGTTCGACCAAATCTCTATTTAAAACGGCCAAGTCATCTGTTTTTTTAATAATGTCCTCTCCTTGCTTTTTTCTATGCTTAGCATACTGTTCCATGTACTGAAGCCTTTTAAAGGCTTGATAAAAGTTTTCTGACGACAATAAAAACATCAAGCGATTGTTTTGCGACTTATTTTGATAGGACTTTTGAATAAGTTCTGCGTAGTCCGTTTTTAGAATTTTAAGATCTTCTCTTAACTTACTTATGCTCCTTATATTTACATTGATCTGTCTATTGAGCAGGTTGGATTGTTGATTGGTGACCCTTATAAGTTCTTGTCTTACATTTATTTTTTTATCCAAAGCCTCCATTTGGTCCAAGACCGTACCCTTTTCTTTCTTTTCTGCGAAGAGCAATCTATTAATTTCCTTGATTTCCTTTTGTAATCTTTCCCGTTTGGCCTCTAATGCCTTTTGTTCACTGGTCTGCGCAATACTAGCTGTCGAAATAAAAAATATAACCAACAGTAATTGAGCACGATATGAAATCTTATCCAGCATATTACTTTAATACTATTTTATCAAATCCTTTTGGGATTCTGTAGGGGAAATTCAATGTTCTGTTTAATTCCAAGCTCTTAAAGCTCAAATCTATGTTGGTATTTTCAGCTTCTTCTCTAGCTACTATCCGAATTTCGTCCGGTAAGACTTTTCCAGAAATATCTTGATAGGTATAATTTGCGGAAAGCTGCCTTTCTTTCTCTGGCTGGGAAATTTCCTGTGTCGCTATTTTAAAGTTCTTTGGCTCTAGCTGAAATAGTATTTTAAAAAGTTCCCGAGCTTTTTTAGGTTTTAACTGATAGTTTTTTAAGTTGACCGTAGAAGTATACTTTTCTTTCCTTAAGTCCAAAATCGCATTGCCCAGTAATAAATTTTGAACTTTATCAAAATCCAGGTCCGTTCCTAAAAGTCCGCTGAGATAACTGAAATCACCATCAAAGTATTCGTTTTGCAACTTGTTGTAAAACGATACACGTTCTGGGGTAATATGTGCCTTGACCATACCCAAAGGAGCACTTATCCAGATTACTTTATCCTTTTCCATCCTCAAGTTAACGGTTACGCCTTGACTTTGGTCACCATTGGAATACTCGATTTTCACACGCCCGCTCAATGTTTTAAAATCAGATTGGTTTGTGTAATGTTTTGCTATAATTCGTTTTGTTGAAATTCCCTCATCAATACTGCCCCCGGTAACCGTTTTTTTGGATTTACATGCACCAAATATCAGTATTAAAAAAAGTAATAGTACCGATTGTTTTTTTATCTTATCTGAAGTTAATCCCATTAGAGCCCAGGTTTAATTTTATTGGAATATTCGTTAGCTTTTGAAGTATTTCCAATTGCCGTGTAGGCTTTTGATAATTCTTTGTAGATTTTATTTGCCAATATCGTATCATCAAATAAATAATCCAGAGCGCTCTCAAGAACTTCCGTAGCTTTTGAAGATTTGGAAATACCATTAAGCGCAGTTCCGTAGGCATAATAAAAATAAGGTTGTAACGGATAGGAATCCAATGCCTCTTTAGATACTCCTTCCATCTGTTTGTAATCTCTTTTTAAAAGCAATGCTTCAATAGCTGATTTGTAGTTGGCAACTGGATCATCTTCTACGGGTGATTTTATCTCATAGGAAAATGTTGTTGTTCGTGTTATGGTGTTTTTTTGTATTGAATCGTTTATTCTGCGTGCTAAATCTGTAGCAAATTGAGAATTTTCAAAGCTTTCCAACACCTTCAAAGCTGCGTTGTATTTCTTTCTCTTAAAATAAAGAATAGCAAGGTTTTCCTGTAGTTTTTTGTTTGTATACGGAATAGTTGATTCTACAATATCCAAACTGCTTCCCTGTTTCTCCAAAATATTTAAAAGAAGCTCCAAGTGCCAATAATCCGTTGGTTGGGCAACCAATGCTTCAATTGAATACTGCTGCGCCTGAATGTATTGTTTATCCAAAAAAAAGGCTTTTGCCAACTCATAATCGATTACACTATTTGTTGGTTCCAGGCTTTTGCATTCCAAAAACAAGTCGATGGCCCTATCATAATTTTGTATGCCTTTTTGCTTTAATGCCTCAAAAAAGCCTTCTTGAAACTCATCGGTATATTCTTCCAGAAACACCTCTGAACTCTGCTCAACATTGATTTTCTCGTCTTCTTGGGCATAGGTTTTCTGCAATATCAAAATTGATAAAGAACAATATACCCAAAAAAAGAATCTTTTATTCATACTATTTAACTCAAAGAAAATAAGACCTCTTTTCTGCCTCTATTCCATAATAGAGTAGTCCCCTATGCTTATCGTTTCAAAATTACCATCAAAAACCACTTGGTTACCGATCATGGCATTATCCAAGTTAGCATTTTTGATACTGGTATTGGTTTGGATTAAACTATTTTTAACGGTTGAGTTTTCAATCGTAGTATTGTCCCCAATGGAAACATAAGGTCCGACCGTGGCGTTTTTTAGTACCACATTTTTACCGATAAAACAAGGTTCGATAATATTTGCATTTTCTTTTTGGACCGATTTGGAGATTAGCGCTTCACCATCTTTCTCTAAAAAACCGAGCATACGTTGATTGGTTTCTACGGTTACATTTTTGTTTCCGCAGTCCATCCATTCATCTACTTTTCCGGGAACAAATTTCATCCCCTTTTCCATCATTCGTTTAATGCCATCGTTTATCTGATACTCGCCTCCATTAATAATGTTGTTGTCCAAAACGTACTGTAATTCATTTTTGAGTACCGCCACATCCTTAAAATAGTAAATACCAATGACCGCTAAGTCCGAAACAAAATCTTGGGGTTTTTCGACCAACTCTACGATTTCGTTTTGTTCACTAAGTTTTACCACGCCAAATGCTTCTGGTCTATCCACTTGCTTTACCCAGATTACACTGTCTGCAGATTTGTCCAAATCAAAATCGGCACGGATTAGGGTATCGGCATAGGCAATTACAGCAGGTCCGCTAAGGGAATCTTTGGCACTCATAATGGCATGGCCTGTGCCTAAAGGCTGATCTTGTCTATAAATGGACCCTTTGGCGCCAAGATTTTTTGCCAATTGCATTAAACTGTCGACCACATCATCGCCAAAAAAAGCAGGGTCTCCCAGTATAAAGGCTACTTCTTCAATCTGTTCGCCCAAAACCTTGGCAATATCGGTTACCAATCGGTGTACAATAGGTTTGCCAGCAACCGGAATCAAAGGTTTGGGTACAGTTAATGTGTGTGGACGTAATCTTGAGCCGCGACCGGCCATAGGTACAATGATTTTCATATAGTTGCCTGTTAAAGCTGGTGTCTTTTAATTAAACTTTTTTCTTTTTTCTTTATTGTAATAGCAATGCCTTTCCTGTATCAACAGCATTCTATTTTTTCCCCGTGCTGCCAAACCCTCCAGAACCACGTTCCGTATCTGAAAGTGATTTAACTTCTATCCATTCCGCTCGTTCATGTTTGGCTATCACCATTTGGGCAATGCGCTCCCCATCCTCTATCGTAAAATCCTCTTGGGAAAGATTGACTAAAATAACCCCAACTTCGCCACGATAATCTGCATCGATCGTACCGGGGGCATTCAATACCGTAATCCCTTTTTTTGCCGCCAATCCGCTTCGGGGTCTTACCTGAGCTTCAAAGCCTATTGGCAATTCTATAAAAATTCCAGTTGGTATAATTGCTCTTTCAAGCGACTTTATGGTAATGGGTTCATTCAAACTTGCCCTTAAGTCCATGCCTGCAGATGCAACCGTTTCATAATGTGGTAATTGATGTGCAGATGTATTGATAATGTTAACTTTCACGTTGTAGAAATATCGTTTTTAATTTATCGCCTTCCAATTTGTAAAGCATCCCCAAAAATAACAAAAGTAGTAGGCCTCCTGCTATTAAATTTCGGTTAAACACATAAAAGGACAAGACAGAGAAAGAAATTGAAACAGAAAGATAAAATACTATTTTCCGCATGTTGTAGGGAACTGGGTAGTACTTTCTTCCAAAGTAATACGAAAGAAGCATCATACTGGCATACGCTGCTAATGTTGCCAATGCAGAAGCCATATAACCAATCTTTGGGATAAAAATAATGTTGATGACCAATGTAATCAATGCGCCTATGGAGGATATGTAAGCTCCAAACTTGGTCTGGTCTGTGACCTTGTACCAAACGGATAGATTATGGTAAATTCCAAGACAAAAGCTTCCCAATAAAATAATAGGTACCACTTCCAGTGCTTCCCAATAGGTAGCATTTCTAATCAAGAGCTTTCCCAGAACATCTATAAAAACAACAACGCCCAATAAAATCAAACTCCCTAAAATCACAAAATAGCTGGTTATCTCTGCATAGGTTTTCTGGGGTTTCTCTGTTTTGGCATGACTAAAAAAGAAAGGCTCCACCCCCATTCTAAAGGCAGTTCCAAAAAGCGTCATAAAAAGTGCTAGTTTGTAACAGGCTCCATATTTACCAACTTCTGCTTCTGCAATGCCTTCTGGTAATAGTGCCGTTAACAAAATTTTATCCACGACCTCGTTTATCGTAAAGGCTATCCCTGCTACCATTACCGGGCCCGCGTATTTCAACATTCGTTTCCAAAGAGTGGAATCGAATGTGTAGGAAACTTTAAAATAGGTGGGCAATAATATCAGTAACGTTACGCCACTTGCTATGATATTGGAAATAAAAATATATTGAATCTCCCAATCCGTTCTATAGATGCTGTTCAAAAAACCATCTGCGCTTTCTTGGGCAGTTTTTGGTAAAATCAGCAAGAAGAAAACATTGAATGTTAAGTTTATAATGACATTGATGCTTTTAAGGACCGCATACTTCATTGGTTTTTCTTGTGCCCTTAAGAGCGCAAAAGGTATAATGACCAAGGCATCCAATACCAAAATATAGGCAGTGAATTTTATATAATCGGGGTTGATGTTGGTAAGGTTTGAGAGACTTTCTTTTACTACCAAAGCCACGATCAAAAACAATAGGGACGATACCAATAAGGATATCAATGATGTGGAAACAACGTTACGCTTGTTTTCTTGCTTGTGATAAAACCGAAAAAAAGCGGTCTCCATACCATAAGCCAAGAACACGTTAAAAATAGCGATCCAAGCATAAATGTTCACATACTGTCCATAGCCCGAAGCATTCTCAAAGACCGAAGTGTATAGCGGAAGCAGAAAAAAAGAAATGACCCTTGGCAAAACGGTTGCAAGGCCATAGATAAAAGTCTGTTTAAAAAGCTTTTTTAACGGGTTCAATGGGGATTCAATCTTTAAAAACCTATGGTAAGGTGATTGCAAGTTACGTAAAACCCCAAAACTTAACCTCAGCATCTTATTGCACCTAAATAATTTATATTTTTAGGTGTAAACTATACAGCTCATGAAAATTCACACAAAACCAATTCTACTTCTCCTTTCCGTTCTTGCCCTATTTTCTTGTGCTGAAAAGAAAAAGGAAGCCGATAAAGTGGTTTATGAAAAACCGAATGTCATCTTTATCATGTCCGATGATCACGCCTACCAAGCCATTAGTGCCTATAGTGACCATCTAATAGAGACTCCAAACATTGACCGTATTGGCAAGGAAGGCATTGTTTTTACCAATGCCAGTGTCACCAATTCTATTTGTGCTCCTTCAAGAGCTACAATTTTAACCGGAAAGCACACGCACATCAATGGAAAAGTAGACAATCAAATGCCTTTCGATACCACACAAGTTACGTTTCCACAAATTTTCCAAGAGGCAGGTTACCAAACGGCTATGTTCGGAAAACTTCATTTTGGTAACAATCCCAAGGGTGTGGACGAGTTTATGATACTGCCAGGTCAGGGTTCGTACATTAACCCAGACTTTATTACCAAAACCGGCGATACTATCCGAGTTGAAGGATATGTTACCGATGTTATCACCGACTTGACCTTAAATTGGCTGGACAAAAAAAGGGATACTTTAAAACCTTTTATGCTCATGTATCTACACAAGGCACCGCATAGACCTTGGTGGCCCAGACCGGATAAGTTCAAAGAGTTTTTGGGTAAAAATTTCCCTGAACCAAAATCGTTGTTCGATGATTATAAGAATAGGGGCACAGCGGCCAAAACCGCCGAAATGAACCTACTGCACGACATGATGTACAATCACGACAGTAAGATTCGGCCCGAGGTGACCCAATGCATGAAAAACCTAAGCCCCAAAGTGCGGGAATACGAGGGTGGATTTCAAATGCCCTATACTGATCGCGTAAACGAGGCGCAAAAAGCACTTTACGAGCCTATCTTGGATGAAATCAATAAAGATTTTGAAGAGAATTGGCCTACGATGACAGATGAAGAAAAAATGAAATGGAAATACCAGCGGTATATGCAAGACTATTTGGCCTGTATCTCTTCTGTAGATGACAATGTGGGACGGTTGCTCGAATATTTGGACGAAAATAAATTGGCGGAAAATACCATGGTGGTCTATACTTCTGACCAAGGTTTCTATTTGGGTGAGCATGGATGGTTCGATAAGCGTTTTATCTATGACGAATCGTTTAAAACGCCATTGCTCATTAAATGGCCAAATCGGATTAAGCCCGGAATTACCAGCGAAGAAATGGTACAGAACCTGGACTTTGCGCAAACTTTTTTAGAAGCTGCCCAGATTGAAGCACCGGCCGACATGCAGGGTGAAAGCTTGATGCCGCTTTTAACATCGAACACGGATGCATGGACAAGAGATGCGGTTTATTACCATTACTACGAATATCCAGCCGTGCACCAAGTAAAACGGCATTACGGCATTGTGACCATAGATTACAAACTCGCCCATTTTTATTACGATGTGGATGAATGGGAACTGTATGATCGCAAGAAAGACCCTCAAGAAATGAACAATGTCTATAACGACCCTGCTTATGCCGATGTAGTTGTAGCGCTCAAGAAAAAATTGGAAGAACTACGTGTACAGTACAAGGATTCCGATGAATTGAACCAAAAGTATATTGATATTCACCATGCCAATAGTATTGATTCACCTTTGAAGAAGTAGTTTTTTGGGTGAAGGGTTTTAGGTTAAGGATCAATGGTTTTGCTAAAAGTCGTATTTTCCTTACTCATGAAATACGCTTAGCGTTCGGCGTAAAAATGAATAGCGCAGGGCTTGAGGAGTCCGAATTCCCTAATTATGACCGGTACCTAAATATGGGAGGAGGTCACCCCCGCCTTAGCCAGACCTAATACACTAATGCTTTTTTAATTATGTCATGTTACTTATTTCATTATTTAAATAATTCATCATTTCATCTTCATTTATAAATCCTTTTACAAAACCTTGTGTAATTAATTCTTTAGAATACTTCTCTAACTCAACCGGACGTCGCCGCACGGCTCAACAACCTCGCCAACTTGTCGCTGGCTCAGGTGTGCCGTTGTTTGAGAGTCGTGTTCAAGCTGTGCCGATATCTCAAAAAATGGCGCAGGGCAACTACGACGAGGCCAAGCCGCTGTACGAGCGAGACATGGCGATCACCGAGAAGGCCCTCGGCGCAGAGCACCCTGATCTCGCCAAATCGCTAAACAACCTCGATAGTTTGTTGCAGGCTCAGGTGTGTCGTTGTTTGAGAGTTGTGTTCAAGCTGTGCC
>JBCCEC010000005.1:0-117173 GCA_039030475.1 Bacteroidota bacterium
ATAGAGAGGTGGCCGAGTGGTCGAAGGCGCACGCCTGGAAAGTGTGTATACACCAAAAGTGTATCGAGGGTTCGAATCCCTTCCTCTCTGCTGAGTATTATTAGTTTTTCAATTATAATTTTTTTATATATTTAACATTATTAACTAACTAAATTTAAGTTTGAACAAAATGAAAAAAATATCCTCTACTCTGGCCATTGCCGGAATGTTTGTTATGGGAACGACAACTGCTTCTGCGGCTGTTTTACAAGATGAAGCTGCAGCTACGGCTAGTAAAGGTTTCACCCAAATACTAAAAGAACAATTTATCCAAGGAGGTCCTGCCTTTATGGGAATTGTACTCTTATGTTTGATTTTGGGCTTGGCAGTTGCCATCGAAAGAATTATTTATCTAAACTTAGCAAGCACCAATTCCGCCAAGCTTAGACAACAAGTTGAAGATGCTTTGGCTTCTGGAGGTATAGAAGCTGCGAAGGAAATTTGTAGAAATACAAAAGGCCCTGTTGCTTCTATTTATTACCAAGGACTAGACCGTTCAACAGAAGGTCTTGATGCAGCTGAAAAAGCTGTTGTTGCTTATGGTGGTGTTCAAATGGGACAATTGGAGAAAAACGTTTCTTGGTTGTCTTTATTTATTGCTATTGCACCAATGCTTGGTTTCATGGGTACGGTAATCGGTATGATTGCGGCATTCCAGAAAATTGCAGCGGTTGGTAACTTAAGTGCATCTTTGATTGCAGGGGATATTCAGGTAGCTTTATTGACAACCGTATTTGGTTTGATTACAGCGATTATCCTTCAAATTTTTTACAACTATATCATTGCTAAAATCGATAGTATCGTAAATGACATGGAAGATTCTTCCATAGCGCTAATAGATATGTTGGCAGCTCACAAAAAGTAATTACGAAAACTTAAACTATCGAGAATCATGAATAAATTAGTAAAAATAGTTCTCATTGTCATTGGGCTCGTAGCAGCGGGATTATGGTTCTTAATGCCATCTGCTGACGATCCAGATGCTATAAACAATGGAGCAATGAACTTTATGTTCATTATAATGTACCTTTTGTTGGCCATTGCGGTTATAACCACGGTGTTCTTTGGATTTGGAAAGCTATTTTCTTCACCAGCAAGTATTAAAAAGGCACTTTTCGCCATTGGCGGATTGGCTTTGGTCGTTGCAGTATCCTACGGACTTTCTTCCTCTGAAGAAGCAAAAGCTGTTGTAGATACCTTTGCGAACAATCCAAATCTTGAAGCGACAGAAAGTACTGTAAAAACAATTGGGATGGGATTAAATGTATTCTTCATCCTTACATTGGTTGCTGTACTCTTAATGGTATTGCCTGGATTGAAAAAAATGTTTGTTAAATAAAATATAGAATTATGCCTAGAAGAAAAGGAGCACCAGAAGTGAATGCCGGTTCTATGGCAGACATAGCTTTTTTATTACTTATCTTTTTCTTGGTAACCACTACCATAGAAACAGATGCTGGATTAGATCGTATGTTGCCACCAATGGAGCCGCCAGAAAATCCTCCTATTATTAAGCAGAAGAACATTTTTACGGTAAATATTAATAAGAATGGTCAATTGTTGGTTGAGGACAACCTTATGCAATTAACAGAATTGAGAGCTTCAGCTACCGCTTTTTTAGAAAATGGTGCTGACGGTTCTTGTGATTATTGTAAAGGTAGAAGGGATCCCGCATCATCGGATAACCCTGTAAAGGCAATTATATCTTTAAAAAACGACAGGGAAACAAAGTATAGTACCTATATAACGGTACAGAACGAACTTGTTGGTGCATATAATGATTTACGTAATAGAGAAGCGCAACGTCTTTTTGGCCAGGATTTTACGAAAATGGAGTCTGAGTATCTAAATCCAGAAACACCAAAGAGTATAAGAGATGGGTTAAAAGACAAAGTGAAGCGGATTCAAGATATGTTTCCACAGAAACTATCTGAGGCTGAAACATCAACTAATTAAACTAATAATAGTATGGCAAAATTTGCAAAAAAGAAGGATGGGGATTTGCCAGCGGTTTCAACTGCGTCATTACCCGATATCGTCTTTATGTTACTGTTCTTTTTTATGACGGTAACCACTATGAAAGATAGTTCCTTGTTGGTTGATAATACACTCCCTAACGCAACGGAAATAAAGAAGTTGGAGAAAAAGGATAGGATTATCTACATCTATGTGGGTAAGCCTACGCAAGAGTATCAGAAGGTTTTTGGAACAGAGCCAAAAATTCAATTGAACGATAAGTTTGCAAGTGTAGATGAGGTAGGTTCCTATATTCTCGCGGAGCGTGCCAAAAAACCACCAGAAATACAGAATGTATTGACTACTGCTTTGAAAGTAGATAAAAATGCGAATATGGGTCTAATCACCGATATTAAGCAGCAACTTAGAAAGGTAAATGCCTTAAAGGTTAATTATACAACCTATGAAGGAAACGCTTTTAACAATCTGCAGTAGACAATAACTTAGATTTAGTGGAAACGCTCCAAATTGTATAATTTGGAGCGTTTTTTGTTTTAAAAGTACCTATGATAATGTCTGGTAATGTTATAAAATGTTTTGCCAGTATGGCGTTCATTGTAATGGCTGTCCATATGAGTGCGCAGTCAAATAAGGACAGTATAAGCTACAAGTCGTCCGATAGGTATCTTGAGGATCAATTTTATGCTGGATTGGGATATAATTTTTTATTGGACAAACCTACCGATGTTATCCTGAGAAATTTATCTTATAATTTACAAGTTGGCTTTATAAAGGACATTCCCATAAATACGCGAAGAAATTTTGGTTTTGGACTTGGTCTGGGATATGCAGCAAATTCGTATTACAATAATATTGTAGCGAACGAGGTTGATGGTTTAATAGCTTATAGTATTGCCAGTACTGCTGATTTTGAGAGAAGTAAGTTTGAAACCCATGCCATTGAGATGCCTATAGAATTGAGATGGCGCACCTCAACCATCGATGAATATAAATTTTGGCGGATCTATGCAGGGGTCAAATTGGGTTATGTGTTTTCGGGAAGGTCAAAATTGGTGGCGGAAGATGGTTCAAATGGATTTTCCAATGGGGATATCCAAAATTTTCAATATGGTTTAGTGATGAATTTTGGATATAATACGTGGAACATTCATGCACACTATAGTTTAAATCCACTTTTAAACGACGACATCTCTTTGGAAAATGGCGACCCAATAGATGCAAGAGTATTTCGTATTGGCGTTATCTTCTACATTTTATAGCCAGTACTTCAGAATAATAAGTTGAGAACATAATCCTATCAACAGGCCTATCAATAATTCAGACCTATTGTGTGCGTTAAGGTACAGTCTTGAGGTAGCTACAAGCCCAGTCAGTAAGGTAAAAACACTTATGGCAAGCGTTATGTTTATCTCAAAGTGTATGCTTAGGCCTATCATAAACATTAATAGGCTACCCATACCCAAAAGGTGAAGGCTTGTCTTAAATCTTAAAAATAATAGTATAAGCGCTGTGCAAGTCGCTGTCAAAAGCCCAGTGAAAAAGTAAAAAAGTTCGTGAACGTAATTATTCGGAATTACCTTATAGAGTATCATTAAAAAAAGGATGCAACTAATGTATAAAGGGTATTTGCGTTCTTTGATTGTGGGTAAAAATATGGAATTGATGACCCCCATATTTTTAAGGATAAGGAAAAAAATAATCGGTATAATTACCGTTAGGATAAAAATGGGAAGAATATTTCCACTTTGTAGTTCTAACGAACTGTATTTTGGGGTTACCAAAAAATATAATATGGTTCCGCCAATAGGAATGAAGAGGGGATGAAAAATATAGGAGACAATATTTAAGAACTGGCGCATTAGATTTGCTTTCTTAACCTAGCTACGGGTATTCCCAACTGCTCTCTGTATTTAGCAACAGTTCTTCTTGCAATGGGGTACCCCCGTTCCTTAAGAATCTTCGCTAATTTATCATCTGTTAAAGGCTTTTTCTTTTCCTCTTCTCCAATAACGGTTTCCAATATCTTTTTTATCTCTTTGGTAGATACATCCTCTCCCTGTTCATTTTTCATGGACTCGGAAAAGTACTCTTTGATGAGTTTGGTGCCGTAAGGCGTATCCACATACTTGCTGTTCGCAACTCTAGAAACGGTGGACACATCCATATGGATTTGGTCCGCTATATCTTTTAATATCATAGGGCGTAGCTTTCGCTCGTCTCCCGTCAAGAAATATTCGCGCTGGTAGTTCATGATTGTGCTCATGGTTACATAAAGCGTTTGCTGTCGTTGTTTAATCGCATCTATAAACCACTTGGCCGCATCTAACTTTTGCTTTATGAAGAGCACCGTATCTTTTTGAGACTTGGATTTTTCCTTAGAATTTTTATACCCTTCGAGCATATTATTATAATCTCTAGAAACGTGAAGCTCTGGGGCATTTCGTCCATTTAAGGTCAATTCCAATTCACCTTCTACTATTTTAATTGAAAAGTCAGGAACAATATGCTCAATTATTCTAGTGCTTCCTGCATAAGAGCCACCAGGTTTTGGGTTTAGTTTTTCAATTTCCGAAATTGCATCTTTGAGCTCTTCTTCTGAAATATGATGCTTTTGCATCAGTTTTGAATAATGCTTTTTGGTAAACTGCTCAAAGGACCTTTCCAGAATTGAAATTGCCAGTTCAACAGCAGGACTTTTGCTCTTTCGTTTTAGTTGAATGATAAGGCATTCTTCCAACGACCTTGCCGCTACACCGGCAGGGTCAAGATTCTGTACTATTTTTAAAACAGCTTCAATCTGTTCTTCTTCCGCATAAATATTCTGGGTAAAGGCCAAATCATCCATGATATCCGTTAACGGCCTTCTTATATAACCACTTTCGTCCACACTGCCCACCAAAAATTCGGCAATGGCCCACTCCTCATCGTTAAGATAAATGGTGTTGAGTTGATTTATCAGGTATTGGTTAAACGAAGTGCCGGACGCATATGGAATACTTTTTTCGTCATCATCTGGACTATAATTGCTTGTCTGCGTTCTATAATCGGGAATTTCATCATCGCTTAAATAATCGTCAATATTGATTTCTTCAGCAGCGATGGTCTCACTATCCGCAGAATCATCGTAAGTGTCCTCAAATCCATCATCTATCGTTTCGTTTTCAGCTTTACCACTTTCAAGAGCGGGATTTTCCTCCAGTTCCTGCTTCAATCGTTGTTCAAAAGCCTGTGTGGGCAATTGAATCAATTTCATTAGCTGAATCTGCTGGGGAGACAGTTTCTGGGAAAGCTTAAACTGTAGATGTTGTTTTAGCATAAAGTTTTTGGTCTTCCTTCCTTATAAATTTAAGGATTCATAATTAAAACTCTGCATTTTGAGGGGTTCTTGGATAAGGAATAACATCTCTAATGTTTCCCATTCCAGTCGAAAATTGAACCAAGCGTTCCAGGCCAAGCCCAAAACCACTATGGACCGCAGTGCCAAAGCGTCTCAAATCCAAATACCACCAAAGTTCTTTCTCATCAATGTCCAGTTCCTTGATTTTTTGTTGAAGTACTTCCAAACGCTCTTCACGCTGTGATCCTCCGGCAATTTCACCAATTCCAGGGAAGAGCACATCCATCGCCCTAACGGTCTTTTTGTCTTCGTTCAACCGCATGTAAAATGCCTTGATTTTTGCAGGATAATCAAAAAGAATTACGGGACATTTAAAATGTTTTTCGACAAGAAAACGTTCGTGTTCACTTTGAAGGTCTACACCCCATTCGTTGACCGGGAATTGAAATTTTTTCTTTTTGTTGGGCTTACTGTTCTTAAGGATATCTATTGCCTCTGTGTACGTAACTCTTTTAAAGTTATTATCCACGACAAATTTGAGCTTTTCTATCAATGCCATTTCTGACCGTTCGTTTTGAGGTTTGGATTTTTCCTCATCCAAAAGACGTTTTTCCAGGAATTCAAGATCGTCTTTACAATTGTCCAAAACGTACTGTAATGTCCATTTGATAAAATCTTCGGACAGGTCCATATTGGCATCCAAATCATAAAAGGCCATTTCTGGTTCGACCATCCAAAATTCAGCTAGGTGCCTTGAAGTATTCGAGTTTTCGGCTCTAAACGTAGGGCCAAATGTATATACCTTTCCCAATCCCATGGCATAGGTCTCCGCTTCCAATTGTCCAGATACCGTAAGATTGGTTTCCTTTCCAAAAAAGTCTTGGGTATAGTCTACTTCACCGTTATCGCTCAATGGTGGGTTTTTAGTGTCCAAAGTAGTTACCCTGAACATTTCACCTGCACCTTCGGCATCGGAACCCGTTACAACGGGAGCGTGCATATAGTAAAAGCCATTTTGCTGAAAATAACTATGAATTGCAAATGATAATGCCGAACGAACACGCATGACCGCCGAAAATGTATTGGTACGCACCCTAAGGTGAGCCTTCTCCCTTAAAAACTCCAGAGAATGTTTTTTTGGTTGTATAGGGTAGGTTTCCGCATCTGCCGTACCGTGAACAAAAACATCTGCAGCCTGAATTTCTACACTTTGTCCTCTTCCTTGGCTTTCTACCAGGGTTCCTGAAATCTTAAGCGCTGCACCCGTTGAAATCTGTTTTAGCAAGGTATCGTCAAAGTTTTCAAAATCTACGACACATTGTAAATTATGTATGGTAGAACCATCATTTAAAGCGATAAATCGGTTACTTCTAAATGTTTTTACCCATCCGTTTATTTCAACCGTGTCTCCAACAGGTTGCTTGTTAAGCAGTTCTTTTATTGAATAAGAATTCATTGTAAGCTATCGTAAATTAAGCGGTAAAGATAGGTTTTTGATAAAAAACGATAGCAATAGACAGGGTATATTTATAACACGATTAGAGGGTTATTTATCCTTTATGTTGATTTCATCTTTTGGTAAGATGTCTATTTGTGGTTTTTTAAGTACTTCCTTGTTCGCAATACTTCTTTCAAGGGAAAGCAAAAGTGATGGAAGTAAGATAAGGTTGGCCAACATAGCAAAGAGCAATGTTGCCGAAACCAATCCACCCAACGCTTTTGTTCCGCCAAAACTGGAAATGGTAAAAACAGAAAATCCAAAGAACAAAACTATGGAGGTATAGAACATACTCACCCCGGTTTCGCGTAAAGCCGCGTAGACCGATTTTTTAATTTGCCAACGGTTGGCTGCAAGTTCCTGTCTGTATTTAGCTAAAAAGTGAATTGTATCATCCACGGAAATTCCAAATGCAATACTAAATACAAGAATGGTGGAAGGTTTTATGGGGACACCCAAATAACCCATTAGACCAGCTGTAATGACCAATGGCAAAAGATTGGGAACTAGCGAAATTATAATCATCCTGAACGAACGGAACAGGTATGCCATGAAAAGGGAAATGAGTCCTATAGCAAGTGCCAATGAGAGTAGGAGGTTCTTAACGAGGTATTTGGTTCCCTTTAAAAACAACAATGCTTTCCCTGTCATAAAAACATTGTAGCGTTCACTGGGAAAGAATTTGTCTATGGATTGTAGCATGCTCTTCTCGATTTCTTCCATGCGATCAATCTTTACATCGCGCATAAAAGTTGTTATACGAGCGGTTTGGCCCGTGCTATCCACAAAACTTTCGAGAAGGTCGCCATCATCTGAAGACTTTCTGGCCACATCCATGATAAATGTATTTTCCTGGGAAGTGGGCAGCTGGTAATATTTTGGAATTCCGTTATAAAAGGCCTGTTTGGAATACTTCACCAAATCGACAACGGATATTGGTCTGGAGAGTTCTGGTGTTTCCTCGATTACATTGCCTAATTGGTCAATCCGTCTTAACGTTGCAGGTTTTATGGCACCATTTTTTCGTTTGGTGTCTACTACGATTTCCATCGGCATAATACCATCGAACTCTTCTTCAAAAAAACGAATATCCTTAAAATAATGCGTGTTTTTGGGTAAATCTTCGATTCGACTACCCGTAATCTCAATTTGATAGATACCGATGATACTTAAAATCAAAACAATAATGGAAGTGATATAAACACCAATTCTGTAATCCCGTACCATGCGTTCCATCCAGTTCACAAAAATGTCTATCCATTTTTTGTTCAAGTGTTTTAGGTGCTTGGTCTTAGGAAGCGGCATAAAACTGTAGACGATGGGAATAATCAAAAGCGATAAAATAAAAATCCCAATAATGTTAATTGAAGCTACAATACCAAATTCTTTAAGCAGATCACTGTCCAGGATAATAAATGTTGCGAATCCTGAAGCGGTCGTAATATTTGTCATTAAGGTAGCATTCCCAATTTTGGAAATTACTCGTTGCAAAGACAGTGCTTGATTGCCGTGTTTTTTTACTTCTTGTTGGTATTTATTGATAAGGAATACACAGTTTGGGATTCCAATAACAATAATCAACGGGGGAATCAGCGCAGTGAGAATGGTTATTTCATACCGTAACAGACCCAATATTCCAAAGGACCACATTACGCCGATTATAACCACGAACATAGAGATGAACGTAGCCCTGAAGCTTCTAAAAAAGAAGAAGAAAATAATAGATGTCACCAATAAGGCAGCTCCTATGAATATACCAATTTCATCTACAATTGACTTGGTGTTCCATGTACGTATATAGGGCATTCCAGATACCCTTACATCAAGGTTGGTTTCTTCTTCAAATCGTTTTACAATATCGGCCAGATCATTAAGAATGAATTCATTCCTAACAGCCGTATTCATAATGTCCTTATCCAAATAGGCGATAGTCTGGATGGTACCACTCTTGGGATTATAAATTAGATTATCATAAAATGGAAGCTCGTTAAAAAGCTGGCTTTTCAGCTCTTTTATTTCTTGGGTGGTTTTTGGCGCTTCTTTAATAAAAGGTTCCATGACAAATTCCTGCTTATCATTGTCCTTGACCAAAACCTTTAAGTTATCCGTGGATACTACAAAATCAATTTCCGGAAAAGCCTCAAGTTGTTTGCTTAATTTGTTCCATCTATTGAATTTACTTGGGGTGAACAGTGAGGAATCCCTAATGGCGAGAACAATGGCATTTCCTTCTTCGCCAAATATGTTCTTAAATGCATTGTACTGAATAGTCGCAGGGTGATCATCTGGAAGGATATTCGCTTCCGTATTGGAAAATTGCATATTCTTCCATTGCATTCCCAAAAAAACAGTAAACGCTGCAACTCCAAGTAGAATAAGAATTCTGTTGCGCAGTATGATTCTTGACACCTTTGCCCAAAATCCTCTAGTAAGCTTAGCTACCATATTGGTTTTATTCGGCGCAAAGGTAAAAAATGATTGGCTGTGTTCCTAAGTAAAGTAAACTGATAATACGAGTATTCTTAAACCTTCATGATTTCCGCTTCTTTTACAGAAAGAACGGCATCCACTTTTTTGCTGTAAGTATCGGTAAGCTCCTGTACATCCACTTCAGCGTTTTTTAACAAATCTTCCGATATGTCTAAAGCTTTCAGTTCCTTGTTCGCTTCTTGTCGTGCACTACGTATACTTACTTTTGCATCTTCCGCTTCGGCTTTGGCCTGTTTTACCAATTGTATTCTTCGTTCTTCCGTCAATGGTGGTACGTTGATAATGATCATTTCACCATTGTTCATAGGATTGAAACCTAAATTCGAGTTCATGATAGCGGTCTCAATATCTGCAAGGATGCTTTTTTCCCACGGTTGTACAGAAATGGTTCTTGCATCTGGAGTGTTAATGTTGGATACCTGTGAAAGTGGTGTTACGGAACCATAATATTCCACCATAACTGTTGATAACATTACCGGGCTTGCCTTACCGGCACGTATCTTGATCAAAGCTTTTTCCAAATGGGAAATACTTCCGTCCATGCTCTCTTTGGCGCTATCAAGTACAAATGTTACTTCTTCGTTCATAATTTTAAAATTTTAGAATTGAAATCAAAGCCTATGCCATTTTAGACATTGACTACGGTTCCAATGTTTTCACCAGAAACTATTTTCATGAGATTTCCTCTAGTGTTCATATCAAAAACCACAATGGGAAGCTCGTTTTCTTGACTTAATGTAAATGCTGTTGTGTCCATTACCTTAAGACCTTTAGAAAGGACATCTTGAAAAGAAATGGAATCAAATTTTGTGGCAGTTTTGTCTTTCTCGGGATCAGAGGAGTAGATGCCGTCTACACGTGTTCCTTTTAAGATAACATCTGCCTTTATTTCGATTGCCCTTAGTACTGCCGCTGAATCAGTTGTGAAGTAAGGATTTCCCGTACCTCCACCAAAGATGACAACTCTGCCTTTTTCGAGATGGCGCATGGCCCTTCTTCTTATAAAAGGTTCTGCCACTTCGTTAATTTTTATGGCGGATTGTAAACGGGTCTCCACTCCTTGAAGCTCCAATGCACTTTGTAGGGCAAGTCCGTTGATTACCGTTGCCAGCATACCCATATGGTCCCCTTGAACGCGATCCATCCCTTGACTTGCACCAGAGAGCCCCCTAAAAATATTACCGCCACCAATAACTATGGCTACTTCAATACCCTTGGCAATTACAGCTTTGATATCCTCTGCATACTCGGCTAAGCGCTTGGCATCTATACCATATTGTTGTTCACCCATTAGGGCCTCACCGCTTAATTTTAATAAAATTCTTTTGTATTGCATTTATAGGGTCTGTTGAAGTCCGGACAAAAATAATCAAAATTATTTATGGCGAATCACCTTAAAAAGAGAAGATGTGAGAATTAAAATCAACAAAAAAATCCATACATTCTGTAACCTTTTTAAAAAACCAAAGTATATCCTTCAACGAGCCAAAAAAACAATAGCAAATTGCAAGATTTAACCGATAATACGCTCATGCTGAAAGTGAAAAATGGCGACTTGGATAAGTTGGGATTGCTTTATGAACGACACAAAAAAAAATTATTTGGGTTTTTCTATAATCTAGGGAATAATCCTTCGGTGAGCGAAGATTTGGTTCAGAATGTGTTTGTTAGAATTTTAAAGTATAAGGGGTCGTATTCTGGAGAGGGGATTTTTGCGGCGTGGATGTTCAGTATGGCTAGAAATGTACATTACGATTACCACAAAAAGACTTCGAAAGAAAAGATTTCTAGAAGTATTTCAACGGAAGATATAAAAGGAAGAGCTGAAGATTATTTAAATGATGCTATTGAAACGGATGGCAGTAAGGCTCTAGTAAAACAAGCGTTGGAAATGCTTCCAAAAGAAAAGAAAGAACTTTTGGTCCTGAGTAAATATAGAGAGATGAAATTTAGCGAAATCGCAGAAGTTGTTGGTTGTACAGAAGGTGCTGCAAAAGTAAGGGTGCACAGGGCGCTCAAGGAATTAAGAGCTATTTTTTTACAATTGGAAATTGTGTAAGATGATGAAAAAAGAAAAGTTTGAAGTACAGGCGATGGATTACATGATGGGGAAAATGCCCTTAAACGAAAGAAAAGCTTTTGAAGATTTTCTTGATAAGAATCCAGAATACAATTCGCAATACAGGGACTTGGTGGATACATGGAAAATGGTAGATATGTTGAATGCTCCCGAACCTTCTGAAAAAATGGATCAAGCCTTTTTTTCAATGCTTTCCAATGAAACGGCAAACACAAAAAAGAAGACTGGACTAGCTGTTTTTTTAGAGGCTCTCGCTACAATTTTCAAGCCGCAATTGGCATATGGGCTTCTTTTATTGGGTCTTGGTCTTGGGATAGGATATTACATAAATGCTCCGCAAGATGACATTAACAAGAATACGATTGTTGTAAACGAAGAAACTGAAAGTATTAGGCAAAAACTTGTACTCACGCTGTTGGAGCAACCATCGGCAAATCAAAGGCTACAAGGCGTTAGCGAAGCCAATAAGATTGAGAACGTTGATGAAGCTGTGGTAAAAGCATTGTTGCAGACCTTAAATGGGGACAGCAATGTGAATGTGCGATTGGCTGCTATTGAATCTTTGACCAATTATGTGGACAATCCTATTGTAAGGCAGGGACTGGTTCAGTCAATTCCAAATCAAGAATCGCCTATGGTTCAAGTTACTCTGGCTAATTTGATGGTTGCCCTACAGGAAAAAACATCAGTTGAGCCTTTCAAACAGTTGTTGAAACAAAAGGAATTGGATACGACAGTAAAGAAAAAAATAAAGAACTCTATTGAATCTATAATCTAAAGATAAAATGTTGCGACAAGTGATAAAAATAGTATGGAGTTTAAGCCTGGTCATGATACTTGCATTGGTTTTTTCCTGTAAATCCGATGTGAAAAGAAATGAACCTAAAGATGAAGGGAAACCACTTTCAAACAATAACAAACAAATTTTAAAAAAGTTAGATAGTCTCGTTCAAATTTTGGTGGACAATAAAGAAACACCGGGTGTTGCCTATGGGATTCAAATCGATGGAATGGAACCTGTTTTTGGGTCGTACGGATTTTCAAATCTCGAAAGTGACAAGAGCATGTCTGTTGATGACCAATTTAGAATTGCGTCAATAACAAAACCATTCACCGCAATATCCATATTCCAGCTTATTGAATCGGAAAAATTAAGTTTGGACGACACCCTAGATTATTTCTTTCCAGATTTTCCAAGAGGCGAGAAGATAACGATATATCATTTATTGTCGCACACTTCGGGTATGGTGAACTGGTATGATACAAAAATGCCTCAGGACACCCCAGAAGATTTCCCGATGTGCGCTCAACCTCACAAGTATGTCGAGGAGATGGAGAATATGTTTCTATTTGAACCTGGAGATTTCCATTCTTATTCCAACACTGGTTATGTGCTTTTAGGTGAAATTGTGGAAATCATATCTGGAAAGTCATTTGAGCGCTATTTGAAAGATGAAATTTTTAATCCATTACAAATAATCGATTCTGAAATGGAGACCTTGGCGAATAGCTCAGAACAATGGGCCAAAGGTTATGGATTGGATAGAGGCGTAAAGGAACTTTTTGTGGAACCTGAAAAATATCCAATGCCATATGCTGCGGGTGGATTAAGATCTACTGTTAAGGATTTACTGCTTTTGATGAAAGGCTTAAATGATGGCACATTACTTTCGAAAGAATTACGGGATAAAATGACCCAGTATGCAAAGGTCAATAGCGGAGAAGATATAAACGATATAGTAAATTTTTATTTTCCAAAAGATTTTGTTCTGCCTGAACGTCCAGAGTATTTAGGTAAGTATGGTTATGGGCTCGGGTTCCAGCGAATGGAAATATTCAGCACAGATGCTATTTGGCATGGTGGAGGTATAGCTGGTTTTCAAACAGCATTGATTCATATACCTGATAACGGGGTTACACTGTCCATACTCACGAATGCAGGAATTCCCGGGGGATATTCCACTATTTGGAAAGAAGTACAGTGTTTAATAACAGCAATTGAGTAATCATCCCAAAATTGGGATTCAATCAAATCACGAACAGTCAAATCTTAAAAGATGAAACAGTTAATTTTAATCGTATTTCTCATCTCGTTTTTGGGAATGCAAAGTTGCAATGCGCAGCAAAAAAAACACAAAGAACAAATAAAAAGGGAAGTGCCGCTTTCCAATGATGTTGAAAACCGATTGGTCATCAAAAATGTTTTTGGATCCATAGCGGTTGAAGGGTACAGTGGAAACAAGGTGCTGGTGGAAGTGGAAAAAATCATTTCTGCAGATAATACCAAAGATTTGGAACTGGGGAAAAAAGAACTCAACCTAAAAATCGTTCAAGAGAAAAACTTGATTATTCTGCATCCTGACGCACCTTATATTGAGTTCGAGAAAGAAAACCTGAGGTACAATTGGTGCAATAAAAACGAAGAGCCTCCTTACGAGCATAGGCTAAACTTTAAGGTAAAGGTTCCCAAATCAATTCAAATTGATGTTAGTACAGTAAACGATGGAGAAGTTCTTGTAGAAAATACCAATGGTAATTCTGTAAAGGCAGAAAACATAAACGGCGGGATTGCATTGACCAATATTACTGGAAAAACGGATGTGAATTGCATCAATGGTCCAGTGAATATATCGTATTCCGATAATCCCAAAAGTTCCTCAAAATACTATGCATTAAACGGGGATATTACTATTTCATATCAAAAGGCATTATCTGCCAATATTTCATTCAAAAGTATGAACGGGGAGTTGTTCACTGATTTTGATATCAATAAACAGTTTATGGAAACGAATAAAGAAACTAGTGGCAAGGCAAAATATAAATACGAGGCCAAACCTGTGGTTCAAATTGGTAACGGTCAAGTGGATTTTGACTTTGAAACGCTTAACGGAAATGTATTCATCAAAAAAATATAATAGCATGAGAAACTTCAAATCAATAACAATAATAGTAGCATTGCTGATGGTGAGTGGATTATCAGCTCAAGAAAAAAGCATCGATTTGTTTTCGGTCCCTTTAAGTAGCCCCAATAGCCCGGGTAAATTAGTGGTAGACCAAATATCAGGGTCAATTCATGTTGAAGCTTATGAAGGTAAAGAGGTTGTAATAAAAGCTTCTTTTGGGAGTGAAAAAAGACACTATAAGGATGACGGAAACAACAATGGCATGAAGCGCATTTCCAATACTTCATTGGCTATAAGTGCCGAGGAAAAAAATAATGTGGTACAGGTAATCAATGAACAATGGAACAAGGTTACAAATCTAAAGGTAAAGGTGCCGAAGAACTTTTCATTGAAGTTATCTACGGTAAATGATGGTAATATTTCCGTGAATGGCGTGAACGGCGAAATGGAGATAAGTAATGTGAACGGAGAGATCACATTAGAAGGCGTAAGTGGTTCAGCTTCGACCGATACGGTAAATGGCGATATAAAAATTGACTTTGTGCGTATTACCGAAGATGCAAATATGGCATTCAGTAGTCTCAACGGTGATGTAGCGATTACTTTTCCAAGTTCTTTGAAAGCAGATGTTAAGGCAAAGTCTGATATGGGAGATGTTTTTACTGATTTTGACATGCAGGTTTCGGCAAACAAACCAGAAGTGAACAAAAGCAATTCTTCTGGCTCCTATAAAGTAAAGATAGAACAGTGGGTGAGGGGCAAAATAAATGGTGGTGGCCCCGAGATGTTGTTCAAAACGTTTAATGGCGATATTCTAATAAAATCAAAATAGGAAAGGCTATAGATACTATAAACAAAAAGCCGGCTTTCTTAAGAAAGCCGGCTTTTTGAATTTTATGATTTAGGATGTTATCCTACAGTAGCACGTTTAAAACCTGTTACTGAAACGTCTCCATGAGACTCAACGTATTTTGCAACATTGATTTTCTCGTCTTTAATAAAATTCTGATCTAAAAGACATTGTTCTTGATCCAAAGTAGTGTTGTCAGAAATAAACCTTTCCATCTTACCTGGAAGAATTTTATCCCAAATCTGCTCTGGCTTTCCTTCGGCCTTTAATTGTGCTTTTGCATCTTCTTCAGCTTTAGCAAGAACTTCATCGGTCAATTGCGCCATAGAAATGTATTGTGGAACATTCTTCAATGTTTTTCCCAAACGGCCAAGTTCGATGTTGTCTTTTTCAATGACAGCAATTCTAGCTTCTGTTTCTGCAGCAACAAAATCAGCATCAAAATCTTTATAGGACAATGTTGTAGCACCCATGGAAGCAACTTGCATAGAAAGGTCCTTTGCAAGCACATCAGCAGTATCAACTGCTGCAGATAAACCAACTAGAGCAGCAATTTTATTGATGTGTACATAGCTACCAACATAAGGAGCTTCCAACTTTTCAAAAGCAGTGATGCCTAACTTTTCGCCAATAACGCCAGTTTGTTCTATTAACTTATCCGTTACGGTCATCCCTCCAAAATCAGAAGCTAAAAATTCTTCTTTTGTAGCGTAATCCAGTGCTTTCTCCGCTAATTCGTTAGCTAGTGCTATAAAGTTTTCGTTTTTTCCAACAAAATCCGTTTCGCAACCTAGTACGATAGCGGCGCCAACAGTTTTATCGGCGTTTACTTTTGCAATTGCAGCACCTTCAGAAGAATCTCTATCTGCTCTTTTAGCAGCTATCTTTTGTCCTTTTTTACGAAGAATTTCAATTGCTTTATCAAAGTCACCTTCTGCTTCGACCAATGCATTTTTACAATCCATCATTCCGGCTCCGGTAGCTTTTCTTAATTTATTTACTTCAGCGGCGGTAATCTTTGCCATTTTTCTCTATTTAAAAATTTATGTAAAGTAAAACACTATTTGAGTGTTTTGTTTTAGGTGAACGTTAAGTTACACTTCGTGGTTATTCAACTCCTCCTTTGGCGTTGTCTTGCCATTCTTTTAATTCGTCCCACTTACCATCAGCAGCCATTTTGGCTTGTTTTGGCCATGTTGTAGGGTCAAGGTGAGCCATTCTTGAACTTGCCTCGGTCAAAATCTCTTTAACTTTTTCTGGGTCGGCTTTAGCAAGAGCGGCATATGTTGCAATACCATTATTGGTCAGTGCTTCAGCTGCTTTTGGGCCAATACCTTCAATTTTAGTTAAATCTTCAGCTTCGGCAGCTTCCACTTTCTTAGCTTCTGGCTTTTCTTTTACTTCAGCTTCAGCTTCAACCTCTTTTACTTCAGCTTCAACCTCTTTTTTTGCGACAGGTTCTTCCTTTTTGGCTTCTTTTACAGGAGCACTTTTCTCTTCAGCAACAGGCTCTTTTTTAGTTACTTCCTCAACTACTGGGGCACTTTCCTTTTTTGCTTCTGGTTTCTTCGCTTCTACCGTTTTTTCTTGTTTGGCTGCTGGAGCTTCCTTAGTTGCCGCTTTTCCTTCTTGCTTATCATTATTACGCTCAGATAATCCCTCGGCAACAGCCTTTGTAACCTCTGTCATGATAACCTCAATAGATTTTCCGGCATCGTCATTTGCAGGAATTACATAATCAATTGGTCTTGGGTCAGAATTCGTATCGATCATCGCAAATATTGGAATGTTCAATTTCTGCGCTTCTTTCACTGCAATGTGCTCTCTCATCGTATCAACAATGAAAATAGCTCCAGGGAGTCTTGTCATTTCAGAGATAGAACCAAGGTTTTTCTCCAATTTAGCTCTTAAACGGTCAACTTGTAGACGTTCTTTTTTAGAAAGTGTGTTGAACGTACCGTCTTTCTTCATACGATCTATGGAAGCCATTTTTTTAACGGCTTTACGAATCGTTACAAAGTTGGTCAACATACCACCTGGCCATCTTTCGGTAATGTAGGGCATATTCACATCGGATACTTTTTGAGCAACAATATCCTTTGCTTGTTTTTTTGTAGCTACAAAAAGAATTTTCCTTCCAGATGCTGCAATTTTCTTGAGTGCTTCGTTCGCTTCATCAAGTTTTGCAACTGTTTTGTAGAGATTGATGACGTGAATCCCGTTACGCTCCATGTAGATGTAGGGCGCCATGTTCGGGTTCCACTTTCTTGTAAGGTGTCCAAAATGCACACCTGCTTCTAATAAGTCTTTAACTTCAATGTTACTTGCCATTTTTTTGTAATTAGTTTACGTTCCGTTGTAGTAGCAATGAATAGGTGGTCACAAAAATGTTCGCCCTAATCATTTAGATGCTAAACTAAATTCCAAAAAGTCGATTTTTTGCTCTTTGGAACAACGACAACTTGGTTAAAAATTAACCCTGAAATTTTTTCAGGGTTTTCAATGAACTTTATCCTAAATTAAATTCAGGATGTTTTTATGATAAGATGCTGAAAATGAGTTCAGCATCATAAAATTAACGTTTAGAGAACTGGAATTTCTTGCGGGCTTTCTTCTGACCGAATTTCTTTCTTTCGACCATTCTTGGATCCCTTGTAAGTAAACCTTCAGGCTTAAGAACAGTTCTGTTCTCTTCGTCTATTTCGCACATTACTCTAGATAATGCCAAACGAATAGCTTCGGCCTGGCCAGTTATTCCACCACCGTACACATTCACTTTAACATCATAATTGTCTTCAGTCTCAGTAAGTGCGAAGGGTTGCTTTACTTTATACTGTAAAGTCGCGGTAGTAAAATACTCTTTTAAATCTTTCTTGTTTATGGTTATGTTTCCCTTTCCTTCAGAAACATATACTCTTGCAACGGCAGTTTTTCTTCTACCAATCTTATGAACCACTTCCATTATTTGTAGTCGTTTAAGTTTATTGCCTTAGGTTTTTGTGCCTCTTGACCGTGTTCTGTTCCAACATATACTTTTAGGTTTCTGAACAGTTCAGCACCTAACTTGTTTTTTGGAAGCATACCTTTGACAGATTTTTCAATGATTCTTTCAGGATGCTTCTCCAACAATTCTTGAGCAGTCGTAGAGCGTTGTCCTCCAGGGTAACCGGTATATCGCAAATAGGTTTTGTCTCCCCATTTGTTTCCGCTCATGGTTATTTTCTCTGCATTTATAACAATGATGTTGTCACCACAATCAACATGGGGCGTAAAATTTGGCTTATGTTTTCCTCTAAGTAACTTTGCTACTTTTGACGCCAATCTTCCTAACGTTTCTCCTTCAGCATCAACCAATAACCACTCTTTATTAACAGTAGCTTTGTTGGCAGAAATAGTCTTATAACTTAATGTATCCACTTCTAGAATATTATTGATTTGAAAATCTATCCCGTTTAACGGGCTGCAAATGTACAATTATTAGATTGAATTACAAATGGTTGATCGGGAATATTTTTTACTTTTTCTGTTCTGTTCCATTTGATAAAATATGCATACTACAATCTTGATTGTTTTTTGTTAAAAATCACTATTAAATTTCAAGTAACTGTAACTATTTTGATTTGAGCAGGTCTTTAGAGTGACTTATCAAATCAAAAAACCAACATAGTGAGAAAACTAATCATATTCTTCACCTTACCTTTATTTTCTGTTTATCTAAATGCCCAAGACACTACGCAAGTTGTACCCAAGAAGATTTATGTAACCAAACCAATTGGTCAATCGCCACCTCCAGAAATAGACGGTCTATTAAATGATATGGTCTGGAACCTTGTTGAATGGGGAGGGGACTATATTGAACTTCAGCCTGATGAAAATACCCCACCAAGTGAACAAACCAAGTTTAAAATTGCGTATGATAACAAGAATCTATATATAGGTGTACGATGTTATGACAAAGATCCAGATAAAATTGAAAAGCGATTATCCAGACGGGATGGCTTTGAAGGAGATTGGGTGGAATTCAATATAGATAGTTATCATGATAAACGCACCGCTTTTTCTTTCACGGTTACTGCAGCAGGTGTAAAAGGAGATGAATTTGTTTCAAACAATGGAAATAATTGGGACAGTAGCTGGAATCCAATATGGTATACAAAAACGAACATTGACGAAGAAGGTTGGACGGCCGAAATAAGAGTCCCTTTAAGTCAGTTAAAGTTTGGGGATGCCGAGGAACAAGTCTGGGGACTGCAGTCCACACGAATGTTTTTCAGAGAAGCAGAACGCTCACTTTGGCAACGAAAACCAATAGACCAACCCGGTTGGGTAAGTGAGTTTGGGGAATTGCACGGATTGAAAAAAGTAGAACCTCAAAAACAATTGGAAATACAACCATATATCGTAGCGAGTACTGAAACATATGAAGCAGAAGAAGGAAATCCGTTTAGGGACGGAAGTGAAAGTGATATAACGGGCGGTCTAGATGCAAAGATTGGAATCACAAATGATTTAACCGTCGATTTAACGGTGAATCCAGATTTTGGCCAAGTCGAGGCAGACCCATCTGCAATAGCCTTGGATGGTTTTCAGATTTTCTTTAGAGAACAACGACCCTTTTTTGTAGAAAATAAAAACATTTTTGACTTTAATGTTTCAGAATCCGAAGCGGGAAATACGTTTGGATTTGATAATGTTTTTTACTCAAGGCGAATAGGTAGAAGTCCGCAGGGATCACCGGACACCAATGATGATGAATTCGTAGATCAGCCTGATAATACGCCTATTATAGGTGCTGCCAAGTTTAGTGGTAAAACAAAAAATGGATTGGCAATAGGGGTTTTGGAAAGTGTTACCGCAAAACGGTATGCAGTAATCAGTGGAGAGGATGGAGAACGTAGGAAAGAAGTGGTAGAACCTCTGACAAACTATTTTGTGGGTAGGCTTCAGAAGGATTTTAATGACCGTAATTCTTATATAGGTGGAATTTTGACTGCTACGAATAGGGATGATTTAACGCAAGAGCTTGATTTTCTTCACAAATCAGCTTACACGGGTGGTATAGATTTTAAGCACCAATGGCACAACAGGGATTGGTATGTTGAAGGAAATGTCATAGTAAGTCATGTGATGGGTGGCGAAGAGGCAATCAAAAACACCCAAGAATCCATTACCCATCTTTTTCAACGGGTAGATGCAGACCATGTGGCCGTGGATTCCACTAGAACTTCACTGTCGGGGAGCGGTGGTAACGTTCAAATCGGAAAAATTGGAAGTGGTCATTGGCGGTTCGAATCTGGGGGAACATGGCGATCACCGGAATTGGAGCTCAACGACATCGGATTTCAACGACAATCCGATGACATTCGTCACTACACTTGGATTGGATATCAAACCTTAAAGCCGGACAGCACATTTAGACGGGTGGGGATAAACTATAACCATTGGAGTACGTGGGATTTTAAAGGGAATCACAATAGTTTACGCTTTAACGCCAACAGTTGGCAAAATTGGGCCAACAATTGGTTTTCCAACGTTGGGTTCAATTATGCGCCCTTTCAATATTCAAATTTTGCACTTAGGGGCGGTCCACGATTGAGGCTGTCCCCAGAAATAAGTTTTTGGAACCGTGTCAGTACCGATGATCGGAAAAAATTATTCTTTAGTGTTTTTCATAGAGGGGAAAAAGCTGTGGATAACTCCTATAGGTCTTATTTTATTGAAGGAGGGTTTACGTACCAGCCCATAAATGCGTTGCGCATCTCCGCTTTTCCTTCATTGAGTATAAATCAGGACAGGTTGCAGTATATTGATAATTTTGATGATGTAAATGGTTCGCCAAGATATCTTAACGGAGAGATTCAACAGCGTACCCTGAGTATGTCGTTTCGTTTAAACTATACGATAAACCCCAATTTAACCATTCAATATTGGGGGCAACCATTTATTTCGAGAGGTAGGTATTCAAATTTTAAGCACGTTACTACAGCCACTGCAGAACGGTTTGAAGATAGATTTATACAATATGAAGGAAATCAGGTTTCATTGACCGACGATAGTTATTCAATTGATGAAAATTTGGATGGAGCAGTGGATTTTAGCTTTGACGATCCCGATTTTTCATTTGTACAGTTTCGTTCCAATTTGGTCATACGATGGGAGTATATTCCAGGATCGGAAATCTTTCTGGTTTGGTCACAGGATGTATCGCGCGATGGAAATCCATCAGAAGGATTACTGATCAGTTTGGGCGACAACATCTTTGGTCAAAAGCCCCAAAATATTTTCTTATTGAAGGCAACGTATAGATTTGTGCTCTAAGAACTCTAAGGTGTTTGCAGTACTATTTTAAGTTTTTTTTCGTTCTTTGCTCAGCCAAACAACACAAAACCAGGTATGATGAAAAAAAATAACGCATTCTTTTTCCTGATTATTTTCTTAATTATTTCATGTTCAACAGACAATAAGGATGATGAGGCAATGAATGAGGCCACTTTCGATTTAGTGGGAACATGGGTACTTACAGATTTGCGTATTGATGAAAACACGAACGATGATGACCTTAATTTTGCGAAACAGATTTTGGATAACTTCAAATCATCCGACTGTGATATTGTAATATTTACCTTTAGAGATGATGGTACCGCAATATCAGAAAACAAGGTGAATTTTATAGCGGAAAATATAAATGTAGGTACTGGAGGTTTATCTGTTGATTGTCCAAGTGAAAGTGTAACCGAAACAACGACATGGTCACTGGATGGAGATCAATTGACTTTTGTGGACAGTAATATGGAAGAGGAAGTTATTACCGTTGTTTTGGAGGATGAAAATACTTTGATAATAGCTGGTGAGGATATTAATGCCGATAACTATACCGGTGCTGACGGTGTTTTTACAAGACAGTAAAATTAACTCTCATTGTCAAACTGGGCCTGTCGAGACTTGTAACTATCCAACAGTTTTAAGAACTTCTCTTATGCTGGCTGTATTTTTTTAAGGGCGCTTATCAAAGCTTCGTTCGCTTCTCGAGTGCCAATTGTTATTCTTACGCGGCCCGGTGCACCAAATTGTGAAACAGGTCGCACCATCACACCTTCTTGCATCAGTTTATCCGTAAAATCAAATTCGGGAATAGGAGGGTCTATAATGAAGAAATTTCCTTGTGTAGGCCAGTACTTAATTCCAAGTGAGGTGAAGGATTCAATCAGATACTTTCTGCCCTCATGAACGGTTTTTACTGTTTCTTCAATAAACAAATAATCGTTCAATGCACCAATTGCCGCTTCAATGGAAGTGATGGGAAGTAAAAAAGGTTTGTGTATTTGACGTATATAATTGGCAATAGTGGCTGTAGTATAGCAATACCCTATGCGCTGACCTGCCAATCCGTATGTTTTTGAAAAACTATTTATGGCAACTACATTGTGTCCTTCTTTAACATAGGGCAACGCCGTTACATAATCTTCGGCATCTGCAAAATGGCGATAGACTTCATCAAAAACAACGATAATAGTTTTGGGAATACGGTTTAAAAAATCTTCAAGTACATGCTTGGGAATATAAGTGCCCGTTGGGTTATTTGGACTGGTCAAAAAGATTATTTTGGTTTTGTCGGTTATAGACTTTAAAATACCTTCTACGTCCAAATCATAATTTGGCTCTAAAAGTGGCACATCTACTTGTTTGGCACCATACCATCTTGAAAATACAGCGTAGGGAAGAAAACAAGGGTTGGAGTAGATTACTTCATCACCTTCATTAATAAAGGCCCTCAACAGCATATCTATAATTTCCGAACCACTATTTCCACAAATAAATTGGTCGGCTATTAATTGGTCATTAAAATTATCTACTAAAGCTTCTCGCAGTCGAATGTCGGTTTGATCGGGATAAATATCCACAATTTCTGCTGCTTTTTGTAGCGCCGTGACTGCCTTTGGAGAAGCCCCCAAGGGGTTTTCGTTTGAGGAAAGTTTATAAATTTTTTTATTGGAAGCGGGTATGTTCTTTCCGCCTTTGTATACTTCTCTTGGCTCAAGATACGACTTGAAAATGGACTCGATTCCTTTGCTCATTATCCTACTTTTTCGGCATGCATCAATGTTGCCAGCGCTTTTTCCGTTTCGTTGTTTTCCAGCATTTGTTTTGATAACCAGTGCAATTCCTTTTTTAATTTCTCTGGTTTTCCATGTAGTTTTTTCTCAAGCATGCGTATTTCATCATCGTTACCAATTTGTTCTATTTCCTCTAAGGAAGGAAGTTTGTCCAAATTTCCCAGTCTACCTAAGTTGTTTCCTGTAAGAATAGCACTGTTTCGAATACTTTCTGGAAGTTGATCAACTCCTATACCTTTATTTCTGATGGGTTTGGGAATCTCAAAAAGAGAACTCCCGCTGGCTCTTGTATACCAACTTCCCCCCATTCGTCCTACTAAATCCAACTTTAAAGGGTCTAGCTTTCCTACTTCGTCTAAATGTTTTTCATTAATATGGATTAGCTCCACTTTTGCTAAAATAAGATTCCCAGCACCCGGCGTGTCGGCCAATTCTATTACTTGGCTAACGGTACACTCAAAAGAAACTGGAGCTTCTGCAACGCGGGGAGGCCTTACTTTTTCACTTGGAATTTGTATTAATCCAGATTTTACAAATTCGTTCACACCTTTTTCATAAGCTGTGCTGGACAAAGACATCTGCTCAACAATAGGGAAATCCACAATATTAATAACAACTTCAGGTACTTCCTTAATGTTTTGGTGCGAGTGTTTTAATGAATTGTCCCGACCGCTGCGTGCAGGAGAGAAAATCATTACTGGTGGATTGGAACTGAATACATTAAAAAAACTGAAAGGACTCAGATTGATATTGCCCTCTAAATCAACAGTACTTGCAAAACAAATAGGCCTAGGCGCTACTGCATTAAGCAAATAGGAATGTAGTTCTGGTTGCGATATTGTACTGGGGTCTATGGTTTTTACAGCGGACATTGCTCTGGCTTTAGTTTATGCGAAGATAAACATCTATTTCGCTGGAAGAATTTTAGCTGAAACTTCTCCAAACCCAACGCGAACACCATCTTTTTTTGAATACCCTCTCATGGTTACGGTATCCCCATCGTTGATGAATTTACGTTCTGTGCCATCGTTCATTTTGATGGGTTTGGTGCCCATCCAAGCAAGTTCCAACATAGAACCGTATGAGTTTTCATCCTTACCGGAAATTGTCCCAGAACCGTATAAATCACCGACATTGATATTACAGCCATTTACCGAATGATGTGCCAGCTGTTGTACCATATTCCAATACATGTATTTAAAATTGGAACGGCAAACCGTTTTTTCCTCACTGCCTTCTGGAGTTATACCAACTTCGAGTTGGATATCATAATTTTTATTCCCTTCGTATTCCAAATAAGGCAGTACTTTAGGTCCTTGTTGAGGTCCTGATACCCTAAAAGGCTCAAAAGCTTCCAACGTAACTATCCAAGGAGAAATATGCGATGCAAAGTTTTTTGCTAAAAAAGGGCCCAATGGAACATACTCCCATTTCTGAATATCGCGTGCGGACCAATCGTTCAATAATACCATGCCAAAAATGTAATCCTCAGCATCCTTTGTTGCTATTGAATCCCCGATTGCAGTGTTCTTTCCGGTAATGAAGCCCATTTCCAATTCAAAATCCAAACGTGCTGATGGTTGAAAAACCGGAGTAGAAGCATCTTTTGGTAAAACTTGTCCTTTTGGCCTATGAATGGGCTCGCCGCTAACAATAATTGAACTTGCCCTTCCATGATAGCCTACCGGGATATGTTTCCAGTTGGGTAACAAGGCATTTTCAGGGTCACGGAACATTTTACCAACATTAGTGGCATGTTCAATACTGGAATAAAAGTCGGTATAATCCCCAATTGCAACCGGCATATGCATGCTTGCTTCCGACTGTAGCACAAAAAGCTCTGGCTTACCTGCAAGAATGGATGCTTCATCTTTCAACCAGTGTTGAATATCTATCCGTACTTTTTTGGTAATGGCTTTTCCCAATGATATAAAATCATTAAGGGTATCTTTTTCCAGTACCGCTGTATTAAAATCAAATACATCCAGTTCAGCTACGGCTGCCAAGTCCAAAATATGGTCGCCAATGGCAACACCTGCCCTGGGGCTTCTGTCCGCAGTCGAAAAAATTCCAAAAGGGATATTGTGAATTGAAAAATCTGAGTTTTCGGGTATGTTTATTATCATTATTTAACTAGATATTAGCTATGAGAAATTAGATTTGAGACTTTTGTTGTCTAACCTTATTTTGTAAGTCCGTATGGTTCTCACCCTTTGTGGGAGTTAGAGGGGGCATCTAACCAAGATTTATAATACTTTCCATCATCGATTTTTAAGGCATTTTCCGTGACCTGTAGCGGTTTAAAAGTATCTATCATCACTGCCAATTCTTCGGTCTTGGTCTTGCCAATACTTGCTTCGTAGGTGCCAGGGTGGGGCCCATGTGGAATGCCTGCGGGATGTAATGAAATATAACCCGGTCCAATACCTGTTCTGCTCATAAAATCACCATCTACGTAATATAAAACCTCATCGGAATCTATATTGGAATGGTTGTAAGGCGCAGGAATGGATTTAGGATGATAGTCGTACAATCTTGGGCAGAACGAACAGATAACAAAAGCACCCGTTTCAAAAGTTTGATGCACTGGTGGCGGCTGGTGGACCCTTCCTGTAATCGGTTCAAAATTATGGATTGAGAATCCGTAGGGAAAGTTATAGCCATCCCATCCCACAACATCAAAAGGATGTGTTGCGTAGATCAGATGATGTAACATGCCCTGTTTTTTTACTTTCATTACAAACTCTCCTTTTTCATCATGTGTCTGCAAATCTTGTGGTAGTTTGTAATCGCGCTCGCAGAAAGGAGAGTGTTCCAATAGTTGGCCAAACCAATTACGATAACGTTTAGGAGTATAGATAGGATGAAAGGATTCAGCATATAAAATGCGATTCTCTTCCGTATCAAATTCAATCTGATAAATCATCCCTCTGGGAATTATAAGGTAATCTCCATATTCAAAAGGGATGTTCCCTAAAAACGTTTTCAACGTTCCTGTTCCCCTGTGAATAAAGAGCATTTCATCCGCATCCGAATTTTTATAAAAATACGCTGTTAGGGATTTTTTAGGTGCTGCCAAACCAATAAGAACATCACTATTGACAAGCATAGGTTCGCGAGACTCCAGAAAATCGTCCTTGGGAGCTACATCAAAACCAATAAGCTTTCTTGATTTAATATGCTTGGCCTCCGCTATTTTAGGGCTAAGGTCAATGGCCTCTTTGATTTCCTTTATTTGGGTGGGTCTATGCACATGGTACAGCAAGGATGACATTCCGTCAAAACCAATGGTACCGAACAATTGTTCGTAATACAGGCTGCCATCTGGTTTCTCGAACTGCGTATGTCGCTTTTGTGGATATTTCCCTAATTTATGGTATACAGGCATAAATACTGTTTTAAAGTTCAAATTCAAGAATCAAGTTCAAAACTTCGAACTTTGAACTTGAAACTTTGAACTTGTATTTTAATGTAACGTTCCTCTTAGCTCTTGCTCGCGCTCTATTGCTTCAAACAGCGCTTTAAAGTTACCTTTTCCAAATGATTGTGCACCTTTTCTCTGAATGATTTCAAAAAACATAGTGGGTCTTGGCTCTACAGGTCGTGTAAAAATCTGTAATAGATAACCTTCATCATCGCGGTCCACCAAAATACCCAATTCTTTTAGCGGCGCAATATCTTCATCGATTTCACCTACACGGTCGAGTACCACATCATAATAAGTGTCGGGCACTTTGAGGAATTCCACACCACGACTTTTTAAGTCTTTAACGGTTTGGATAATATTATCCGTAGCTACAGCAATATGTTGCACGCCCTCTCCTTCATAAAAATCTAAATATTCTTCAACTTGGGACTTTTTCTTTCCTTCTGCGGGCTCATTTATTGGAAATTTGATGCGACCGTTTCCGTTGCTCATCACTTTGCTCATCAAAGCGGTATAATCTGTGGAAATATCCTTATCATCAAAAGAAAGGATTTGTGTAAAGCCCATTACATTTTCATAGAAATTGACCCATTCGTTCATTCGGTTCCATCCCACATTGCCAACCATATGATCCACATATTTTAAACCTGTTGACACAGGGTTGTAATCTGGGGTTTCCCACTTTTTGAAACCTGGCATGAACGTACCGTTATAGTCTTTTCGTTCCACGAAGATGTGTACGGTCTCACCATAGGTGTAAATCCCGGAACGCACTATTTTTCCTGTTTTATCTTCTTCGGTTTTTGGTTCCATATATGATTTAGCACCGCGTTCTATTGCGGTATTATATGCGTAAGTGGCATCGTCTACCCATAGTGCAACAACTTTAACACCATCACCGTGTTGGTCGATATGTCTTCCAATATCAGTACCACTTTTTAAGGGTGAAGTTAGTACTAGACGAATTTTATCCTGTATTACCACATAGCTCTCCCTGTCCTTTAATCCTGTTTCCAATCCTGCATAGGCCAAAGATTGAAAACCAAAGGCGGTCTTGTAAAAATGTGCGGCTTGTTTGGAATTGCTAACATAGAGCTCCAAATAGTCAGTACCATTAATGGGCATAAAATCTTTAGCGGTATCGTGTATTTTTGGTAACGTAGAAGTTGACATCGTAAATTTAATTTAAGAGTGATTCAAAAATATTGTTGCTTATGCAACAAAAATAGTAATTTTGATATACGAAATCACTTTGATTAGAAAATTTTAGGTAAAAATTAATGGTCGTTTCGAACGCAGTCGAGAAATTGACCGTTATGGATAACAAGGAATCTCGACTGCGCTCGATTTGACTTTTGGAAGTACTAAACAAATATGCTCAATCAAATAGATGAAATATCGGGAATAGGATTGCATTTGGACATGGTGCTTCGCAAAATTCAGGATGCCTATTTGAGAAAGTTCAGGGAATTGGATATTGAACTTACCATTGAGCAATGGGTGATTTTGTATCGTATTTACCAATTAGGGGAAGACGTTTCACAATCCGATATTGTAAAATCAAATTTTCGTAATCGTGCCACCACTTCAAGGGTTATAGGTGGTTTAGAGCGTAAGGGTTGGATAACCAAGACTCGGTTTGATGGGGATTTAAAACGGTTTAAGTTAGAGTTGACTCCAGAAGGACATGACATTATCCTTCGAATTGAACCACACGCCGATATGCTTCGTAAAAAGGCTATTGAAGGGTTGGATACTTTTGAATTTGACACTTTTTTAAAAGTTTTGGATAGGATAGGGGAAAACTATCAGAAGTAAGTTACTTTACCAATCGAGGAATCAGCTCCTCATTTTTATCAAAGTCCAAGGTGTAGTACGTAAAGTTCAGGTTTTTTAATTCTGCATATTTGAGTACTAGAATATGTCCTGTAATCGGATAATATTTTGAGCTATTATCTTTCTTTTTGCCATTCTTTGAAATTTCGCTGTCATCGAACAATTTTCTTCGCTGTGCGTTGGTTATGCTTATGGTTTCAAGCCCACCATCACTGCTCAGCTCATAATCGACCAAAATACCATCGTAGAGATAAGCATTTCCATTGATCTCCAGAATGGCATCTATAAAAACAAACTCAATATCTTCAACACGGTCTTCTTCCAAGATTATTTCTGTTCTGGGAAAATCAAAAAATTCCCCTTTCAAAATATAATGCCATGAGTTTTGGAATCTAAAAAACTTAAACCTTCTATCCCATCTTCTACTGCGTACTTGTCTCTTTAAAAGATAGCCAGAAAAACTCGCCACTACGAACATGGATAGATTGTACACTAAAACACCTACGGCACTGTTTTCTAGATTTTGAAACGATGCTTCTGATGGATTGGACGATACAATGTCGCCCAATGTGTATAGGTCCACATGAAAACCAACAAGTTTTGCGGAAAAATACCAGAGAAATTGAAAGAACAAGCTGGGTAGGATTGTCGCTATAAATATTGCGAAGAAAGTTTCTTTAAAGTACTCTCTTGAAAATTCTTCGGTATAGTAAAACCTTCTAAATAGGATTCCGGGAATAAGTAAGAAAAATAGAACTAGCGTTGATAGGGCAATACTCATTAAGCACTTTTCAGCTTTTCGGCCTCTGCATCTATCCTATCTTTTGTTTCCTTGGATAATTTTATGGTAGAATGTTCATTGTGTCGAAGTGCTCTAACGGCGTCCGCTAATTTCTTTGAATCCTTTGGGCTGTTCAAAATGATGCTTACCCTTCTGCTGGTCAAAGGGGAATCTGTATTCCAAAAGGAGATATTTCTTTTATCTATTTGTTCTTTGTTATTCGACATCCACTGTAAAATTAAACAAAATTCTTATTCAAAAGTAAATTTCAATAAACTTTGTGAGATCGTTTGGATATGTTTCCATTTCCCTGAAAATCAATATTTCTTACTTTCCCTAATGTGCTTCCAGCCAATTATCACCTATCCCCACTTCCACGTCTAAGGGGACGGAGAGCGAATAAGCATTTTCCATTTCAGTTTTTATCATGGTTTTCACTTCTTCCAGTTCTGGTTTGTAGGCATCAAAAACCAATTCATCATGTACCTGTAGCAACATTTTTGTTTTGTAGTTGCCTTCAGAAAGCTTTTTATGGATGTTGATCATGGCAATTTTGATAATATCCGCTGCACTTCCTTGAATGGGCGCGTTTACTGCGTTTCGTTCCGCTGCACCACGAACAACCGCATTACTGCCATTAATGTCCTTTAAATACCTTCGCCTGCCCAAAACGGTTTGCACATAGCCGTTGTCCCGGGCAAAATCTACCTGCTCGCCCATATAATTGCGTAGTTTAGGATAGGTTTTATAGTACGTATCTATAAGTTCTTTTGATTCCGAACGGGTTAAATCTGTCTGATTGCTGAGCCCAAATGCAGAAACACCATAAATGATTCCAAAATTCACGGTTTTGGCATTGCTTCGTTGTTCACGGGTAACTTCGTCAATCGGTACATTGAAAACCCTTGAAGCTGTGGATGCATGAATGTCCTCTCCATTTTTGAACGCTTCGATCATGGTATCCTCTTCGCTCAAAGCTGCGATTATGCGTAATTCTATTTGGGAGTAATCTGCCGCTAACAAGGTGTAATTCTCATCCCGTGGTATAAAAGCTTTTCGAACCTGTCGGCCACGTTCTGTACGAATTGGAATGTTCTGCAAATTTGGATTATTGCTGCTAAGTCTTCCTGTGGCCGCAACAGTCTGCATATAATCTGTATGCACCCGACCGCTATGTTGCTGTACCTCGTTGGGCAACGCATCTACATAAGTACTTTTTAACTTGGCAAGACCTCTATAATCCAATACGTTCTGAATGATTTCATGATCTTTGGCCAAATAGGAGAGTACATCTTCCGCAGTGGAATATTGTCCCGTTTTTGTCTTTTTGGGTTTATCTACCAACTTCAGCTTATTGAACAGGATTTCACCCAATTGTTTTGGCGATGCGATATTAAATTCCTCTCCGGCAGCTTCATAGATCTTCTGTTCTAGATTTTTGATATCCACATCAAGAACGGTTGAAAGCTCATTAAGAAAATCCTCGTTAAGATTGATTCCTTCAGTTTCCATATCTGCCAAAACCCTGAGCAAAGGAATTTCAATACTTTCAAAAAGCGCTTCGGTCTTTGCTTCTGAAAGCTCTGGTCTAAAATGCTGCGCCAATTGTAAGGTGATGTCGGCATCTTCAGATGCATATTCGGTTTGTTTGTCCAAAGCAACTTGCCGCATACTTAACTGGTTCTTTCCTTTTTTACCAATGAGCTCTGTAATGGAAACCGGCGTATAGTTGAGGTACGTCTCGGCAAGAACATCCATATTATGACGCATATCTGGATTAATCAGGTAATGCGCCAACATGGTATCGAATAATTTCCCTTTTACCTCGATACCATAGTTTTTCATCACTTTGATATCGTACTTCAGGTTTTGTCCAATTTTTTCTATGGTTTCAGATTCAAAGAAAGGTCGAAGTTGTTCTAAAATTTCTAATGCGGTTTCTTTGTTTTCGGGGATAGGGATGTAAAATCCTTTTTTTGCTTCCCAGCTAAAGGCAATACCTACCAATTCGGCTTCAAGTGAATTTAATGATGTGGTTTCGGTGTCAAAACAGACCGAACTTTGTTGCATCAATTTTTTCAGGAACAGCTTCATTCCCAATCCGGGTTCAACGCTTTGATAAAAATGAGGGACAGTACTTACCGTATTTCTACTGTTCTCATCTTTGATGGTGGCGGGTGCATCCGTAGGACTTCCCCCGAACAAAGTAAACTGTCCGCTACCTGCCACTTTTGCTTCTTTTTTGGCGGTTTCTGTGCTGGACACTTGTGTGGTTTGTTCCACTTCTCCTGAGAAAATCTTTATAAATTGGTCTTTTAGACGACGAAATTCCAACTCCTCAAAGATTTCCTGCACTTTTGGACTGTCAGGCTCGGACATTTCATAATCTTTGGCATCGAAGGTTACCTCACAATTAATATTGATTTTAGCTAGTTTACGGGATAATCTGCCCAATTCGGCATTTTGTTCTACCTTCTCCTTCATTTTACCCTTCAACTTATCGGTATTGGCCAGAAGCCCTTCCATAGAATCAAAATCGGCAATGAACTTTTTGGCAGTCTTATCACCAACACCAGGAAGACCAGGGATATTATCACTAGCATCTCCCATCATCCCCAAATAATCGATTACTTGCTCCGGTCTTTGCACGCCAAATCTTTTTTGAATCTCTGGAATGCCCCAAATTTCGATTCCATTGCCCATCCGTGCTGGACGGTACATAAAGATATTTTCGGAAACCAACTGTCCAAAGTCCTTGTCTGGAGTTACCATAAACACTTTGTAATCCTCTTTTTCCGCTTGTTTGGCCAATGTTCCAATAATATCATCTGCTTCAAAACCTTCTAATTCCACTACCGGAATTTGCATGGCATTTAAAATATTTTGAATGTATGGAATGGCTATTCGTATGGCATCTGGAGTTTCATCACGATTGGCTTTATAGGCTTCGTACATTTCCGTGCGTTCCACACTTCCACCCTTGTCAAAACAGACCGCCAAGTGATCAGGTTTTTCCCGTTTGATAACATCAAAAAGTGAATTCATGAATCCCATGATTGCTGAAGTATCCATGCCTTTGGAATTGATTCTTGGATTTTTGATGAGCGCGTAGTATCCGCGAAAAATCAAAGCGTAGGCATCTAGTAGAAAAAGACGTTTTTGGTCTGGCATAGTATCGGAGTGCTAATTTTAAATTGAAAGTTTTAAAAGTACAAAGTTTGTTTTGAAAGCTTTAATTGAAACATGAAATTATACATTCCCATAAATAGACCTTAAATACGTAACCTAAAATCTAATGAAATATCTTTGCAAAAAAAGATGACACGTCTTTTTGTTCTTACTACGTTTTTGTTTTTTGCGTTCTATGCTTTTCAAGCTTTTAAAAAGTTGAGCAAGAATGGAATAATTCGAACGGCGTATTGGGTTGTTATCGTTGCTACTGCGCTTTATTTTGTTATTGAAATAGCTCTCGATATTTCAAATGTGTTTTTAGTTCCCGAAAAATTAGTAGGCTTTGCGCTCTTTTTTGCTTTTTATCTTTTTTTAATGCTGGCAAGCGGTTTACTGTTCTTTGAGGATGTTTTTCGCTTTGGAAGCTATGTTTTCAACAGGAAGAAAAAAGATTCTTCAAAGATGCCATCCAGACGGGGCTTTATTTCAAAATTGGCACTTGGTATTGGCGCTATTCCGTTTGCAACTTTGATTTATAGCATTTACAAGGGAAGATATAATTTTAGGGTATTTGATTATGTTCTTGATTTTCAAGGTTTACCAGAAGCTTTTGACGGTTATAAAATAGTCCATATATCCGACTTTCATTGTGGTGGATTGGATAACTACGATGAGGTTAGCGATGCCGTTAAACTTATAAATCAGCAGCAAGCGGATGTTATCTTATTCACTGGGGATTTTGTGGATAGGCGCGCTAACGAAATAGATGAATGGAAGACATTGTTTTCTTCGTTAACAGCAAAAGACGGTAAATACTCTATTCTTGGAAACCATGATTATGGGAATTATGTTCATTGGCCTTCCCAAGAGGAGAAAGAAGCTGATTTTGAGCTACTGAAACAGCGTCAAAAAGAAATGGGTTTTGATTTGCTTTGTAATGAAAACAAGTCGCTGACAAGAAATGGTAAAAGCCTTTCTTTTATAGGAGTGGAGTATTGGGGATATGACAGTTTGATGAAAAATGGTGATTTGGACAAAGCTTTTTCAGGATTAGATGAAAATAGTTTCAACATAGTGATGACCCATGATCCTACACATTGGCAGTTTGAAGTTGTTGACTATAATGAACACGTTCCGCTTACCTTATGCGGCCATACGCATGGTATGCAGTTTGGTTTGGAAGTTCCGGGCGAATTCCAATGGACGCCGATACAGCATGGGTTTAAATACTGGGCAGGTCTCTACAAGGAAAAAGACCAATATTTGAACGTGAACAGAGGTTTTGGATACACAGGATTTCCCGGTAGAGTAGGTATTTGGCCCGAAATCTCCGTATTCACACTAAAAAAACAAATTCTTAACGGCTAGAAATGACCAGTTTCTTAGTTGAAACAAATAAATTCGTAAAAAAACTACTATGCTTCGTTGGATCATTTTTATAATTTTCTATCTGGTTCTTGGCTTTTACTCTTTTCAAGCGGTTAAAACAGCTTCTCGATATCCATGGGTACATTATCTATTTATAGCACTGTACATATTGGTCATTGCTAATTTTCTGTATCAATTTATGGGTACCGATGGTGGCCGGGTCTTAAGTAGGCCAAAAAGTTATGCCTTTGGTTTTTTATTGGCTATGCTTTCCTTTCAAATTATTACGATTATATTTCTATTCAGTGAAGATATTTTTAGACTCCTTTTAGGTATTTACCAAAAAGTGTTCAGTACTCAAAAAGAGTTTAGCTTACCATCCAGAAGGAGATTTTTAAGTTTGATCGCGCTTGGCGTTGCCGCTTTGCCCTTTGGTGCTTTGCTTATGGGAATGTATAAGGGCAAGTACAATTACAAAGTACTAAAATATCAACTTGAGTTTGATGATCTCCCAGCTGCTTTTGATGGGTATCAAATCACCCAAATTTCAGATGTGCACAGTGGTAGTTTTGACAATCGAAAAATGGTCGCCTACGGAGTTGATTTGATCAATGAGCAACAAAGCGATGTTATTTTGTTCACCGGAGATATGGTAAACAATAAAACCGAAGAGATGCGGCCATGGGCAGAGTTGTTTTCTACGCTATATGCTAAAGATGGGATTTACTCTGTCTTAGGGAATCATGATTATGGCGACTACGTTGCTTGGGATTCTGAAGCAGAAAAAGCGAAGAACCTAGAAGATTTAAAAAATCTTCAAAAAGAAATGGGTTTTGATCTATTGTTGGATTCGCATAGATACCTTGAAAAAGATGGAGCAAGGATTGCACTGCTCGGTGTTGAAAACTGGGGCAGGGGCGGATTTAAGAAGGCAGGGGACCTGGAAAAAGCCAAACAAGGAATTTCCAAAGACGATTTTAAAATTTTAATGAGCCATGATCCTTCGCACTGGGAGGATGTTGTCATAAATGACGACTATCATTATCACCTAACTTTAAGTGGGCACACACACGGAATGCAATTTGGTGTGGAGATTCCAGGTTGGATAAAATGGAGTCCCGTAAAATGGCGTTACAAATATTGGGCTGGAATTTATGAGGAACTTGGACAGTATATCAATGTTAACCGTGGTTTTGGTTTTCTAGGCTATCCAGGTCGCGTTGGTATTTGGCCCGAGATTTCTGTGATTACCCTTAAAAAGAAAGGTTTAACGTGAATTTAACGCCCAATCCTTCTTCGTAGAATCGTACACAAAGCTAAATTTTAACAAATTTTCTTACTTTTGATTGGTAAACCGAAGAACTCAATATGTCTAAATTTGGTGAACTTATAGATTTAAAAGTACCGGTATTACTGGACTTTTATGCAGAATGGAATGATCAATCCACCTCAATGCACCCCGTACTACGAGATGTAGCAGCTGCACTTGGCGATAAAGGAAAAGTGATTAAAATCGACGTTGATAAAAATAAAGAACTTTCACAGGCCTTGCGAATAAAGGGGTTACCTACTTTAATGATTTACAAAAAAGGCGAAATGGTATGGAGGCAAAGTGGGGAACAAGATGCCAATACTTTAATAGGTATTCTAAACGAGTATATTTAAGTGAATTAAATCTAGTTTTCTTACGATTCCTCCTTAATTATTGTTGTATCTATCATAATAGATTCAATACTATCCAATAAAACAGAATCCTGCAAGTCTGGGTCAGGGATGGGTTCTTCAAAAACTTCCTCTTCTTCTTCACCTATAAATTGGGAAAACTTATCAATGTATTCATTGAAGATCAATGTTTCTGACTCCGCAAGTTCCCTATCTTGATTCTCGATAAGAATATCTATATTCCTACGATAAGCCTGCATGTCAGCCAAAATATCATCAATTTTTTCATACTGCTCATCCAGTGGAATCTCCGAATAATACTCTAAACGGTCTTGGTATACCGACTTCAATTCTTCAAAAAGTGCCCTGGCCTTTTCCGTTTCGCCTACTTTGTAATACCCATCTACAAAAGGCTCAACAAATGCATAGAAATAGAAGTGCTCAACTGGTATATTGGTCATTGCGATATCAATGACATCTTTTGCCTTTTCAATTTTGTTCTCTGCAATCAATGTTTCCATCAATCTTGCCAAATTGCTCCTAAACGATAATCCTTGAGAGCGTGTTTGGGTGTCATGGTAGATATCACCACCAGAATTTCCCCAATCCCATTTTTTGACAATATCGTACATTAAGTCGCTGTCGATACGTCCCATTTCGAAAGAGTTTCGGTTCTTGGTTTTTATAGGCACCAATTTGTAGACTAATCCATCAAGTTGAAGATAATCCTTCATCCAAATATATTCTGCACTATCAAAGCTTCCTCCAGAAAAATAAATAGGCCTTTTCCAATCGTTATTGGCGATTAGATCCAACATTAAAATTCTATTTTTGGGAAGCGCACTTTGGGGTAGATCAATATCTATATAATCCACGATCAAGGCAGAATCCTTTTCTTTGACCAGTCCGCTCTTTAAAACATTCTCTTTGTTGACTGGGATTCTTAACTTATTCGTTGGATAATAAACAATATCTAGATTGCTTTCAGAATAGGCACTAAGGTCAGCTCCTTGTTTTTCCAATAGGTACTTAAACTTTGTTTGAGGCTTGTCGCTGCCAATCCAATTTACAAAGTCTTTGATATTCCAACGATTTTCGGTGACGCCCTGGTAATAAACGGCATCCCTAGAACCATATCTGTATTTATCATGTGTGAGCTGGGATGGGATGGGGTCGCTTTCATATGCCTTTCGCTTCATTTGGTCAATGTACCAATCTGTTGCAAAAAGACTTGTATTTACTATGCGGACATCTGTTCTATGACCTTCAATTTCTTGTGCGTACCATAACGGAAAGGTGTCATTGTCACCGATCGTAAACAAAATGGCCCCCGCATCTTCTTTAGTTGAATCCAAATACGCTTTTGCAGTTGAATTGGCCGTATAGCGATTTGAACGGTCATGGTCGTCCCAATTTTGAAATGCCATCAAAAAAGGTACTGCCAAAAGACACAAAATGGTAATTGCCGGAGCTGCTATTTTGGCCGAAAGTAGTTTTTTGAACTCATCAAAAAGGCCATAAACCCCAATGCCTATCCATATACAAAAAACATAAAAAGACCCTACCAATGAGTAGTCTCTTTCCCTAGGTTGAAAAATATAGGGGTTGGTATAGAATTGTATGGCAAGCCCGGTAAACAAGAAAAACACCAAAAGCACCCAAAAATGTTTTGGGTTTTTTGAAACTTGAAAGACGATTCCAATAATTCCCAATAATAAGGGCAAAAAGAAATAGGTATTTCTTCCTTTATTGTTTTTCCAATCGTCCGGAAGGTTGTTTTGAGAGCCTAAACGAAGACTATCTATAAATCCGATACCACTTAACCAATTTCCGTTTTCATCGTACCTTCCCTGAATATCATTCTGTCTACCAGTAAAATTCCACATGAAATAGCGCATGTACATGTAGCCAAATTGAAATTGGAAAAGATATTTAAGGTTTTGTCCCAAAGTGGGCGGTTCAACGTCTATATATTCACTAAACTCCCGTAAAAATCGCATATACTGCTCAGTGTCCAGTTCACCTTGGGAATAGGCACTTTTAAATTGGGATACCGCTTGTCTTAGCTCATTGTTAGAGATGTATTCCGATTTTATTCGAAACTCCAACACCCCAAAATGACGCATATAATTCTCTGCGTGCTGGTCGCTCCACAACCTTGGAAGAAAACCGACATGGTCTTTGTTAGGCCCTTGAATGGCATCTTTATAATTGTTAACGATGATATACTTGCCCAATTTTTCATCTTTCTCATATTTAGGGCGATCATCAATATCCTCACCGGCCGGTGCGAAGCTATCTGAATAATAGGCTCCGTAAAAAGGGCTTTCCACTCCAGGATATTGTTCCCTGTTATAATATGCAAGGAGAGATCGTGCATCCGAAGGGTCATTTTCATTTACAACGGTCTTGGCATTCGCTCTAATAGGTAGCATAAGCCACGAGGAGAATCCCAGAAAGAGAAACATTAGGCACAAAACAATCGTATTTGCCGTCTGAAAATTGTTTTTTCTTGTATATCGCAGGCCAAAATAAAATGCGGCTATAAATAATAGTCCTATTATTATAGAACCAGAATTGAATGGCAGTCCAATATTATTAATAAAAAATACCTCGCCCCATCCAAAAAGTTGAAGTACATAGGTCAAAGAAAATTTGTAGACCAACATCAATAAGGCTACAACTATTATATTGGCCAAAAGAAAATTCTTGACCGTCGTTTCCTTGTACTTTTTAAAGTAATATAAAAGTCCTATTGATGGTATGGCCAAGAATCCCATAAATTGAATCCCAAAGGTTAGACCGACTAAAAAACAGATAAGTAATAACCATCTGTTGCCTCTAGGTTCTTCAAGATTGTCCGTCCACTTTAGGCCAAGCCATAATAATAAGGCCATAATTAAACTTGCCATGGCATATACTTCTGTTTCCACGGCATTGAACCAAAAGCTATCTGAAAATGTAAAGGCCAAGGCACCAACTAGACCACTTCCAAAAATTGCTATTGCCTTACTGTTGGTAATGGATTTTTTATTTGAAATAAGTTTACGGGTCAGATTGGTAATTGTCCAAAAAGTAAACAGTACGGCAAAAGCACTTGAAACAATTGAAACTGCATTTACCATCAAAGCTATTTTAGAGGTGTCCCCAAAAGCAAATATGGAAAAGAAGGCCCCTATCATCTGTAAAAGTGGAGCGCCTGGAGGGTGTCCTACCTGTAATTTTGCCGAAGTGGTGATGTATTCACCTGCATCCCAAAAACTGCCCGTAGGTTCTACGGTCAATGCATAAACAATAAAAGCTATGGCAAAGGAGCACCATCCTAATATGGTATCCCATTTCTTGAAGTCATTTGCAAACATAAAATTGGTGTTTACCAAGTTGGGGCGAATTTAGTAAATATAGTAGAGAAGGTCGTTCATTTTTGGAAAAGCTTTAACAGGTGCCATTCATGAAAAATAGTTTGGAATCTTACCCAAAATATTTGTCGAAACCAAAGTTTGTTTTAAATTTGCACGCTCTTACTGAAACAAGTTCAGTACGAGTATTGATAATGACCCATGGTGTAATTGGCAACACAGCTGGTTTTGGTCCAGTCGTTCTAGGTTCGAGTCCTAGTGGGTCAACAAAAAGTGAATGGAAATCCCAGTTTCTTCTGAAGCTGGGATTTTTTATAAAATGTCCAGTTGCAAATACAGTAATAATTGTTGTATATTTGCACCACTGAACGAATAAAATGGTATTCATGAGGGGACTTCGAGTCCCCTCTTTTATTGTTTAATTTTATGTTTAAGGAAAAAGTAACATCATTATTGGATAAAGCACTGGAGGGAAAACCATCTTTATTTTTGATTGATTTTACGGTTGAAAACAACAATACGATCCGAGTTGTTTTAGATGGAGATGAGGGGGTTGACCTCCAGGATTGTATGGATATCAGCAGGGCCATTGAACATAATTTAGATCGTGAAGAGGAAGATTTTTCTTTGGAAGTAACCTCTGCGGGGGCTACCTCACCATTGGAGCTGCCACGCCAGTATAAAAAGAATATTGGTAGAAAGCTGATGGTGAAGGTGGCGGACGAAGAGCTGGAAGGAAACTTGACCCAAGCAACAGAAGATAAAATTACCTTAGAGTGGAAGGCGAGAGAGCCAAAGCCCGTTGGTAAAGGAAAAGTTACGGTACAGAAAAAGCGTGAAATCGCGTTTTCTGATATCCATGAAGCAAAAGTTATATTAAAATTTTAATTGTAGTTCAAAGATGGAAAACCTAGCGCTAATCGAATCCTTTTCGGAATTCAAGGACGATAAGTTTATAGATAGGGTAACGCTTATGGCAATTTTGGAAGACGTTTTCCGAAATGCACTTAAGAAAAAGTTTGGTTCTGATGAGAATTTTGACATCATTATCAACCCAGATAAAGGAGATTTAGAGATTTGGAGAAACCGTGTAGTGGTAGAGGATGGCGAAGTGGAAGAACCCAATGAGGAAATTTCACTGTCGGAAGCTAGGAAGATTGAACCGGATTTTGAAGTTGGAGAAGATGTTTCCGAGGAAGTGAAATTAATGGACTTGGGAAGAAGAGCGATTTTGGCGTTACGTCAAAACCTGATTTCCAAGATTCATGAACATGACAATACAACCATTTATAAGCAGTTTAAAGATCTTGAAGGAGAAATTTATACTGCGGAAGTACATCATATTCGTCATAAAGCGATTATTTTGCTGGATGATGAAGGAAATGAAATCATACTTCCAAAGGAAAAACAGATTCCTTCCGACTTTTTTAGAAAAGGAGACAATGTACGGGGCGTAATTGAAAGCGTTGATCTGAAGGGAAACAAACCTGCAATCATCATGTCCAGAACTTCGCCTATTTTCTTGGAACAATTATTTTTCCAGGAGATACCTGAGGTTTTTGATGGATTGATTACAATTAAGAAAGCGGTGAGAATACCTGGTGAAAAAGCCAAGGTGGCTGTGGATTCGTATGATGATAGAATTGATCCCGTTGGTGCCTGTGTGGGTATGAAAGGTTCTCGTATTCATGGTATCGTTCGGGAATTGGGCAATGAAAATATTGATGTTATCAATTGGACCAACAATTCCCAATTAATGGTAACGCGTGCATTGAGCCCTGCAAGAGTGTCATCCGTTAAACTGAATGATGAGAAGAAAACAGCGCAGGTATACTTAAAGCCAGAAGAAGTTTCGAAGGCGATAGGTAGAGGAGGACATAATATTCGATTGGCAGGACAATTAACTGGATATGAGATAGATGTATTCCGTGAAGGTGTTGAAGAAGATGTGGAATTAACGGAGTTCTCAGATGAAATAGAAGCATGGGTCATTGACGAGTTTAAGAAGATTGGTCTGGACACTGCAAGAAGTGTTCTGGAACAAGATGTCAATGATTTGATAAAGCGTACGGATTTGGAAGACGAGACCGTTCAGAATGTAGTACGTATCCTCAAGGAGGAATTTGAAGATTAAACTATATATTAGCAGCGAATTTTAGGGCAAGGAAATACAATTTATGGCAGGAAACCCAACAATAAGGCTTAATAAAGTTCTCAGGGAATTGAACATTTCACTGGATAGGGCTGTGGACCACCTTTCTTCCGTAGGGCATGAGGTTGAGGCAAGGCCTACAACAAAGATTACGGATGAGGTGTACCAAGTGCTGTTGGATGAGTTCCAAACAGATAAGAGCAAAAAGGTAGCTTCAAAAGAAGTTGGTGAAGAAAAGCGCAAAGAAAAAGAAGCGCTGAGGGTTCAAATTGAACAAGAACAAGAAGAGCGAAGGCTTGCTAGGGAAAAAAGAAATGCTCAGCAGGTCATTAAGGCTAAGGTAGAACTATCCGGCCCTAAAACAGTGGGTAAAATAGACTTGGATAAAAAACCTGAATCCCCTAAAGTCGAAGAAAAGCCTGAAGTGGTTGAGGAGGCACCGGTTGTTGTGCAAAAAGAAGAGGAAAAGGTTGAGGAGGTACCAGTTACCGTACAAAAAGAAGAAGAAAAACAAGTTACTCAGGTAGAAAAAGTAGAAGCAGAGGTAAAAGAAGATCCTAAGAAAGTCGTTGAGCCACAGAAAGCTGTGGAGTCGGAGAAAGAGGATGATGAGCCTAAAGAACCCGAAGCAATACAAACGCAGTATAAAAAACTTAGTGGCCCAAAAATCACTGGGGACAAAATAGATCTTTCCCAATTTAACAAACCCAAGAAGAAGAAGGAAGAGACCAAAAAGCCAGCTGCTTCATCTTCTGATAGTAATGCGGACCGACGAAAACGCCGTAAGCGTATTGTCAGTAAAAATCCATCTCAAAGTGGAGGCGGAAACCGTCCAAACAATAGGGGAGGAAACAACAGTGGGCCTGGTAGAAGAGGTGCTCAACGTTCATCTGCTCCAAAGGTAGAGCCAACAGAAGAAGAAGTACAGAAACAAGTACGGGAAACCTTGGAAAAACTTCAAGGTAAATCCAGTAAGGGTAAAGGTGCAAAATATCGTAGGGAGAAAAGAGATCAGCATCGTCAGCAGACGGAAAAAGATCTTGAGCTTCAGGAATTGGAGAGCAAAGTGCTCAAGGTTACTGAATTTGTTACCGTAAACGAAGTGGCCACTATGATGAATGTTTCGTCCACCCAAATTATATCCGCTTGTATGTCCTTGGGAATCATGGTGACCATGAACCAACGATTGGATGCGGAAACGCTTTCCATTGTAGCGGAAGAATTTGGATATGAAGTTGAGTTCGTTACAGCGGATATTGAAGAGGCCATAGAAGAAGAGGTGGATGCGCCGGAAGATTTAAAACCGAGAGCGCCTATTGTTACCGTAATGGGTCACGTTGATCATGGTAAAACATCGTTGCTGGATTATGTGAGGGAAGAAAATGTTATTGCCGGTGAAAGTGGTGGAATTACTCAGCATATTGGTGCGTATGGAGTGTCTTTAAAAGATGGTCAAAAAATAACATTCTTGGATACACCCGGTCACGAAGCCTTTACAGCGATGCGTGCACGTGGTGCCCAAGTCACGGATATTGCTATTATTGTTGTAGCGGCAGACGATGACATTATGCCACAGACCAAAGAGGCAATAAGTCATGCTCAAGCGGCAAGTGTGCCAATTGTATTTGCTATAAATAAGATTGATAGGCCTACAGCCAACCCAGATAAAATCAAAGAAGGCTTGGCGGGCATGAACTTGCTGGTAGAAGACTGGGGAGGTAAAATTCAGTCCCACGATATTTCGGCAAAAACAGGCCAAGGTGTCAATGAGCTTTTGGAAAAAGTACTGTTGGAGGCTGAATTGTTGGAATTAACAGCAAATCCAGACCGATTGGCTTCGGGAACGGTAGTGGAAGCTTTCTTGGATAAAGGTAGGGGATATGTGTCCACTATTTTGGTCCAAACGGGAACGCTTGAAATAGGTGATTATGTTTTGGCGGGAACTTGTAGTGGTAAAGTAAAGGCCATGCAAGATGAACGTGGTAATGATATCAAGAAAGCCGGACCAGCTACACCCATCTCAATTTTAGGTTTGGATGGAGCGCCACAGGCTGGAGATAAGTTCAGTGTGTTGGAAGATGAGCGTGAGGCGAAGCAGATTGCAACCAAGCGTTCGCAATTGCAACGTGAACAATCCGTTCGTACACAGAGACACATTACTTTGGATGAAATTGGAAGAAGAATTGCCTTAGGTGATTTCCAAGAACTTAATATTATCCTTAAAGGTGATGTGGATGGTTCTGTAGAAGCATTGACAGATTCGTTCCAGAAGTTATCTACGGATGAAATTCAGGTAAATATTATTCACAAGGGAGTTGGGGCCATCACAGAATCAGATGTGTTGTTGGCCAGTGCTTCGGATGCCATTATAATCGGATTTAATGTTAGACCAATGGGCAATGCCCGTACAGTGGCCGATAAAGAGGAGATAGACATCAGAATGTATTCTATCATTTACGATGCCATCAACGACCTGAAGGATGCTATGGAAGGCATGTTGTCGCCAGAAATGAAAGAAGAAATTACAGGTAACGCTGAAATCAGGGAAACTTTCAAAATTTCTAAGATTGGAACTATTGCGGGTTGTATGGTGACCAGTGGTAAGATATTCAGAAATTCCAGAATCAGGCTTATCCGTGAAGGCGTGGTAGTCTACACAGGTGAGCTATCCTCTTTAAAACGTTTTAAGGACGATGTAAAAGAAGTGTCCAAAGGATATGATTGTGGATTGCAGATTAAAAATTACAATGATATAAAAGAAGGTGATATCGTGGAAGCATTCCAAGAAGTTGCCGTTAAGAAAAAGCTTTAAAGTAAAAACTAAGCTTTAACTAAAAAATCCCGCCTTGGCGGGATTTTTTATTGTTTTATCTGGAATCATTTTCGGGTTTTAAAAGCATGGCATCCGGATACTTTTTTCGTACTTCCAAGTATTTTCGTTCCGCCTCTAATTTAGTTTTAAATTTACCCAATCGAACTCGATACGTAGGAGATTCAAATTCAATTTTTGAATACCAAGTTGGAAAATCGATATCCACTTTTGCCTTTAGATTTTGAGCCTTCTGATAGCTGCCAAAACCGACTTGAATTTGGTAGAAATCGGTCTTTGAATTCACTTTACTATAGCGTTTTACCAATTCATCAATACGGGGGTCTTGTTCAATAGTAATGCTACCCTCTTGAGCTGATAGCGATGCTGTTAAACCTGTGGCAAGTATAATAAATATAAGGGATTTCATGATATGAGTATCTTTTTTCTCTTAGCGTTACTACAAATGTAATTTTTTATGGCTTAAACAAGTAAAGAGCATCTTATTTAGAATTCTTATAAATTAGTTATTATCGATCCCTTAACATTTCAAAAAATGAGTCCATGTCGTACATTTGTGTCCAATTTTAGGACGTTTGAGCTACTATAATAAGTATCAGTATAGTAACAACCGTGCCAAAAATTTCGATAGAAATTTCGTTAATATGAAAAAGGTTTTATACCGCCATCTATTTTCTAAAGTTTTAGGTTTTTCCCTCCTAGTTTTTTCCACTTCATTTTATGCGCAAGAAGAAGCCGCTGCGACCGAAGTTGTTGCTGAAGAGGCAGCTGCTACAGGCGGTGATGCTGCCAAGGGTAAGCAGTTGTTCAATCAGAATTGTGCTGCTTGTCATGCATTGAACCGTAAAATGACAGGTCCCGCATTGGCAAATGTGGAGACACGATTGGCTGAAGAAGAGGGATTGGATAAGGAATGGCTTTATTCTTGGATAAAGAATAGTTCCGCAATGATTAAGTCTGGGGATGCTTACGCTAACAAAATTTATGCAGAGTATAATCAGGCTGCTATGACAGCTTTCCCTACACTATCGAATGCGGATATTGATGATATTTTGGCATATACTGCCGCTCCTCCACCTGCCGCAGCTGTAACAACGGCCGCCATCCCAACTGATGGAGGTGCCACTGCTGCTTCAGGAGGCATATCCAATGAAATTATTCTAGGGGCCTTAACGTTGGTATTTGGTCTTTTGGTAATAATGTTGTTTTTGGTCAACAATACACTGCGAAGAATTGCAGAGGCCAATGGTGTGGTATTGGAAAAAGAAAAAGCGGAAAAACGTACGCCCATTTGGAAAGCGTTTGCCCAGAACCAGTTTTTGGTTTTGGTAAGCGTCATTTTTCTTCTTTTGGGAAGTGCCTATTTTGCCTATGGATGGATGATGCAAATCGGTGTTGATCAAGGATACGCCCCTATTCAGCCAATTCATTACTCTCACAAGATACATGCCGGGGCCAACAAAATAGAGTGTAAGTATTGTCATTCTTCTGCTCGAGTGTCGAAGCATTCCGGAATACCATCCTTAAATGTGTGTATGAATTGTCACAAATCGATTTATGAATACACTGGTAATCCCGAAGGGCCAAGTGCAGAGGATTTGGCAAACGGTTACACCAACGAATTCTACACAGGGGAAATAAAGAAATTGTACAAAGCTGTAGGATGGGATGAGGAAAATCAAAAATATACGGGTGAAACCCAGCCTGTAGAATGGGTACGAATCCATAACCTTCCGGATTTTGCATATTTCAACCACTCGCAACATGTTTCAGTTGCTGGAATTGAATGTCAGACATGTCATGGACCGGTTGAGGAAATGGAAATCATGTACCAGTATTCTCCATTGACTATGGGGTGGTGTATCAATTGTCACCGTGAAACCAATGTAAAGGTTGAAGGCAACGAATATTACGAAGCTATTCACGAAGAACTTTCCAAGAAATATGGTGTTCAGGACCTAACGGCTGCTATGATGGGCGGTTTGGAATGTGGTAAGTGTCACTATTAAGAATTAAAAGAAGATAATCTCAGATATATCGTATGGCATCAAACAAAAAATATTGGAAAAGCGAAGCGGAGTTAAATCCGAACGATTCCATTGTTGAGGCGCTAAAACAAAATGAATTTGCGGAACAAATCCCAGTTGATGAGTTTTTGGGTGACAAAGAGAATTTGTCGGCCACGACTACCAATAGAAGGGATTTTCTAAAATACGTAGGATTTAGTACCGCAGCCGCTACGGTTGCTGCTTGTGAAGGCCCTGTGCATAAATCTATACCTTACGTAGTTCAACCAGATAGGATTGTGCCTGGTGTTGCTAATTTTTATGCGACCACAATAGCGGATGGTTTTGATTTCGCTAGTATTTTGGTGAAAACCAGAGAAGGTAGGCCAATAAAAATAGAAAACAATACTGATGCCGATGTAAATGGAGGGGCAAATGCCAGGGTGCAAGCTTCGGTTTTGTCTTTGTACGATAGTACAAGGGTCCAAGGTCCAACCGCAGGTGGTGAGCCGATTGAATGGAAAGTGTTGGATGCATCGGTCAAAGCTAAATTGGGAAGTCTTAAGAACTCCAACAAGCAGATTGTTTTATTAACGCAAACCTATGCAAGTCCTTCTACGGATAGATTGATTGCAGAGTTCAAGGCTGTCTATGGTGAAAATGTGAACCATGTAGTCTATGATGCCATTTCTGAAGATGCTGCTCTGAATGCCTTCAATACAGCTTATGGCCAGCGTGCTCTTGCAGATTACAATTTTGAAAAAGCAGGCGTAATAGTATCTTTTGGTGCTGATTTTTTAGGAGATTGGCAAGGTGGAGGATATGATGGAGGGTATGCAAAAGGACGAATTCCTAAGAACGGAAAAATGTCCAAGCATATTCAATTGGAGTCCAATATGTCGTTGACGGGTGCTAACGCAGACAAGCGATACCCAATGACGCCCACGCAACAAAAAATTGCGTTGGCCAAATTATATGGAAAGTTAAACGGCACCAATGTCGGTGGAGGAACCTCAGATGTGGATGAAGCTGTGGAAAGCGTTGCTGCCCAAATCAAAAAAGCTGGAAGTAAAGCTGTTGTGGTCACTGGTCTTAATGATGTAAATGCACAAACCATTGTGCTGGCAATAAATAAATTGTTGTCAAGTGATGCTTTTGATACAGAAGAGCCAAAGTACGTTCGTCAAGGTGATGTTTCAAAAGTAAATAAGTTGGTTTCCGATATGAACTCGGGACGTGTGGGAGCTTTATTGATAGATGGTGTCAATCCTGCATATACATTGCCAAATGCAACAGAATTTGTATCAGGTCTTGAAAAAGTCGACCTTTCTGTTTCTTTTTCTTTTAATAACGATGAAACTGCACAAGCTTCAAAATATGTTGCTGCAGCCTCCCATTACTTAGAATCTTGGGGGGATGCACAGTTCAAAAAAGGACATTACAGTTTAATGCAGCCTACGATTAGGGAGCTTTTTGATACACGACAATTTCAAACTGCTTTGTTGACTTGGATGGGTACTGAAAAAACGTATTACGAGTATATCAAAGAAACATGGGGCACTTTTGTTTTAGGAGAGGCAAAGTGGAATCAAGCTTTGCAGGATGGTGTCTTTACCGCTCCTAAGATGGTTATGGAATCTGACGAGCAACCGCTAGCGGAAGAAATAGCTGACGAAACGGGAGAAGTTCAAGAACCACAGGGGGGTATAGTACCAATTGCCTCGGCAATTCGTTCTTTGGTCAATACCAATACCACAGGGATGGAAATGGTGCTGTATTCAAAAGTGGGTATGGGAGACGGTCGTCAGGCGAATAACCCATGGTTACAAGAATTCCCAGATCCTATTACAAGGGTCTCCTGGGACAACTACCTTACGATTTCCAAAGCTGATGCGGAAGCGCTGGGTATGGAAAATTATAACGTAGCTGATGGAGGCTTAAACGGTAGCTACGCCAAACTAACGGTTGATGGTGCGGTTTTGGACAATGTTCCAGTAATCATTCAGCCAGGTCAAGCAAAAAATACAATAGGATTATCTTTTGGATACGGTAAAGAAGCTGGAATGAAGTCAGAAATGGCTACCGGCGTCAATGCGTATACCTTATACAATAATTTCTCTAATGTTCAGTCCGTTTCTGTTGAGAAATCATCAGGGAACCATGAATTTGCATGCGTCCAATTGCATAAGACATTAATGGGTAGGGGTGACATTATTAAAGAGACCACGCTTGAAATCTTTAATACAAAAGATCATCACGAGTGGAATCATATGCCTCAGGTTTCTTTGGATCATCAGGAAACTCCGGTTACCTCACCAGATGTTGATTTGTGGGATGAGTTTGACCGTTCAATAGGACACCATTTCAATTTATCCATTGATTTGAATGCTTGTACCGGTTGTGGTGCTTGTGTTATAGCTTGTCACGCGGAAAATAATGTTCCTGTTGTTGGAAAAGAGGAGATTCGTAGATCAAGGGATATGCATTGGTTGCGAATCGATAGGTATTACTCCTCAGAAGAAAGTTTTGCAGCGGATAACGAGAAGAAAGATAATATCGATGGACTTTTTGGTGATAATGGTTCTTTAGGAGAATTTGGGGAGATGGAAGATGCTTCTGCAAATCCAGAGGTAGCTTTTCAGCCTGTAATGTGTCAGCATTGTAATCATGCTCCATGCGAAACAGTTTGCCCGGTAGCGGCAACCGCACATAGTAGACAAGGTCAAAACCATATGGCGTATAACCGTTGTGTGGGTACAAGATATTGTGCGAACAACTGTCCTTATAAAGTACGTAGGTTCAATTGGTTCTTATATCATGATAATGACGAGTTCGACTACAACATGAACAATGATTTGGGTAAAATGGTTATCAATCCAGATGTTAATGTTCGGTCTAGGGGCGTTATGGAAAAATGTTCTATGTGTATCCAAATGACACAGAAGACCATTTTGGATGCAAAACGGGATGGACGTGTTATAAAGGATGGAGAATTCCAGACAGCTTGTTCTGCGGCTTGTGGTAGTGGAGCGATGGTTTTTGGAGACATCAATGATAAGGAAAGTAAAGTGGCGGAATTGAAGGAAGATGATAGAATGTACCACTTACTAGAGCATGTAGGTACAAAACCTAACGTGTTCTATCATGTGAAAGTGAGAAATACCAACGAGGCTTAATCAATATAATAAGAAGTAACTAGAAGATAAATTATGGCGTCGCATTACGAAGCACCTATTCGAAAGCCCTTAGTTATTGGAGATAAAGGATACCATGACGTTACCGTGGATATCGCTGCTCCTGTAGAGGGGAAGGCCAACAAGCATTGGTGGATTGTATTTACCATTGCATTAGTTGCATTTCTCTGGGGTCTAGGATGTATTATTTATACCGTTTCCACGGGTATCGGAGTTTGGGGTCTTAACAAGACGGTTAACTGGGCTTGGGATATCACAAACTTTGTTTGGTGGGTAGGTATTGGTCACGCAGGAACGTTGATTTCTGCTGTATTGCTTTTGTTTAGGCAAAAATGGAGAATGGCGATCAACCGTTCTGCAGAGGCGATGACCATATTTTCGGTTATACAGGCCGGACTTTTCCCAATTATTCACATGGGGCGTCCTTGGTTGGCGTATTGGGTACTTCCAATTCCAAACCAATTTGGTTCCCTATGGGTGAACTTTAATTCTCCGTTACTTTGGGATGTATTTGCAATTTCGACATATTTATCGGTTTCCTTAGTATTCTGGTGGACAGGTTTGTTGCCTGATTTTGCCATGATTCGGGATAGGGCGGTAAAGCCATTTCAGAAAAAAATATACAGTCTGCTAAGTTTTGGTTGGACAGGTAGGGCAAAAGATTGGCAGCGTTTTGAAGAGGTATCCTTGGTTTTGGCCGGTTTGGCTACACCACTTGTACTTTCTGTTCACACTATTGTATCTTTTGACTTTGCTACTTCGGTAATTCCAGGATGGCATACAACCATTTTTCCACCATATTTTGTCGCAGGAGCTATTTTCTCAGGATTTGCAATGGTGAATACACTACTTATCATTATGCGAAAGGTTTGTAGTCTTGAGGCCTACATTACCGTTCAGCATATAGAGTTGATGAACATTGTAATCATGATTACAGGTTCTATTGTTGGCTGTGCCTATATTACGGAATTGTTCATCGCTTGGTATTCTGGTGTCGAATATGAACAATATGCTTTCTTGAATAGGGCAACAGGACCTTATTGGTGGGCTTATTGGTCTATGATGACCTGTAATGTGTTCTCTCCGCAATTTATGTGGTTCAAGAAATTACGTACGAGCATCATGTTCTCGTTCTTTATTTCAATAGTTGTAAATATTGGTATGTGGTTTGAACGTTTTGTTATTATCGTTACCTCTTTGCACAGGGATTACTTACCTTCTTCTTGGACAATGTTCTCTCCAACGTTTGTAGATATCGGAATTTTCATAGGTACCATAGGATTCTTCTTTGTATTGTTTTTATTGTACTCTAGAACTTTTCCTGTAATAGCACAAGCAGAAGTAAAGTCTATTTTAAAAGCTTCTGGGTCGAAGTATAAAAAACTACGTGAGGCTGGAAAACCGTTATATGAAATGCCAAAACGAGGTAAAGTAGTTGAGGAATCTGTTACTGATGACGTTCTAATGGATGAAGCTGTTTCAGCTGTTGATGATAAAGTGGGTGTAAATGAATTGCTGAGCACTATAGGAACATTTGATGCGACCAAGGAAACGCCAGATGATTTGAAAAAGATAAAAGGTGTTGGACCAGAAATGGAACGTGTCTTGAACGAAATAGGAATTTACACATTTGCACAGGTTAGTCGAATGACCGGTAAAGAATATGATTTATTGGATTCAATAACTGGAAAATTCCCCGGCCGTGCGCAAAGAGACGATTGGGCTGGACAAGCTAAAGTATTAAACGATAAAAAGTAATAATGGCATCAAAAGTAATACAGGCACTTTACACAGACGATGATATATTGATGCATGCCGTTAAAAAAGTAAGGGCAGAGCACCATCATATTGAAGAAGTGTATACACCTTTTCCCGTTCACGGTTTGGATAAAGCAATGGGACTTGCGGATACCAGAATCGCAATAACCTCTTTTATGTACGGTTGTTTGGGACTTGCAGTTTCAATCTTGATGATGAATTATATTATGATCGAAGACTGGCCACAGGATATTGGTGGAAAACCAAGTTTTAGTTATTTGGAGAATATGCCCGCTTTTGTGCCGATCATGTTTGAATTGACGGTGTTTTTTGCAGCACACTTAATGGTAATCACATTTTATTTAAGAAGTAGGATGTGGCCGTTCAAGAAAGCTGAAAACCCAGATGTAAGAACAACCGACGATTATTTTTTAATGGAAATAGGTATCCAGGACAATGAGAACGAATTGAAGGAATTGTTGTGGGATACGGGAGCAGTAGAAATAAATGTTACAGAAAAGGAGTCATAAAATATGAAGCATTTAGGTAAAATAGTTGTCGTTTTGGTTTTGATTCTGTCTGTTGCCGCATGCGCAGATAAGAATAGCCCAAACTACCAATACATGCCAAACATGTATGAGTCTGTGGGTTATGAAACGTATGAAAAAGTAGATAACGGATTGTTTCCTAGCGGAACGGAAGCTATGCTCCCAGCAGAAAACACAATTTCAAGAGGGTATATGCCTTATGAGTTTGAAAATACTCCCGAGGGAAAAGAATTGGCAAGATTACAACCAAGTCCCCTAGATTCTCTTCAGAGTGAAGCTAATATGGCTACAGGTAAAGAACTTTACGATATATACTGTGCTATATGTCATGGCGCAAACGGTAAGGGTCAAGGCACTTTGGTAAAACGAGAAAAAATATTGGGAGTTCCTAGCTATGATGATGCAGCACGTAACATTACAGTCGGAAGTACCTATCATACGATGTATTACGGTTTAAATTCAATGGGTTCTTATGCTTCACAGATGGATAATGAGAAAGAACTTTGGCAAGTGGCCGAATACGTTATGAAATTAAAGGAAGACCTAACAAAATAATTGGATAAGAGTATACTATGTACACGTTTTCAAATAAACTTAGAATAGGATCTTTCATTGCAATGGCAGTTGGATTGATTTGTTTAGCAACAGGTTTTTTAAGTGCTCCTAGCACAGTGGAAGAAGCTAAAACTATGGTTGCTTCTGCACACGGTGATGACCATGGAGGAGAAGCTGCACATGGTGACAAGGCTAGCGGGCATGCTGAAAAAGACACCCATGGAGAAGCCGCTGCACATGGAGGAGAGCACGATGCCTCTCACGATGAACATGTATTGCATCAGTTGCAAAATAGACCTTGGTCCGCACTTTATGTAGCTGCCTTTTTCTTTTTTATGATATCACTTGGTGTGTTGGCATTTTACGCGATACAACGCGCAGCGCAGGCAGGGTGGTCGCCATTACTGTTTCGTGTTATGGAAGGAATTACGTCATACTTAGTGCCTGGAGGAATTATAGTGTTTGTTATTTTAGTGCTCTGTGTACTGCATATGAATCATATGTTCGTTTGGATGGATGCCGATGTTGTCGCTAATGACAAACTGCTTCAAGGAAAAGCGGGATATTTGAATCCTACCTTCTTTTTAATAAGAGCAGCTATTTTTCTAGGGGGATGGATTTTTTACAGACAATACTCGAGAAAATTATCTTTGGCGCAAGACGAATCCGATGATAATTCAAACTTTGTAAAAAACTTTAGATGGTCCGCTGCATTTTTGGTATTCTATCTCATAACAGAATCCATGATGTCTTGGGATTGGATTATGAGTGTTGATCCGCACTGGTTCAGTACACTGTTTGGCTGGTATGTATTTGCAAGCATGTTTGTTTCTGGGATAACGGTAATTGCTATGATTACTATCTATTTGAAATCAAGAGGATATTTGGAAGATGTTAATGATAGCCATGTACATGACTTGGCCAAATTTATGTTTGGTATCAGTATTTTCTGGACTTATCTTTGGTTTGCACAGTTTATGTTGATTTGGTATGCCAATATTCCTGAAGAAGTAACATACTTCGTCACAAGGATAGAAGATTACAAGTTGCCGTTCTTTGGAATGCTTGCCATGAATTTTATATTCCCATTGTTAGTGCTTATGAACAGCGACTACAAAAGGGTAAACTGGTTTGTTATAATGGCAGGTATCGTAGTGCTTCTAGGGCATTATCTAGATGTTTTCAATATGATTATGCCAGCTACTGTGGGTGACCAATGGTATATTGGGTTACCAGAGATTGGAGGAATATTGTTCTTTGGAGGATTGTTCGTGTACTGGGTGTTCAATGCCCTTACAAAAGCACCATTACAACCAAAGCGTAACCCATTTATTGAAGAAAGTAGACAATTTCATTATTAATACGATTAAGTCTTAGAAAGATATACAATGACTGCATTATTAACATTGACTGTTTTAGTACTGGTAGCGATCGCAATCTGGCAGATGACCAAGATTTTCGAATTGTCCCAGTTAAAAACGGAAAGCTCCCCTGAGGTCGCGACTGACTCTGATAACAAATACAACGGATACCTGCTGTTCGCATTCCTTATTTTTATATACGGTATAACTATTTTTAGTTTTGCCAAGTACACAAAGGTACTTTTGCCAGAAGCTTCCTCTGAACATGGCGGAGAGTATGATCAATTGATGTGGGTGTCTTTCGCCATTATCTTTTTTGTTCAGACCATTACCCAGGCACTTTTACATTATTTTGGATATAAGTACCGCGGTGAAAAAGGTAAGAAAGCATTGTTCTTTGCAGACAATGATCGATTGGAATTTATTTGGACCATAATCCCGGTAATTGTTCTTGCAGGATTGATTCTTTGGGGTCTTTATACTTGGACAAACATAATGGATGTCAATGATGAGGATGACCCTCTTATTGTAGAGTTATATGCGCAACAGTTCAATTGGACTGCACGTTACGGAGGAGAGGATAATGTTCTTGGGGATGCCAGTGTACGGTTGATCGACATAGATCGTGCCAATGTGTTAGGCTTGGATGAATCCGATCCAAATGCTGCTGACGATGTTATTGTCAAGGAATTGCATTTGCCGGTAGGACGTAAGGTTAACTTTATGATGCGTTCGCAAGATGTTTTGCATTCTGCTTATATGCCTCATTTTAGAGCACAAATGAACTGTGTACCGGGAATGATTACTCAGTTTTCTTTTACACCCACAATTACCACTGAAGAGATACGTTTAAATCCAGATGTTGTGGATAAAGTAAAGCGGACCAATAAAATAAGAGCAAAAAAAGCTGCGGCCGGTGATCCAAATTCAGACCCATGGGAGTTTGATTATGTGTTACTTTGTAATAAGATATGTGGAAAATCACATTATAACATGCAGATGAAAATTATTGTAGAAACAGAAGAAGAATACAATAAATGGATTGCAGAACAAACAACGTTCAAAGAGACTGTAATGTCTGGGGATACTATGGAGCAGGAATCAAATACTGTTGATGTTGTTGTAGAAGAAGCATTGGAAACTGAAACAGAAGTTGCTGTTGAAGATAATCCGATGGAATAAAATAGGCTATAAAAAAGAAATATAAATATTAAAAATTAAGGTTATGTCTGTAACAGCACATGCACCAGCAAACGTAGATGACCATGCTCATGATGACCATGGACACCATCACAAAGAAACATTTGTAACCAAGTATATCTTTAGTCAAGACCATAAGATGATTGCCAAGCAATATCTAATCACAGGTCTTATTATGGGATTCATTGGGATTGCTATGTCCCTATTGTTCAGGATGCAACTGGCATGGCCAGGAGAATCTTTTCCAATTTTTGAAGCTGTACTAGGGAAATGGGCTCCCGATGGTGTAATGGATGCCGATATTTATTTGGCGTTGGTAACCATTCACGGAACCATAATGGTATTTTTTGTTCTAACAGCTGGTTTGAGCGGAACATTTAGTAACCTTTTGATTCCTTTGCAAATTGGAGCAAGGGATATGGCATCAGGATTTTTGAACATGTTATCCTACTGGATGTTCTTTGTTTCTTCATTTATAATGATTGTTTCATTATTTGTTGAGGCAGGACCGGCAGCAGCGGGTTGGACTATATATCCTCCGTTAAGTGCCCTTCCTATGGCACAGCCAGGTTCAGGAGCTGGTATGACACTCTGGTTGGTGTCAATGGCAATATTTATTGCATCTTCGCTTTTGGGCTCGCTAAACTATATCGTAACGGTAATCAACCTAAGAACAAAAGGGATGGCAATGACGCGCTTACCTTTAACAATTTGGGCATTTTTTGTTACCGCTATTATAGGTGTAATTTCTTTTCCTGTATTATTGTCCGCGGCACTTTTATTAATAATGGATAGAAGTTTTGGAACATCTTTCTTCCTTTCTGATATTTTCATTCAAGGGGAAGTATTGCATTATCAAGGTGGATCTCCAGTATTGTATGAGCATTTGTTTTGGTTCTTGGGACACCCTGAAGTTTACATCGTATTGTTGCCGGCACTGGGTATTACATCCGAGGTAATGTCGACCAATGCAAGAAAACCGATTTTTGGTTATCGAGCAATGGTTGCTTCCATTTTGGCAATTGCCTTTTTATCGACCATAGTATGGGGTCACCATATGTTTATTTCAGGGATGAATCCGTTCCTGGGATCTGTATTTACATTCACAACACTTTTAATTGCCATTCCATCGGCGGTAAAAGCTTTTAATTATATAACAACACTCTGGAAAGGAAATCTACAATTGAACCCTGCCATGTTGTTTTCCATAGGTTTGGTTTCAACATTCATAACAGGTGGTCTTACAGGTATTATTCTTGGAGATAGTACACTAGATATAAACGTGCATGATACATATTTTGTGGTAGCTCACTTCCACTTGGTTATGGGTATTTCCGCACTTTACGGACTTTTTGCCGGAGTGTACCACTGGTTCCCAAAAATGTTCCAGGGTAGAATGATGAATAAAAATCTAGGTTATGTACACTTTTGGATAACTGCAATATGTGCTTACGGGGTCTTCTTCCCCATGCACTTTGTGGGTATGGCCGGAGTACCAAGGCGTTATTACCAGAATACAGCCTTCCCAATGTTTGATGAGCTGACCAATGTACAAATCTTAATGACGGTTTTTGCGATTATTGCAGGAGCGGCTCAACTAGTATTTGTATACAATTTTATAAGAAGCATATTCTATGGAAAAAGGGGAGAAGTAAATCCATGGAAATCAAATACATTGGAATGGACTACGCCACAAAAGCATATGCATGGTAACTGGCCTGGTGAAATACCACATGTACACAGGTGGGCTTACGATTATAGCAAAACGTATGAAAACGGAGAATATATTATTCCCGGACAGGATTTTGTTCCGCAGAATACACCATTGCAGGAGAACGAAGAAGAGCTTAATCATTAATGGTTGCTTAAATAGAACTATAGAAAACCCATCCGAACAGGATGGGTTTTTTGTTTTCATTGTATTTTACTTAGAACAGTATTTGCACTAATTGTAATATCTTTAATCATCTTTTAAAGAAACATCGTGAGAAATTGTATCCTACTCCTCTTAGTCATGTGTCACCTTACTTTATTGGCACAGCGCAAACCTAAAATCAAGGGAAGTCGAATTGTTACGGAAGTTAACGAGGAGCTTCCAGGCTTTAATGCAGTTCAGCTCAATGACAATTTGAACATTGTATTAAAAAAATCATTTGGCCCCGGTTATGAAATAATAGCAGATGATAACCTAATCGATGTTTTGAAATTCGAAGTAAAGGACAGTACCTTGATCGTAAGTTCTTTTTATGATATTACAGCTAAAAAGCAATTGGATATTACAATCAATTATACCGAGTTAAAAGCAATTACTTTAAAAAAAGGTAGCGTTATTACAAACAATATCATAAACAGTGATGAATTGTTTGTGGATGCCTTCGCAGATACCAAGTTGGACTTAAAGGTTAGTGCAGGAATAATGGATATCAACTTGGAAGATAATAGTAGAGGTGATTTTAACGTAGATGTAGATTCCTTGAACATTAGTATAAACAACAGGGCCGAAGCTTATATGTATGCGGTAAATGAAACAAGTCGGGTGGATTTGGAAGGAAATGCTTCATTGACACTGGAAGGTACGGCCGAACGTATGGAAGTCAATCTTACATCCAACACAAAATTTAGGGGTGAAAAAATGGAGGCGGCATCAATAAAGGCAAATCTGGATAGTTCAGCAAATGCAAGATTATATGCCTATCGGGATTTAGAGCTATCAGCAAAGGGCAACTCAAGAATCTATCTCTTTGGAAATCCGAAAATCACCATAACGGAATTTATGGATACCACCCAGCTAATTAAAAAAGTGGAGTGAGGTATTATTTTTAATTTGGAAAACCCAATACAGTGCGACGCTCCAAGAGTCCAAAAATCTAATTATCCAAAAATCCAAACTATTGTTTAGCGATAGGGGCTGTCAAACAGTGTTTTGGAATCCCAAATCCGTCTACAAGTACTTCTATATGTGGTCTTAGTTCCGTGGATAAACGTTCTACCCGTTGTCGTATCGCTTTGGACTTTGTTCCGCCAATATAACCCTGTTCCAAATACCATGCTGCGTTTGTTCTAATTTCATGTAGTGTATACAGCGTTCCCAATTTTTCCAATAGCGCCCTATATTCTTCATCGGAAACAGTAGTGCAAAACTCGTTGAATATTTCGTAAGCCAATTCCACGCTGTACGCCTTTCCCAATTCCAATAAATGTGTCTGTACTTTTAAAAAAGCTTGGTACGAAGGAATCCCTTTTTTAATGTAATTCCGAATTCGCATGGCTAAAGTGTATGTGAGCCTTCTGGTTCTGTAGCTAAACGCGTGCTTATGAAATTTTGGATTGTATAGATGTTCCTTATCGACTTTGTTAGAGTATGCAGGATTAATTGTACTTAACTTATCCGCAAGTTGGCTTCGTAACAATTTAAGTACCGAGGTAAAACCAGCACTATTGAATTCAGCTTTAAAGTCTGAAAGAACCCCTTTTGCAGCTAATTGCAAAAGAACAGTATTGTCACCTTCAAAAGTGGTAAATATGTCCACATCACCTTTTAAATCTGCAATTAGGTTTTCTAGCAAATACCCCTTTCCGCCACAAGCCTCCCTACATTCTTGAATCGTATCACTTGCAAACCAAGTAATGACCGATTTCAAACCAGCTACCTGAGTTTCTATTTCCCTTTTATCCAGTTGGGAACTATCACTATAGCGTTTCATTAGCTCCTCTAAAGTAACGTGGTAGACATAAGCACTGGCGATAGCAGGTGTCAATCGAAGTTGATGCGTTGGATAATCCATGATCAAATCTTCCTGAATCTTTACGCTATCATTGAATTGTCTTCGGTTTAAGGCATGCTTCACGGCAATCGTTAATGCCATTTTAGCGCCTCCCAAAGCACCTTTAGCGACACAAATGCGACCGCCTACCAATGTGCCGAGCATCGTGAAAAACCGTTTGTTTGGATTTTTTATTGCTGAAAAATAGGAACCATCATTTTTGATTTCCCCATATTTATCCAATAGATTCTTACGCGGTACTTTTACCTGATTAAACCAGATCTTACCATTATCGACACCGTTGAGCCCTAACTTATAGCCATTGTCTTCAATCGTGATTCCTTCTAGTACTTGATGGTTTTCATCTCGCAATGGTACCAAAACAGCGTGTACTCCTTCATTTTTTCCATCCACGATCAATTGTGCAAAAACAGATGCCATTTTAGCATGCAGGGCATTGCCTATATATTCTTTGTTGTCATTTCTTCCAGGTGTATGAAGCACGATGGTATCCGTAGCGCTATCATAAGTGGCCGTTGTTTTGATTCCTCTTACATTGGAACCATGTCCTGTTTCTGTCATGGCAAAACAACCTAGGACCTTGGTTGTTCCCGTGTCGGCCAGATAGTGATCATGATGCTTTTTGGTTCCCAGTTTTTGAATGCTACCACCAAATAGACCAAATTGAACTCCAAACTTTATGGCCAAGCTCCCATCAACAAACAGTAAATGTTCAAAAATGGCGGCATAGGCAGGCATGTTTCCCAAACCACCGTATTCTTGATCATATGCCATTGCACCGTAACCGTTCTCGCCCAAAAGTTTTACCTGTTCCAAGGTACGTGTCCGAAATGTTTCCTTATCTCGCTCGATGCTCCAATCAAAAATGGGTTTATGAAGAAAGCTACGAAAGTCGTCAACAATTGCTGTATGCGGTTCTTTAAGAATACCATCCAAAATAGTTGCAGAATATCGGTTCGAGGTCTTTTTATGAACCACCTCAACATCGAACAAATGGTTATAGTGGTTGGGTTGTATTCCCAAATGTATCTCTATGTGCTTTAAATGGTCATTAAAGTCGCAATGGTCACAGTGCACACTGGTCAATCTTTGACTCAAAGAAGCTAAAGGATATGTATCGCTTTCAATAAGTTTTATATTGGAATTGGAAATTGTATGTTGCCAATTTTTAATTTCTTCATTGGCAGGTGGAATGTCTCTGTTCAACCAGAGTAAAAGTTGCTCTTTTTCATATTGTTCGAGCGAAGCATCTTCTTCAATGGTTTTGGTTACGACGGATATTTCAGAAGCTGAAAGCAAATCGTCCGACCAAATAATGTAGAAAAAAGGAATGTATTGTAAAATTCCGATTGAATAATCAGTAGTTACCATAAAGCGTTACAGTTGAAGCAATTTTATTTGAAGTATCTAATTTAAGGCTTAGATTTTTAAAAAGACAAGAAAGAGGTTTGTTACCTTTAATTTTTCAAAATCCTCGTTTTCCATATTTTTTCTAACTTTATTCAAATAAATCAAAATGCTCACAAAACAAAAACTAAAAGAACATATTGAGTTTTTTCCAGATGAATTTTCTCTTGATGAGTTGGTCGAGCGACTGATATTTATAGAAAAGATTGAACGTGGCGAAAAACAATCCTTGGAAAACGATGTAACTGAACATGCGCAATTGGATAAGGAAATTGAAAAATGGTTCAAGTAAACTGGACTCCGCAAGCTATTTCAGATTTGAAGGATATTGCGGACTATATCAAAAAAGACTCAAAATGTTACGCCAAGCTTCAAATTATCCGAATTAAAAGTAGAGCGGAAATTCTAAAAAGACAGGTTTACTTGGGAAGTTTGGTGCCAGAATTTGAAAGGGATGATACAAGGCAATTAATCGAAGGAAATTATACGATTATCTATAAGGTAGTTACTAAAAAACCGAGTGGATATCCTAACCATCAATCATTCTGCTAGAGACTTGACAAGAAGGAATATCAAATAAATTTCGAGGTATTACAAATTGTTATTATCAAAAAATGAAGATTACCTTGAAAAGTTCTTAAAATAGCCTACTGGTCAAAACCCAACCCATATTCAAGTTTAAATAAAATGGTTTTAGGTAGACTTCGTTTTCGACTATATTTGTTAGGACATGAATGAAAACTTAGACCCAAATCCTGAACATTTTTCTCAAGAAGAGCTCGATATTGAAAGAGCGCTAAGACCCATCACTTTTGATGATTTTACGGGTCAAGAACAAGTATTGGAGAACTTGAAGATTTTTGTGCAAGCTGCAAATCTACGAGGTGAAGCTTTGGACCACACCTTGTTTCATGGACCTCCGGGATTGGGAAAAACTACACTCGCGCATATTTTGGCCAATGAGCTGGGAGTGGGGATAAAAATTACTTCAGGCCCTGTTTTGGACAAACCGGGAGATTTGGCCGGTCTTTTGACCAACTTGGAAGAAAGGGACGTATTGTTCATTGATGAAATCCATCGATTGAGTCCCATTGTTGAGGAGTATTTGTATTCAGCAATGGAAGATTACAAAATTGACATCATGATTGAAACCGGACCAAATGCGAGAACGGTTCAAATCAATCTAAGTCCGTTTACACTTGTGGGAGCAACTACGCGTTCAGGATTGTTGACGGCACCGATGCGGGCAAGATTTGGAATTCAAAGCAGGTTGCAATACTATAACACCGAATTATTATCCACCATCGTAGAACGTAGTGCTGAAATATTAAAAGTTCCCATCACCAACGAAGCCGCTATAGAAATTGCGGGCAGGAGCAGGGGAACGCCCCGTATATGCAATGCGCTGTTACGAAGGGTTAGAGACTTTGCCCAGATAAAGGGAAATGGAAGCATAGATATGGATATTTCAAAATTTAGTTTGAAAGCCTTGAATGTTGACGCTCATGGATTGGATGAAATGGACAATAAAATTCTGAGCACAATCATTGATAAATTTAAGGGAGGTCCTGTTGGGATCACTACATTGGCCACCGCAGTATCAGAGAGTGCGGAAACCATTGAAGAAGTATATGAACCTTTCTTGATTCAGCAAGGATTTATTATGCGTACCCCCAGAGGCCGTGAAGTTACCGAGCTCGCTTATAAACACCTTGGGCGAATAAAAGGAGCAACGCAAGGAGGCTTGTTTTAATGAAAAAGCTACCCCACGTTTCTGCATTAAAAGTATTGCTCAACAGCAAACGTATTCTAAAAAATCCTTTGCCCTTTCACTATGAAAATTTTGAAAAGCTTGGGGACACTTTTCGCATTTCTATTTTAGGCGAAGGAAAGGTGTTGTTCTCTAGAGATGCAGATTTGGTCAAGCAAGTGCTTCAAAAAAAGCATCGCTATTATTCCAAGTCCAAATTACAGACCAAGGATTTGGCAAAATATATAGGCTATGGATTGCTAACATCGGAAGGGGAACATTGGCGTGCACATAGAAGAATGATTCAGCCTGCATTTCATGTAAAAAAACTTAAAGGCCTCTTCTCTATAATGCGCAATGCCATAGTTGCCGAATTGGAGCGTATTGTTCCCAATACGGAACAAGACGTATTTGCACTGATGGGCGATTTGGCATTTCAAGTAGTGGCAAAATCACTCTTTAGCAGTAATGATATTCGGGAGCCCATGTCCCGACTTCAGCATATCACCGAAGAAAACCAAAAAATGTTGATTCGCGAGATGCGACAGCCCTATTTTAAATGGTGGTACAAAGCTTCAGGAGAAATTGGGGAGCATCTGGATATGGCAGAAACAGGAAGAGATATTCTTAATGACTTGATAGAAGAGCGTTTATCCAGCGGAAAAGAAGAACACGATTTACTTGATATGTTGTTGAACGCAACCTATGAAGATGGTACAAAAATGCCCAGAAGACAGCTTATAGATGAAGTTTTGATTCTATTTACCGCAGGGCATGAGACAACTGCAAACGCTTTGGCTTTTTCACTTTATTTTATAAGTAAGGACCAAACATTACAAGCAAAACTCTTTGAAGAAATCAGTAGTTTAGAAAATGATGATTACACATGGGAAGATTTGAACAAGCTTACCTTAACCATGTCTTGCATAAAAGAGGCGATGCGTTTGTACCCACCTGCTTATTTTATAGATCGAGTTGCTATCGAGGATAACGAGATTGATGGTTTACAAATGAAGAAAGGAACATTGGTATTACTTTCCATTTTTGAGTTGCACCGGCAGAAAGATTTCTGGGAAAGCCCAACGGAGTATATTCCAGACCGTTTTGTAGCTATGAATATGAAAGAAGCTTCAAATTATTACTATCCTTTTGGAGCTGGGCCGCGTATGTGCGTGGGCAATGCCTTTGCAAATCATGAAATGGTTATGGTGTTGGTTGAAATCATTAAAAAATATCATATTAGCACCAAATTGTCTCAGGTAGAAATCAATCCTATGATTTCTTTAAAACCAAAAGAGGTTAAATTGAACTTTGTTCTGCGATAATCATGGGCATACAGTCTAATACCGTACTGATAAAAAATGAAGCCAAACGTCTTGGTTTTTTATCCTGCGGTATTTCTAAAGCTGAATTTCTAGAAGAAGAAGCCCCGCGATTGGAAAAATGGCTCAACCAAAATAGGCATGGAGAAATGCAGTATATGGAAAACCATTTTGACAAACGTTTGGATCCCACCATGCTGGTCGAAGGTTCCAAGTCTGTAATCTCTTTACTGCTGAACTACTACCCATCAGAAGTTCAAAACCCAGAATCCTATAAGATTTCAAAATATGCATATGGAACAGATTATCATTTTGTGATAAAGGATAAGTTAAAATCCTTGCTTCATTTTATACAAGAAGAAATTGGGGAAGTTCATGGGAGGGCATTTGTGGATTCTGCGCCAGTACTTGACAAAGCTTGGGCAGCCAAAAGTGGTTTGGGGTGGATTGGAAAACATAGTAATCTATTGACCCAACAGGTAGGGTCATTTTATTTTATAGCTGAACTTATCGTAGACTTGGATTTGGGATATGACAGCCCGGTAACAGACCATTGCGGAACTTGCACTGCTTGTATTGATGCCTGTCCTACAGATGCTATTGTGGAACCGTATCTAGTAGACGGGAGTAAATGTATTTCGTACTTTACAATCGAACTAAAAAATGAAATCCCATCAGAATTTCATGGTAAATTTGATGATTGGATGTTCGGTTGTGATGTTTGCCAAGATGTTTGTCCATGGAACCGGTTTTCAAAAGCGCATAAAGAACCACTCTTCAATCCTAACCCCGAACTATTATCGATGACCAAAAAAGATTGGGAGGAAATCACGGAAGATGTCTTCAAGAAAATCTTCAAAAAATCCCCTGTAAAACGAACTAAGTTTTCAGGTTTACAACGAAACCTAAAATTTTTAAAAACTTAGAAAACCTACTACAACGTTTGAGGTTATCCTATAAGGACATTAGATGTTAAGTTTTTTTTAAGAAAAAATTAAAAATACTATATTGCCTTATGTGCAAACTATGATTTTCTTAAAAACAGACCAGTAAAATTATCATAATCTAAACGATATGGAGGTTACGTCTTAAAATTCATGGTGGTAACAAGCAAAAAACAAACTAACTAAATCAAGAAAGACCATGAGTGGATTACAGACCTTGGATATTATCGTGATTCTGGTATATCTCGTAGGAATTATTATTTACGGTATATCAAAATCAAAAAGAAGCAGTTCAGAAGACTATTTTTTAGGGGGTAGGACCATGACATGGCCTATTGTTGGGATTGCACTTTTTTCTGCTAATATTTCAAGCTCTACATTGGTCGGCTTGGCGTCAGACGGTTTTCAGACCAACGTCAACGTATACAACTACGAATGGTATGCAGTTGTCATCCTTATTTTCTTCTCTATATTTTTCTTGCCGTTTTATCTAAAATCTGGAGTGTATACGATGCCGGAGTTCATGCAAAAACGTTATGACAAAAGATCTAGATATTACTTTTCTTTGATAACCATCGTTGGAAACGTACTTGTGGATACTGCCGCTGGACTTTACGTAGGCAGTATCGTTTTAAAACTGTTGTTCCCAGATGTGGATTCCACGTACATCATTATAGGTTTGGCTGTAGCCGCTGCCGCATATACAATTCCAGGAGGATTGAATTCGGTTATTCAAACCGAAGTTATACAGGCCGTTTTATTGATTATTGGTTCTTGTTTGCTTACTTACTTTGCTTTTGAAGAGTTGGGTGGCGGCTGGAGCGGCATGATGTCTAAATTGGATGCGGCATTGGCATCTGGAGAGGTCAATTTTGGAGATAGAGCTATCGAAGGAAAATTTATACCGTCCAACTCGGGAGAGGTATTTAGTCTTGTTCGTCCCAATAACGACGAATTTATGCCTTGGTGGGGACTTTTAACGGGCGTACCACTACTTGGATTCTATTTTTGGGCCAATAACCAGTTTATGGTACAACGTGTATTGGGAGCTAAAGATTTAAATCATGGTCGCTGGGGCGCTTTGTTCGCTGGTCTGTTAAAACTTCCTGTAATTTTTATCATGGTAGTGCCTGGGGTATTGGCACTGCTGTTGTTCAATACTTTGGATATCTCAAACCTCAATTACCCTTTGGCTACTGGCGGTATGTGCGAGAATTTATCGGATTGTCCCAATTTAACCTATCCAGTCTTATTGTTTCAGCTTTTGCCCACTGGTATTTTAGGTCTGGTGGTTGCTGGATTATTGGCTGCAATGATGTCATCGGTTTCTGCAACGTTCAACTCAGCTTCCACCCTGATTACAATGGATTTTGTAAAGCAACTTCGTCCAGAAATGACCAGTAAACAATTGGTAAGGGCGGGACAGATAGCTACATTGATATTGGTGGTTCTTGCATCACTTTGGGTGCCTTTCATAGAAAAAGTGAGCGATTCGCTGTGGGGCTATCTTCAGTTGGTAATTGCCTTTACAAGCCCGCCAGTAGTTTCAGCCTTTATTTTAGGACTGTTTTGGAAAAGAGCAAATGCCACAGGAGCTTTTATAAGTCTTTTGGTTGGTGGGGCAGTAGCTGTTTTTATGATATTGTCGGCCAGTTATGACATTTCACCTTACTTAAATGAATTTCACTTTCTTGCCAAAGCCAATCTTTTGTTTGTAATAAGTCTGCTTACCCATATTATAGTGAGTTTGACAACTGGAGAGCCAGATGCACAAAAAGTAGCGGAATATACCTATAAGAAAGAAATGTTTTCTGAAGAGACGGAAGAGCTCAAAGCTTTACCATGGTACAAAAACTATCGCTATTTAGCCATTATATTATTAGTGGTGACAACAATTATAGTTGGGTATTTTTGGTAACCGACACTTAAAAGAATATGAAAAGGCGCCACTATGTTTTGGCGTCTTTTTTATTTTATTTTGATGTGCGCCCAATTAAAAAGAATAACCTATACATTTATAGCCTCAAAAAAGAAAGATGAGCAAAGAAAAACAACGTCGAGAAGCTTTATTGTACCACGCGAAGCCTCAGCCAGGTAAAATAAAAATAGTGCCTACAAAGCCTTATGCTACCCAGCGCGATTTAGCTCTTGCCTATTCTCCTGGGGTTGCTGCACCCTGTTTGGAGATTGAAAAAAACAAGGATGATGTTTACAAGTACACCGCCAAAGGAAATGTTGTCGCCGTAATTTCTAATGGAACCGCAGTTTTGGGATTGGGAAATATTGGCCCAGAGGCATCAAAACCTGTGATGGAAGGGAAAAGCTTGTTGTTCAAGATTTTTGCTGATATCGATGGAATGGATGTTGAACTGGATACTACAGATGTTGATAAATTCATTGAAACGGTAAAAATCATAGCCCCCACTTTTGGGGGAATCAACCTTGAGGATATTAAAGCACCGGAAGCTTTTGAAATTGAAAGACGTCTAAAAGAAGAGTTGGACATTCCTGTTATGCATGATGACCAACATGGTACTGCCATTATTTCTGCAGCTGCTTTACTGAATGCTTTGGAGTTGACCCACAAAAAAATTGAGGAAATAAAAATTGTGGTCAGTGGTGCCGGTGCTGCTGCTGTTTCTTGTACCAGACTTTATATTGCATTTGGCGCAAAGCCTGAGAATATTGTAATGTTGGATAGCAAAGGTGTCATCCGGAGTGACCGTGATAATCTTTCCAAAGAAAAAAAGGAGTTTGCTTCGGATAGAAAGATAGATACTTTGGAAGAAGCCATGAAAGATTCTGATGTCTTTATCGGATTGTCCATTGCCAATATCCTAACACCTAAAATGCTTAAGTCGATGGCTAAAAACCCTATCGTTTTTGCAATGGCAAACCCTGACCCTGAGATTGAATACAACTTAGCCTGTAAAACAAGGGATGACATTATTATGGCAACGGGTCGTTCAGATCATCCCAATCAAGTGAACAATGTTCTTGGATTTCCATTTATCTTTAGGGGAGCTTTGGATGTTAGGGCGACTAAAATCAATGAAGAGATGAAAATGGCCGCAGTCAGGGCTTTAGCTGATCTAACCAGAGAACCTGTTCCGGAACAAGTAAACATCGCTTACGATACCAAGAGATTGTTTTTTAGCAAGAAATATATCATTCCAAAACCTTTTGATCCCAGATTGATTACTAAAATTCCACCAGCGGTGGCAAAAGCTGCTATAGAAAGTGGAGTTGCAAAAGAACCGATACAAGATTGGAAAAAATATGAAGAGGAACTGTACCAGAGATCTGGGAACGATAACAAGGTAGTACGTCTTCTACACAACCGGGCGCGGGTTAACCCTAAACGAATTGTCTTCGCGGAAGCAGAGTTGCTCGATGTAATGAAAGCGGCACAAATAGTCCATGATGAAGGGATAGCCATACCAATTTTGCTCGGGTACAGGGAAACCATCGAAAAATTGAAAAAGGAATTGGAATTCGATGCCGAAGTACAGATTATAGATCCACGCTCGGACGAATCAAAGGAAATACGGACGCGATATGCGATGAAGCTATGGGAATCCAGAAAAAGAAAAGGAGAAACCAAATACAGCGCAAATGTTAACATGGGCAAGCGTAATTATTTTGGTGCCATGATGCTTTTGGAAGGTGATGCAGATGGCATGATTTCTGGCTATTCTAGGGCATATCCGTTGGTATTAAAACCAGTATTTGAAGTTTTAGGACGTGCAAAAGGAGTTAAAAATGCATCCACTGTAAACATAATGATAACCGATAGGGGACCACTTTTTTTAGCGGATACCTCTATAAATATTGATCCAAGTGCAGAGGCATTGGCAGAAATAGCGCAGATGACTGCGAATGTTGCCAATACGTTTGGCTTTAATCCGGTCCTGGCAATGCTGTCCTATGCAAATTATGGTTCTTCTAACCATCCAAATGCCCAAAAAGTAAGGGAAGCTGTCAAAATATTACACGAAAGGAATCCTGATTTGGTAGTTGATGGGGAGATTCAAACGGATTTTGCATTGAGTCAAGAACTGAGTCATAATAATTTTCCATTTTCAAAATTGGCAGGAAAAAAAGTAAACACATTGGTATTCCCAAATTTGGATTCTGCAAACATCACCTATAAATTGTTGAAGGGCTTGAACAATGCTGAATCCATAGGGCCAATTATGGTTGGTCTTCGAAGATCTGCACATATTTTACAGTTAGGGGCAAGTGTGGATGAAATGGTGAACATGGCGGCAGTGGCCGTAATAGATGCTCAAGAACGTGAAAAACGGCGAAAAGCTAAAATGGGAGACTAAGGTTTAAAGCTTTAATACAAGTTCAAAGTTCAAAGTTCAAAGTTCAAAGTTCAAGTTCAAGTTCAAGTTCAAAATTTAACTACGAATAACCAACAACTAAAAAAATATGATTACCCACTTAAACGGAAAATTAGTTGAGAAGAACCCTACTTATATTGTTGTTGAATGTAGTGGCATAGGCTATTTTGTGAATATTTCGCTACACACTTTTTCTCAGCTTAAAGATCAGGAAAACATACGTCTTTACACACATTTACAAGTGAAGGAAGACTCCCACACACTTTTTGGTTTTTCGGAGCAGTCAGAACGTGAAATATTTCGGTTATTAATTTCCGTTTCCGGTATTGGATCTAGCACTGCGAGAACAATGTTATCCTCCTTGTCACCTGTCCAAATTAGGGATGCCATTGCCAATGGAGATGTCCCTGTTATTCAGTCAATAAAAGGAATTGGCGCCAAGACCGCACAACGTGTTATTCTTGATTTAAAGGACAAGATTTTAAAAGTCTACGATATGGGAGAAGTTTCCCGCCAATCGAACAATACAAGTAAAGAAGAAGCGTTATCTGCTTTAGAGGTTCTTGGTTTCGTGCGGAGGCAATCTGAAAAGGTTGTTGACAAGGTACTGTCCGAAGATCCTTCACTAAGCGTTGAGGACACTATTAAATTAGCGCTGAAAAATTTGTAATTAGTTTGAAAAGAGGGGCACAACCAATACTTAAATCCACAGGATTTAGGTACTTTTTCTTTTTTACATGTTTTCTGATAACCGCCAACCTAACAGGCCAGGAAACCAATGAACAAGTTCAGGATTCGGTAAAAACCGGTTTTGAGCTTGGTCGGCTCATATTGGAAAACCCCAATAGTATCATAGCCAAGTACACCTACGACCCAAAATTGGATATGTACATCTACACGGAGCGTGTTGGTGAATTTGATGTTAATTACCCTGTCATTCTTACCCCGGAACAGTATTTTGACCTTGTTCAAAAAGAAAACATGAAATCCTATTTTAAGGATAAAATTGATGCTTTTACAGGGAAGAAGGAGGGAAGTGAAGAAGCCAGAAAGAATCTCTTGCCTAATTTCTATGTAAACAGCAATTTTTTTGAATCCATTTTTGGTGGGAATACCATTGAAGTAATTCCGCAAGGTTCTGTTGCCATGGATTTGGGGATACTTTGGCAGAAAAATGACAACCCCGCATTATCTCCCAGAAACAGGACCAATCTTGCTTTTGATTTTGACCAAAGGATAAGCCTGAGCTTGTTGGGTAAAGTAGGGGAGCGTCTTCAGGTAACTGCAAATTATGATACCGAAGCGACTTTCGATTTTCAAAACTTGGTTAAAATTGATTATACCCCTACCGAGGATGATATTCTTCAAAAAATAGAGATAGGTAATGTTAACATGCCTTTGAACAGTTCTCTAATTACCGGGGCGCAGAGTCTTTTTGGAGTAAAGACACAATTGCAATTTGGCAAAACTACAGTGACAGCGGTTTTTTCAGAACAACGGTCACAGAACAATACGGTGGTTGCACAAGGAGGTGGAACGGTTAATGAGTTTGCGTTGACCGCTTTGGATTATGATGAGGATAAACATTTTTTCTTGGCACAATATTTTCGCGATAATTATGACCAAGCACTCGCTAACTACCCGTTCATTCGGAGCCAAGTACAAATTACACGACTTGAGGTGTGGGTGACCAACCGAAATCAGCAGACTCTTAACGTAAGAAATGTTGTTGCAGTTCAAGACTTGGGAGAAGTTGAATTAGGAAGTGATGGCAGGGAAATTACCAGAATTGGGAAAGAAGGCAATGCTCCGGCAGGATTCTTTAATATCTTACAACCGGGAGCTTTACCGCAAAACGGCGCCAATGACTTTGATCCTGCACTGATAGGAAGTGGTGGAGCTATGAATACGGGTGTTAGGGACATTGCCACGGTTGACAATGGCTTTAATGTTGAAGCGAATCAAGGGTTCGATTATGCCATATTGGAAAATGCCCGAAAATTGGAACAGGGGAGGGACTATCAATTTAACACACAATTGGGTTATATCTCTTTGAACCAACGATTAAGTAATGATGAGGTTTTGGGTGTAGCATTCCAATATACGTTCAACGGAGAGGTTTTTCAGGTTGGGGAATTTGCAAATGGTGGTGTGGATGCTACGACTGTATCCGGTGGTGTTAATCCCATCATCGAAAACAATACACTGATATTAAAACTACTAAAAAGTAATATTACCAATGTTGAAGATCCTATTTGGGATTTGATGATGAAAAACATCTATTCCACAGGAGCTTTTCAACTAAGTCAAGAAGACTTTAAACTGAACATCCTTTATTCAGATCCTACGCCCAGAAACTATATTACTCCGGTAGATCCAAATGCAGGTTGGCCCACTGGACTTGAAGAACGAATTCTAATCAATGTCTTCAATCTGGACCGTTTAAATATCTATAATGATGTACAGCCAGGTGGTGATGGATTCTTTGATTATGTTCCGGGAATTACAGTAGACACGCAATCTGGTAGAATTATCTTCACTAAAGTGGAACCTTTTGGTGAATTTCTTTTTGAAGAACTGGGTGGTGGAACATATGATGTTGAAAATGATCAAGGCTATAATGTTAACCAGCAGAAATATGTTTTTAGGAATATGTATGCGAAGACAAAAGCTGCTTCGTTACAAGATGCTGAAAAAAACCGTTTCCAGTTAAAGGGACGTTACAAATCTGAAGGAAATAACGGTATACCAATTGGTGCGTTCAATGTGCCAAGAGGTTCGGTTAGGGTTACGGCCGGTGGACGTCAACTACAAGAAGGCATAGACTATACCGTAAACTATCAAGCGGGGACGGTACAGATTTTAGACCCGAGTCTAGAAGCTTCCAATACCCCAATAAATATATCGGTAGAGAATAATGCGGTTTTTGGACAGCAGACCAGGAGATTTACAGGAATTAATGTAGAACATAAGTTTAATGATAACTTTGTTTTGGGTGGTACGCTGTTGAATCTAAATGAGAGACCGCTTACCCAAAAATCAAATTTTGGTATTGAACCAGTGAACAATACTATTTTTGGTTTGAATGGAAACTTCAGTACTGAGATTCCTTTCCTAACACGATTGGCGAATAAGCTTCCAAACATAGATACTGATGTTCCGTCCAACCTTTCCATACGCGGTGAGGTAGCATTTTTAAAGCCCAACTCTCCTAAAAATGCAGATTTTGAAGGAGAAACCACCACATACATAGACGATTTTGAAGGCGCACAGGCTTTAATCGATATTCGTTCGTCCTTAGGATGGGCTCTGGCTAGTCCTCCTGTTGAATTTGCACAAGATAGAACTGGCTTGGATGTAGGTTTTGAAAGGTCAAAAATGTCTTGGTATACCGTTGACCCAATTTTTTACACCAACCAAAGGCCTTCGGGAGTGTCGGATAATGATGTTTCGCTGAATGCGACCCGTAGAGTTTTTATTGATGAAGTATTTACGGAAACCGATGTGGCCCAAGGTCAAACCCAGGTACAGGGAACCTTGGATGTGGTGTATTATCCAGATCAAAAAGGGCCATATAATGCCAACCCTAATTTTGAAACGGAAACCGATGATAATAAATGGGCAGGTATTATGCGTCCGTTGAGCAGTACCAATTTTGAACAGTCCAATGTGGAATTTGTTCAATTTTGGGTATTAGACCCTTATGTTGATGGTGATACGAACGATTCAAATGTTGGGGAACTGGTACTTAACTTGGGAAATATTTCAGAAGATATCCTCAAGGACGGAAGAAAGCAATATGAAAATGGATTGCCCGGTACTACCAATGTAGAAACTCCTAGATCAACAATATGGGGCCAAGTTCCTTCAACGCAGTCACTGGTCTACGCTTTTGATGCCGACGAAACAAATAGATCGTTGCAAGACCTTGGTTTTGATGGATTGGACGATGCTGCTGAGCAAGCTATTTATAACGGACCTGCAGAAGACCCTGCATTTGATAATTTTCAGTATTATTTAAATAGAGAAGGGGGCATTCTGGAGCGTTATTTAGACTTTAACAATCCACAAGGTAACTCTCCTGTTGAGGTAACCAACACAAATAGGGGGTCAACTACATTGCCCGACGTGGAAGATATTGATCGGGATTTGACCATGAATACCGTCAATAGCTATTACGAATACCGTATTCAAATCAAACCGAATACTACGGTGGACGACCAATATGTGACCGATATAAGAGAAGGTACGGCCAGTGGCAATAGAGTACCGAACGGGACCGAGGTGAATTATCGCTGGATTCAGTATAAGATTCCGTTAAGCGATTTTACCGAAGCCGTTGGAGGGATAACAGATTTTCGTTCCATTAGTTTTATGAGAATGTACATGACGGGCTTTACAAGTGATGTTATACTGCGTTTTGCTACTTTAGATCTGGTCCGAGGTGACTGGCGAACCTATACCAACTCGCTTCAACCAGATGAAATTGATAGTGACCCTTCCGATGATGGCACTGTGCTAGATGTGAATACAGTAAACATAGAAGAAAACTTTGGAAGACAACCTATTCCATATGTATTGCCTCCAGGCGTGGTCCGTGAACAATTGAACAACAACAATACCATTATCCGCCAGAATGAACAATCCCTATCCTTTGTGGTGGAAAATTTAGAGTCTGAAGATTCTCGTGGGGTGTTTAAAAATGTGAATATTGATGTTAGGCAGTATGAACGAATTAAAATGTTCATGCACGCAGAAAAAATATTGAATGGGGACTACTCCGATAGCGATACCCCGCTGGTCGGTTTTCTAAGGATTGGAACTGACTTTTCTGAAAATTTTTATCAAATAGAATTACCACTTCAGTTTACCCCTTTTAACGTAACCTCCCCAGATCAGATTTGGCCAGACGTAAATCAAATCGATATTGACCTGAGCGATTTAAGTAAAGTAAAATCGAGGGGAATCGCAGAACAGACGCTCAATGATATCAACTATTACGAAATAATTGATGGTGAAGCTGTTTTAGTGGACGAATTTGCGCCAAGAACTTTAGGTAGATTACGTATAGGAATACGTGGAAATCCATCTTTGGGAAGTATTCGCGGAATGATGGTGGGAATCAAGAATATTGATGATCTACCCGCTCGCGGTGAGGTTTGGTTTAATGAACTTCGTTTGGCGGGCTTGGATAATAACGGCGGATGGGCCGCAATTGCAGCTTTGGACGCTAATATGGCAGATTTTGCAAATGTGACCGCCACGGGAAGCAGAAGTACGTCTGGTTTTGGTTCCATTGATCAAATGCCTAATGAGCGCTCACGGGAAGATGCTATTTCCTATGATGTGGTCACTAATGTGAACGTTGGCCAATTGTTCCCTAAAAAATGGGGGATTCAGTTGCCGTTTAATTACGGGATTTCAGAAACCCTGATTACTCCAGAATTTGACCCGGTTTATGACGATTTAAAACTGGACGATCGTATTGCTGCAGCAGAAACCGCAGAAGATGCCGAAACTATTCAAAGACAAGCCGAGGATTATACCAAAAGAACCAGCATTAACCTTATAGGGGTACGGAAAAATAGGGGAGAGGAAGCAAAAGAGAACTTTTTTGATGTAGAAAACTTTACGTTCAATTATTCCTACAACGAAACAGATCATCGGGATTTTGAAGTAGAAGAATTGCGCGACCAAAATGTAACCACAGGTTTTGTGTACAATCATAACTTTAAACCGGCCCCGGTTGCACCATTTGTAAAAAAGGACTCCTTGTTTATGAGCGACTATTGGAAATGGCTTAAAGAACTCAATTTTAATCTATTGCCAACGAGCGTGTCGGTCAACGCCAACTATAACCGTTCCTTTAATCAGCAGCGGTTTAGAGATGTACTGGAACCGGGCGTGGATGCTTTAGATCTTCCGCTCTTGCAGCAGCGTAACTATTTGTTCAACTGGCAATATGCTTTAAATTATAGTATTTCCAAGTCATTGCGATTAAACCTAACGGGGTCTAACAACAATATTGTTCGTAATTATTTTAATGTCGACGATGATGAAAACTCTGGAATTAATCAAGATTTAGATTTGTGGGACGGCTTTTTTGATGTTGGGGAATCCAACAGGCATTCGCAGCAAATGCAATTGAATTATGAACTTCCATTTGATAAATTCCCGTTCTTAAACTTTATCAATGCACAGTATTCCTACACCAGTAATTTTGATTGGCAACGTGGTGGCGATGCGTTGAACGAGGTAGTACAACTTGAAAATCCGGGAGAGCAGATCAATACGATACAAAATGCTAATACGCATAATTTAACTGGAAATTTGAGCATGCAGCGTTTTTACGATTTCTTGGGATTAAAGAAAAAAGACGGTAAGGTTACGGCCAATCAATCTGCTAGAAGAAGGGACAAAGCGGGAAACCCAGCATCGGAAGAAGACGAAAAACCACCTAAAAAGACGAGCAAGACTTTTAACACCATAGTTGATATTGTGACTATGGTAAAGCGAGTAAACGTTAACTACAGTGAAAATAATGGTAAGGTGCTGCCGGGGTACACACAATCTATAGGGTTTATAGGTACAGCTAGACCAACATTGGGGTTTGTGTTCGGGAGCCAGTCGGATGTACGTTTTGAAGCGGCCAGAAAAGGGTGGTTGACTACGTTTTCGGAGTTCAACTCCCAATATTTGCAAAATTCGAACAAGCAATTGAACATTACCGCGACTGCCCAGCCCACCCAAGATATTACGATAGACTTGACAATGGACAGGCAGATATCCAATAGCTATCAAGAAAATTTTCAGGTAAACGATTTAGGTGGTGGAGAATTCCAATATGAGGAATTGTTAGGAAACAATTTTGGAAATTTCAGTATTTCCGCAATGATGATAGGGACAGTTTTTAACAAAAGTGATGAGTTTGATTCCGAAACCTTTGAGCAGTTCAAACAAAATAGGATTACGATTGCTAACCGATTGCTATCCGATAGGGGTCAAGCGGCAGGTACCTTGGATGACGATGGATTTCCACAACGTTATGGAAAAACACAGCAAGAAGTTCTGTTGCCTGCTTTTTTTGCAGCATATACAGGGCAAGATGCAAATAGGGTAAACTTGGATGCCTTCCGGGAAATACCTATCCCTAATTGGAATATAAAGTATACGGGTTTAATGAAAAATAGATGGTTTAAAAAGAAATTCAAGCGTTTCTCCTTGAGCCATGGTTATCGCGCTTCCTACAGCATTAACTCTTTTCAAACCAATTTAGAGAGGGAGAACACGACAGTAGACCCGGATACCGAAGATTTCCTTCCTGAAAATATTATTAATAATGTAGTGCTGAATGATGAGTTCAATCCATTGATTCGTATGGATTTTGAAATGAAAAATTCCTTTAGTTTCCTAGCCGAAGTAAGAACCGATAGAGTGTTATCCTTAAGTTTTGATAACAATTTGCTCACCGAAATCAATGGTAAGGAATACACCTTGGGATTGGGTTATCGCTTTAAAGATGTAAAATTTGTAACGAACATTGGCGGAGAAAAAACTCGATTAAAAGGGGATTTAAATCTTAAAGCTGATTTGTCGCTAAGAGATAATATCACCATAATTCGAAATCTTGATATTGATAGTAACCAGATTACATCAGGTCAAAATCTTATGGCGATTAAGTTTACTGCCGATTATGCGCTTAGTAAAAGCTTAAATGCCCTATTCTTCTATGACCATACTTTTTCGGAATTCGCAGTGTCGACTGCCTTCCCTCAAACTACCATAAATGCTGGCTTTACTTTGCGATATAACTTTGGAAATTAGAAATTACCAAAACACGAACTTCTGCTCATTTTTTGGTATAAATTTTACTTGAAAAGCTATTGCTGATCCGTTACATTTGTCACAAGACTAAAAGAAATTAAAACAATGAACGTACCGGCAGAATTAAAATATACAAAAGATCATGAATGGATTAAGATTGAAGGTGATACGGCAACTGTGGGCATAACTGACTTTGCCCAAGGTGAGTTAGGCGATATCGTCTATGTTGAAGTAGAGACTTTGGATGAAACATTGGATAAAGAAGAAGTGTTTGGTACAGTGGAAGCTGTAAAAACTGTTTCTGATTTATTTTTACCGCTAAGCGGTGAAATCGTAGAATTCAATGAGGCTTTGGAAGATGAGCCTGAAAAAGTGAATTCTGACCCTTATGGCGAAGGTTGGATGATCAAAATAAAAATAAGCGATGCTTCGGAAGTAGATGGTCTAATGAGTGATGCGGACTACAAAGCATTGATTGGTGCTTAAAAAGCATGTTTTTGCAATATTATTTGTAAGCTGGGTATTGTTTATTACAATGCTTAGCTTATTTTCTTTTTCGGGAATTGATACTAGTGGGGTTACTATTCCTTATGCGGACAAGATTGTTCATTTTTCATTTTATCTGATTTTTGCAATATTGGGTTGTCTTTTTTTAAGAGAACGGACACAAGGTGGTTTGACGATAGAAAAAGCGGTACTGTCAATCTTGTTCGCAGCGATAACCTATGGCATATTTATTGAGGTATTACAATACACGATTACTACAAATCGCATGGCTGAATTTGGCGATATTATTGCAAATACGCTTGGCGCAATTGTAGGAGTTAGCCTGATTAAGTGGTTTTTTTCTAAAGAAAGGCCGTTAAAATGGAAAATTTAATTGCTTATTTAACGAATTAATAATTAAATTAGCGAACATTAAAATTAAAACAATGGAACTAAAAAAGAATCCAAAGGCAGATGTAGGAAAAAACAGTACACTCTATTTTGTTATAGGATTGGCAGCTGTTTTAGGATTGGTTTACGGAGCCATGGAATGGAAAAAGTACGACCCTGATAACGACTATGATATCTCTATGAATATCGAAGATCAGTTGGATGAAGAAGTGCCAATGACGGAACAAATAAAGACTCCGCCACCGCCACCGCCACCAGCTGCGCCAGAAGTTATTGAAGTCGTAGAAGATGAAGAGGAAGTCGAAGAAACCGTAATCGAATCTACTGAGACGAGTCAGGAAGAAGAAGTGATGGAGATAGAAGAGGTAGAGGTTGATGAGGTTGAAGAAGATATTTCGGTGCCATTTGCGGTTATCGAAGATGTGCCTGTTTTCCCTGGTTGTGAAGGAGCTAGCAATAAGAAAAAGTGTTTTCAGGAGATGATGCAGAAACACATCCGTAAAAACTTCCGTTATCCAGAAATTGCCCAAGAAATGGGTGTTCAAGGAAGGGTGAATGTTATTTTCGTTATTCAGAAAGACGGTAGTATTGGTAACATAAGAATGCGTGGTCCAGATAAAAATTTGGAAAAAGAAGCATTGCGAATTATCAATAAGTTACCTAAAATGACACCAGGTAAACAAAGAGGTAGAGCTGTGAAAGTGCCTTTTAGTATTCCGATTACCTTTAAGTTACAATAAGATTATATATAGTTCTTGCCGAGGCGGGAATTGAAAAAGCCTTAGTGGAAACGCTAAGGCTTTTTTTGTTTTTATGAGAAGTGTCATAAATACTGTGGCAATGTTATGTAATTGAGGGTGGATATTTCCTTAAAAACAACATAAAGACTGTCAATTGGTTGGAAAAGAGTCGCTCTGACATTATCTTTGCCAGCCAATATATCTAGTGGATGAAATCTGCAGTAAGTTCTGTAAAAAGTACATCTTGGTCTTTGATTTATGCTGATTTTAAGGAAATCACTAAAGCCCGATTGGCAGTAAGTGTGGTTTTTTCTTCCATTGCAGGTTATTTCCTGGGTGCTTATCAAATCGATTTTGTTTCAGTGCTTTTGCTTGCATTTGGCGGGTATTGCATGGTGGGTGCTTCCAACGCGTACAATCAAGTCATCGAAAGAGATTTGGATGCTTTGATGAAGCGCACCAGAAATCGTCCGGTTCCCTCTGGGCGTATGTCGGTGAATACTGCTATGGCAATCGCTATTACACTCACTGTACTGGGAGTATTGTCGTTATACATTCTAAGCCCAAAAACGGCAATGTTCGGTGCAATTTCAATCTTTCTGTACACGAGTGTATATACCCCTTTAAAGACAAAAACACCACTTTCTGTGTTTGTTGGTGCTTTTCCAGGGGCCATACCTTTTATGTTAGGTTGGGTGGCAGCAACAAATGATTTTGGTATAGAATCGGGGACCCTTTTTATGATTCAGTTTTTTTGGCAATTTCCTCATTTTTGGGCATTGGGTTGGATGTTGGATGAAGATTACAAAAAAGGAGGCTTCAAAATGTTGCCTACGGGTAAGAAAGATACAGGTACGGCACTACAGATTATACTGTACACTATTTGGATGATCGTTATTTCAATAATGCCCGTATTTGGTTTTACAGGTAGATTACAGTTGTCCATTCCTGCAGCGATTATTGTGTTGTTGGCAGGTTTGGTGATGCTTGGTTTTGCATTTAAATTGTATGAAAAACGTGACAATCCTTCCGCAAGAAGGTTAATGCTGGCAAGCGTAACTTATATTTCATTAATACAACTGGTATTCGTAATAGATAAATTCAGTGGAACACTATTTTAAGATTGCCAGATAGCGATTTGAATTCATTGAGCTTAAAAACGAAATCTTAAGAAAAGAGTTAAAAATATATTCTAATAGAGCAGGAATTAAATTTTAGATTTAAATGGATTTGACCGAAGGAACAATGCAGCAAAAGAACAGCCGAGCCAAGAAAATGATGCTTTGGTTTGGTATTATAAGCTTGATTATGGGGTTTGCTGGTTGGACGAGTGCCTACATTGTAAGTAGCAAGCGAGATGATTGGATCAGTGATTTAGAGTTGCCCCAGGCATTTTTTGTAAGTACAGCTATAATCATCTTAAGTAGTATAACCTATGTACTGGCAAAGCAGGCCGTCAAGAAAAACAATCAGAAATTGGGAACTATTTTTCTGTTGACGACGTTGGTTCTTGGTATTTCCTTCATCATATTACAATTTATAGGATTTTCACAAATGCTAGAGAACGGATATTATTTCACGGGTCCAACAAGTAGTATTAAAATGTCCTATGTATTTTTGATTGCTGCGGTGCACATAGCCCACGTTGTCGCCGGTCTAATTTCGCTATTAGTGGTTTTAGTACAGCAACTTAGGGGAAAGTATATGCCAGATAATATGTTGGGGCTGGAATTAGGTGCTACTTTTTGGCATTTTTTAGATTTTCTTTGGGTGTATTTGATACTATTCATGCTTTTTGTAAAATAAATTTTAGGAGATAAAGTTTTCATTAAACTTTGTCTTTTCGAATACATCAAAAGATGTAAATTTGTGAATGTTTTATTAAAACGACTTTTTTATGGATACAACGGTAACTACCGGTACTGAAGATAATGTTTGGGGAGGCGGAAATCGTCCACTGGGAGCGAGCTATGGAAAACTAATGATGTGGTTTTTTATTGTCTCGGATGCTTTGACCTTTTCTGGGTTTTTGGTCTCTTATGGATTCTCTAGATTTAAGTTTATAGAGACTTGGCCCATTGCGGATGAAGTATTTACCCACGTGCCCTTTTTCCATGGGAACTATCCAATGTATTATGTGGCTTTCATGACCTTTATTTTGATTATGTCTTCGGTAACTATGGTACTTGCCGTGGATGCAGGTCATAAAATGATGCAAAAGAAAGTCATTTTTTATATGTTCCTCACTGTAATCGGAGGCGCTATTTTTGTGGGTTCACAAGCATGGGAATGGGCAACATTCATAAAAGGTGATTATGGAGCTATAGAGACTAAAGGAGGAAGGATTCTCCAGTTCGTAGACGCAGAAACAGGAAAACGAGCTGCCTTAAGTGATTTCTCCAGAACTATACAAAGCGAACGAGTAGAGCACGAAAGCAAGAACGGAGTTTGGTACTACGAAGGAAAATCTTTGCCCAGTTATTCTTTAAATGAAGTGATGAAAGGATTCAAGGCGAGTCCTAATATCTTAATTCGTACAGAAACCATAAATGAAGAAGGAGAGAAGACAATATTAAATCGCCAAGAATCACTTGCAAAACTTAAAGAAGCAAGTTTGGTGGTTGAAGGGGCTAATCTTGTTCGAAATGAATATGGTAGCCGGCTGTTTGCGGATTTCTTCTTCTTTATCACAGGATTTCACGGATTTCACGTATTCTCTGGCGTAGTTATCAATATAATTATCTTTTTCAATGTTATTTTAGGAACATATGAACGAAGAGGGCATTATGAGATGGTGGAAAAAGTAGGGCTCTACTGGCACTTTGTAGATTTAGTATGGGTCTTTGTATTTACATTTTTCTATTTGGTATAACTTGATTTTTCATTTCTGAGCATTCGGGGATTCAAAAAAAATATAATAAAATGGCGCACGAGCATAAACTGGAAATTTTTAGAGGACTCTTAAAGTTTAAGTCCAATATTCAAAAAATATGGGGAGTACTTGTATTCCTATCTATTGTAACTGCAATAGAGGTTGCCTTGGGTATCATAAAACCAGAAATTTTAACAAAGAACTATTTTTTAGGCATGAAACTCCTCAATTGGATTTTCATCATATTGACCCTTGTCAAAGCATATTATATTGCCTGGGATTTTATGCACCTGCGTGATGAAAAAAGTTCCTTGAGAAGAGCAATAGTATGGACCCCGATATTTTTGGTTTCTTATTTGATATTTATCCTGCTGTTTGAAGCCGATTATATTTACAATGTATTCAAAGACGGCTTCTTGGCGTGGGACTTCTAAGAAAGTATTAACATAGAAAAAAGAAGGTTTGCTAACCGTCTTTTTTATTTTTGTATAAGTAGGTTAAAATGAAAAAGACTTTTGTTTTAGTTGTATTATTTATATTTCCATTAGTGGCTTATCTCTTCTTTGCCTCTGGGGTAAATAACTTTGGAAAACTGCCCATTCTAACAGAAGATATTCCCGATTTAACAAGTTCTAACGGTGATGTCCGTTTAGATGGAAAAATCACCATTTTGGGATTCTTGGGCAATGATATAGATGGTGTAAAAGGGAATGCTTTTAACCTTAATCAGAAAATTTACAAGCGGTTTGAAGAGTTCAAAGATTTTCAAATGGTTATGGTAGTGCCTCAAGGGAATGAGGGTAAAGTACAATCTCTTAAAGAAGAATTGGGAGAATTATCCGATGTGGATAAGTGGAATTTTGTTTTTGAAACCGATTCAGAAATAAAAACCTTATTCCGGAATTTAAATGTCAATGTAAATTTGGATGAAAGTTTGGGCACACCATACGTTTTTATTATTGATAAAGACCGAAACCTACGCGGAAGGGAAGATGATGAAGATGAGGGCATCAAATATGGTTTTAATACAACTTCTGTTGCAGAATTAAATAACAAAATGGAAGATGATGTTAAGATTGTCCTTGCTGAATATCGTCTTGCCTTAAAGAAAAATAATGCCAACAGGAGCAAATAACAAAAAGAAGTATACGTACGTTTGGGTATCGACCATTATTTTGGTGTTCGGGATTTTTGCCGTTTACGAAATAACAAAAAGACTCAAGGAAGGAACAATAGTAGAAAATGATAGAATGAGCATTGGTTCCTTACAAACGGATTTAGCCTTTCTGTTGACCAATGGACAAAAAAGACGTGTTCCAGAATTTTCCTTTCACAATCAGGATAGCTTGCTTATTTCAAATAAAGATTTTCTAGGAAAAGTATATGTGGTCGAATTTTTCTTTACCACCTGCCCAACCATTTGTCCTATAATGACCAAAAATTTGGTTGAACTTCAAGATACGTTTGAAGCGTACGATGATTTTGGAGTTGCCTCATTTACCATCAATCCAAGATATGATACACCAGCTGTCCTAAAGAAATACACTAAACGCTACAGAATTACCGATAAGGATTGGCATTTAATGACAGGGAGTCAAGAAGAAATATATAAACTTGCGCAAGAAGGTTTTTACATTGTAGCGAATGAGGATGAAAGTGCCCCGGGCGGTTTTGAACACTCAGGTATGTTAGCTTTGGTCGACAAAGAAGGCTACATACGCTCCAGAACAGATGAAAATGGGAATCCCTTAATTTATTATAGGGGGACCATAACAGAAAAAGAAGGAGTGAATGACGAAGGCGAGGCACAGCAGATTACGATGTTGAAAGAAGACATAAAAAAATTATTGTTAGAAGAATGATTAACGAAGTTTCAATACGAGAAAAACGTTTCAATAAATGGATTACGATCATATCTATTGTAATACCAGTAGTAGTGGCATTATTGTTTGGCTATAAAATTCCTAATGCTGAACCGTTATCCTTTTTGCCCCCTATCTATGCTTCAATCAATGGCTTAACTGCAATACTGCTCATTGCTGCGGTTTTTGCTATTAAAAATGGGAAGAAGGATATCCATCAAAAGTTGATGACCACTTGTATTGGTCTTTCGTTGCTATTTCTGGTTATGTACGTTGCCTACCACATGACATCCGAGAGTACAAAATTTGGTGGTGAAGGTGCCATTAAATATATCTATTACTTTATTCTTATCTCCCATATTGTGCTTTCCATAGCAGTAATTCCCTTGGTTCTGCGTACTTATGCCAAAGCATATTTGAATGATTTTGCTTCGCATAGAAAGTGGGCAAAATATACATTTCCCATTTGGTTATACGTGGCAATAACTGGAGTTGTCGTCTACTTAATGATTTCACCGTATTATGTTCACTAAAAAAATAAACTTAATCCTTTCTTTTATTCCCCGTAGCGGTTTTCTCAATATATCGTTGGGAAGAAAGAGTTTGTTTTTTCTGCTTTTGATATTTTTTATTTTCCCAGAAGTTTCAGACGCACAATGCGCTATGTGTAGGGCGGTTGTAGAAAGCGAAGCGGACGGAAAAACCGCCGAAGGTATTAATAACGGTATAGTTTACCTTATGGCAATTCCATATATTTTGGTAGCAGGGCTGTTCTTTTTCATCTACAAAAAGATGAAGGGTTAGGCGATTCGTATTTTTTTAGTAATTTTTGTGTGTAAAGTGTAACAAATTCTTTTGTTACACGTCATATAAGTGTACGTTCGCGTATTCATCAATCATCAAACCAACAACCATATGTTCGACATAGAAAGGTGGCAAGAGATATTTGACACCATCCGTAAGAACAAACTTCGCACATTTCTCACGGGGCTATCCGTTGCTTCTGGGATATTTATTCTCGTGATTTTATTAGGCTTTGGGCAAGGTATGCAAAATGGCATTGAAAAAGAGTTCAAGCAAGATGCTACAACAAGTATATGGGCATGGCCGGAAACCACATCAAAAGCGTATAAAGGGCTTAATCCTGGAAGAGCTATTCGATTTAAGAACAGGGATTATGAAATGGCGGGGCGTTTGTTCAAAGAAGAAATTGAATATGAATCTCCTAGGGTTTTTGTTCGAGATGTAGATATAGTCTATGGGAATGAAGCCTTGGTGTATGGGATACAGGGCGTGTCTTCCGAGTTTCAGTTTATTGAGGGTTTTGGTACTTCGGAAGGCCGTTTTATAAACTATAAAGATGAGATTTCGCTAGGTAAAGTAGCGGTAATTGGTAAGAAAATTAAAGAAGATGTATTCAATAAAGTAGATACTCCAATAGGGGAATTAATAGACATTTCTGGAATTAGATTTACGATTATAGGGGTTTTCAATGAACAGAATGAGCGGGAAGAAGAACGAATCTATATTCCGTTAACCACCGCTCAACGTGTTTTTAATGGAGATGATACACTGAACACGTTGTCGTATACGCTACCGCCCGCAGAAAATTTTGAAGAGGCCGTGGCAGGTGCTATAAGTTTCAAAGATAACTTAAGAAAATACCTAAAAGAAGAACATATGGTATCTCCCGAAGATGATTCGGGTGTAAGGGTCTGGAGTGCTATGGAAGAGGCTAAACGCTACTATGGGATTACGGGAAATATGAAACTTTTCTTCTGGTTTGTTGGCGTCTGTACTATTATAGCTGGAGTAGTGGGCGTAAGCAACATTATGCTCATAGTTGTAAAAGAACGTACACGTGAAATTGGTATAAGAAAAGCTCTTGGGGCCAAACCTTGGTCCATTGTTGGGATGATTTTACATGAATCTATTTTTGTGACCGCCATTTCTGGATTTGCCGGGCTCATTTTTAGTATGACCTTGTTGGAAGTTGTAGGGCCGCATGTTGAAATAGATTATATCGTTAATCCGTCCGTGAATTTTAATGTGGCATTTTCCACGGTAATGGTACTCATTTTTGCAGGGACAGTTGCAGGATTTGTCCCGGCTTGGAGAGCTGCTAAGGTACAAGTGATAGAATCTTTAAAAGATGAGTAAAATGTTCACTCAAAATAAAGGTAATGTTCAATAGAGATCGATGGAGGGAAATCTTGGAAGTCCTTACCAGCAATGTTGGTAGGACCGTACTAACTGCTTTTGGTGTCTGTTGGGGAATTTTTATTCTCATCGTGTTGTTAGCGGCAGGAAAAGGTTTTGAAAATGGGATACGACAAGACTTTGGGGATATTGCTACAAATACCATGTTTATGTGGACCAGAAGCACCACAAAGGCCTATGAAGGATTGCCAAAAGGAAGAAGTTTTGAGTTTAAGGTAGACGATGTTCAGGCCATTAAGGACAATGTGCCCAATCTTAGATTTATTTCCCCAAGAAACCAATTAGGGGGCTTTAGGGGCGGTGGAAACGTGATTCGTGGAATACGGGTCGGAGCTTACAATGTTTATGGTGATTACCCAGAAATCATTAATCAAGATCCTATGACCGTTACTTCTGGTCGTTTTTTAAACCACAATGATATCCAAGAAAAAAGAAAAGTGGCGATTATCGGCCAGGGCGTTAAATCGGAGCTTTATGAAAAAGGAGAAGAGGTATTAGGAACATATATCAAGATTCAAGGAGTCAATTTCATGGTCATAGGAACTTACAAAAAGAACAGCAATGATGGGGATGGTGAAGAAGCACAAAAGGAAATCTTTGTACCGTTCACCTCATTTTCCCAAGCCTTTAATAGGGGAGAAGATGTTGGTTGGATGGCCATAACAGCGCATGACGGAAGTTCTATCTCCCAACTTAAGGAGAGTATTGTCAATGTAATGCGAGAAAGACACAAAGTACATCCAGAAGATAACAGGGCCATTGGATATTTTGACTTGTACCAAGAATTTAATCGAGTAGAGAGTTTGTTCTTTGGATTAAAGGCTATTGCGTATCTCGTTGGAATCATGGTACTGCTTTCCGGTATCATCGGTGTGAGTAATATTATGCTGATCGTTGTAAAAGAAAGGACGAAGGAAATAGGAATACGCAGGGCATTGGGTGAAGAACCTATATCCATTAAGAAACAGATATTAATGGAGTCAATCTTCTTGACCATTATTTCTGGAATGATAGGCATCATCTTTGGCGCTCTGGTTATCTATGGAATCAATTCTTTATTGGACAGTGTTGGTCCTGTGGATATGTTCGTTAACCCAAGTGTTAGTGTTGGGGTCGTAAGCGGAGCCCTTACCATATTAATGGTCTCTGGATTATTGGCTGGATTTATACCGGCACAAAGTGCCATTCGTGTTCGACCCATTGAAGCATTGAGAACTGAATAAAATTGAAAATCAATCAAACTAAATCATAAAACGAAAAATGAAAAAGTCAGTTACCATTATCATCTTATTACTTATAGTAATTGTATTTGGCGGTTCAATGTATTACCTCTATCAGAAAAACGCCGAGAATCCCATAGTCTATGAAACGGAAAAACTCTCCAAACAGAACATTGTAAAAAAAGCGGTTGCAACCGGGAGTATTCTTCCTTTGGAGGAGGTACTCATCAAACCTAATATTTCCGGAGTAATTGAAGAAATTTATGTAGAAGGTGGTGATTATGTGAAATCGGGAGACCTATTGGCAAAAATAAAAGTCGTTCCTAATTTGAATGCCCTCATAGATGCTAGAAACTCCATTGATGAGGTTAAAATCAATTTGGATGACCAAAAAAGGAATTATGATCGGCAACTATCACTTTTTGAAAAAGGGGTTATTCCCAAAGCAGATCTAGAACGTGCAGAGGTAGCGTTTGATCAAGCAAAACAATCGTATCGTGCGGCCAACAAAAGGTATGATATTGTAAACACAGGAACAACCAGTGGTTTTAGAAATGCCGCCAATACATTAATACGATCTACCGTAAGCGGTATGGTACTCGACGTGCCCGTTGAAAAAGGAAACCAGATTATTGAAAGCAACAATTTCAATGAAGGAACAACAATAGCAGCTATAGCCGATGTGGAAAAGATGATTTTTGAAGGAAAGGTAGACGAATCCGAAGTTGGAAAAATAAAGGAAGACCTACCCTTGGAAATTACGGTAGGCGCCATTGAAGATAAAGTTTTTGATGCAGTATTAGATTATATAGCACCAAAAGGAGTAGAGGAGAATGGTGCCATTCAGTTTGAGATAAAAGGGACGTTGAAAAAACAAGATACCGTTTTCATTCGTGCAGGTCTGAGTGCCAATGCATCCATAATTTTAGCTAGGGCGGATAGTGTTTTGGCATTAAAGGAAGCACTGGTTCAATTTGACGATGAAACTAAAAAACCATATGTCGAAATTGAAACTTCGGAACAGCAATTTGAACGAAAGGATATTGAACTTGGAATCAGTGATGGCATTTTTGTTGAGGTGAAATCTGGTCTAAATCAGGACGATAACATCAAAGTTTGGAATGCTATAGAAGAGGAAGAAGATTCCAATTAATATTTAACAAAAAAAATCAATTAATCTTGTAACAATTTAACAACTTGTAAGTCCTATTGAAGGAGCTATAAGTTCTAGACAACTAACAGTACCAATCATGATAGAAATCAAAGATCTTCATAAATCCTATAAAATGGGAAGCAATTCACTTCATGTTTTAAAAGGAATTAATTTTACCGCCCAATCCGGGGAGCTTGTTGCCATTATGGGGTCTTCAGGTTCTGGAAAATCTACACTATTAAATATTTTGGGCATGTTGGATGGTGCGGATAATGGAGCGTATATTTTGGATGGCGTACCAATTAAAGATCTTACCGAAACAAAGGCTGCCCAATATCGAAATAAATTTTTAGGTTTCATCTTTCAGTCGTTCAACCTTATCAACTACAAATCAGCACTCGAGAATGTAGCGTTGCCCTTGTATTATCAAAAAGTGGGAAGAAAAGAACGTCAGGTAAAAGCGTTGAACTACTTGGAAAGAGTTGGCCTAAAAGAATGGGCCACACACCTGCCGAGTGAATTATCCGGTGGTCAAAAACAACGTGTTGCCATAGCACGGGCAATGGCTGCGGAACCTAAAGTGCTCTTGGCAGATGAGCCAACTGGAGCATTGGACAGTAAAACCTCTTATGAGGTAATGGATTTGATTCAAAAAATCAATGACGAGGGCAATACCATTTTGGTGGTGACCCACGAAGAGGATATCGCCCATATGTGCAAGCGTATTGTGCACTTAAAAGATGGGGTTATTGTAGAGGATAAAAAAATAGAGCAAGTAAGAGCAGAACAGTATGTTTGATCGCGATATTTGGCAAGAAATATTCCACACCCTAAAGAACAATAAGCTCAGGACTTTTTTGACTGGGTTTTCAGTGGGTTGGGCAATTTTTATTCTGGTGATGCTTTTAGCTTCCGTCAATGGAATGCAGAATGGTTTTACGAACCAGTTCAATGATGACGCCACTAACTCAATTTTTATAAGACCTGGCACTACATCTAAAGCCTATGCAGGTTTTGAAGCTGGGAGAAGAATCCAGTTTAAAAACGAAGACCTTGATTATATAAAAAATAGTTTTCCAGAAGATGTTGAGTATATAAGCGCAAGATACTTTAGTAATACCACTGCCAGATATAAAAGTGAAACAGGATCTTATTCCGTACAGGGGGTACATCCTGACCATCAAGCTATTGAAAAAACCATCGTAGTCAACGGAAGGTATATCAACAATGCAGATATTGTTAATAAAGCCAAAGTAGCGGTAATAGGCAGGAAAGTAAGTGAAGACTTATTTGGTCAGGAAGACCCGATAGGAAAATTTGTAGAATTCAATAATTTACCCTTCAGAGTAGTAGGAGTTTTTACGGATGATGGAGACGACAATGCAGAACGTAGAATATACGCTCCTGTCAGCACCTACCAAAGAATTTATGGCAATACAAATATCATCAATCAGATTTTGCTTACTTATAATCCGTCTTACGATTTAACCAAAGCCCTTGAGTTTTCTGGAAGGTTAGAGGATTTAATGAAAAGAAGGCATAAAGTATCCCCGTTGGATCAAGCAGGGGTAAATGTTTGGAACTATGCCGAAGCTTTTGATGACATCAGTAGTTTTTCTGCGGTATTGAACGCTATTAGTATAGGTGTCGGCTTCTTAATTTTAGTTGCTGGTATAGTAGGTATCGGTAATATTATGGTGTTTACCATCAAAGAACGAACCAAGGAAATAGGCGTTAGAAAGGCACTGGGTGCCATGCCAAAGCAGATTATCAATTTGGTGCTTTTGGAATCTACCTTTATAACTGCACTATCGGGTTTTATAGGTTTGATATTCGCTTGGATCATTCTGTCACTATTAGGTCCAGCTATAGACACTCCTGCATTCAGTAATCCTTCCGTTAGTTTATCAACAGTGGTTACGGCCACAATTATTTTGATTGTTGCCGGAGTATTGGCTGGTCTTATTCCAGCAATAAAAGCGGCAAATGTAAAACCGATTGTAGCATTAAGCGATAAATAATTATGTGGTTGTTCGATAAAGATTTGTGGATAGAGATTTTTCATACCCTTGGTAAGAACATGTTCCGTACGTTCTTGACTATGTTAGGCGTCATTTTCGCAATGATTATCCTGATATTGCTTTTAGGCTCCGCAAATGGTATGAGCAATGGTTTTAATAAAGTTTTTGCTGGTACTGCTTCAAACAGTCTTTTTATTTGGGGACAATCAACATCCGAGCCTTACAAAGGTTTTGAACGGGGCAGAAGAATACGGTACAAGATTGAAGATGCCGATATTTTAAGAAAACAAATACCGGAAATAGAAGTTTTGGCACCAAGGATAGAACTGGGGAGTCATAGAGATGTGGTCACCGTTTACAGAGATGGAAGAAAGAGTGGTTCGTCTGTTTATGGGGATTATCCAGAAATTGATAACATCACTAAAAAGAAGTTGGTCGAAGGAAGGTTTTTAAACAAAACGGACATTGAAAACTCTAAAAAAATATGCGTAATAGGGGAAGAAACCTATAAGCTATTGTTTGATAAAGGAGAGAAGGCCATTGGTAAAGATATTCGTATTAATGGGGTGTTCTTTACTGTTGTAGGGATTTACAAACCGAACAATAACATAAATATTGATGGTGAGAACGCAGTATTTATCCCTTTTACCACTTTTCAAAAATCATTCAATACAGGCGACCGAATGGGATGGATGGCCATTGCTGTAGAACCGAATACCAAAGTTCCCGTTGTTGAAAATCAAATCAAGAGCATACTTAAGACCAAGTACGACATCCATCCAGATGATGAAAGGGCCATTGGGAGTTTCGATATGTCCGAAATATTCAATAACATCACCGGCTTTACAGATGTGCTTAAAGGCTTCTCATTCTTTGTTGGCATATTTACGTTGCTAGCGGGTGTCATAGCCATTAGTAATATTCTGTTGATTACCGTTAAGGAACGTACCAAAGAAATAGGTGTGCGGAGAGCTTTAGGAGCCACTCCAAAAACTGTGAAAAGGCAAATTGTAGTTGAAGCTATTGTGTTAACTGCTTTTGCTGGACTTATAGGATTTGCCATATCCGTTGGGATTCTTGGATTGCTTAATTCCATGTTTGGAAGTGGCGACGATTTTCCATTTGTGAATCCTATGGTAAGCATACCACAGTTTCTTATTTCCTTTTTGTTGATGGTGGGACTAAGCGTGCTAATAGGATTGATCCCAGCAAATAAAGCGGTCAAAGTAAGACCAATAGAAGCATTGAGAGAAGAATGACCAAAACTAAATAATTCAGATAACAATCAAATAATTTATAAATGAACAAGTATTTAAAATATGGATTAATAGGGGTTTTATGTATTGGAATCCTATACGCTATTGTCTATTTTCTAAAACAGAACAGCACTCCGGCCCAATTATATAAGACTGAATCCTTGGAAAAAAAGGATATTGTAAATAAAGTAATCGTAACAGGAAAAGTAATTCCCGAAGATGAAATCAATATAAAACCACAGATTTCTGGAATCATAGATAAAATCCATCTGGAAGAAGGAGCCAAAGTAAATGCAGGCGATTTGATTGCGGTCATCAAAGTTGTGCCCAATGAGCAATCCCTTTACCAGGCACAAGGTCGTGTCCGTAATGCTGAATTGGCCTTGAACAACGCGAAAATGGAATATGATAGGAACAAAACGTTGTACGATAAAGGCGTGGTGTCCAATCAGGATTACACCAATCAGAAATTGACCTATGAGCAGGCACAGCAGGAATTGAAAAATGCAAGGGGTGATTATCAGATTATCCGCAGGGGTTCTATTGGAGGCTCAACTGCAGCTAATACGAATATACGTGCAACCGTATCCGGTACTATTTTAGAGATTCCCGTAAAAGAAGGAGATCAAGTCATTCAAAGTAACAATTTTAACGATGGAACCACGATTGCTACGATAGCTGATATGACCAAAATGATTTTTGAGGGCGAAGTGGATGAAGCCGAAGTTGGTAAACTTCATTTAGGAATGCCTTTGGAAATTAATCTTGGAGCCCTAGAAAAAGATAAGTTCAATGCAAAACTTAAGTTCATAGCCCCAAAAGGTGTTGAGACGGAGGGGGCGGTCCAATTTAAAATTGAAGGTGATTTGGTGGTAAGTGACAGCACCTATGTCAGGGCCGGATATAGCGCAAACGCATCGATTGTCCTAGAAGAGAAGAAGGATGTACTAACACTTAAAGAGGCATTGTTGCAGTTTGATAAAAATACTGAGCAACCCTATGTTGAAGTTGAAACGGGAGAGAATGAATTTGAGCGCAAAGAACTTGAACTGGGAGTAAGTGATGGAATTGATGTAGAAATAGTTTCTGGACTTGAAGAAGATGCCAAGGTAAAAGTATGGAACAAGCTAGAGCGAAAAGAAGATGCCGAGGATGAATAAACCAACAAATTATATCAATCAAAAAATCGAAAAACGAATGAAATTTAAAATCACTTTACTCCTATTGTTTTGTGCGATGTTCATCACCAACGCACAAATGAGAAAATGGACTTTAGAGGAATGCGTAGTCTACGCCGTGGAAAACAATCTTACCATTGAGCAAGCACAACTGGATTTAGATAACGCAAAAATTGATAAATCCGACGCTATTGGAAATCTGTTGCCGAGTTTGAATGGTGATGCACGTCTGACCGAAAACGTAGGTCTATCGTTTAATCCTACCTCTCAAGAACCGGTAAGTACGCAATTGAATTTTAGAGGTAATCTCACCTCCGTAGTGAATCTATTCGATGGACTTCGAAATATTCGACGATTGAACCGTGCCAAGCTGAATGCCATTTCAAATCAGTATAGACTTGATGATTTGAAAGATGATATTCGATTGAACGTTGCCAATGCGTATCTACTAGTATTGTCCAACAAGGAACAACTAAAAGTTTTCAAAGCCCAATATGCCGTAACGGAACAAGATTTGTTACGTACAAAAGAACTGGTAGAATCGGGAGTGGTGCCACGAGGCGATTTACTGGAAATAGAAGCTACAGCCGCAACCCAAGAACAGCAAATTATTAACGGAGAGGGTCTGGTTCTGATTTCAAGAGTGAATTTAGCACAACTGTTACAAATAACCGATTATGAAAATTTTGATATAGCTGATGAGTCATTTGAAATACCGCCTTCGGACATTTTGGATAACTCGGCAAAAGTCATCTTTGATAAGGCATTGACCTTTAGAAATGATATCAAGCTCTCTGAATCGAACGTTGATTTGGCAGAAAAGGATTTGGAAATTGCTAAGGGTGCATATTACCCCACTTTGTCAGCATTTATAAACTATAATACAAGATATTCCGATCAAAACTTGGTCTCTGTCAATGATTTATCGATTATTCCGTTCACGGATCAATTATGGTTGTTTGATGGTCTAGCCTATGGTTTTCAACTAGATATTCCTTTTTTTAACGGTTGGAGTACCAGAAACAGTGTCAAGCGATCAAAAATAAGCCTTCTAAGTGCCCAGTTGCAACTGGAGCAGGATAAGTTGGCTCTAGAAACACAAATTCAACAAGCTCATGTTGATGTGACCACTTTTGGTAAAGCACATGATGCTGCAGTTAAAACAATGGAGGCTAGAAAACTAGCGTATGACTATGCCAAAGAGCGTTTTAATGTTGGGTTGATGAATGCTTTTGATTTTAGTCAGTCACAAGCTAGAGTCGATAATGCAGAAGCAGACGTGATCCGTACCAAATACGATTATATATTTAGGATAAAGATATTGGAATTCTATTTTGGCATTCCAATTTCGTTAAACTAGTATCTTTGTGGCCGCTATGGCCAAAATACTTAATCTAGAAACTGCAACGACCAATTGTTCGGTAAGTGTATCCGAAGGTGATACAATTATTGCTTTGAAGGAGCATAACGCGATAAATTACTCCCATGCAGAACAATTGCATGTATTTATAAAAGAAGCCTTGGAAAAGGCTTCTTTATCTTTTTCAGAGCTGGATGCAATTGCCGTTAGTAAAGGCCCTGGTTCTTATACGGGGCTTCGTATAGGAGTCTCAGCAGCAAAAGGGCTTTGTTTTTCTTTAGACTTACCGTTGATTTCAGTACCTACGTTAGAAAGTATGGCCAGACAGGAAAATGCTTTGGATGGGGAGTTTATTATTCCCGTTCTGGATGCAAGGCGAATGGAAGTCTATTCTGCTGTATATAACAAAGATTATACTGAAGTTAGAGAGACCAAGGCAGAGATTGTTGATGAAAAGGCTTTCTCTGAGTACGTCACTTCAAATAATGTATACGTAATAGGTAGTGGTGCAGAAAAATGTAAAGAACTATTAAAAGATTCCAGTTTTATTTTTGATGCTTCAGTAGTACCTTCTGCAAAGGATATGGCGCTAATTTCCCATAAAAAATATCAAAACGGACTTTTTGAGGACGTTGCCTATTTTGAACCTTATTACTTAAAAGATTTTATCCTCCAAGGAAAAAAGACCAATTAATCCACGTCATGTACTACCCGTTGTGGGAAAGGTATTTCAATCCCCGCATCATCAAATCGTAGTTTGGATGCTTCGTGTACATAGAATTTGGCCGGCCAGAATACGTCATTTTTTGCCCAATAGCGTAACGAAAGATTTACTGAGCTATCTCCCAGGGAATCAACATAGACCTCTGGCGCTGGATCTTTTAGAATATTCTCGTTATCGGCACATATCTGTAAAAGAATATCTTTTGCTTCTTTGATATTGGAACTGTACCCTATGCCAATCGTGTAGTTGTCCCTTCTTTTATCTTCTGCGTTGTAATTGATAATATTCCCATTGGAAAGCTGTCCGTTCGGAATTATGGCCACTTGATTTCCAAAAGTGTTCAGTTTTGTATTGAAAATAGTAATTTCCTTTACAGACCCATCCACACCTTGGGCCGAGATAAAATCCCCAATTTTAAAAGGCTTAAAAAGCAAGATTAGAACGCCACCTGCAAAATTTGCCAACGATCCTTGTAGGGCCAATCCAATGGCTAAACCGGCGGCACCTAATATAGCTACCAAAGAAGAAGTTTTTACACCTAGTTGGGTCACGACCAATACAAAGAGTATAATTTTTAGGGTAATGGATATAAAGCTTTGTAAAAAAGTTTCTAGCGTTTGATCATAGTCTTTCTTTTCAAAAAACTTGCGAACCATTTTGTTCAGGAACTTTACGACCCAAAGTCCCACAACCAATAAAATAATGGCAAGCATCAGATTTGGTAGTAGATTCCATATCCAATCTATGGCCTTATCAATATGTTGCTGGTAATTTTTTAAATCTTCCATAAGGATTGGTTTTTGTTACACGCAAAATAAAGTTAAGCTGTCTTTTTTTGCAAAACTATCATTGCCGAATTCGATTAATTTTTTAACTGTTTTAATACTTCCTCCGTGGAATCGACCGGAAGCTTGCAAGCTCCTTCGATACAAACATAAACCAAAGTTTCCCCCTCATTATACCTGCTTTGCAGTAAACCCAAACTTCCATCTCTTTTGGAACCTGCCAAAATGCTGTTTGGCAGATAATTACTGTGGATTTCTTTGCCCAGTTCCTTGTAATTTTCTCCCACGACAGCTATCTCATAAAAGTTCTCATTCTCATAAAGCACTACATGTAGCCAATTGGCAAATCCTTGAGCACTTTTATCAAAATTTTCCTGTACGTTTTTCAACATTTGCCTGGCTACTTCCCCATAACCTTCATTAGGGAAAAGTTTGTGAAACTTCAATAAATTCTTTGCCATGATGGAGTTTGATGCAGAAATAACATTATCATTGGTCTCTATGCTTCTTCGGATAAGGGATTCATCTTCGTCCGAAGTAAAAAAGAACATTCCTGATGCTGCATCGCTAAAATGTAGTTGGGTATAATCTAAAAGCTTCTTGGAATGATTTAGCCATTTCTCATCAAAAGTAACCTCGTAAAGGGCCAAATAAGCTTCAATTACCGTGGCATAATCTTCTAGGAAAGCATTGATGCTACTTTCTCCTTCTTTATGGTTTCGAAAAAGGGAATGGTCGTTTTTAATCATTGCCTTTTCAATAAACAGGGCATTTTTTATGGCAAGATCAAGATATTCTTTCTTGCCCAAGTAACGATAAGCATCTACCAACCCTTTAAGCATGAGCCCGTTCCATGAAGTAAGAATCTTATCGTCCAGTCTGGGTTTTGGCCGTTCTTCTCTTTTTTCTTTTAGAGTAGACAAGGCGGCATCCATTTTCTGTTTTAAATCAGGTGGTGCAATACCGTATTTCTCAGCGATTTCTATATCGGATTTATCACGTATTAGCACATAATTTCCTTTTTCCCAAAAACCGTAAGAATTGATATTGTAGTAATCCTTGAAAACCTTAAAATCAGCGCTTAGGAGTTCCGAAAGCTCTTCCTCTTTCCATACATAGTAGGCACCTTCTTCAAGTTCTCCATGTTCATCAAGGCTATCAGCATCCAAAGAAGAATAAAAACCTCCATTCGTATCCATCAATTCTTCTTTTACGAAGCCTATGGTTTCTTCTACAACACTTTTGTATAAATCGTTTTTTGTAACGGCGTAGGCTTTAGCGTATAAGCTCGTAAGTTGGCCATTGTCGTACAACATTTTCTCAAAATGTGGAACATGCCATTTGGTATCAACAGCATATCTCGAAAACCCACCGCCCACATGGTCATATATCCCTCCGTATGCCATACGGGTCAAAGTAGTATCAACATATTCCATGATTTCGGGTTTGGAACTGGCCGTAGCGTAATGCAAAAGAAAATCCCAATTGTTGGGCATCATAAACTTGGGAGCACGTTTATACCCCCCTAAATAAGTATCAAAATATTGAGACCAGTTTGTTACAGCAGCATGCAATTGTTCAAGAGAATAATTATCGGAACTACCTTTGTTTTCAACCAGATTTATAGCATTGATGCCATTTGCAAGGTCACTGGCGTATTGTACAACTTTGGATTTATCATTTTTGTACAAATCTGTAAGCTGTTTTAAAGATTTTATCCAATTTTCTTTTGGGACATAGGTCGCTCCCCAAAATGGTCTTCCATCGGGCAATGCTACAATATTTAAAGGCCAGCCTCCATTTCCGGACATCATCTGAATGGCATCCATATAGATTTGATCCACATCTGGCCGTTCTTCCCTATCAATTTTAATATTGATGAAGTTTTCGTTCATCATTTGCGCTACTTCCTCATCTTCAAAACATTCTTCTTCCATAACATGGCACCAGTGGCATGCGGCATATCCTATGCTAATTAGTAAAGGTTTATCCTCCTCTTTTGCACGTGCCAGGACCTCAGGATTCCATGCCTCCCAGTTTACGGGATTGTGGGCATGCTGCAAAAGATAAGGGCTCGTTTCATTAATCAGCGCATTAGTATGTTTATGGGTCACTTTCTTTGATTTTTGGGTACAGCCGTACGTTAAGACGAGCAAAACGGATAAAACTGTAATTTTTTTTAACATTGAACTGATTTAAGCATAAAAAAAGCGCCCGAACAGGCGCGATTTTATTTTTAATTCTCCTTCTATGGGTCATTTGACCTCAAAAGTGATTTTTACGTTTACTCGATATTCATCTATTTTTCCGTCATTTACGGAAGCACTCTGTTCATTGATATAAACGGAGCGAATGTTTTTTACGGACTTAGATGCATGTTCTATTGCATTTTTTGCCGCCTGTTCCCAACTCTTGTCCGAGTTTGCCAATACTTCAATAACTTTTAAAACTGCCATGGTTACTGTTTTTTAAATTATTTCAAGTTAGCAAAAATTGACCAGAATAGAAACCGTTACATTCAGAAAACTAGCCGTTTAGTGCAACTACTTCGTTCACTTTATCGCCCATCATGTTCTTCAGCATAGTTTCGATGCCGTTCTTTAACGTAAACGTTGAAGATGGACAGCCACTGCATGCTCCCTGTAGAATCACATTCACGGTTTTACTGTTTTCCTCGTAGGATTGAAATAGAATATTTCCACCATCACTGGCTACGGCAGGTTTAACGTATTCCTCCAAGATATCTATGATTTGCTGGGAGGTATCGTCATATTTTGTAGGGGAAAGGCTTTCCTCAGCCACTTTTTTGGACTCTTGAATAGCTTCTTTGGATACGACTTCTTTGCCATCCATTAAAAAGTTTCTGATGAACTCCCTTAGTTCCATCGTAATTTCGTTCCAATCCGCCACTTCGTATTTAGAGACCGATACATAGTTTTCATCAAAAAACACCTCTTTTACAAACGGAAAATGAAAGAGTTCTTTTGCTAATTGAGAATCTTTGGCGTCATCAATATTCTTGAACTCATAAGCAGTTGGAACAATCTTTTTGTTAGATACAAATTTCATTACCGCAGGATTCGGTGTTACTTCTGCATAAACAGTGACAGCTTCCTTTTTTTGGGTTTCTTCTTCGGTTAGAACTGGCTCTCCCGCATTTAAATAATCTACCAACTGTTGTGCAACTTCATCCTTGACGTCATCCCACTCAACAATATCAAAACGTTCAAGTGCGATAAAGTTACTTGATATATAAACCGTCTTTACAAAGGGCAGGTAGAACAGTTGTTGCGCCAATGGTGAGCTTTTGGCATCATCTATATTTTTGAACTCATGATTGTTCTTTGCAAGAAAATGATTCGCTTCAAATTTTAGTATTTTGGGGTTGTTGGTGGCAACAACGGTGATGTTATAATCGTTCATAGCTGAAGTTTGTACAAAAATACAAAGTAAATAGGAGAGGTGGAATATATAATAATGTATCGCTTCAACCGTTATTAACTTGTTGATTACCTAAATAAACCCCAACTTTAGCCCTAATCATTTCATGAGAAGCTATTTAACCCCACTGATTATCATCCTATTTTTTGGGCTAACAACCAAGGCACAAGAAGGAATCCCGGTTTACTTTGACTATTTAGCGGACAATTACTACCTGGTCTATCCATCAATGGCAGGAATCAGTGAAGGAGGAAAAGTTCGTTTAACTGCAAGAAAGCAATGGTTTAATGTTGATGAAGCACCAAGTTTACAGACATTGAATGCTAATTTTAGGGTAGGAGAACGTAGTGGTATTGGAGGTATTCTATTCAACGATTCAAACGGGTACCATTCCCAAACAGGTTTTAAAGCAACGTATACACACCATTTGCAGCTTGCAGGTGATTTTAGAACGTTGAATCAACTCTCTTTTGGTCTTAGCACAGGAATTATACTAAGCAGTTTGGACGAGACCGAATTTGTATCGGTAATACCAGACCCAGCCGTTAGTGGTGTCAAAAACACCGTAAGCTATTTTAATGTTGACCTAGGGGTTTCCTATAATATTTTTGAGTTCTATGCACATGCCGCCGTCCTGAATATTCTTGGGAGTGGTCGCGATTTATATACGTTAGCTGAATTTGATAATTTAAGAAGATATTTATTTTCCGTGGGATATGTTTTTGGGAATAAAACTAGGATAGAACCATCTGTTTTGTTACAAATGACTGATTTTACCAAAGAAACAACTGTGGATATTAATGCCAAAGTATATAGAGACGTTAGTTTTGGAACGGTCTGGGCCGGCTTGTCATACCGGAGGAGTTTTGATGGAGCACAATTTCAAACGGACGGTGGTTTTGGGGAGCAGCGGTTACAATTATTCACGCCAATAGTAGGTGTTAACCTTAATAAGTTCATGTTCTCTTACAACTATTCCTATCAATCTGGGGATATTCGTTTTGATAATGGCGGATTTCATCAAATAACGTTGGGATATGACTTTGGCCAAAGTGACCAAGGGAAGCGTTATGATTGCTACTGCCCTGCGGCAAATAATTAAAATGGACCATTATTTCTAATGGTCCACTTCAACAACCCAACACCAATACTTAAAACAACGTAACTTTTGCTGGAATTATAATTTACCTCTCCTCAGGAGAGGTCAGAACTGCCTAACAGGGCAGTTCTGGGTGAGGCTTTTAATCCCACTTGTAATTTTTCTTTGCAGCCTGTGTTTTAATTGCCGACAAGAGTGCATTTTCCAGTTCTCCAGCTTCTTCCTTTTGGTTTTCGACAATATATGCCTCACGTTTTCTGTTCAAATCCTGAATTTGCTTCTGGATTTTTACACGCTCGGCTTTTTTGCCTTCCAGATATGCGGTTATTTCCTTTTTGGACTTTCCTTTTAATTCTTTTGGTAAATCCCTGTCATTTAATTCTGCTATTTCAAATTCTTCATCTTCAATGGCATCCACTAAGTCCCAAGAGGAATTTTCATAAAGTCTTGAGCTTTTGCTTACAGCACGTTTTACCACCACTGCTTCTTCCATTTCGGCGGCGTTGGAATCTTGCATGGATTGCTGTGCTTTTTTTCTACTGCCCAAAGCGCCATACGAAATGTAAGTTGTATTTAATTTTGAGTTCAGTTTTATGATAACATCGTCGTAGGGCGTATCTATGTGCACCACTTGCTTATTATGGTCAATGGCCATGTACTCGCCACCGGTAAGCTTGGCACCATTTTTCCATTTTGTAGAAATGCCTTGCTCATAGTTGCCACAGAAAATAGTGTTGACAATAACATCTTTTTCCTTTGCCTGGGATGTAGCGTCCTTGTAGTTCAACCTACCTTGCGTAAACGGCTCGTTACCGGCAATAAAAATCATTTTCAGATCATCTGCATTTTTCCCCCAGTCCAACTGTTTCAAGGAAGTATGAATGACCTGCCCACAGAATTCCTCGCCACCGTTGGTAGTGAGCGAAAATAATTTTTCGGAGATTTCGTCCAAATCACTGCTAAAACCAATAACCTGCCTAATATACCCCTCATTGGAAGCCAGATTATCGTTGCCGTATTCATACAGCGCTATCTCTAACGATGGTCTTGTCTCATTTCCACATTTGGCATAAGTGAATTCATTTACAATATCCCAAAGTTGCGCTTTGGCCTGATTGATAAGGCCATCCATACTGTTGCTTGTATCCAATAGCAATGCAACTTTCACAAACTGTTTTGAAGGTTTTTCAGAGACTGTTGTAGTAAGAAGTGCGGTGTCACCTCTATCTATATTATCATTGTTCTCTTTTGATTTTAAATTACAACTATACGCAGATCCAACTGCAATCGTAAATAGCGTTATTCCCATTAGGTGTTTAAAATGTTTCATAATTCAGCGTTTTAATTATTCTTTGAATTTCAATTTTTCTATGATCAATAATGCCAAGTAGACAAACAGGGACATAAAGGCAAAAATTGCCATTGTCATTAAATAGGTCTCTATTGTCCATTTTAGCGCATTGGTAATATGTTTTAGGAACCCAATTTTTATTATAGGTTTTTCACTTATGGTAAACTTGATGGTGCAGAATTCATTCTCATCATCAAAATTCCCAAGGCTTACCCCAAGTTCTTGGAGTTGTTGTTCAATTTCCAGGATTCTGTTTTCCAAAAGCATGTACTCATTTATTTTTCCGCTTTTCGATTTAAGGTCAACCAACGAAGTCTTAATTTTCTCTAGGGATAATTTTTTTGCATTGAGTTCCCTGTATTCATTGGTCTTGTCTTTTTTTGTGATTTCCTTTTCTTGGATTTTTCCAATTTTAATAAGGCTTTGAAATAACTGGTCAAAGTTTTCTGGTGGAACACCTATTGATAAGTCCAATCGTCTAAAGCCTTCATTTCCGCTTTTATTTTCAAATTGAATTAAACCGTTAAGCTTTTGGATTTGCTTTCGAATCTGATTTTCCTCTCGCTCAAACTCATGTGAAATAGCCCTAGCGGTAGCAATTTTTTCATACTTCTGATCTAAATTTGAAGAAGGCGACTGGTTCTGCCCCTTGTATTTTATTGAAGCATAATTTTTTCTTCCGTCAAAGTCAAAGGATTCTTCCGAGAGTATAATAGGATGGTGAACTTCATGTGGTGTTACATCATTGGTGTACCCATAAATTACCCTGGAAATGAGCAAGATTACAAACCCAATGGTCAAACCAATCGTGAATTTCCAGAATCTATTTTGCTTAACTTCTTTCATGTCTTTTATTAATTTCGATGGTTTAAAAGTATTGCTGACTTTTTTTAATAAAAATTGGAAATGAGGGAACTGTGCCTCATAATGAGTGAGCGGAACAAACCACTTTGTAAAGTGGTCAAATAAGGATGTTTTCAGTGGTTTTTCATCAAAAGCTAATTTTTTAATACGCTTTAGATGCACTAAGTTTACCCTGGTATTAAAGAATAGATGGCAAAAACAAAGCACATACTTTTCTTCTTCCTGATTATTTTTTATTCAGGTTTTGCACAGGTTAACAATGAGCGTTCGCCCGTGCAGATAAAAGGTTCTGTTAAAGGGAAAGAGAATTTTGTTCCAATTCCAGATGTACAGGTATCTACGAACGCAGGCAGTTTTACCACTACAAATAATTTTGGAGAGTTTACCATTAGCTCTGCTATTGGCGATATACTGATTTTTGAAAGCATGGAATTCGAAACCGTTCAACATCAGATAAGATCAGATGAGGATGTTGATGTACTGGTTGAAGGATACACTACCCCAAGTAAAACAAAAAAAAGGAGTAGCATTGGCTCAAGAAGTACATTCAACCACCAACGTGCTCTGGATTCCGCTAACTTTTACAAGAGCAAGGATTTAGAAAAAAGTATAGACTTTATTGCGCAATCCATAGCGCAATTAGAGAGACGGGGCAATAAAAGTGAACTATCCAAGTCGTTCACTACGCTTGGTGAGATTTATCTGTACCACAAGCAATACGACCTTGCTATTACAAATTTTAATGATGCTTTGGCATCGAAAAAAACAACAAAAACAACATTGTTGTTGGGAAGAGCATATATTTTAAATGGGGAGTTTTCAAAAGCGGAGTCTACCCTTTCCCTTTTGTTGGATTTGAAAAATATGGTTCCTTACCAACGTGTTGAACTTTATGAGGGATTGGGTGATGCCAATAAAGGCCTATCACAAATAAAAAATGCCGTAGATTTTTATCAAGAAGGTCTTCGCATAGCACAAAAGAATCAGGTCTCTCCTAAAATAATCGATTTGAACTCCAAGATTGCGGACGCTTATGCAAGTGAGGACAGATTTGTTGAAGCGGAAGGCTTTTATAACAATTCGCTAAGCCTATCAAAAAAAGTTGCTCCCGAAAGGTTGATAGAGGAAAATGAAAAAGTGGCCGACTTTTATAATGTAGAGAGTCGATTTGATGATGAAATACAATTGCGCAAAAAGAGCTTGAGCCAGCTGAAACAGTTGCCGCGCCAAACCGTAGCAAAAGAGAATAAAGGGTTGGAGAATTCAGATTCCATAACCTCACAGCAAATCAATTATAAAATTGCCAACGCGTACATTGCGCAGGACAAATTGGATGAGGCCATTCCCTATTTGGAGCGCAGTATCGTAGAAGCGGATAGTGAAGATGACTTGGTGGTGCAGAAAGACGCCACTAGAAAACTATCGGAGGTATACCGTTACAAAGGGGATTTTTCAAAAGCGCTGGAATCCTACCAGGACTACGTTGCCGTGGTGGATAGTCTTTACATTCGAAAAGAGCAGGAAATTTCCAGAGCGGCTCGATTCAATAGAGAAATAGCCACAAAACAAAACCGTATTTCCAGTCTGGAGCAGGAACGCGAACTTTCCCAAAGTAAGTATAGCTTAGCGGTTACCGAGCAGCAACTCTTTCAAGAGATGAGCAAGCGGCAAAAATGGCTTATCTATTCCTTGATTTTTGGAATATTGTTGATGGCCCTTACCACATTTCTGTTTTACAGGAGCAGCAAACAACAAAAGTTAGCCAATAATCTCTTGGCGCTGAAATCGCTGCGTACCCAAATGAACCCTCATTTTATTTTCAATGCACTCAATTCGGTCAACAATTACATCGCCAAGAGTGATGAGCGCAGCGCAAATAGATTCCTTAGCGATTTTTCAATTTTGATGCGAAGTGTTCTCGAAAATTCTGAAGAAGATTTTATTCCGCTCTCAAAGGAGCTGAACCTATTGGAGTTGTATGTTAAATTGGAGCATTCACGTTTTTCGGATAAGTTCGACTTCGAAATCAATATCGATAAAAAAATAGATATCGATGCTTTTGAAATTCCACCTATGTTGCTTCAACCTTATATTGAAAATGCAATTTGGCACGGTCTGCGCTACAAAGAGAAGAAAGGCTTTTTAAAAATTGAAGTTGACCAAATCACCAATGAGATTTTAGAGATAACGATAACTGATAATGGTATTGGAAGGAAAAAATCCGCTGCTTTGAAGACATCGAATCAGAAGAAGCAAAAATCAAAAGGCATGGGGAACATTAAAAAGCGGATTCAGATATTAAATGATATGTACAAAAATAAAGTTGATGTCTCCATTTCAGATTTATTGGAAGATGAAACGGGAACAAAAGTATCGCTAAAGCTTAAAAAGGACTAATGAAATTGAAAACGATAATCGTAGAAGATGAGGCGAACAGCAGAGAGATACTTCGCAACTATATTGCTAAGTACTGCGATGGAGTTCAGCTGCTGGGAGAAGCCTCGAACATTACCGAAGGATTGGAATTGATTCAAAAACACCAGCTAGATTTAGTGTTTTTAGATGTTGAAATGCCTTTTGGCAATGCTTTTGACTTATTGGATAAAGTACCCGATAGAACGTTTGAAACAGTTTTTGTTACCGCCTATAACCAATATGCCATGGATGCCTTGAACAACCATGCAGCGTATTACCTTGTGAAGCCGATAAATATTGATGAATTGATAAAGGCCGTCGATTATGTCAAAGAAATCAAAGAAAAAGAAAATGCATTGGAAGGGCAGGTATTGAAAGCCAAGTCGATTAAAACAGAAGGAAAAATAACATTGCCGCAACAAGATGGATTTCAGGTTTTGGATGTTGGCGATATTTACTTTTGCAAAGCAGATGATAATTATACTGAGATTTATTTAGAGCACAAGAAAATCGTGGTGAGCAAAACACTCAAATATTTTGAGGATGCGTTAACCGAATATGCTTTTGCCCGTATTCATAAATCCTATTTGGTAAATGTGGGCGAAGTGGTAAAATATAAAAGGGGAAAAGGAGGCAGCGTAGTGTTGTCCAATGGAAAAGAGCTGTCGGTTTCCGCATCAAAAAAGGCAACATTACTGTCTTATTTTCAATGAACAATGAGCAATGAACAGTGAGCAATGAACAATAGAAATAAAGAAAGACCATAAAATATGTTAATCAAGAGCGTTAGGGGCAAATCCCCGGAAATTGGTAAAGATTGTTTTATTGCAGAAAATGCGACCATTGTTGGTGAAGTTTCAATGGGAGAGCAATGCAGTGTTTGGTTCAATGCTGTTATCCGTGGCGATGTCCACTTTATAAAAATGGGCAACAAGGTCAATGTACAGGATGGTGCCGTGATACATTGTACCTATCAAAAATCCCCGACTACCATTGGCAATAACGTTTCCATTGGACACAACGCACTGGTACACGGTTGTACCGTGAAAGATAATGTCTTGATCGGGATGGGAAGTATTATCATGGATGATTGCGTTGTGGAAAGCAACTCCATAATTGCTGCTGGGGCCGTACTTACTAAAGGAACCCATGTTGAAGCAGGCAGTATTTATGCAGGAATGCCCGCTAAGAAAATAAAGGATATCAGCCCAGAGCTAAGTTCTGGCGAAATTGACCGTATAGCGAACAATTATGTAACCTATTCGAGTTGGTTTAAGGAGTGATGGTTTTTCTGTTTGCAGGGTTTAGGTTTGTGAAATTAAACTGAAGGTATACTTTTATGGTCTTTGGTCTTTGGTCTTTGGTTTCAAAGCTTCAGAGGTGCAAAGTTTTAAAGCATTTAACCTTCCGATTCATTTATCTAAAAATCTAACAGTCCTGCTATCCAATAGTCTAAATATCAAGTCATCCAATAATCCAAGTATCCATCAATCAAATCTTCAAAATATCCCTATTTTAGCATCGCTTAAAAACCTGACTAATGAACGCATACATTTTTCCTGGACAAGGTGCCCAATTCGTAGGAATGGGATTGGACCTTTATGAAAATCATAATCAAGCACAAGAACTTTTCGAGCAGGCGAATACCATTTTAGATTTTTCAATTACGGACATTATGTTCGAAGGTACTCCAGAAGACCTGAAACAAACCAAGGTTACCCAACCTGCTATTTTTCTGCATTCGGTCATTTTGAGCAAGGTACTTGGTGATAGTTTTCAACCAGATATGGTCGCTGGGCACTCTTTGGGAGAGTTTTCGGCTTTAGTGGCGAATGGAACACTCACCTTTGAAGATGGATTAACGTTAGTTTCCAAACGAGCTTTGGCCATGCAAAAAGCCTGTGAAGTTCAACAAAGTACTATGGCAGCGGTTTTAGGGTTGGATGATGAGGTGGTAGAAAAAATTTGTGAGGAAACACCTGGAATAGTTGTGCCAGCAAATTATAACTGCCCCGGTCAATTGGTAATTTCTGGAGAAATTGAGGCGGTTAACACAGCATGCGAAAAGTTAAAAGAGGCTGGTGCACGAAGAGCTTTATTGTTGCCTGTTGGTGGAGCCTTTCACTCACCACTAATGGAGCCCGCAAGAGAAGAATTGGCAGCTGCTATCGAAGCTACAACGTTTAATGTTCCCAGCTGTCCCATTTATCAAAACGTAACAACAACTGCGGTCACAGATTCGGATGAAATAAAAACAAACTTGATCTCACAACTCACTGCTCCCGTAAAATGGACCCAAAGTGTGCAGCAGATGGTAAAGGACGGTGGAAAATCGTTTACGGAAGTTGGTCCTGGAAAGGTGCTTCAAGGTTTGGTGCGAAAGATAGACTCTGGGGCGGAAACTGCATCGGCTACGGTTTAAATTTAAATTTCCGATACCATAAGGGTATTTCACCCAAGAAACTTAGATTTTAGCTGTAAAGTTGTGGCGTTCTTTCTATTTTTAGTAATATTGGCTCCTCCCAAACAGCCTACCAAAAATGAAATAAGAACGATACTGAAAACCATTAAATAGGTAATGTTGCCCTTATTAAAAAAGACCTCATCTTTTGTTATCTCTAACCATGTAAAGGGGATAATATCGCTACTTATTTTCACACTGTTTGGTTTTAATATTGGACTCGGCCAAGTTGCTATAATTGTAGCAACTAACGATACCGCTACTGAAGCGGGCATCTCTCCGGCATCTTTTACGATTAGTCTGGATGCGGTCAACAATAGTGGAAGTACAATAACTATAAATTACACTACAAGCGGAACAGCAACATCCAGTTTGGATTTTCTTGAACTTTCTGGCAGTGTGGATATTCCCATAGGCCAACAGGCGGTAACCTTAAATATTGTTCCCGTAGACGATACTGAGCTTGAGCTAGATGAAACGGTCACCATAACTTTGGCTAATGGAACAGGTTACACCATTGGTGCGGTCGGCAGCGATACGATTACTATAGTCAGCGATGATACTGCTTCGGTGACAATTTCAGGCGCCAGTGGAGCTGAAGATGGAGGAGCGATAGCTATGACGGCAAGTTTGGATAATGCCGTAGACGGAGGTTTTACGGTGCAGATTTCCAATGCTGACGGCACGGCAACACTAGGTGATAATGATTATGTAGGTATTACGGGTAGAACCTTAACATTCAATGGAACCATAGGCGAAACGGTGAATTTTACAGTTTCTCCCATTGTAGATTCCAAAGATGAACCCGATGAAACCTTTGTCGTTTCCATGGAGAATTTAGGAAATACCGTGTTGACCGTTGATATCTCTGATACGGCAACGGTTACCATAACCAACGATGATAGTTGTGTGGCCGGTACTACGGCCCCGGTGTTGGATGGTTCCGTAGATACGGTTTTTTGCGATGCATTTGTCCAAAACCTAGATGATTATACCAACAGCGCTATTCCCGTAGGTTCCGATTTACGATGGAGTACAAATCCAGATGTAACGGTTACGGATGATTACTTGGAAACTAGCTTTACGTCTATTGGGGATACTTACTTTGGATTTTTCTATGATCAATTGAACGATTGCGCAAGCCCTACGTTCAACGTTACGCTCACCTCCAATACAACGCCTTCTCCCGGAATTGCCAATAATATTTCTGCCTGTACCGCTGGAGGTGGGCCCAATCTTGTAGATTTAGACGATCAATTGACAGGGGCGGACCCAGCAGGAAGCTGGACTTCCCTAGATTTACCTCAGGGTGTTATCGATTTAAACAATGCGGTCAATTTTAGCGGCCAACCATTAGGAGAATATAGATTTAGGTATACTACATCTGGGGCCATACCTCCTTGTGGTAATCAGTTTACGGATTTGGTCGTTACGGTGATTGATTGCACTGTAACCTGTAATGTAGGTACTATTGCTCCAGTTTTAAATGCTTCTGAATCAAGGGAGTTTTGTGATACAATCAATGCTGATTTAAATGATTACGTAACAAGCACTGTGGCACCGGCGGGAAGTGTACTTACATGGAGTACAAATCCTGACCCTTTAATTACAGCTGCTCACAGAAGTAGTATCGTTACGGGGGCAGCATCCTATTTTGGATTTTTCTATGATGCAGCAAATAATTGTGCAAGTCCTGTTCTTACTGTGACGTTAAGCGATAACACTACGCCCAGTGTCACCGATACAACAGAGGATTCAAGGTGTGGATCTGGAACATTGCTTTTGGAAGCTTCGGCAAGTGCCAGTAGCTTTTTAAATTGGTATGTTAGTTCAACGGGAGGAAACATACTGGGTACGGGAACAACGTTTGAAACCCCATTTATTACCGAAACGACATCCTTTTTCGTGGAAGCAACGGCAAATGGCTGTTCCTCTGAGAGAGTTGAGGTAGTGGCCACGGTTAACCCTTTACCGTTTATTGGAACACCCACCAATACGATTGCCTGTAACACTTTGGGCAATGATGATCCTGCCGTTATAGATTTGGACGATACGCTTACTGGAGAGAGTTCAGGTTCTTGGAGTATCATAACCGACCCATCAGGCGGGTTATCGATAGGTTCGGAAAACAGTGTAAACTTTGAGAATCTACCTGTTGGTGATTATGTTTTTGAATATACGACGGATGGTGCCCAAGCACCATGTTCAAATACCAGTGTCCAAGTAACGATTTTTGTGACCAATTGTGTTTTTGACACCGATAAGGACGGACTAACGGATAGTGAAGAAAATGATTTGGGTACAGATCCTGGTAATCCAGATACGGATGGTGATGGGCTTACAGATGGTGAGGAGGTTTTGGTCGAAGATGACCCCAGTACGCCCTTGGTGCCAGAAAGCGCTACCGACCCATTGGATAGTTGTGATCCTTTCTTGACCCCTGCATGTAATCCAGAACCTATTGATTTGGCCATTACTAAAGGAATAGATGAATTTACCAGGGGACTGCGCGATGGAAGAATTTTAGTGAATAGCGAGGTTGTATTTACAATTACGCTTGAAAATACGACAATGGACAGGGTTATAGATATTGTGGTGAACGATGTATTGGGCGAAAGCTTCGATTACATATCCCATACGGCATCCAAAGGTTTATATGATCAGATTACTGGCGAGTGGTTAATTGATGAACTGACCTCCGAAGAAATTATTACTTTGGAAATAACCGTAAATCTTGTCGCATTGGGTGTTTTAACCAATACGGCATCGATTGTATCAACATTTCCTTTAGATATCGATGCTTCAAATAATGAAGCAAGTGCTTCAATCGAAGTAGTTCCAAGTCCTTGTGAAACGCCAGGTACACTATGTAATATATTTTCGCCCAATGGAGATGGGTTTAATGATACCTTAAAGTTAGTGGACCCAAACAACGAGTTTGGAAATGCAAGATTAGAAGTTTTCGACCGCTATGGCAATAGTGTGTTTGAAATGGATAGCTATGATAGCTCATGGGATGGAACGGGAGATAACGGAGAGCTGCCAAAGGGAACCTATTTTTACCTACTTGATTTAAGGGACGGTTCGGAAGTAACAAAAGGTTGGATTCAAATTGTAAGATAAATTAACATATGCCAAAGAATATTGGTCTTATTGTATATATACATTTTCTGCTGGTAATTTTCGGCACGATCAATGTTGGTCATGCTCAAAAGGAACCGCAGTATACCCAGTATATGTACAACATTGGTAGTTTTAATCCTGCTTACGTAGGTACGGTAGAATCTCCAGAAATTGCGGGTCTGTATCGTGCACAATGGGTAGATATTCCCGGTGCGCCAACTACCATGCGTTTTGGAGCCAATATACCTTTTGGCAATGAGAAAATGGGACTGGGCTTTAACGTGGTCAATGACCAGTTGGGACCATCGGACCAAACCTTTATAGACGTATCCTATTCCTATCAAATCAATATATCCAATATTACCAAGCTTTCCTTTGGAATGGCAGCAGGCGGTTCGTTGCTCAACTTGGATTATTCTGAAGGAACCGTAAATAACCCCTTGGATCCGGTATTGGGCAATGAAAATGTAAGCAATTTTTATCCCACCCTTGGCGCAGGTCTTTTTCTGTATGAAGAAGATTGGTATACGGGAATTTCCGTTCCCAATTTTTTGACCAATGGATTATACAATGATGAGGTGGCGACCATCGTTGAAGATAATATACAGTTTAATTTGATAGGAGGTTATGTTTTTCAGTTATCGGACAGAACAAAATTTAAGCCTGCATTCTTGCTAAATTACCTACAGAACTCGCCGTTGAATATTAACGTATCTGCCAATTTTCAGTTTATCGACGCCCTCACCATAGGTGCTGCCTATCGTTTTGATAATGCTGTTAGCGGGTTGGCCGGTTTTCAAATATCCAATGGGTTGTTCATAGGATACTCTTACGATTACAATACAAATGCACTTGGCGAATTTAGCGGTGGCTCTCATGAAGCGATATTAAAATTTTATATTGGCAGAGGTGGTTTTGGCGGTGGAAATTCTAAAGGAAAAAGAGACAAGAAACTAAAAGGAAAACCAAAACAGATAGATTCTCCAAGATTTTTCTAACATGGCACAAACAAGAAAAATATTCGTTCTACTCTTATCTTCCTTTTTGGGAGCGGTCATTGGCTTTGCCCAAACAACTAAATCCAAGGGAGACGGTTACTTTTTTCAATATGACTATAAGGAGGCTATAACAGCTTATGAGCAAGATTTAGAAAAAGGAACGCTAGATGAGCAACAATACTTGAATCTAGCGGATTCTTATTTTAAAACCGACAATTTTGAAAAAGCTTCGGAAGCATACCTTAAGCTTTATGAGAAAGATACATTGATTGGCAACCATCAACTCAATAAATTGATGCGCAGTCTTTCAAAAATTGAAGATAAGACGAAAACAGCCGAATTTCTTGCCAAGATTTCATCTAAATTCGATATCAAGTTTTTAGAAAATCTTGAATTTAATACCCGAATACTTGCTAAGGATAGTGATGCGGATATAGCGCTGGATTTTAAAATATTCAATTTAAAGACGAATAGTCCCTATTCCGATTTTTCGCCTTCTTTTTATGGTGATCAGTTATTGTTTTCGAGCGGGCGACCACAAGATTCAAAAACAGACTATGAGAGCTATTTGAATATTTTTAGTGCCGAGGCCCAACCAGATGGTCAAATCTCTGCATGGTCAAAACCTTTAGCGGAAATTCCGGAATTGGATTATCATAAAGCAACGCCATACTACTCAAAGGGACTCAATGCCATTTTATATGTACAGTCCAATACCGAAAATGGAAAATTGGCTTTTGACAAAAACGGAAAAAATGCATTGGCAATAGGAATGCAGCCTTTGGACGGTAATTTTCGTCTGTTGTTGAAAGATCTTAGTACATCGTTCTATTATCCGTTTTATGATGAAATTAGTGAGCGACTCTATTTTTCGGCAAATTTTGAGGACGGTTATGGCGGTACGGATATTTATTATGTGTATACCAATAGAGGGCAGATTATGTCCGCACCCATAAATTTAGGACCAAGGATCAACTCGCCGGGAAATGAAATTGCTCCGTTCGTTTTTGAGAACAGTTTTTATTTTTCCTCTGATGTTTTTTATGGTCTTGGCGGAATGGATGTGTACAAATCCAACATGGAGGAAGATGCTTTCAGTATTCCTGTAAACTTGGGAGAGGGCATCAATTCTCCCGAAGATGATTTTGGTTTTATCATGAGAAACGATGGGGATGGACTTTTAGGATATTTCTCATCAAATAGAACTGGTGGAAAAGGGAAAGATGATCTGTATGGATTTAAGGTGGACGAAAGACCCGGCCTTAGGACATTGGTGTTTAAAGGGGAAGTAAAGAAGCATAAGAGGAGTTCCGTAGTGGTTGAAAACGTTTTGGTCAGGTTGTTGAATAAGGGAGGTACGATATTGGCAGAAACCTATTCCGATGACAAAGGGAATTATAGGTTAGAAGTTCCATGGGAAGATACTGTAATTCTGGAAGCTGTTAAAGAACGTTATTCAACCTATATTAAACAGTTTGATGAAAAAGTACTGGAAGCAATGAAAAATTCCGGTCATACTATTGAGATTGCCGAGTATGACGATTTGGTGGAAGAAAAGGAAAACCAGACCGTAGTAAAACTCAAAAAATTCTTTTTTGGTAGAAATTCGGGCCAACTTACGACCGAAATCGAAACCGAACTAGATAAAGTGGTGTCGTTCGTCAAAAGCTTTCCCAATGCACAGTTACGTATAGAGACCTATACGGACAGTAGGGGCGGAAGTAGCACTAACTTTAGGTTGACACAGAAAAGGTCGGATGCCATAAAAAGCTACTTGCTCAAGAACGGAGTTCCCGAGTCCAATATTCTGTATTCCGTAGGGTATGGGGAAAATAAGATCTTGAACAACTGTACCAATGGCGTTTTTTGTTTGGAAATGCTACATCAGCAAAACCAGCGGTCTTTGATAGTGGTCTTGAACGATAATCTTATTTTTGATTAACGGATGACCATCCAAAAATAGTAGAGCGCAAAAAAGGAAAGGAAAAAAATCCCCAGATAGGTTAAAATCCGTAGACCAGCTTTTGGTTTGTTTACCGTGGGAATATCGTTTCCAATAACGGTTTTAAGATTCATCCAACCAATTAAGGGAGCCATGACAAAGGAAACAAAAGTGGCCAAGGCCACCAGATTTGCCATGTTACCGCCAAACAAGACGATGACCATCCAATTGATCACAGCCATAAGTAGTACAGTGATGGCAAAAACATTCTTTTTCAATAGATAGTCTTTTTGCGGCAAGAGTTTTTGCAGTACATCTATACTTACCCGCGAAACAGCATCATGAGCGGTCATACACGTACTGAACATGGTAGCAAATGCGGCAATAGCGATTAAAAAATAAGCCCAATTCCCAATATGAACGGTAAAAAGGCTTACCACTTGGTCAGCAAAGACTACGGCGCTCCCGCTCAATTCCGTTCCCGTGCCGTAAAGGGTCATCCAACCAATGATTAGGAAAAAGACCGCAAGCAATGCTGTTAAAAAATAACCTACGTTGAACTCTTGCAGTGCCAGCTTTAAAGAAGACTTTTCTTTCATGGTTTTTAGGTTTTCCATGCTCCATAGACTTACCCAGCCAGAAGCTTCTACGGCGGTAGGCATCCAACCCATCAATCCAATTAAAAAAAGAATACCGACCTCATTGAAAATTATAGGCCTCTGGTATGCTTCTGCACCCGGTACCTGTCCTTTGTGCAATACCAAAACAGTGGTAACGATCAATGCGATGAACAAAATTGAAATAACGGCCTTTAAGGAATATTCCAAAAATCGATATTTTCCTATGATGAGTACCGCACTAATAAAAGCGAACAATGCCAAAGCAATACTATTGACACCAATTGTTGAAATATTGAACAAGTTGATAAAGAGTCCTGCCGTGACTACGTACAGCGCTGCTAAAATGGTGAAGGTGGATACAACGGTCACAAAAGCATAAATCCATAAATACTTTTTTCCAAGGTTTAGATACCCCTCTACCAAACTTTTCCCGGTAACCGAGGTATAGCGGATTCCAAACTCAAAAAAAGGATATTTAAATAGGTTTGCCAATAGTATGGGAATGACCATTACCCATCCGTACTGTGCCCCCGCCTTTGTTGAAAGTACCAAGTGGGATGTTCCAATGGCCATGCTGGCAAAGAGCAATCCCGGCCCCAGATTTTTTAACAACGTTTTCAGTTTCGACATAAACAGGTAATGTACAGCGATCTAAAATAGTATATTTATGGTACTCTGTGAAAAAGCCTTTAAAAGTATACCCATAAACCAAAACGATTTAGGATGAGACTGTTTTTTAAGATTGTAAAAGGAGCACTGTTACTAATTGCCGTTTTAGGACTGGTTTATTTCTTTGGGCCCAAGGTTGCGGTTCCAGATATGGATAAAACGTTGCCTAAAGTAACTTCGAATCTAATGGAATTGGAGGAACTGATCAAGGAAAGGGAAGCATCCATAGAAAACCTAAAACCGGATAACGATGCCAAAATCGTTTGGTTTGATAGCATTCCACAAAAAACCGAATATAGCATTGTGTATTTGCACGGTTGGTCCGCTAGTCGCATGGAAGGACACCCGCTACACATTGAAACGGCAAAACGTTACGGCTGTAATTTGTACTTGCCCCGCTTGGCAGGACACGGTCTTGTTGAAAAGGAGGCAATGTTGGACTTAACAGCAGATGCATTGGTAGCTTCTGCAAAAGAAGCTATTGCCATAGGAAAACAATTGGGGGATAAGGTGATTATCATGGCAACGTCGACCGGGGGTACCTTGGCATTGCACCTTGCCGGGGGCGATGCCGATATTGTTGGCCTTCTTCTGTACTCGCCCAATATTGAGATTTATGACCCAAATGCAAAACTATTGGCAGGTCCTTGGGGATTGCAGCTGGCAAAATTGGTAAAGCAAGGAGATTACCATGAACCGGAATCTACCGAAGAGGAAAAGAAATACTGGACCCCAAAATATAGGGTAGAAGCTCTGACCCATTTACAAGCCTTAGTGGATAATACCATGGTGCCGGAAACTTTTGAAAAGGTAGACCAACCTGTTTTTCTGGGGTATTTTTATAAAAACGATTCCATACAGGATAAGGTGGTCTCCGTACCGGCTATGTTGCAGATGTACGACCAACTGGGCACTCCTGAACATCTTAAGCGCAAGATTGCGTTCCCAGAAGTTGGGAAACATGTAATGACGTCCTCTATAACCTCAAAGGATTTGGGTGCTGTGAAAAGAAAGACCTATGGTTTTTTGGATGATGTCTTACATATGGTTCCAGTATCGACCGTGGTAAAAAAAGGCCAAGGTTTGAATCTTGGCCCTAAAAAATGAAACTACTATTAATGAAAACTAATGAAAACTAACCTTTAATCGATTTGCTCCAAAACAAAGACATCCACACTGCCAGAAATGTCCAATACGTTCCCTGAATCGTTGTTAGCGGCGGCTACGGTAATAATTAAACGTAAGATTGTTACTGGTCGTCTCAAAAGACACTTCCGTAACCATGAAATCGCCAATGCCAATGCCATGATCATCAAAAATGTTGTCCATGACAAAATATATGTTGTCATTTCCAGTGATTGCATAGTTGCCTGTTCAACTACTTCATCTAGTGCACTTAAAAAGCGGCATATCTCAAATTGGTATTCAAGGTATGGCATCAATCCTCAATCTCCTCTTTTACAAAAACATTGGCCTCCCCGGAAATCTGAATTTTATTGCTAGAACTATTGTTCTCTTCGTCAACCATAAAATCATAGGAAAAGGTAAAGTTGTAGGTATCGGGGTCAAAAGCAAAATCAGAAAACTCCGGCTCTTGCTCCTGAATCTCTGTAAAGGTATGTGCGTCATCCATGATAAAGTACTTGTTGTCACTGCCGATCACGGCATAATTATTTATAAATAAAGAAATCTGAAAAATTTCTTCCTCGGGCCCGCCCAGATCATTGATCTCGATGTAAAACCTTAGATACGCATCTTGATATATATCATCAGGAGCGCTTAAAAAACGCCATATCTCAAATACGTAATTGTTATCGGTTATCTCCAACGTGTTATACGAATCTTGTTCGTTTTTGATATCAACGGGCGTAAATTTAAAGTCTGCGCTGTCCTCAAGGCCAACACCGTCCGGTCTTGTGCCCTTCAGGTTCATGGTCACGTTACCGTATTTTGTCAGCTCATCAAAGCCTCCGCCATCGGTTCCATCTTTTCCATTGGCACCGTTCTCTCCGTTGGCACCGTTCGCTCCGTTAATGCCATCGTTTCCATTGGTGCCGTCCGTTCCATCCTCGCCCGAACAGGAAACCAGGCATATGGACAGTGTAAGTAGTGTTATACTGAGCAATCTATATAATTTCATGATTTTTTGTTTTTAATGATAAAAGTGTTTTAAACCCGCTAGATACGTTCAAATACAATTACATCTGCGTCGCCGGTAATCGTTAAATGGTGGCCGGTAGGATTGCCCCCGGCGGCGGCCGTTATGTCCAAGCTATAGGAAAAGGTAAGACGGTCCGTTTCCAGATCGAATACGAGATCGGTAAGTTCTATGTTTACGTTTTCAGGTTCGTTCGTATCGAATGTACCATCAATGGTAAAGAATTGGTTGTCGTCCCCAACTATTGCATAAGAACGGAGTGCAATACCACCAGCACCAAAGGACTGATCTTCCTCGCCTAGATCATCAACTCCAAGGGAAAATTCTATTTTTGAATCTTGATAAGTATTATCCGGTGCGCTCAGGAAGCGTGTGAATTTAAAAGCATAATAAAGCTGGTCTTGGGTAGTGAATTCATTGGTTCCAAAAGGGTCAATTTCTACAGGGGTATATTTAAACGATGTGGAGTCTTTAAAGGCCACATTGTCCGTTCTTGTGCCTTCCAGCACCATGGTCACATGGCCATATTTGCTAAGTTCTTCATAACCGGCACCATTGGCCCCGTTCTCACCGTCCTCGCCGTTGGTGCCATTGGTTCCGTTCTGTCCGTTCTGTCCGTTGGTCCCATCTATACCGTTTGTTCCGTTGGCCCCATCTTCGGGAGCGCAGGAAACCGTGCACAGCGATAGTGCGCAAAAGGCAATGCCCAATAGTTTTAATATTTTCATGATCTTATGTTTTGTAATTTTAGTTTTATGGTTATTGTAGAATCTGTTCCAAAAGGGTTACGTCCACTTCTCCCGTAATGGTCAGGTCATTTCCCGAATTATTGCCCTCTGCAGTTACAAGGAGGCGGTATGAGAAAGAAAGGTGGTTGGTATCCGGGTCGAAGACCAAATCGGAGAATTCGAACTCGGGAACGACTGCATCACCTAGCGTAAAGCTGTCACTTATACGGAAGAATTTACCATCATCACCTACAACGGCATGGTTTCTTACAGACATAGTTACAGAAAGTAAAAATTCATCTTCTTCCCCAAGATTGTTGATCAGGATATAAAAGTCGATGTAGTTTTCTTGAAGCGGATTACCAGGATTGGCATAGAAGCGCCTAATTTGAAACTCGTGGGAATTGCCAAATATAAACACATCATTTGAAGAAGCTATTGCATCGGCCTGCACGGGCGTGAACTTAAAAGTTCTGGAATCGGTAAATTCCTTCCCATCTGGCCGGGTGCCGTTCAGGAGTACGGTAATGTCCCCAAATTTTGTCATATCGTCAAAACCGACACCATCTTGTCCGTTTTGCCCATTAACGCCATTGGTGCCGTTACTGCCGTTGTCCCCATTTTTTCCGTCGATCCCATCAATACCGTCCGTTCCATCCTCACCGTCCGAGCAAGAGATGGTGCACAGTGCCAAAGCAAATGTGGCAATGGTACATAATCTAAGTAATTTCATAATCTTTGGTTTTAAACTTAATATTCGGTGAAAATAGGAGGATGGTTTATTTAAATAGGGTATGGATTGACGTATGGGGCATATGGATTGACGGATGCCCAATATCAATTTTTGTAATTTTTGCAGGAAGGCTTTTGAACAGGATAATAACCCTGAAAATCAAGAGGTACGCGGATTTATGATGTTCGAAGTGGGGATTTGCTCGGTGAATGGTAAACAAGGTCCGGTTTTCATGTGCTTTGCTCCATAAAAAAAGCCCTTACATCGTAAGAGCTTTTCTTGTTGTACTCGAGGCGGGACTTGAACCCGCACGGCCACAATGGCCATTGGATTTTAAGTCCAACGTGTCTACCAATTCCACCACTCGAGCATTCCGATTAACCGTTTTGATCGGCCAACAGTGCTG